>CANFHU010000005.1 GCA_947446925.1 Flavobacteriia bacterium
AGAAACTCTTCCACGAATGGTTCCAATACCAGTCAAAACACCAATTACTTTTGTTTTTTTGTTGTTAGACTCAATAAATCCAAAGTCATTATTAACTTGACCTACAACAATCTGACCTTTTAACGTTGCAAAAAGTTCAATACTTGCGTCAATTTTTACTGAAATTCCTGGACAAACAGCCATTCTAAATACAGGAGAATTAAAATTTACACTTCTAGATTTTATTTCGTCAGATACTATTACCGAGATGTTAAGGTCAGAATCAATATTGCAAGTAGAATTATATTTTAAAGATTCATTTATCTCAGAATAATCTAGTACATTCATTGTAATCTGTGTACTATTTTCGGTGATTTTTGCCTGTCCAGTAGTTAAATCAAATTCTGTATTGAATGAAAAATTTCCAACTAAATTCAGGGGTTTGTTTCCAAGAAGTAAAATCGAATTATCGATCGTATAATCATATCTATAAATTGGATATTTTCCTTCAAAAGTTAATGTCGAATTTGAAATGTTGATGTTTTCAACAGAACCTTTTATCAACCACTTTGGTTTGGAAATAATAGTAAAAGAATAATTTTCAATATAGTCATTGTTTGCAACACCTGACTTAAAGGATTGTGCATAAATCGAATAATTTTTCTTAAGATTACCCATATCAATCTCACAGAAATATCCATCAGAACTTGTATTATCACTTATACTATCTAATACTTTTCCTGTTGAATCTTGAATATAAAACATGTAGGAATCAACATTATTTGATGGGTTTTTTATTGAAAGTTTATTATCAATTTTTATCCCCTCAATAAACTTATTTCCATTGATTGAACTAATAATTTCTTGAGCGTAATTTTTAGTATAAACACAAAGGAATATTAAACTAAGTATGTGTAACTTATTTTTCATAATGGTTTAAATTATAGTAGTTTAAATTACAATAGTTTAATACCAAGTACCATTAATGACAATGTCACATCCTGAATTTGATAATGGTATGGAAGTTGGGTATCCATTTGTGAAATAACTAGCGTTAAAACCAACGATACCAATCAAGTCATCTGAATCTAAATCATCGTGATCGTAAATTTCCACGAAAAAAGTAGTGTTTAGATTATTTATTTCAAATGCTTTGGTGAAGTTCCAACCAAAAGGAAGATTTGTAGAAAGTATATCGTTATATTGTGTACCTTTTGTATACTCAGTATCGTTTTTATCTGTTAATCTGAAATACACATCTGGTCCACTTGAAACATCCCAACTACTTCCATTTCCATCCGTGAATGGTATGTTGTTAATTTTTACTGAAGTTATTTTAAAGTTAGAATAGGTAATAGGCTTTTCTGTTGTTGTAGGTGAAGCATCTTCTTTATTACAAGAATTTAATAAACAAACTAATGCAGAGATTAATAAAATGGTTTTTTTCATAATTAATTTTTTTTAAATTATATATTACTACGGCTTAAGCGCCGTGTAAAAATAAATGAAAAAAACCAATTTTACGGCTGTTCAGTCGTAAATCTTTTGAAATCACTTTAACAATTTTTTAATCTATGAAAGAAATGTATAGATTAAGGTTGATTAAATTGGGTGCGAAAATCAAGGAAATTAGACAAGCTCAAAATTTAACCCAGTCTACTTTATCAGATTTGGCAGAAATTGACATTCGAACAATTCAACGATTAGAAAAGGGTGATATGAATTTATCTCTTAATATATTTATAGCTGTAATAAAATCATTAAACGTCGATGCCACAGAAATTATAAATGAAATTTCTAATGAGTCCTAAACGATTAACAATTAGTTGAATAATTATAATTTCTTAAAGTTGTAATTTAGAACTATTCATTTCAATAGTTTTATAATTAAAACATTTTTCGAATGACAAACAGATTTAAAGTCTGATATTAAATTCTTTAGTTGAAATATCAATTACCATTTGATTAATTTCCTTTTGTTAAAGAGTAGTGCGTTTAAATAGATGTGTTGGAATATTTTGTCGCAAAAACATACTATATTTGCGACAAAAACATCGTTTAAAAAGTATGCAGAGTGTTGATGATAAGGTTATTGTAAAAATTAAAAAAGCCGAGAGAGGCTCGCTATTTTTTGTAAATAATTTTTTAGTGTTTGGTACTTCAAAAGCAGTCTCCAAAGCATTAGAAAGGTTAGTTGAAAAAGGGGAGATAAGTAGAGTCGCTCGTGGTATTTATGCTCGCTTAAAAATAGATCCAATCCTTGGCGAATTAAAGCCTACAACTGAAAAAATTGCAATTGCGATTGCAAAAAGAGACAAAGCACGAATAATACCAACTGGTACCTTAGCCTTAAACGCTCTAGGATTATCCAATCAAGTACCGATGAATGTAGTTTATTTAAGTGACGGCGCTGCACGAAAAATAGATTTAGGAAGAAGAAAAATTGTATTCAAAAAAACTGCTCCAAAAAATTTAGCTGCTATCGGAAAAATCAGCAGTTTGGTAATTCAAGCCCTAAAAGAAATTGGTAAAGGGAAGGTGACGGATGAAGAGATTGTTATCATTTTAGATAAGTTAAAACAAGAAGAAACATATCGTTTGGAACACGATATCAAATTGGCTCCTGAATGGATACGAATAATCATGCGTAAAGCATTAATTTATTGTTGAGAATTAATAGATTTACTAAATGTTTAGAAAATTAAAAAACTAATGGAAAATTCACAGTTAAGTTTATTTAATGAAATTGAATGGCCAATTTATGATTACTTGGTTACTTACTTTCCAAATGATGAGTTTTCTGAACTAGAATATAAATCTGCACAAGGAGGTTTTCCTAAAGATTTTTGGAATACATACTCCGCATTTGCAAATTCAAATGGCGGATTTGTTATTTTAGGAGCTACTGAAAAAAAGGGAATTATTCATTTAGAGGGATTGTCGGATGAAGTAATTCAGCAGATGCAAAAGTACTTTTGGGATAATGTTAATAACCCTCAAAAAACAAATAGAAATATTTTAACGAACGAAGATGTTAGAGTGATTAAATTAAAAGATATTTCACTTTTAGCATTCCATATACCTTCTGCCAAACGAATAGATAAACCTATTTATTTAACTAAAAATCCATTCGGAAATACTTTCAAACGTAATCACGAAGGAGATTATCATTGTACTGATGAAGAAGTAAGACGTATGTTGGCTGATGCTGATACAAGTCTTAATCACGACGGACGTATTTTAGAAGGTTTTTCACTCGATGATATTGACGAATCAACACTAAAAAAATATCGTCAACTCTTTGCATCTATTAAACCTAACCACCCTTGGCTTACTCTTGATACCCAAGAATTTCTTGAAAGACTTGGCGGTTACCGTAAGGATAGGATAACTAAAAAAGAGGGGTTAACCTTAGCAGGAGTTTTAATGTTTGGCAAAGAAAGTAGTATTTTGGATCAAGAATGTACACCTAATTACTTTCCTGATTTCAGAGAAATATTAACCCAAGATACTACAATTCGTTGGACTGATAGAATTATCCCTGATGGTACTTGGGAATGTAATTTATTTCAGTTTTATTTAAAAGTATGGCCTAGACTTTCGTCAAGTATTCCAAAACCATTTCAATTAAAAGATGGAGTAAGGCAAGAAGAAACCCCTGCTCATACTGCTTTACGTGAAGCATTTGTAAATGCTTTAATTCACGCAGATTATTCAGCGAATGGAAATACAATCATAGAACAACGCCCTGAAATGTTTTCATTTTCTAATCCTGGAACATTATTGGTTTCAATTAATCAATATTATCATGGCGGAATAAGTGAATGTCGTAACCCAAGTTTACAGAAAATGTTTTTGATGATTGGTAGTGCTGAAAAAGCGGGGAGTGGGGTCAATAAAATTATGTCAGGCTGGGATTTTGCCCATTGGAGAAAACCTTTTTTAAAAGTCGATTCACAACCAGATAGATTGACCCTTGAATTACCAATGACTAGTATAATACCCGATGAAACATTACAAAAGTTAAGAGAGTACTTTGGTGATGCGATTGATTTATTAGGTAAAGAAGAGTTAATTATACTCTCTAGTTGTCAAATCGAAGGGGAAACATCTAACTATCGTCTTCAATTTATGATTGACCAACATAAAACAGAAATTACAAGAATTCTTCAAGAATTATGTAAGCAAGGTTTTTTAGCATCTGAGAACAAAGGAAGATGGACTACATATCATTTGAATACGGAATATAACTTGTCTAGTAATGTGGACACCTCTAGCATATCTAATGTGGACACCTCTACCAAACCCAATGTAGACACTACAAGTACATCTACTAATGTGGACACCTCTGATGCACCTAATGTGGACACCTCTGATACACCTAATGTGGACACCTCTGATGCACCTAATGTGGACACCTCAAATATACCTAATGTGGACACCTCTGATGCACCTAATGTGGACACTTTGAAAAATGAGCAAAGTCAGAAGCGGTTTACAAAAGAAGAATTACATCAATTAATCTTACGATATTGTGAGGATGAATATCGATCAGCTGAAGAAATTGCGAAAAATATTAATAAAGATGTGAAATATCTTAAAAATAGGATTATTCCTTCGATGATTGAAGATAATTTATTAGAACGTCTATTCCCATCAATAATAAACCATCCTAAACAGAAATATAAAAAACAAGATTTTTTGAAGTAAGGGAATAAAAATAGAATACTCTAACTATTATTATAGTCAAACTAAAAGCCACTAAGAAAGTTCCTAGTGGCTTTTGTGTTAATCCCTCTTATCATCTTTAGCTTTTAATGGAATAAGAAATTTGTTTTTATTACCCTTGAAAAGGTCTTCATTTAATTTTTGTAAACCTTTTATGGCTAAATAAACAATGCCAATTCCTACTATTGCATGTATCACCTTAAATTTATAAGGTATGTGAGGTCTAATCACCTGATTCAATGGAGCTCCAAAGAGCTCATCAATTGTTTTGTAATTCATCATAATGTGTGTATTAAATTGGTTATTAAAATTTTTGAGTATTCTACTCGGCATAAACGAAAGTTTCCTACTTGTAAAAAATGACAGTTTTTGTTACTGTCGATATTAAATAATTGTCCTCTACCTGAGAAATGAGACATCTTATATCCATAGGAATCTAGTGCTTCAACAGTATACCCCGTTCCATTTACAGCAACATTTAAACTCTCTAAAATTGAAATATTCGATTTTAATATGGCTTCATCGGTTTCGTTTATCGATTCCTCAACTATTGTTTCAATCGTTTCTTCAATTAATTCTTCTGAGACTTCTAATTTCTGTTGTTTCTCTATTTCGTCATTTAACTTTTTCATATCTCTTTCATAGCGCTTATGAGCGTTATGATATTCGTCACTACATTTATCGTCGCAGAAAATTCTGCTACGATGAGAAGTCATAAACTCAGTATCACAATATTTACAGATACGATATCTATCCGAGTCAGGATTTAATTTATAAATCGATTGTGGAGGCTTTTTCCTTATGTATTGTTCATTAAATTGCATACATTTTAATTTTTAATTTATACTTATTTTATTTAACTTTTTGAGATGTAACCTAACATCTTTTTGTTTCACTTTTCCTTATTTTTTTTATCTTAGCATAGCAAAAAATCAGTGCGTATGTTAATCTCCATTTTTTAGTTTTCATGCATTCTATTTTATGTGGGATTTTATAAACTTTACTCAAAAAAAGTGTAGTCCAGTTTTTTCACTGTTTTTTCACGTTTTTTTCTGAATTTCGTCATTTTTACGAAATTTTACCATTGATAATCAATGATTTAAGTTTTAAACATAGGATTCATAACCCTGAGGTCACGAGTTCAGCTCTCGTACCCGCTACGAAGAAACCTCTTGATTTTCAAGGGGTTTTTTGTTTTAAATCCATTTCGTTTTTGCAAAATTTAATTTGGAGTACAGTTTGGAGTACAGTTTTTTCCAAAAAGTTGATTTTTTTTAGCGAATTTTTGGGTTAAAAATCGCCTTGATTTTGCCTTGTTAAAATAATGGTATATGCAAGGGCACGACGTTGGGAATGTTTTATATACCCTTGCAGATAAGTTTTTCTTTGTAAAAGGACGAAAAGGAGGAAGGCTATATTATCTTTTCTAACTTTAAATAATTAAGAGTAAAGAAATTTAGGTTGTTTTACCATTTTTCTTCCAAATAGGTTCTTTATCCCAGTAATTCAAAAATCCTAGTTTATAAATTGAAATTGATGGATATCTATCAAATAAATCTAAAATATCTTTTTGGATTCGATTTTTCTTATCAATTATTTTACATTGATAAACTAGGCATGAAATAATTATGAACGGTTTTTTTAATTGAACCGGAGTAATCGGATTTTGAAACCAGATACCTATTGGATTTTTTATATTGAAAATAGGAGTTTTAACCATATTTTTACTCCAAAGTCTTGAATGATGAGCAATGATGTTTCGAACATACGTGATTGCCTCTAACCAAGAAGATAACTCAGAGTGAAGATTTAAACCCATTTCTTTTGAAATAGTTGATTTTTCAGGTAATTGGTGTTTTAAATTTTTGAATAATTTTGACAAAGTACCTAATGATGCTACTTCTAACAATTTCCAGGCATCAGCATCTTGATTTGGGTATCTTTTTTTATGGTCTTGTACAAATATTTCTTGACTTCTATTGAATTCTTTTCGCAGTTCCGAAATGGTGTAATCGTAGACAGAAGTTTGCGTACCATCTTTTAATTTCAGAGGAACTTTTTCAAATAGTTTTTCATTTTTGTACCATAAACCACCATAAGCAAGAGATAAATGATATATCATTTTAGTTCTCAATGAAATCTCAATTAATTCGATAGCATTGAACAAAATTATTCTTAATTCTTTATCAAAATTGTACCTTTCGATAACATCTTCGAAATAAACATTGTTTTCGAATTGATGGTTAATTTTATCAACTTGTAAATCCCACCAATACCCTTTTAAGCGGTAATAACTAATATTCTTTAAATAACTTACTGCATCTATTTCGTTTTTGAATAACATACCTCTTGATTTTAGTAATGTTATTTGTTCACTTAAAGAATACGCAGGTTTATTTGGCATAGGTATAAAAAAAAATGACCCGAATGCAGATCTTACGGTATGCATAACGGGTACTGTTAGCGCAAATATATAACTCTTTTTTAAAAAGTGTTTCTAATCTGATGAATTTCTCGAAACAATTAATATATAAATTGTAACTTTTTTATTTCTAGTCTGTCGGAAATTTGCTTTCTACTGATCTTTAAATCTGATTCTATCAGTTTTAAAATTTCAATTTGAAGTCCAGATAATCTCGGAATCAAATTCTCAATCTGACCAACTGTTTGACAACTAGTCTGACCACCAATTTTTAAAATCAAACTAAGCAAATTAAATGAAATTATATCAAGTGCTATTAAAACTTTAATGGTAAGGAATTGAAATATATTTTTAATTTAAAAACGCTTATGAGAACGATTACATTTTTGATTTTATTGCTTATTAGCAATGGTTTATTTGCACAATTAGAAATACCGAAATATGAAGCTGATGATATCATTATTAGACATCGAGGATATACATATTCCTATAATTCCAAATATAAACAAGCGAATTGGGTGGTATATCTTCTAACGAAAGATGAAGCCGTGAAACCTTTTCAATGTATGAGTTTTTAGCACCTGATCCTTTGATACCAGGAACATATTTTTCAATTGATTATCAAAAATCAGGATATGGCAGAGAGTATTTACACCTGCTGTTTGTATGGGGTACTCGATGGAATCAATGGTGCAATCATTTTTTCGTCAATCAACCATTTAATAATTTCAGGAATGTTACTTGGAACAGCTTTTTTAAGCAACTCTAATATTTTATTATATTCGAATAAAGTTATTACTTCAACTTCGTTTAATAATTTTGAAGTGTGTAATTCTTCCTATGTTGGCGTTTTACTATTTAACATTAAAGCACCAACAAGCTTTAAGAGTAGTACCACCACTACGAATAAAACTATCTTCAATTTTACCACATTTTAAATGAATAGGTTTGAATGCATATTGTATAGGGATTCAGTAAAAACAAGCGTTATTAAGCAACTACAACTAACCGAAAGTGAAGGTTATTATGTATTTTAAGTTCTACACTTCAATCAAAGTTTCTATTTGTTCACAAAGCGTAAAACGTTTTTAAAAAAATAAATTCTAACTTGGGTACGTCGATAAAATTTAAATTCACAACTGGAAGAATCAAAACGCATAAAAAAATGAATGAACTAAAAAAATGTTTAAAAGAACCTATTCCAGAAATATTTGAAGCGGCAAAACTTTTAGATGATGCAGTAAACTCACATTTGATAGGAGACTTCATGCAAGCAGAAAAGTTAATACTAAAGGCAGATATGTTTGAAATACGTGCGTGGACAGAATCAATTTGGGGTGCAGGAGGTATTTATACGGATTTAAAAAAGAAATTAGGTGAACCTGAAACTTTTCCAAAAGAGTTGCGAGCACCTTTAAGGATGCCAAATAAAACTGGTGAAGCTGCATTATTAAAAAGAGATGGTTTTAATTGTAGTTTTTGTGGAATTCCGGTAATACGAAAAGAAATACGTGTTTATTTACATAAATATTACCCAAATGCATTGAAGTGGGGTAAAACAAATTCAGAGCAACATTCTGCTTTTCAAGCAATGTGGGTGCAATATGACCATATCATTCCACACGCAAGAGGCGGCGAAACTAACTTAGAAAATATGCTAATTACTTGCGCTCCTTGTAATTATGGTAGAATGAATTTCCTCGTAGCAGAAATTGGGATTTCTATGCCTAATTTAAATAAGATTATTTCAAATGAATGGGATGGCTTAGAAAGACTTTTAAATAAGAAAAAATAAAAAACTTCAAAGAAAATATATAGAAGGACACCCAAACGCACAAGAAGTTTCAATCTCTCATAATCTTATTCAGATGAAAGTTGACGAACGAATTTCGGACGGGAACTTTTTTACAATCTACCTATTAACACCAAACCCCACTTAAATTTCTTCGAGTGGGGTTTGGTGTTATTGGATTTTCAAAATAACTATACGGTTTCGTTAGTAACAGGGAGGATATCTTTCCACTTGTCAAAGTTCCATTTTTGAAGAACGGTTTCAAAAGTTGATTCATTAATGTAATCTTCTAAAAGCTTAAAATGTCTGACTTCGTAAAAGGGGTTTGAATCGTAATTAATTTTACCAATGATGGCTTTTGGAGAAATGTAGCCATTTTTAACACCATAACCAATACTTATTATTTCGTTAGCAAGATCTATTTTGTCAAACATTTTGTCTGTATACGCTTGATCTGTATCGTTTTTAAAATGGTTATACTCAGATTTTTTTAATAAATGGTTTAGAATAAATAAATAATCTTCTTCCGATAGTATGCTTGGACCATAAACTGAAAAAAGTTTGTCTAAATCTTTGCAATCAAAAATAGCTACTTTATCTAGTGGACAGTCTGTATTGCTTGCAGTGAAAATGTTTTCATCGATTGCATCAGTAATTTCTTTTACTTTTACATTCAATTTATTTAAATAATCATCTGTAATCAAACGGTCTTTTAGTGAATTTTTAAATTTTGTAAAATGATGTGGGAAAAATTCATCTATAAATTGTTTTTGCGTCCAGTTATAGTTGAAAATAATGTATTTAAAAGGACAAAACCCTATAAAATTGATCAAATCCTCTAGTTTTAATTCAAATTTTTTATTGTCGGATTCAAAAGATATAATTATTCCTGTTTCATCATATTTTTCAATGAATTCGTGGATGTCTTCATGAGACAAAATTACGTGTCTTGCAATAAATTCATTTAAACTATTTCTAGTAACTAATTTATATACTCTTAATTCTTCCATTAAATACTTCATTTCAATAGGTAACTCTAAGTCATTTTTTTTAAGGTTAGTTGATTCTAACAATTGATTTTCTTTTTTCATGTTTTTTTTAATTAGTTAATAGTTATTTAATTATTCTTGAATAAGTACTATCAGCCCATTTGAATAGATTATTCGTAATGGACCGATAGTATGTCGAGCAAAACTATATTTGGTTTGTTTTGCAATTTTTTAAATTGGAAAGAGATTCTGGTATTGGTTATAGTCCAAATAACTCAAAATCCATCACCACATCTGAGATTACTTTTTCGTCGATGTAGTGATTATGCATTACTTCGTCGCCAGAATGTTTGGTAATTATTCTCGCTTTATCACCGTATTTTGCGAATAGGTGAGAGATATACGTTTTTCTTAAATCGTAAAATCTCAATTCTTTTCCTGTGTTAAGTTGCTTGTAATAATGCGTGAAGGCTTTACTGATAAAGTTCTTCATCGTATTCCGTTGCATGGTCTCATATGGTGCAAGAATATATTCGTTTTTTCCTCTATTCTCCTCATAACCTAGCTCAAGTAAAAGCATTTTAAGTTGTGAAATCACTGGTATGTGAATCATTTTTAGCTCTTCCATTTCTGAAATACCTTTGCTTTTATTGACTTTGTAATCTTGTACAATGATTTTTCTTGGTTCCCCTTTATCGTTTTCAAGGATATCATTAAATTTCATAAATACAATTTCCTCACGCCTTCTTCCTGAATATATGGCAAGTAAAATAGCATCTTTTAACCAGGGTTTGTAAAAACTTTTTGAATAGGTTTTTTGATTTGATCGATTTTCGTAAGTGCTAATTCCATTCTCAGGAGTGATAATTTCTAGGAGTTTTTTAAATTCTTCTTTATTTATGGTATTTATTGTTGTTTTACCATGTAATCTTTTAAAACCTAAGAAAGGATTTTTCATTTGTAAATCAAATTCTCTTATCGAATGCTCCATAAATACGCGCATTAAACCAATGTATTTATTATAGGTCTTGGGAGCGTATTTTTTTGTTTCTAGTAAATAGGATTTTAATTGACCTACTACGTCACGGTCAAGTTTTAAAATAGGGAGGAGGTCGGCATTTATTTTAATGGATTTTAAATATTCCACAAAGTACAAGAAATACCTTTCCACTTCTTTGATGTGTCCGATCGAACGTGTTTTATGTTCCTGTTGATGTGGGGTATCATTATTTAAATAAGCGATATAGGAAGCCATTGTCTCCACTACCGTTCTAGGTATTGAAGTTTCAATCTTTTTATTTGTAGGTTGATAATCACATTTTTCAAGTTCTAAACGGTATTGATACGCTTGGATTACAAGTTCGTTTGGGTCTCTAGTATCAAAAAACTTTGTGCATACGGTATTATTGTTACCGGGGATACAAACCCTAAGTTTATATTTGTTTTTATCCAGGTGTTTACACGATCCAATTTTTTTTCCAGTTAATCCACAAGAATTTGTAATCGTTTTTTTGCATTTTGTACATTGAATATATATCCCCTTTACATTGCATTTTTTAAGTGGTTTGTAGTTTTGGTTATTCATGACCGCGCAGTTTTATTTTGGTGAGAAAACTGGATGCAGCTTTACTATTAACTTTAAATGTTGGAACATTTACCGTTGAATTTGGTGCTGAAAATTTAGCGATGGTTTCGTAGTCCATTTTTTTGTAAGCACCATAAATCAAAGCCCAGTCCTTCGGGTGTTTCAATTTTAATGCTTCAATAAATGGATGGTCAATAACAAAATGGAAATCGATAAGATTTACATATTTTTCCTTCCCAAAATGAAGGATGTCTATTCCTTTTCTTTTACACCAACGGATGACTGTACGTAAACTTTTAAAATTTAAAAATTCAGCTATTTGGGTAAGTGTAATTTTATCAGGATGTAATCGGTTCTCTTTCGTAAGAGAAATATCGTTGAAAACCTCTCCATGTGCGATGGGCGAGTTGGGTTCAAATTTTTCGTCTGTTTTTCTGTTCTTTAAATTTAATTTCATTTTTTTTATACTATATAAATTTCCTCGTTTAGGTAATTTATCAATGAACCGATGGTTTGTACCTTCAGTGGTTCATATCACGCGTTAACCTCTAAGTGGTGAAACTTTCCAAATAGCGGATGTATAACGATATTCTGGTAATTCTTCTCAAGTATTAATTCATAAATCATGGTTTTTATTTCGTTTATATTATTTTCATCTACACGGATGGTTTCGTATTGATGGGGCGCTTTTTTTCTAAAGTCTAACGTGAAATCAGTTATTTTTTCGAGCAATTCTAACGTTTCCATTTCTGGTTTAGTGAAAATTGGTATTTTTTCGGTGCAGATTGAATAACCTAATGTGCTAACCAGGTCACTTAGAATTTCGTTCATCGATAAATGCACATGCGACTTAGATACAATCGTTTTATATCTTTCTAGATATTCTTCATTTTTGATACTATCCCATTCTTCATAATTTCCAATCAGTGTTTTTCCCTCCAGATTTAATAACAAGAAAAAATTCTTTCTCTCTAAAAGCATCGATTGAATCATTTGTTCAAAGTCTGTCAATTTGATTTTAAAGATTTTATCCCAGATTGCTTTATCCTCTGATATTTCACTTATGTTGTTCTCGTCGATTATCCCTAAATCTTTGATTTTACTTAGGATGTCCTCTTTTTGTTCTTCCGAGTAAATATTTTTCGCTTCGTTAAACAAATTCTCCTTTATATTCTTCAGTGTATCCAGCGATATATTGAACTCCCTTAGTCGCATCATGATTTTAATCCAAAATGCTTCCGGTAAATTGAAAATAAACCAAGAGCCATTATCATATTTCCTCGGAAATAATCCTTTTTCATACCAATGATTTGCATTTCTAGCGTCTAATTTTAATTCACTCCTTTTAAAAGTTGTTTCATACATATACTTTAAAGGATTAGTGTTTAATGCTTCAAAGATGTTTATTGCTTGAATTATATTCTCTTTTTGATCTTTCATGCAACAAAGATATACATAACTTTTTAAATTTTATCTGTTTTTTGTATAATATTACATTATTGTTATAAAAATTATC
The DNA here is from genome assembly GCA_947446925.1 of Flavobacteriia bacterium. Classification (GTDB taxonomy): domain Bacteria; phylum Bacteroidota; class Bacteroidia; order Flavobacteriales_D; family Crocinitomicaceae; genus CANHVK01. The sequence continues at coordinate 13,012 of CANFHU010000005.1, forward strand.
TTTAAAGATAATTTTATTTTTGCTTAAAAATGTTAAGTAGTTTAAAGTTAGATGTTTGTGAAATATGAGGTGTTTTATGAAAAAATCGAACTTTTTTTTAAAAAAAACTGTTTTTGATGCAAATTCAGGTAGAATTACGCTAAATGGAAAATGAAATTGTACGTAGGTTTGTGATGGGGGAGATTTTCAATGATAAAGTAAGGTTTGAAGAGTTTATTGAGGGTTTGGAGGGATGGCTAACAAATAGCAATAAAAACTATCATTTTTACTTAAATTTGAAAAAATTAAACTAATTATTAAATTCGGTATAAAAACTAAAAAAGTTCGGTAATCTCTACGTTATGGATTATTTACCGAAGTTTTTACTCGGGTATATACTAGTTATCGGTTATTCTCTGACGACAATCGGCACAAAAGAAATAGACCTAATTAAACATTAAATATGGCAGAACTTAAAGACTGGATCGCTGGACTAAAGACTGAAAAACCAGAACTAAATGACTTTGTAACAAAACTGGAAGGATTTATTTCTGACACAGGTTTTAATGCTTCAAAGTTCGAAAAAGCTGTTGAGGCAGGTCTGCAAATAAAAGAAGAAGAAGTAAAAAAAACTTTCATATATGATGCTGAAAATTAAGAAGTTAACTATAGAAAATTTCAGAGGACTTAGGTTACCTGTTTCCATTGACTTCTTAAAAGGCAACAAGACAACTTCCGCTTTAATTTATGGTAGAAATGGAACGGGTAAAAGTTCTATTGTTGATGCTTGGGAGTGGTTACTTAGTACTTCGATTGGAAATCTTGAACGTGAGGGTATCTCTTTAGCAGACTTACCTCACAAAGCATCAGGAGGAAACAATAGCTACATAACGGCTGAGTTCCAACATTCCTCGATAGGCACAGTAACTGCACAATTTAACCCAAAGAAAATATCTGTACCAACAAGAACAGGAGAATTTGATGAATTCAAAACGCTTAGCAACTATCCGAATTTTTTACGATACATAGATTTGAATGAATTTGTATGTAATAAACGACCAGCAGAAAGGTATAAATATATTGCGAAATTTTTTGGACTTGAAAAGTTTTCATTGTTGCAAGACACGATGCAAACAGCAATCAACAAGCAGACAAATGCCTTGCAAAATCTTCAAACAGCCTTTGATGCTAGCAGTAAAACAATTAATGCTATAACAGGTTTGACAAAGGTTGACGAAGCAACAGTTGTTGCATTCATCAATAAAATTGCATCAAAGAATAAATTAGCGACTATTACCACTTTCAAAGAAGCTGAAACTGTAAAAGCTGCTTTACAAAAAATCGTTCAGAAGAACCCTATCACAAAAGAACTTACCGAATGGAAAGCGTTTCAACTGCGACAAAATACTTTTTACCCTATACCAACAGCAAAGGCAAATTGCATTGAACTTGAACGCCTATTTACAGATTTAAAACAAAACGAAGAAAGCATCAAACAACTTATTCTCTCATCACTATATGAATTAAGCATTGAAATAATTCCAAAACTTGATGACGAATCCAAATGTCCAGTTTGCGATGAAACTTTTGATGGTGATTTGTTGAAGCATATCACAGCCAAACATAATTCACTATCAGCACTCACAAAAAAGAAAACAGAATTTGACACAAAAAAATCGTTGCTTGAAAAACAATTTGAAGGAACATCAAGAAAAATAGCTGCAATTGAAGCAGAGAGTAGTACAGTTGTTTTAACTGCTTTTAAAACGTTCTTTGATGATTTAATCACTATTAACTCTGCCATCCCAACTCTAATTACAACGCTGAAAAAACAACTTAAGGATTTGCCAACGCTTTCAATAAGCAACGAAACAGCCCTTGAAAAAATTAACAGCATTATTTCTAATGAAGTAACAAGTAAACAATTTGTTACTGAAAAAATTTCAGTGTTGTCAAAGGACGAAACAACAAAAACCCTAGCACAGGATTATACTAATATTTCTAACATAATTGACAATTTCAAGAGTCACTCAATAAACAAAGAAAAAGTTGCTTATCTAAAAAACATCACCGACAATCTTCAAGCATTCTTTAATAATCTTACTACCTATATTCAAACAGAAATTCAAAATACTTTCACGATAATTTCATCTGACGTGGTTGATTATTTCAATGTATTAGAAAATAGCAATCCTGATATAAAAAATCCCGCTTTAAAACTGCTTACCGGAAAGGACAAGGCAGTAGAATTGGAAATTGAATTTGTTTCAGAGAGAATCACACCTGCATTTAAGTTTCTTAGTGAAAGTCAAGTGAACAGTTTTGGACTTGCAATTTTTCTCGCTTCTGTTAAACATTTCAACAAAGATTTTAAGTTTTTTATTTTAGACGATGTTGTAAATAGTTTTGATAGTTTTAAAAGACCTAGAGTCGCAAAGTTGATTGCTTCGAAGTTTAGCGACTTTCAAGTTTTGATGATTACACACGACCAAATTTTCTTTGACACTGTGCAAAGAAATTTTCCTGAGTGGCAACGTTATAAGTTTACAGCGTGGGATTATTCAACTGGACCCAAATGCAAACCGTCAAAAAATTATTTGGAGGAAATTCAATCATACATTGATGATGACAATCCTATTACGGCTGGACAAACATTAGGAAAGTATTTAGAATGGATTTTTGGAATTCTTTGTGAGAAAATGGAAACACCAATTCCATATAGAGTTGAAAATGTATATACACTTTCAGATTACTACAATCCACTTGCAAAAAGATTTAGAGATAAACTCAAACGTGCAAACACACAGCATAAACTTTTTGACCTCCTTAACGAGTTTGAGACAGGAACAATTTTTAGGAACTACTGTGTCCATTGGAAGAACGAAGCAACACAGTTTACAACTGAAGAAATAGACGCAATTTTTAAAAAGTGGGTTGAAATTGAACAAATAATGTTTTGCACTTCGTGTAAATCATTTGTTAATTATGAGAGTATTAGCAATACTACATATGTAAGGTGTGATTGTGGAACAATAAACTTATTAGACCAAATTCATTACACATCAACAAAATAAATGATTAGGCAATTACAAAGAAATACAACAATAATCTATAACTACTCATTATCGGTTATCTGCAAAAAACTCTAACAATAAATACAATGGATAAAATAATGGACTTTGATGATTTTTCGCTTTACAAAGATTTTGAAAAATTAGTTCAGACAATTTTTGAAAGCAACGGTTTTAAAACAGAAATTCCTTTAAAGGAAAAGGGTTACGACTTTTTGGCAACCATTGACAATACATTTGCCTATGTTGAAGTAAAGTTCTATAAGAGTAAACTTCCAAAACTCGACTTACTAAGACAAGCTTATCGCAGATTGCTTTCTCAAAAAGACAATGAAAACGCTAAACTAATTTTAGTAGTTTCGAGCTACGTAACACCAAGTTTAAAAGAAGAAATATTCAAAGAAAGTGGCGTAATAATTTGGGATGCAAAGACACTTTTTGCACTTGCATTTGACTTTTCTACAATTTACTATGACCTTGAAAGTATTTTAATAAGAGCTTTTAACGGCCAATTAGACGACCTAATTATTGTTGACACAAATTACAAATCGACAATTATCCCATCTCTCATAAATGCGTCAACTAACGTAAAACAAAAGAAAACAGACGACAAAGGTGAGATATTATGCAAAGAACTAAATGCTTTAAATCCAGGTCGACAAGATGCAACAAATTTTGAAAACAAATGCACGGAAATTTTAAGATATCTATTTGACAATAATACAGATTTGACTTTATGGGAATTGCAACCAACGACTGATGATGGTTTGCATCGGTTCGACCTACTATGCCGTATAATTTCTTCACACCAAAATACATTTTGGACAGAGTTGGCTCACGACTTCCATACAAGATATGTTTTATTTGAATTTAAAAACTACACGGACGAAATCAAACAAGGACAAATTTATACAACGGAAAAATATTTATTCTTGACCGCTTTGCGTTCAGTCAGTTTTATTATAGCAAGAAATGGAGCAGACAACAATGCAATTAAAGCAGCAAAGGGTGCATTGAAGGAAGCAGGAAAATTAATTGTGATTTTGACAGCGATGGACATTTGTGAAATGCTCAAACTAAAAGACAAAGGTGACGAACCATCAATAATTTTAAGAGCAAAAATTGACGAAATGTTAATCAAATTGACCAGATGACGGAAAGAAGAACAACCGATAACAACTAACCTTTCGTCGTGTCTGAAAGACAAGCGATGAAAGGGCTGTTGAACGAAACCTATTCTATGGACTTTTCGAAAATTGATTTTTGATTATTAGAGCCAAGTTTGAACGACTTGGCTTTTTGTTTGCTTGTAACCTTTAAAAAACAAGTCTTTTTGTGATAAATAGCTACAAAGGGTCCCCTACCCATAAAACTACTGTTTACAGGAAAACGCATTATTGGCCCCGCCGAAAACCAAAGCACTTGGTGGTCCTCGTTTTGCAAAAACTTCGATGGTGATTAATATTCCTTTCTTACAACAGGGACATTTCCGGTGAAGTGTTTGCTTTTCCTTTGGGCGGATTTCTACCAATAGTTTCTTTTGTAACTCCTTTAATTTCTTTCGTTTCCAAGTGCTACTTAAAAATCCCATGTGGCGGATTTTCACAAAACGACGTGGTAAAATATGGAGCGAAAATCGACGAATAAATTCACGATTACTCAAGGTCATTGTTCGTTTTTTACCCGCTGCTTTGTAATCTTTATAGGAGAAGGTAACATTCTCTTTGTCAATGGATAGTAAGCGACTATTACTGATTGCTATTTTATGCGTGTAGCGTCCTAAATATTCTGTGACTGAATGCACATTTCCAAAAGGTTTCTTGGCATATACCACCCATGATTTGGAGAATAATTGTTCACCCAACGATTTGTCTATTTCTAGTTTAGAGCGTAATTCTTTCATGTATTTCGCTCTAAAAACCTTACTCATTGCTTTTACCGGAAATAAAAACTTACCGTCTTTTCTGACGTTCTTCCAAACACCATTTTTAGTCACGCCACCGCCTGGAACAATACAATGAATATGAGGATGTAAACTCAAAGTTTGTCCCCAGGTATGAAGGATGGAAATCATTCCCATCGTTACACCCTGCTGTTTTGCAAAAGATTGTAGTGTATCCCAAGCACTGGAAAACAAGCTGTCATACACCACTTGTGGTTGATACATAGCAAGTCCATTCAGTTCACTTGGAAGTGTGAACACCACATGAAAATAAGGAACAGGCAACAACTCTTCACTACGTTTCAGTATCCAAGCTTCTCGTTTATGTCCTTGGCATTTTGGACAATGACGATTTCTACAGGAGTTGTAACTAATTTGCACTACTCCACAACGATCACACGCATCAATGTGTCCACCTAAAGCGGAAGTACGACACCTTCGGATAGCTGATAGGGTTCGTAATTGCCAGGTATTTAGTTGGAGTTGTTCAACTTCATCACCTAGATAATCAAGAATATGCGCAACCTCATTTCTACTTCGCTCAATGCAGGCTATTTCATTTCGACTTCGTTCTAAATTTGCTACCTCGGTTTGCACGCCTCAAACAAGGTATCCAATGGACTAAACAACTTCCTACGTTCATTTTGAGCGACATGTAAGTAAATCATTGTCGTTTCTATGTTTTCGTGACCCAAGAGTTCTTTGACAGAAAGGATATCTAATCCATCTTCAATCAAATGGGTAGCGTACGTATGTCGGAGTGTATGCACACATACGGATTTAACAATACCAGCACGTTTTGCAGCTTCTTTTACTGCCCATTGTACTCCTTTTTGAGAATAACGACTATCGAAGACTCCTCCAACTTGTTGTCCATTGAAAGTACCTCCAAATAAATATTCTGTTGGTTTTTCTACTTCAATATAGGCTTTTAATCCTCGAACAAGATGCGAAGAAAGAGGTACATATCTATCTTTTTTACCTTTACCCTGAACAACTTTAAGTTGTAATCGATCAAAATCTAAATCTCCTAAACGTAAACTTCGTACTTCCAAACAGCGTAATCCACAGCCATACAATAAGCCAATTAGGATTTTATGTTTTAGTAAAGAGCAGTTTGTAAGCATTTTCCAGACTTCTTCTTTGCTTAATACTACTGGAAGTGTTTTAGCTTCCTTTATTTCTGGAAGATGTAAAAAAGAATAAGGTAAACCTTCCGATTTTAGTAAAAAACGCAAACCATACACCGTATGTTTGAAATACGTTTGAGAGGGTGTTTTACTTCGTTGTTGTAACAAATACAAGTATTCGTGTACTTGTTCTTGGTCGAGTAACGTTGGAACTTTACCAAAGTGTATGGCCATTGCCGCAATGTGTCTCGAATAACACTCATACGTTTTTTTACTTCGACCCAATACTGAAATTGAACGCTCAAAGCGATGTATTAACGCTTCAAAATCTGGAATTTCTGTAACTGCTCGATGGAGTAATTTATCTACTCGTAATTCTGTCGCTGACTTTTTTTTGTCATAATCCTAATTTTTAGTTTGTTTGCTAAAAATAGGAAATGTACGTAAAGGCTAACGAAGGTTTAGATCAACAGCGCCTTAGCACTAGGCTTTTACACTCACTTCGATAAAAATATTTACTACTTTTGAAATAAATCTCGCTTCGGGTTTTGGGTGTTTTGCCTCGGTATCGCCAATCGCTAAAGGCGCGGAACGTTATGCGTAATTATACCAGAACCGAAAACACCACAGATATGATAACATTTGAAGATATAGAAAAGCTACAAGTCATTGTCAATGAAAAGCAAAAGAACGCAACAACAGATAGTCAATGGGTAGAGTTCAATTCTCTTTGGAATAAACTTGGTGAAATGATAGAACAATATGGCAGAAAGAGTTATCAGCGTGAAAAGAAAATTAATATTATTTTAGAAGAAAAACAATAACAATATAACTATTATGGGATTTGCAGAATTACAATTACAATGGTATGATTTAACATTGAAGGTCGTTGCTCAGAGACTGTCTGAAGAGAAAGAAATCTCTATTGATTCGGAAAAAGTAGGATTAGCATTAGCGGAGATTAATAACTATTCGCAAAACCTTCAAGTATTTTGGCACGTGCTTAATAACGGACTTAAAATATATGATGAACTAAAAGACTTTTCTTTTGGTGATGTATTAGGTGAAATTGAACTCTTTGGTGAAGAATGTATTTATCCAAAAGGTATACCTACCAATTTATATGAGAAACAAATTAAAGTCAAAGGACAAAAATGGGAACTGCATAAAAATGATGATGACCCATTTCCATCAGACCCTCACGCTCATAATTACGAAACTGGACTTAAACTTGACTTGTCTAATGGCAATTTATATAAAAAGAAAGTTTTAATGGACTCCATAAATAGAAAAACGCTAATTGAAATTAGAAATAAATTTATACAAGCTGGTTTTAATAGAATGCCGACATTAACAGTATAAAAAATAACTACGCATAACAACTAACTTTTCGTCGTGTCTGAAAAACAAAAGATGAAAGGGTATTTAAACTTGACTTATTTTTATTGTTTTTTTGATAAATTATTGACATTTTTTACAAACAAGATTATATGACGAAAAAAATAACTGAAAACGAATTAAGTGATTCATTTGAAATAATAGCAATTATTACAAAAGAATTTCCTGAAATTGATGGTAAAAAAGATAAGTTTCAATTACTAACTAAAGGATATGAAAGATTAAAATACTTTGATTTCCTAAAAGTTCTAAAAATGAACACCGTTTTTTCTATTAATAATAATTATGATATTAAATACGAAAAAGACCAGTCAATTTCAGTTCGAAAAATCAATAAATCTATTAATATATACTCTGACAGTAAACCATTAATTCAGGTAAATGCAATTGTTGGAAAAAATGGAAGTGGTAAATCAACTATCAGTGAAATTTTGTACTTAATGCTGTATAATCTTGCTGTAGAAAAAAAAATAATTAAAGATGAAAAACAGAATTTAATTACTGCTTTCAAAGGTTTTTTGAATTCATACTTAATAATAAAGCTTGGAACAGAAATTATATGCATTGACTTTGAAATTTTAGATTTTTTTGATTATGAAGCATCTCAGAAGAAAGAATCAAAAAAAGTGAGATTTATTAAAAGTTATTGCCAAGAGGGTGATATTAACTTAATTGATTTATTACAACCAAACATAGAAGATTTTGATCTGAAGAATTTATTTTATATGATATCCCTAAATTATTCACTTTATGGGTTAAATGAACTAAATATGGGTGATTGGATTAAACATATTTTTCATAAAAATGACATGTATGATACTCCTATTGTTATTAACCCATATAGAGAAAAAGGTAATATAGATGTTAATACAGAAGTTACTCAAAATAATGCAAGAAGTATAAGCAATTTAAGTAAAAGAAATAATGATTTAAGTAAAACAACACTCTCTCCAGATTATAAATTCAACCATTTAAATGTTTTTTATCATAAAAAAAAGAGAAAAAAAGCTCATGTACCAGAAGTATTAATGAAATTTATTGAACAGAATTTAACTCAAAAAGTAAGTCAACCGATTGTTGAGAATAATATAAATTTCAAATCAATTTACAACCCATTCAATTTTTTTGATTCTACTGAATCTAGTGCTATAAACGATGAATTGTCATTTGAATCTAAATTATTTTCAAATATTATCAGCACTCCTTTTGGAGATAATGAATTAGAGGTTCAAAAGTTAGCATCTATTTTATTAGAGAATTCAAAAGAAGCTTTTGAAATTATACATAGGGATTTCTTTAATATTTCTAATCAAACAGAACTCTATGAAATTATTAAAAACTTAAATTTAAATCACAATAAAGAAACAGGTGAAGACATAATCATTGATCTTTTTTCTTATTTTATTTGTAAATTATATAGAATTGGTATACATTATCCGAAAGAATTTGGTTCATTAATAAATGACAAAAAAACAGGATTAAATAATAAAGTTGAGGAATTTAAAGAAGCTTTATTAGGAGTTTTGACAAATAAGTCACACGTATGTTTTAAATTAAAAAGAGTATATTATTTTATCAATTATTCTCGAGGAAAAGATTCTATAAACTTCGTGATTGATGACAGATATAATGATCAAAACATTGTAGCTTGGACTTTAGAAAACTTGAAATATGAAGATATTAAGTATAAATATAGTACTGAAAATTTCAATATATCTTTAATAAAAGAATCATATATTGATAAAATTAACTCTCATTTTACGCTTGTTAATGATGTGTCATGGAGAATTCCACCACCAATATTTGAAACAAAATTAATTGTTGAGAGTGCACATGAAAAAAGTAAAAATGAAGATTTAAGTAATTTAAGTTCAGGAGAAACACAATTTATTTATGCACTACAAACAATTCTTTATCATATTATTAATATTAATTCAAATGATAAATATAAAAATATAGTATTGTTATTAGATGAGATAGAATTGTATCATCATCCTGACTATCAGAGAGTATTTTTATCTACATTGATAAAGCAAATTAATGAGTTAAATCTAAAAATAGAGAGTATTCAAATAATACTCTTAACCCATTCTCCATTTATTTTATCCGATATTTCTTCATCAAATATTCTTAGATTAAAAGAAGGGAATCCCGAAAAAATTGAAGAACAAACTTTTGGAGCGAATATTCATGATTTATTAGCAAATGATTTCTTTTTAGATAAAGGATTTATGGGTGAATTTGCGAAACAAAAGATTAATAATGTCATTGATTCGATGAGGATAAAAAAAATTCTTGATGAAAAAGAGAAAAAGGAACAAAAGTTGTTGACAGACGAGCAAAAATTGCAATATATTAGAACTATTAAAGGTTTTGAACATTTAAAAAAACTTGACATATTATCTCAAAAGGTGTGTAAACAAATTATTTCAGTTGTAGGAGAACCAATGTTATATATGAGCTTAATGGAAATATATGTGGAAACTTTTAATGATTCAAAAAATGATTTTATTGATGAACAAATTCAAAAATTAATTGATTTAAAAAAGAAATGATAGCTATCCATCAAGACAAAGTTAAAGCTGTTATATCTAAATTTCCAACTGAAATTAAAGATCAAAGATCTAAAGCAATTACAGCTCTTGAACGATTAATTCCTTCAAAAAATGGAAATGATTTAGTTTACTTAAATGAAATAATATCGTTGTTTAAAAATAACACTGATATAATAATTTGGGAACCTGAACGATTAGTAACAGAAATTAGTTTAGTACCCACTGTTCCATTGATTCAAAAGAATTATAAGAAAGGACCAAAAATGGTTAAAAGTGTAATTAAAGAAGATATTTTAAAAGCACTTAATTATAAAAATCTAAGAAGTTCTTTTTATCCTAAATATTTTAAGGAAATAGGAATTAAAGCTTGTGTTTATTGTAATTCTCAATTAACGGTTATTGCAAAAAAACCTAAAAATGGTTATTCAGCTAAATTTGATGTTGATCATTATCATTCAAAAGATGATTATCCATTTTTAAGTATTTGTCTATTTAATTTATACCCTGCATGCTCCTCTTGCAACAGAGCTAAAAGTAAAAATAAGATAGAATTTGGTTTATATACTAATGATACGTCTAAAACAAAAAAATCTGAATATTCCTTTAAATTGGATTCGAATACAACAGCAAAGTATTTAACAACAAAAGATTCAACAGAAATCAATTTTAGTTTTGACGAACCAACTTATCCTATTGGAATAAAGTCTTTTAATGAAAGTTTTCATATTGAAGGAATTTATCAAACCCAAGATGATTTAATCGAGGAGTTGATTATTAAAAGTCAGATGTATAATAATTCCTATGTGAAGATTTTAAAATCCAATTTTAATAAACTTTCAATAAACCCTGAATTATTCAAACGTACTTTGGTTGGAAATTATACAAATGAAAAAGACATTCATAAAAGACCTATGAGTAAATTTGTAATGGATATTGCCAAACAGTTAGGTTTAATAGATTAGATGTTTCGCTATGTTTTTCATCCATTTTCACCCTTTTTGTTCCTTATTTGTTAGTCAACCTTCGCAAACCCTTATAAAACAGTAAAACTTACTTTTTTTATCGGATTTATTTCCTCCTTTTAAAATATTCCCCAAAAAGTGCCTCGCAGAGAAATAATCTGGGTTATAAGTGTGTTTACACACATAGTCTGTGCGTGTGCGCACGTGTTTGTATAAGTGTTCACACGTGTTTTTAGTGGTTTGGTTGGTTGCTACATTTTATTTATTTTTATTTGCACTCGGATATCCAAAATCAATATTAATTAATCAATGAAAAATATTACAAAATATCTTTCCAGTTTAAGTCTTGTCTTATTACTTCTTCCATTCCTTCAAACCTGCACAAATCAAGATTTGAAAAATCCTGAATATGTAGGCTACGAAAAAAACGGGAAGCATATCCCTTTAAATTATAATAAGGCAAAGAGTAAGAAATTAAAAAGTGAAAGCACCCTTAACGGATATAAAATAGCTTTTTCTGTTTTTAAAAATGAACCAAAAAAAATAAATTTAGACGATGCCATTTTAGCAGATTATTTTATGTTATCTAGTGTTTTAATTTCTATAATTATTTGTATACTTTCATTTTTAAATAGATTAAATTTTATCGTGTTTTATTCTAGTCTGACAAATATTTTATTTGTTATATTAAGTATATATGTATTTAAAAAATCAGGAGTTTTAAGAGAATTTCATCAAATTAAAGTAGGCTATTATTTGTATACTATTAATTTGATTTTAATTGCTTTATTTTCTAAAAGAAAGTTATCGATATAATATAAAGCTTCGATTAAAAAAAAAAACAGGTTGATTCGAATGAGTTAACCTGTTTTTTTTGAATTGTTGTCTAGTCCTGAAATAGCGATATACCATTTTTATCGTTATTAAAAAGCCGGAAATTAGCGTTTACCAAAAAAAAACGTAGTTAAAAGGATTATTTTTAGTACTTTAAATTAGAAATTGTTTCAGAAATTTACCGGGTTTAAAACGCTATTAAACATACCCGTTTTTGGTTGCGTAGATGATTAGTTTAGCAACGGAATCGATATCTAGTTTATTGAATATTCTTTGTCGATGACCTTCAACAGTTCGATTGCTAATATTTTTTTGTTCGCCTATCTCTTTACAAGAAAAACCTCTAGCACTAAGAATTAGTATTTCTTCTTCACGCGAACTTAGTTTATTAAGTTGATTCACTTTTTTTTGATCTGATAGCGAGTTTTTAATTAATTCGGAAACCGAATTTGAAAAAAAGGTTCCTCCATCGAGTACGGATGCTATTGCTCTCATGAGAACATGTGGATCTTCAATTTTTAGCACATATCCTCTCGCATTTAAATCAATTACTTCTTTTACTATGAAACGATCAAAGTGCATTGTTTGAATGATTATAGGTATAGAGAAATTTTTAAGTCTATTTAGATGGCGAAGAACATCTATCCCTGACATTTTAGGTAATGAAATATCTAAAAGTATAATATCGAATTTTTCTATTTTTAGTAGTTCAATTGCTTCTTCTCCTGATATTACTTCCGTAAAATTAAATTCAAATTCCTCTTCGGTTTCAAGCATTAATTTCACCCCTTGTCGAATCAATGGATGGTCCTCGACCATCAATAAATTTATAAACTGTTTTTTCATATATTATTGTTAATCAATTAGGAGGTAATTACCTTTTAAATTCATTATATTCAAAGGATTATAATCAACACTAATTATTTTAGTTTTATCTTTTTGTTTGATGATTTTTTCCGCTTTAATTTCTTTGCTTAACTTAAACGTCAACGAATGAATAGCAGGTTTTATCTCGGTCGTTTTTTCTCCGTCAAGTTGAACATAAATTTCTCGTTCATCTGTCGAGAAATTGTCGGGGAAGAAATGAAAACATACTTCTTGTGGAGATTCCACGGTGTATTTTTTTAACAATTCATTATTTATTAATAAGGGTTCTTGGTTTTGTTCATTCAACCATTCATTCCATTTTTTAAGCATATAATGAAGAGATGCGCGAGCTAACTGGTCTTCTTGGTAACTTCCTCCTATGTCTGAATGAACACCAGGGAACCATACTTCATGTGTTACTCCTTCTTTGTGATTCATTAGGGAAGGTGTAAATATTTTGCGTGACTCGTCAATAGCAAGTAGATGAACAGCACGTTGAATATTTGGTGATATATGGTTGTTTGTGAATAAATCACCTGTTTTTTCAAACAATAAACGTCCAAGATTATTTACTACACCGAATGCACTTACAGTATCCCAAACACCTAAAAAAGAAATGTCAATATGCTTGATTTTACCAATCGGTGTATATTTTGAAACATTATTTTTGTTGTCATATTCCACAGTTATTTTTTCTGGAATACCCTCACGGTAAATTTTACTAGCTAACATACGCGCTCCAGCAGATCCTCTACTAAAACCAAATATTTTGATGATATCTCCAGGTTTCCATGTATCAACCAATTGAATATAAGCATTATCAATTATTTGTTTGACGCCATCTCCAGATGTACCTCCCCAGACTTTTTCGAACCAGTTGTTATCATCGTCATTTCCAACACCTCGATGATACTGAACTACTTGTTTTTCTTGGTCATTTATCAAAATTCGAGACAAATGAACGATGTTTGTTACCAAACCGTCGTTGTTTAATCCATTTTCATCATTCCAAGTTCCGTCTAGAAGGATGATTATTTTGCGAGGGGAAGGGGTGAGGGTGAAGTTATGACTTATTGTTTTTTGCATTTTTGTTTAAAAAATTAATCCTTTAATATTTTATTTTTTATGTATTCTGAAGAATTCATTATTTCAGGAAATAATGTTCCTTTATTTATGCTTAAAACATCTAGTTCATCTCGAATCTCTTTGAATGAATTATTCCCCTTTAAAGTATTTTTATTTGATATAATTAATCGTTTTCGATTGTTGTTTTCATCTTTTAAATGAAATTTAATTTCAGCAGGTTTACTAGGGTCATTCTCATTTAAACCAACTATAATAAATGCACCATCTTGTTTTTTTATGCGCTCATTATCAAGTTTTGGTTTAACTACACCACTAGAAATCATATCAGTTGGTTTTATACAATTTTGGAAGTATGGCTTCTCATTTTTTATATTGTGAATTAAATATGATATACCTTCACTTTTATTGAAATCATTAATAATATTTTTTTGATTTGATTCATGAATCTCATTATTATATAGATCAACAAACTGTTTTAATTGTGGAAATATTTTTTCTCTTTGAGCTAGATTTGATAATACAGATACATAATCGCTGTCATAATATTTAATTTCTTCTTTTTTTACTGAATAAATTAGTACTTCACTAGGAATATTATCATGTTTTTCATTTTCACATGCAAAATATAATGCAATTAGCGGGTTAGATGTTATGTCAAGTAGTCTAGTTGGTAAACCATAGTGCTGCATTTTTGTTAATTTTTCAAAAGTTGATTTGCGTCCAATGAATTCTGTTGGGTTTTTTAATATAATTTCTTTGAAAATCAAGTGTTCGTTTGATGGTCCTTTAGAGTACCTATAAATGCTAGGTATATCTATCCTTTTGTAATTACTATGTCCTCTAAAAAAGTATACATTTTCTTCATTTTTCACACAAAGTTTTTTTATAGAATACAAATAATTAGATAAATTACTTACAATTTCTACGCAATTTTTATCGTAAATAAAATTCTCACCATATACATAATTTTTATTAAGTCTATTAATTATTAATCTACTTATTAATTTAATCCTATTCTCAAAATTATTTTCATAATCATTTCCTATATTTTTAATAAAAAAATCTTCAATGTTGATTGAAATGTTTTTTGATTCATTTATATTTTTTCTTTCGGAAAAATTTCTATTATTTTTAAATCCTCGATGTATATAATAATTAATTATATGGTTTTCATAGGTTTCCGAATCTGAATTATTTATAATATTATAGTGACGAAATATATTATCCGTATTGATTTTATCAAAATAATAATATCCATTTACTATTATTTGATTATCAATAAATTTGATGAAATTTTTTGAAATTGCTTCTTGATTAATTATTGGTTTGAATTTTATATTATAAAACCTCCATCTATGATTTTGATTTTCTCTATATAAATATGGAATCTTATAGAGCTCATTTTTTGACTCTAATGTTTTTAAATAAGCAATTAATGATTTTTTAGTCTTAAATAAATAATCTTCTCCCAATTGAATAATTAGTTTTTCAAATACATCTGAAACTAAAACATTTTCTTTATCTTCTAAAACTTTATAAATCGCCTTATTAAGCCTAGAAATTTCATAATTATTTAATTCCATAATCTATTCACCACATTTCCAATTCAATAAATCACTTTTTGCTAGATTATTCTTCCAATTTATAGGTTGAAGATTGTCTAACTCATCTCCACCATCATTAGAGATAGGATTTATATGATCTATTTCCCATCCAAAATCAGAATTTCTATCGCCATGTTTGGAGAATTCAATTGTATATCCGCATTTATCCATTCTATATTTACTTGGTTCTTGTCCAATAATTGTTTGTGCTTTACTCCAAACAAGAATAATAGTTAACTGACTCCAACTTCCACCAATTTTTGTTGTATTTGGTTTTCTACTCATATTTTAGTTATTAATTTCCTTTACTTTATCTAAATAGTTTTTTAAACTATAATATATCCTCACTTCGACATGCTCAGTCTAAACATCGAGTGAAACTTAAAATATCTTCAAATTTGAAAATTGCTATCTAGCATTTAAAACTATTAGTTGTTATTTTATTTCTTTTCGCCAATAATTGATAACTTTTTATGAAATCATTTTTTTCCTTTCGCTACAGCGACAGTACCAGGCTTTGTTCCCGAACCTCTTATGGATACTATTTTATTAAGTAAATCGAACCAAAATGGTGCTCCGAACGAAATAGCCAATGCGGTGAGTAGGAAACCTAATATTGTTCTAAAGTTGAATTTTGAACTCACATATTTTATTTTATCCCAATTGGTTTGTATTGGCTCTTTCCTTAAAACACGTGGTACCTCACATTTTTCATGATTTTTGATCGTTTTATTACATAAAATATCTACAGTATCAGGGTAGTGCCAGCCTAAACCAATTATCTGATTTGCGGTACTAACATCGGTTTTCACCAAAGAATCTGCTCTCAAAAAAAATGTTTGCGCAATGGAATCATGTTCTTCCGATAAATGTCCTAATGAATCTTTATGTGTATTTACATATTGAACACTTAATTCTGTCATTTTTTTCGCGGCATCTTTGTCTTTTGAAAGCTGTTTGACAATTTTAATCGTATCTACATTAAAAACGACAGCTATCGTAAATCCAATCAACAACGTAATAATTTGACTTTGTTTTTTGTACCAACCTGAAGCACGATTCATGGTTTCTTCAAACCAACCTTCTAACTTTTTGTGAAATTTTTCTAATTCGTAATTTGAATTATCAATCATGGTTAGAAATAAAGTCCGTGTTTCATTAATTTGTTCAAGATTTTCTATCCCTCGTTTAATGTATTGAATTTTTTGTGCTTCATTTAATCCTTCAATACATGTCTTTTCCTCAGGACTTTTACCTTTTTCAAATAAAATTTTTAATACCGCTTTTGCAAAAAAATCAGAACTTATGTAAGAAGGACGCTTAGTTAGTTTATGTTCCCCTAAATATTTTATAAGTGGTTCGTTATAAAATAATTCGACAAAATTCATATCTTTTATTTCTTTTGTTTTTGGACGTGTAAATCTGAAATAGCGAATTACATTCCTAATTCCAAAAACAATGGATTTTAGTAAGTCAAATAATACTGTCCAAAAGGTATGTTCTGTATGAATTCCATCATCCAACATTCGTTTGATAGCGTGCTCCAATTTTTTGCCTCGTAAATTTAGATTAGCGGCGATACCTTCGTTAATTGTAGTTGCTAAAAGACTGTAGATTAAAAAAATAAATACGAGTCCAATAACAACATCTAATGCTATATTATCTATCATTTTAAAATTCTTTAAAAAGTGAACTTTATAAATCTATGTATTTGTTTGTAGGAATTTATACTCACTATGTTAAAACACGTGTGAATACGCAATAAAATACGTGTACACACGTATTGTTACACGTGTATATACACGTTATTAGTACGTGTAAATACACGTTATATATGCGTGTGATTAATACGTGTATGGCTAATTTAACATTAGCCATACACTTTTCTATTAATTTAATTCTGGTTTAAAAGGGGTTGTACTACCAAATGGAAGATTGTTCTCCTTAAATGTTTTGAACGCATTAGCTGCCAACCTTATATTCTTTGTAGTAACTTCCTTTCTGGTATATCCTTCACCATTCCACACCTTGTACGTAAACGTAAAACGCATCTCAAACGGTGGGTTTGGGTGGGTGTAGTAGACTTTTGCATCCAGTATCATTCCTGTTTTTCGCATCACAAATACTTGGGATAGATCCTTCGACCAAAGGAAGTTGAAGTCCGTCTGTCCCACGATTTTCAAGGTATCTTGTATTTGGTCGATGGTCCCTGCTTCGCTACCTCTTGGTAGTTTCGGATCGTTAAAGGGCTCTGGATTTCTGATCCATATTCCGAGGATGTTTTTCTGCGCATCTCTGACAATGTTAAACTCGGTACTGATTGCAGTCTCTAGTGGTGCAAAACCAAGCGCTCCATATACTAACTGCTCAAAAGCATCTGCATACTTTTCTGTTATTGCTTGGTAAGTAGCATCTCCAGTTGCACTTTGACGTGCACTGATTTTGTGTGCTAACGCTACGCGTGCACTGTCTGCACTTTGTGGTAAGTCTAATTGGAAGATGGCTTCTTTTTGATTTAGGTCCTTGTCCTCGAGTAGGTAACTGTTGATTTGTTCCTCGAAGGTACCGTAACGAGAAGTCTGAAAACCATAACGATGTACTTCTTCCACTTGGTCTTTGTATACGTTGTTAAACATGGCTGTATACATTTTGAGTGGTTTTAAGTAACGAGGGATAATCGTTGTTTTTAAACGCGCAGGTTGTATCGGTACACCACCTGTTTGTATACAGGTTGTTCCCGTGAATGCAGGATCCTGGAATATCGGATTTGCTAAGTTATTTACAGTATCCACCGAGTTGTAGATGTATTTAGTACCATCTTTTTCCCATTGTACACCATCCACATACGGAAGCATGACTGCAGGGTCCGTTGTTTGGATGATTTCTGGTGTTGGAGGGTTAATGAAAGCTACATCTTCTACCGGATCTTTCACCAGTACTTGTAAACTTCCTTTTTGAGCAGGATATCCCGCAAAGGCTGGCCAGTCATTAAAGAAGTGATATACATAACGCGCGTTATAATACAGATACAGTGTAGGTTCTTTGTAGAACAACGGTTTAGCATTGACAATGTTTCCATCCGCATTCGGGTAGGATTTTCCGTAATCAATGTAGGTTTTCAAGGAAGTTAATTGCTTGCGTTCAGCGAGTAAGTTTAAGCGTTGACGGTATTTGAAGGTTCCTTTTTGTAAGGTAATTTCATTTCCATTTTCATCCTTGTCTTTTAGTTCGTTAGCAGTAGGTTGTATGTACCTTGTTTCCACCAACTCATTTTTATGCCAGTAACCTAATGGACCAGCTGTTTGGAAGGCATAGTATACCTTTACTTCACTTTTTTGGTTATTTACCGTATCACTGATGGTAAGTTCCATGTAGTATTTAGAGTCTGGTCTCCAAATCGGGCTTAAGGTATGCTCTAAGCCTTTGACCATTGCTTCATACTGCTCTTGAATGGCTTCTTGTGGCGTGATGGTTTGGTTGAAGGCATGCTCTTGCTTGGTTAACCAACATACTTGGTGTACATACGTACCACAATGCCCATATCCATCTGGACGAATGTATCCGATGCCTGTATGCGCAGCAATGTATTCGTTCAGTTCTGACAGTGTTTTTTGGTATTTCGCCAGCTCCGCTTCTTTTCCTAAAATGCTTACACGGATGGTTTCACATTCTTTTTTAGCTTCCTGGATGTAGTGTTTTAAATCACGACATACCTTTTTAAGGTCGATGTAATACTGGATGCTTGCTAAATGAATGTCATCTATAAATTTCTTTACATCGGCCATAAAGGTATCGTATGCAGCATCACTCGCACCGTTTGGTGGAGGAAGTAAACTCATCTCCCGTAAACACGACAGAGCAGTAGGAGGGAGCTTGTAGTCACAGAGTTCCTTAAAGCAGGTATTAAACTTATCTTCTAAGGCTTTGTGTGTGGTTTTACAGTTGGTGTATTCGGTGTTCAGAGCAGCGATTGCACTGGTAGCCTCCGCTATCAATACGTTAGTCTCGGTAACCTTGTTTGTAATCACCGCATCGATTGCTTGTCCTGTCAATAAATCACTTGGAGCATCGATACAGGATACTTGTAACTCGGCATTGATTTGTTCAAGCTTGGTTGCAATCAAGGCACGTTTTTCCTCTTTTTGTAGTGTTGTAAAATCACCTTCATTGATTTCTCTACGCAACGTCTCCACTTGATTCTGTAAGGTAGTAACAAGTACTTGATTGGCCTGAGTACGTTCAATGTGTATGCGTGTGATTTCTTGGTTTGTTGTTGGGTTGTAATAGATGGTATTAATCAACTTCATACGCTCGATGTGTCTGTGTTCGACAAGTTCATCTACGTTATAGAAGCTAACTTCTATTCCTGAAGCATAGGTAAACAAACGCAGTTCAGCATAACTTACAGGTGCTTTGAATTGGATTTCAAAGACACCTTCTTTGAAGGTAAGCGATTTAGAAAGGTTAAATACATTCGAAAACGCAATTACTTTCGCTTCGTTTTGACTATAAAACACCACCCCATCTTTTTCTACATAATGTTGGTAGGTTGTATCTGTCGCTACATTTTCCCATCCCAAACAATGCTTGGAGATTGTTCTAGTTTGACAGAATAAATTTCCTGGAGTAAGTCCAAATTTCTCTGGAACAAAGCTACCTGGTAATCCTTTATCGGTAAAGGAGAAAGGCGTTTGAGAAAGTACCCTAAAGTTGTCTAAAGCACTTCCTTTTAGCTGCCAATATCCGAGTTTGTAATTTGTTTTTTGTGGAGTATATATCGCTAATGCCTCAGGTGTAGCCATGGCTTTGTAAGGATCGTATACATCCCAACCTCCCAATTTATTTAGGATTTTAACTTGAATAGATTCTACACCGTATTGGTGTTTTTCTTCAAAGTTTACTGGTTTTGGAGGTAGGGTTTCTGTGTAATCCGCCGTTTGTGCTTCTTTTAGACGACCAATCACGGCATCAAAATCAGCAGAAGGCAACATTCCTTTTTGGAACTGCACATCGATGAAACTGTCTAGTGGTATGATGGCCTCGTCTAGGTTGTCTTCAAGAGTAGGTTCTCTTAATAAAACAACCAATGGGAAGATTTCATTGGATTGAATGTTCACCGCTTTGGCAACTTCGCCAAGAGCTCGCAACGTTTCTGCACCTTTATCCACTGGTAATGGGTAGATGGGGTCAGCAACTGGTCGCGCTGCTTTCTCCCATTTAAATTCAACAGTAAAGCATGCATCAAAGTGTTTCCAAAGGATTTTCACCCCAACACACAGTTCTGCGCTACCTGCAATGTAGAATGGTTTTGGAGCCTCAACAGCTAGGGTAGTGTCTAAGGATAGGTGGAATCCACATCCCCAGATGCTTATTGCACAACTACCACCTACTTTTGCATACGCACCAATCTGTGCATGTAGGAAACTAATGTGTCCACCTACTTCAATATACACATGGGTTTTTGTTTTGAGTTTACCTTTGAGGTATTCTTTATCAAATCCCCAATCGATGCGTGCCATGGTGTCTATCCCTGCACGGTTAATCATCAGGTAGGTTTTAGCGGTAAACAAACTCAGAACACCTGCAGTGATGGGTTTATCTTTTGTACCAAAATTCAAATACCACGCACTTGGGTTATCAAAGAAGTACCCTGCTTGCATTTCTGCTTGGATGTCTATAAGTAAACCTTTCACACCGAGTTGGAAGTTTGCTCCAAATCCTGTTTCTAGGGATTTATGTGGCTCGAAGGCAACATAAGCAAAGTATGGAGCATCCCCATTATCTAATCCAAGACGAGGTCCAAGGATGTTTGCTTTCCCTTCTAGATATACTAAACTAGGGAGAGACAACAACAAAAACAACTTCATGGAGAAAGGTTCTCCATCCTTCATGGTGGTAGCTAGGGTAATACCTGCACCGACCGAGAAAGGATTTTGTGATTTATCTGTTTGAAGCGGTTTTCTGAATTTATTAATGTTTACTCCTTCAGAAACAGGAGGAGTTGCGTTTTTGTACTTATAGTAATCAAACCAAGAATTGTTTTCTGTAAATCCTGGGATGGCAGTTTTACTCGCTACATAGCGTTGACCAACAAGACCTCTGAATCCATAGATACCAAGACCTGTTGCTGCCAAAGGAATAGAAATTGGGAAGTCAAACTGTGCATCCACCATCCATGCTGGAAACTTGGTATCTAGCTTCATGTCAACAGCCCCAGAAATACCTACTTGTGGAAGAGTTAAATCTACCCCTCCAGCATATTCCTGTTTTTGTACCGATAGCCAACCTTTGATGAGTGCTGTTGCATCCTTGGGTTTGGATTTTCCAGGGATAATCAAATCGATGGCCATGCTTTCCATGCTGATGTAGGAGTCATGGGCTTTCCCTGGTCCATCATCGATGGTGTAGTGGTATTTAATCCCTTTTCCTTTCACATCTACACCACCTGGGTTGACATTTACGCCACCATCAAAGCCCCAGAAATTGTATTTTCGGTCACCTTCTTGGTGTGAACCAAAGTATATACCCGTAATACTAATGGTGGTAGGTCCCATTTTAACCGTAAGTGATTTGGGTAGGGGAATAGCTCCTCCTTCAAGTTCGATGTGACCGTCTTCCCAAATTGTAAGTTTATTAAGTTTAATTGGTTTCTCGATACTTAATATATCATGGACGGGAGTACCTTCAGGGAAAATTAATTCGCCACTAGTACTTAAGAAATATTTATGATTGTCACGTCCAACGTTGATGTCGAAACATTTAAAGTGAAAGTTTTTACCGAATTTGAAAAGATGACCTTGTTTTACAGCAGCGCTAATACTAAAATCGCCATCTTCTTGGATGTCAATAGTTACGTCAATCTCTTCTACAATGCCATGTTCATCTTTGATAGCAGGAATTCGTAGTTTACCCGAAATTTCAGAAGCTGTTATATGATTTTGGTGAAAAGTAATGGAGAAACCAGTTAATGATACTTCCAACCCTGAACCAAATTTACAAGCAATCACCGGAGCAGTATTTACTCCATTTTTAGCACGCATCCCGATAGTACCTGATATTCCTCCTGTACCTACAAGTAAATTATTCACATACAATTCAGCTGTTGAACCAGCTTCGTTGTGCCCCCAATCAGCTGGAAAACCAATGCTCCCATCTTTCACATACACACCGACAAAGTCAACAGGTCGACCATCCGCATCTGCTTCAGGAATGTTTGAAGTGCGACTTAAGTCGAGCTTCATATCGTGGATTTCAAGCGAAAATTGTGTATTTGCAATAAATGACTTTTGAAAATCGAATGAATTTTCGCCTACAAATGTAAACCCATTTTCAGAATCGAATTGAAGGGATCCAACATGAAAAATCAACAACGTTTTATATTCTTCCGGTAAAGCAGTACCTAATGTTTGTGCAGGAACAGTATTTACAGTAGAGGTGGCTATTGGTTGAAATACAGAACGTGGGAACTCAATAGCGAGATTAATGTCGTTGATGGAAAGGTTGAATTGTGGAATAAACAGATTCTTGAAAATTTGTTCAAAGTCAATATTCTCTAAAGAATTATGAAAAAGGAGTTTAATATTTGATATAAACTCATCCGTCGATCCAACATTAAGATAATCTTCAAAAATAACCGTTGGTAGCTCAAAGCCTTTTTGACTAATCTGCAGAATAACATCAATAACATCTTCGCTTACCTGACCACTATTAAGTTGAATATTATCATTGAGACCTCTACCTACATTATAAAGTGAAATAAAATTTTCAAGAGGATTTGGATCATCCTCTGTTACATTGATAAATAACCCAAGAAATTCCAGAAACAAATCGATCGTTGATAAATCCACGATTTCCAAAATCAAATTGAAATATGCAAGTGGATCACCTTTGAAATTTGCAGGATTTAATTCTTTAATGTATTTAATAATTTCAAGTTGATACCGAAATTCAAGATGAATGACAGAAGTATTAATATCATTTTCTATCAAATTCGGGTTTAGCACAAGTGATAGTCCATTTGTTCCCTGAAATTCATACTTAATTGTCTTATAAGAGATTAAACTGAACTTATAAAATGCGCTATCACCTAAAGGACTTTTTTCAATTAATAAATCACTATAATGAAGTTTATTTACGATCGAACTGATAAAATCTGAGATTTGCGACAGTTCTGAAGGGATACTGTCTACAGACAATATGCGACTTAATGGAGGGTAAAATATGTTAGACATGGTAAACAGATTTTAATTATTCAAAGTAGTTTCGATTTGTAATTTTTTTAGCTGGTGACGAATAAAACGCTTCGCTCTAGGTGAATTGAGAGGATAACTTTTATTCTTCTTTGGTTCATGATCCATACTATAAAAACATAGTTTCTGATATTCATTATTAACATCGAAACCTCTTTCGGCTCTCATATATACAATCTTAGAATCTTCAATAAAAACGACAACAAGTCCATATTTTTTCGAATTGTATACTCTTTTTTCACTTTCATTAAAATAAGAAATGACTACTCCTACTTTATCCTTATGAAAGGATATTTTTTTTTCCAATTCTCCATCTGGATAATAAAAATACCAATTGCCTTCTTTCTTTCCATTTTTAAATGTCCCTTCTATTGCTTTACGGCCATTCTCGTAATAATATACCCAAGAACCATCTTGAGGAAAGATGATCTGCTCCGGATGATCAAAATTAATTTCGTAACATTTGATGATTAGTTTCTTGTTTAAATCCTTCGAAAAATCAAGCGAACAAATTTCCCAAAGCCCAGCTATTTGCCTATTTCTGATTTTTCCGATTCCAAATGGAATTGAATCTTTACTTATAATAAGTAATGAGTCTATTTCACCCCAAGTGATTTTGAAATCAACATCTTCTGGTAAATGATTTAGATTCTTAGTACGAATGACACTATCGATTAAATAATAAGGGTGCTCATTTTGAGTAAAAGACAGATTTTTAAGAAGAAAATAATTTTCAGCATAATTTGGAAAATAAGGTAAACATTCCATCGTAAATTTTTCAATTTTCAATTCTCTATGTAAAACTATCCGATGATCAAAAATGGAATGAGAAAACAAATCAGAATTATATTCCTTAAGTACTTTTATATTTTCAAAGTTCTTAATATCTAATAAAGGATCATAATCAACTATTTCAAGTTGTTTGAAAGCATTGATCAATTCGATATACTTTCTACCTCTTTTCAATGATTCCCTTGAATAACCTGTTATTTTAAACTCTTTTAAGATTTTACTATTTAGCAATTGAGAATAATTGGGCCATTTTTTTATGTCTACTTTCGAACAATAGGTTGGATTTATACCAACTCTTTTAAGTGTTAATCTTATCCCGATACAATTATTAGTACTTAAGTGATTGAATATCTTCATCTTACTTAAATTACTTTTTCGTTGTTTATCATCGATAACAGTTAGTTCCCAAATGACATTTTTTTGATTTTTAAGGTAAAATTTATGATCTCGGGGGATACTGTGAATTGAAGGGAGGGGGTATAACACACTCCCGGAATGATCATACAATGTATCACACTCAGGATGAGTATTGTAAAAATAAAAATCATTCTTCAGCGAATCAAAATAAACACTCTTATGGTGATTATGCATGTTGACGAAAAAACTGATATGCACATTCGAAATTATGTCTGATTCATCATAATAGCCAAATGCTTTATCATCCTGTAATGTTTTATATTCTAAGACCAATGTTTTCGTTGTATCAAAATCAAGATCAGGAACTTGAGAATGTAAATCCATGGCCCAAATAAATAGTAAAAAGAAAAAAAGTTTCGTTACCATCTTTTTAAATATTCGTATTCATTTCTATTTATATCTACCGCTAAATTTGTTGGAGATAATTCACCAACAAAATCATTACAAACTATTGTAGAAGGATCACCTACACTTCCTACACCATTAACATTGAACCAGGTATCTAATTGGTGCTTTATGTATGTTTTTTCATCAGCAGTATACCGAGTAGAAAAATCATTTTCAAGTAAAAAAATCATCTTTCTAACAATCCCTTCCAAGAGACCAAATGTTCGGAGCATCGCTAATACTTGATTATTCGATCCACTTCCCTTTTTTGAGTTAAAAAAAGTCAATTTATCCCCTGAATAATGTGTGTCTAAATTTGATTTATCTGGACTTACAAATGAATTTATTTCCAACGAAATTGAATATGCTCTATCAGAAACAATTCCTGGGATTGAAGTCAATGTTGTGTCAATATTTATGATCGCATAACTATACCGCAACATTTTATACATTTTTTTCTTGTCGGCCGGTATACTTGATGGTTCATCAATCGTTCCCGATCCGGTATATTTTTGCTTATAGCTGGTATCCGGACCTACCCTTGGAGAAATTCCGCTGATTAACTTGCCTACAAAACCTCCTGTTAAGACAGGAGGTTTAAGAGTTGTAGTGGGTGAAGATTTAATAAAATCCTGTTTCAGGAGATCAAAAATAAATTGGATGGTATTTTTATCTGAACTTTTGGAAAATAAGTTTTTGTATGAATTTTTATTGATTGATGGAACATTGCTTGAAGAAGCATTGGGAGATTCAAATGTAGTATTGTCACCAAGTTGGAAAGTATTGTTTTCATATGTTACATCTGCATTGAATAATTTCGGACGGGGAAATTCATCTTCAAAAACGGTAAGTAAAACTTGAAATTCTTCTATGTTCTCATCGGTTCCACCTGACTTAATTTTAGCATTCAAAGTACTTAACGGAGGAAAAGAATAATTCGAAATTTCTTCTTCTGTGAACTGACTAAAGACAAGATCTCTTTTTTGTTTAAAATATTCAGCAACTTTCACATTTTGCTCTACCCCATCGATTATAATTTTTTTATAATAACTTGTACTTTCCGAAACGCTGTCATTGAGTAAAAAAAAGTTGGCGGATGACGATGGTATGGGCGAGGCTTCAATCGAATTATTTACTAATGCGCTCATTGTGGTATGTGGAAAAACGTCAAACTTAAAAGTAAGTCCGTCTTTTTCAATCTCTATATTACTTGGAATTTCTCCATCAATTCCTGTTGCCAATAGATGGACGATATTTTTTTTAACATTGTTGATGACGCTAAATCCAGATACTTGGTTTTCTGTTAAAGGAAGACAATCTGAATTTAAATTATATTTAAAAAACGGAACCCCTAAACACTCCACTCCAAATAAAGAAGATGTCTTCGCTCCCTGACCCGCTGCAAAAATAGTACTGGAGGAGGGAGTAGTAATATCAGACAATAAAATTCCTTTCATCAATTCAGATTCAAAATCGATAGCAGCTTGAATTTCCGCTTGAATTTGATCATACACCTCATGAATATCAGCCTTTAATTGAGCTTCTTTGATTAAATCAGTTCCAGGATGTTTATTGTACTGTTTAACAACAGGTATAGGTGATTCTTTAGGTGATGGAACTGGAAATGATGAAATTATTGGAGCTGTTGCTGGACTTCTTGCAATAGTTTTATACAATGGATTTTGGACTCCGTTTCTCATCACTTTCGCAAGATCGAATATAAATCTGTTAAAATTGTCGTTAAAATCCCATGCTACTGGAGCACCTAAATCAATATCTATTTTATTTTTCATACAAATAGCTATAGTAGCTGATGAATATGCGATCGCGTCTGTACTATTAATCATATTCTTTACCGGATCGAACAACATCGTAAAAAAGGTCATGTTCAACTGAGCATTTTTTGTCACATCAGAAGTGTCAGAAGGTAACGGTAAAGCTGAGGTATTAAAATTTTGGGTTGTAAGAGCTGAAAGCAAAGAATTAAAAAAATAGGGAAGATCGTCAGGGTTTTTATTGAATGAATTAACATTTGTCGGATCAAGCATATTGTTCATTCTTGTAACAAAGTTTATAGGATATTTAGCTTTAATAAACGAAAATTTATCACCGATAAGGTTGGCATCAAAATCCCAGATGTAATCATTCAACAAAGCCATCCTTTTTATAAGGTAAAAATAGGCAAACAAAATCATCGTTTCATGAAATGAACCCAAGGACGTTTCACCTGCAACAATAGCAGCCTTGATTTCACTTTTAATCAATTCCGCATCCCCTGCCGGTCTCAAGCCGGGTAATTTATTTCCGACTGTAGCATCAGGTGTATAAATTAATTCAGACCCTAAAGCCACCCTCGTAAATATCTCTATTCCAGAATCATTCATTGGAATTCCTGTTACAGGATTCATATTAACAAAAAATTTAAGCACTAAATGGCACAAATTATCATGAGGAAACTCCCTACCATTAATTTGTCTATCATTTCCAAAATACATTAAAAAAATAAACTCCTGAAAAGCTTCTTTCCTTTTGCTATGTTTTGGATTCGAAAGGAAATCAAACCATGTATTGAGCTCAGTATAATCATCACCGTTTGGAGAACTCCCTTCAAAATCTGGAGGAGACACTGTGTTTTTATTCTGAAAAAAGGCCATAATTCATTTATTTTAGATCGTTAGTGTAATAATTAAAGATATCTATTCCAATTTCAAATTGCTGAATTTCAATACCATCAACTTGGTTACGAACAAACCCAGAAAGCGCTAAACTATATCGAATGTATTTTTTTTCTTGATTATCTAGTTCTTTTGAGATTTGACTTACCGTCAAATACGGAGGAAATTTAGAATCGAAGTTTTGAGTTGCTAGTGATATAATGGATTGAAAATCTGCATTCGATAATATGACAGCAAAAAAATCAGTATTTAAATTTATTTTATTTCGAGTGAAATTTACTTTCCTTCTTTTTTGTTTTACTAGTTTAATCTCATCGTTACTAACTAATATCTTATCTTGCAAAAGATGATCAGGATTACTGATACTTTCAATATACTTTGTGAAATACTGAAAATCTTTATTTGTACTATTTGTGATGGACAGAAATGGAGAATCTTTTTTAAATCGTTTCTTCGACTTTCTTTTTGATAAATTCCAAAATAAAACGGTATTAAAATTATCTTTAGCAATCCCAACATCACTTAAATAATCAATTTTCAAGTCATTTAACAAGTTTATATAACGGTATTCATGATAAATTTTGATCTTGATTGGATCATCATTTTCAAAGGGAATCCTTAGTTTTGTAGGTTGAAAAACATAATCTAATGATGTTGTCAGATTAGGATTTAAAACACCAAGATCATTGACTTCATTGTTCAACGTATGTATAAAGATTTTCATTTTAATGAATTGTCCTACAGCAATCGATTGATCAACTACTGGTATTTTTACAGAAATGTAATTTGTACTGTAACTCGAATCTATATCATTTGTTAATTCTAAAAAACTATTCTTTTCCCCTTTAACTTTCTCAATTAATGAAATGAAACGATTACCTGTCAAAAGAGCTATAAAGTAACTGACGTCAATTTTAACTGGAAATGAAATATTTACATATAATTCATTTTCTGATACTTGAGGATTTTCAAATATTAAAATTGGCCAACCGGAATTATAATAATTGATTTCTACAGTAGGCTCAATACGATCACTACTAACCAATGCCATTAAATTATTATCCAAATTCTCCAATAGATTAAAAGAATAATTCAAGTCATTCCTGATATCAATATAAATTCTATTTCGATTATAAAAAATATGTTTATCAGATCCATTTATTAGTGTCGAATACAACTCGTCTCCGCTTACTTTACTGAATGAATGAATGTTATTATCATCCGTTTCATCATTTGAATTCCTATATTTTGTTTTTTGTTCAAACCTGTTCGTATATAAAGCACAAGGATCCATAAAGTGTAATACTGTTTCCTTTAACATTCTTGATTCAAATAAGTCAGCATCTGATGGTGAGTCCTGAATATCAACACTAAAAATTGTAACTAATTTACGTGCAGTATCAAATGTTGGTTCAAATCCAAGAGTATCAAATATTATTTCAATACCTATTTTATCCTTATCAAACGTTCCTAAACTCCAACCTCCGCCAACATTCCATAAATCGTATCCATCTTTTGAAGTGTAAAAAGCATTATCTATAAAATCATTATCTGTAAAGTTTGTGCCAATCAAATCAATTCCTAATACTTTTTGAGAAGTCGTCGGATTACTGGCTAAAATATGCTTTGTCAACGTATTATTACCGTCTATAACATTCACTCCATCAGTTAAACTATTTTTTAATATCCCTTTGTAGATGAAATATTTTATTCTAGGGTTATTCAATTCAGACTGATCCTCAGGCTTTAAAATAATATTCACTAAATTTTGATCATCAATGGACTGTTGAACAAGAATAATTCCTTTACATACAGCATAGGCCAACGGATTAGAACTTGCAGAATGAAGCGATGTCAATCTATATTTTTCTTTACCTGATTCAAATTGAAAATCTGTGACCTGAATTGGTCCATAAGCTTGATCAGCAGTTTGTGAATTCAACAAATCAACATCCGTAAAAAAGAAAAAATCCGCCATAGTACTTTTAGTTTGATTCAAAACTCCCCACCAAATCAAAAACGAACAATTATTTTTTTTCGTATTTATTTCAATTAAAAAGGAGTCTATTATTTCCAACTGGAAAACTACAAATTAAAATGTTAAGTGGTTGTTAGTGAGTACTAAATGCGTATAGATACGCAGTCAGATGCGTGTAAATACGTGTTTGATTTGCGTGTAGTTGCACGTGTTTTACACGTGTGAATACGCATTTTGTATGCGTGCAAAAATATCGTTTTAGCTGTTTTTTTTAGTTAGATACTCACTTAAGTAATGTAAAGTGGAATTACCAATTTTTGATGAAGAATCTTGAGTGTATTGACTTTCAATAAATAATTTTAATTCATTATTTGATTGAATGTTGTTTTTCTTTAGATAATTTTGGATGCGTGTAGGAAATTGAGCGTAAAAAGTATGTACGGTAGGGATGTTTTTGGGGAGAAATTCTTCTAATTGTTTTAATGAGTTTTCGCTAAGCTGGTTAGGGCAATTGGATCGCAGCTTTTTTAAATCCTGTTTTATTGCGAAATTTATTAAATCTTCTTTTGAATAAATATGATGTTTGAGTAAAACAGTTCGTTGTCTTGTGGAGAGGGATTGAAGAAAAACGTTATCTGAAAGTTTTGGTTGCATTTAGTAGTATAACTGAATTAAAATAATGTAAAACTAAATAAATTCAAATTTAAGTAAAATTTAATAAAGTAAAAGTAAAATTTGAACAAGTTAAACTAAACATGGAAAAACTCGAATGACTTTATTTTTGTTTTATGAAAGTTAAGTTGGGAGAACGCATTCGTAAGGCGAGAACAATAAGAGGTCTGAGTCAACAAAATATGGCAGATGATTTAGAATTATCCGTTGCTTCCTATTCAAATATTGAACGTGGTATCACGGATATTAATGTGAGTCGATTAATTGAAATCTCTCACATTCTTAAAATAGATGTTTCTGAACTTTTAAAGGAAGGCGAAGATAAAAAAGCGTTACATGATGAGGCGCTTCCATATTTATCTCCCGAAATTTCTGGTGTATATAAAATGCTTGAAAAGCAACAAAGCGAAATTGAATCTTTAAAGCACATCGTGCAAGAACTGATTGCTAAAAATTCAAAATAGTCTAACTTTCTTTAACATTTAATCAATTAGTTTATGTTTTTGCGCATACAAAATAACGGTTTGTGTTGAGTGTGTATTTGTTTTTTTATATAGTCTCTTTTTATGCCCTTCGACTGTACGTTTACTTAGAAATAATTCGTCTGCGATTTTTTGATTCGTTAGTCCTTTTGCAATTAGATCAATTATTTCCAATTCTCTTTCTGTTAAACCATCTTTATTTTCGTGAAATTTTTTAGAAGCATAGGTTGAAAACATAATTGCGTTCACTTCTCTTGAAAAATAGGGTTTATCGTCTAAAGCGTGTTCGATGGCATTCAATAATTCGTCATGATCTGAAATTTTTAAAATATATCCTTTCGCACCGAGATCCATGGTTTGTTTGATGATTTGCGCTTCGTCATGCATGGATTGAATGATAATTGGTGTTTTGTTTTTTGACTGTTTCAAACTTTTTAACACATCGATACCGCCCATTTTTCGCATAGATATGTCTAAAATTAATACATCGAAGTTATTTTCTTTAATTTTTGAAAGCGCTTCTTCTCCATTGGAGGCCTCTGTAATCTGAAAATTGTAACTCGATTGATTTTCAAGCATTAACCGTACGCCATTACGGATCATTGGATGGTCATCAGTTACAAGTAATTTTACATTTTTCATGTGTTCAAATTTAGGATAAGGTTAAAATATACTAATAGGAGATATAAAATTCTAAGTGCGTTCCTTTGTTTATAACAGAATTATAGGTATAATCAGTGTTTAAAATCTTTAATCGATGGTAAATATTTGCTAATCCATTTCCGTTTAAGGTACTTGTGTTTTTTAAATCGAATCCGATTCCATTATCGGCTAAGGTTATTTTAAATTGTTTCCTCGCTTTGTTTTTCCGAACAACAATAGTTACTAATGATGCAGAAGCATGTTTAAAGGTATTATTTAAAAATTCTTGAATAACGCGATACACAAAAAGTTCCTCTTGCTTATTCTTCAATTTAATTTCTTTGTCAACACAATTTAAAGCTATGTTCAATGAAGAATTGGACATCACCTCAATTAAACGAACGATTGCTGCACGAAGATTTAGTTTAGTTAATAAAGTAGGTTTTAAGTTAAACGATATATCTTTCACCGTTTGTACAGCATTTCGTATAATCTCATCCAAATTAATCATTACTTCTTGGTATCTTTCAGAGGAAGGGTTCGTGTTTTGAATAGAATTTATATTCATTTTGAGTGAGCTCAATTCCTGCCCAATAGAATCATGAATTTCCAACGCTAAGCGTTTTCGTTCCATTTCTTGACCATTGTACGTAGCGCTTAATATTCGCACTTCTTCTTCTTTTTGACTCGTAATGTCTTTTCCAATAATCAATATTTGTTTTTTTCCCTCAAAACTAATTTTAAAAAGTTTATAGTGGAGGTAGGTAAGTTTCTCATCATTTAAGTTCCAGCTATAATTAAACTCATACTTATTAAGTGTTCCAGATTTAAAAAGGGTGATTTGATTAATAAAATCAATTGGTAAGATTTCAAGAATGGAATTTAGATTTTCTGAATTTCCTTGTTTATAAAATTCATTTGCCGGATGGTTTATATAACGAATTTCATCCTTGTGATCAAAAACGATGATATGATGGGCAATAGTATTAAATATTAATTCAAAATTATCTCTTGTGACCACATTATATTCTAATTCTTCAATGTAGGTGTTAAATCCATAACTAATGATTGCAAATTCTTCCTTATGGTATTTAACTGGGAACTTTGAGAAAAAATCATTTTGAATGCAATGGTGAAGGTGTTCTGTAAACAA
The DNA here is from genome assembly GCA_947446925.1 of Flavobacteriia bacterium. Lineage (GTDB taxonomy): Bacteria > Bacteroidota > Bacteroidia > Flavobacteriales_D > Crocinitomicaceae > CANHVK01. The sequence goes on from CANFHU010000005.1 coordinate 45,887, forward strand.
ATCTAAATCATCATTCGTTTCTTGTAATTTTGTTTCTATTCTTAAAACTTCCTCTAATACAGTATCTAATCCATTATTTGATAGTTGAGTAATAGAGTCAGATTGAAGTATTCGAATTCGCTTTAAACTCTCAAAAATTAAATCAATTTTATCCAATTCTACCTTCATTTAACTCGTTTTTTTGTTTGATTCTATTCAACCATTCAACAGCATCTTCTTTTTCTATGAATAATTTAAAAGGAATCTTTGGGTTTTTTAAACTAATAAAAATATTTATTATAAAAGACTGTATTCGAGATTTGACAATAGCAGCAGAAGCGAACAGATAATCCTGTCCTTCTTTTGCTGCATGTTCTCTACATTCTTTAGACATAGATAATACATTCGTAAAATCATAACACCAATATTGTTTTTTAAAATCAGAAGCAATATGTCTTTGGTCTATTAATTTTTGACCTAATGTAGTGTCCAGATGAATAGGCTCTAAAAATTGGCTATATAGTATTCCTTCTTCCATCCAAAATTTAAAGATTTTATTATCTGTCTCTGTCATAAATAATTAATTATTAAAAATGTTTTCGATTAATTCGAGATTATATGTGTCATCAAATTTAAGAAAAGCATTCTTTTTTATCGTATTTGCACCATATTTTTGTTTTTCATAATCCGCAGAAAGACCACAAAATACCTTAGATTTATTAAGCATATTTGCTCTTTTTACGGTCTGAAAAATGATTTGTTTGTATATTTGATATTTATCTTGGAATTTATAATTTAAACCTGCAATTAGCGGTGAATATGAATTCTCACCTTTAAATGACCATCCACAACCAACAATTTCTTTGGTTTCTTTAAAGCAAATTTCAATAAATTCCCAATCTTTATATTTACTTAGTATAGCAGGAGTTTTTTCTGGATAGGTAAAGAAATTAAATGCGAAATTCTTGTTTTTTACATTTTTAAAAAGCGCGTAATATAAAGCAGCTTTTTCAGGTGTAATTTCGTCTAAATAATTGATTTCAAAGTATTTTTCTTTTTTTATAGCAGAGTTTTTGATGTGATCTTTACGTTTTTTACTGTCAATTAAGTTCAATAATTCATCGTATGTTTCCCATTTAGGGTTTTCAATAATGTTTGTATTTGGCATTTCTAGTTTTGTATAACCCTCATTTTCCAATACCTCTGCGATTGGATCTTTTTCTTCAAAGTCTCGGATTACTATGACCTTTGCATCTATGGATTGTTTGATATTGTCTACTTCAACAAACATGTTATTCAACGCTTCTTTCCATTGTTTATGCCCTTTGTTGAGATATAGAAATTCACCTTCTGCAAATAAAGAACCCATTGCTAAAGTTTTAGAGCACAAATAGTAAGGGTCATTTTTACGAATTTCTTCAATTTTTTTCGATTTATTTTCCAATGCTAACATATCATCTTTGTAGATTGCACCAGTAAAGAAAGTAGCTAAAATCAATTCATCTTGTTCGTCTTTTACTAGCAAATAATGAAAACTCCAATTTTCTTCTAGTTTTTCATTTCCAGAAAATATTTCCTCCATACATTGCATACCAGAATGGTTAAAATTACCTTTATTTACCATTACTTTATCCCAAAGTTGTGCATCGATATCCTGAATCGTTGTGTAAACTTCCGTTTTTAAACTTATATCTGAAGTTTTAATTATTTTTTTCGTTTCTTTTAGATTCAAAGGAATATTAAATACATCATACACGCGTTGTCTATCATCCCCTTCTTCTTCGATTGCTAATGGAAGGTGGTAAGCTAATGCATCTGCTAAAAGTTGTACATCATTCATAGTATTGTGTCTTGTTAAAGTAAAACGCAAACCTGACTTATCGTTCGGAACCACCGGAAAAGTTGCAGTATTTACGTAGATACCTTCTCCTAAAATACGGTTTACCAAGTTGTGCGTTACTTTACTGCTTCCGGCTCCAATAAAGTAAATAGGTGCATCTGGCGAAGAAGTATTTGTAATGTTTTTTTCCACTAATAGGCGATTCATGTAGTCCATCAATCCACGTAATTCCGCTTGGTATTCATAAATTTCAGGCGAAAGATGTAATTTGGCAGATGCAATCGCAGAACCAACATTTGCTGGCGTAAGTGGATGTGTATAGGTTAAGATTCCACCATAAGTGTCAATTTTTCTATATGTTTCCGTATTTGCGAAAATCGCTGTACCACCAACACAACCAAACCCTTTGGCTAACGTTGAAATTAGAATGATACGATCGCTCACCCCTAATTTTTCAAAAATATTACCAGCACCATTTGTACCTCCCCAACCCATACCATGAGCATCGTCGAAATATAAGTGAAGTTTAGGGTATTTATTCATCAATTCTTTTAATCTATCCGTATTTGGGATATCTCCATGCATGGAATAAACACCATCCGCCATGTACCAAATTCGGGTAAACTTGTTACTTTCTTCCTTCAGCATATCTTCCAATAGGTCATAGTTGGAATGTCGCACCATCTTCACTTCAGTTCCTTGTAGTTTTGCAAACTTGCAAGGATATTGTACACTATAATGCACTTGTTGATCCAAAATAATTAAATCATCTGGTTTGATTAAAGTACCAATTACCGATAAATGTGCAGTAGAAGTAGAGGTATATACAATTGCTTTATTTCCTTGAAATATTTGCGAAATCAATTCTTCCAATTCTTGAATGTATGGAGGTCGAACATACGCACGCGACATAGATAATTGCGTACCAAACCTTTTGAGTAAGTCCGTTGCGCCTTCGATTAAAGCTGGGTGTTTTTCTAAACCTAAATATCCACACGTTCCGAAGTTCACGTAACGTTTTTCATTGATATCAAAAAAGGTACCATCAAAAAATGTTTCTTGAGAGTTTAAGTGCATGATACCTTTTTCTTTTGCAGTTGTCCAAATATGATCAACGGTATCTAAAAAGTTGTTGTGATTAATTTTTGCCATTTTTATTCGTTTTAAGTGTAAGATTCAATATACACCAATTTAGTAATTAATTCTATAACAGGTGTATATACTTTAAAAAATGCGTGTGAACACGTGTAAGAACAACGTGTAATCACACGTATATATAGCGTGTGTTTACACTTGTTTTTAGCGTGTATTTATGCTTTATCATAGCGTGTAAATACACGTGTATTATACGTGTTTACACTTGATTTTCAATTGCTAAGGTGATTTTTAGTGAATATTTATCTAATTTGGTAAAACAAATCATAAGATTATGCCTGCTAAATTAGATACTAGTAAGATTCTTCAAGTAAAATTTCCTGAGACCCAATATTACAAAGAAGAACACCCAAAAAATCAAGTGGTGATACACCATACGGTGAGTGGTTCTAATCCGACAAATGTTATAAACGCCTGGATTACCAATACAGAACGTGTTGCTACCGCATTTGTAATAGGGGGAGATGGAACGATTGCCCAAGCATTTAGTAGTAAACACTGGGCACATCATTTGGGTTTAAAGAAACCGAACAATACGCTATTAAATCAACAATCTGTAGGTATCGAAGTGTGTAACTGGGGTGGTATCACCGAAAAAGACGGTAAATTTTATACAGCATATAATAAGGAAATAAGCAAAGACTTAATCATCGATTACGGAAAAACGTGGAGGGGATATCGTTATTTTCATAAATATACAGCTGTTCAGATTGAATCCTTACGACAATTGTTGGTTTATTTATGTGATACTTATAAGATTTCAAAGGAATACCACCCAACGATGTGGGATTTGAACGAGGAGGCGCTGTCGGGGAAGAGTGGAGTGTTTACGCATGTGTCGTATAGGGCTGATAAGAGTGATATGCACCCGCAAGTGGAGTTGGTAGAGATGTTGAAGTGGTTGAAGGGGTTGGGGGAGTGACGAGTGACGAAAGTTAAGAGTGACGGAAGGGTGGGATGAAAGCTAAACTATTGGATCCTTGAAATGAGAGAACATTCTTTCGACAAGCTCAGGGTGAGTTGAGTGACGGAAGTTAAGAGTGACGGAAGTGACGAAGTGACGAAGAGACGTCCCGAAAGCTTTCGGGAGACGGAAGGGTGGGGTGAAAGCTAAACTATTGGAACCTAGAAATGAGAGAGCATTCTTTCGACAAGCTCAGGGTTAACTATGCTCAAGGTAAACTAAGAGGAGAGCGACTGAAAGGGTGGGGTGAAAGGTAAACTATTTGAACCTAGAAATGAGAGAACATTCTTTTGATATGTTCAGGGTGAGCTGAGTGACGAAGAGACGTCTTGAAAGCTTTCGGGAGACGGAAGGTGTTGATGTACAAGGGAATGATAGGAGTGCAAATGGCGGTAAAAATCACTTTGTATTAGGACTTAATACTGAAATGAAAATTAATTAATCGCTAATAATATGAAAAATACATTTACGGTTCTTCCTATAGAACAAATGAAAATAATTAAACGCATAAATTTTGTAACAGAAAATAAATTCAATCAAGATATAATTATTGGTTTTATAATTTATGAAAGAAATTTATCTCCAACATATAAATTTGACAGCAAAAAAACTGATGAAAATAGATTTTCATATTTAGTTTCATATCCCAAACAAGAAAGTTATCCAAATGATGAAATTGATAATTTAATACTAAACACAGTCAAGGGAATCTATCCTAAATCACTTGTTCATAATGAATTACTATTTTCATCAATAGACGTAGAAAATTTAGAAAGACTGGTTAAACGACCAAATGAAAAAACTATTTTTATTATTTCGCCAGATTTTTCTGAAATGGATGTAACAGACTTAATAGGAAAACAATTTAACTGCTTTCGTAAATCAGTAAATATTTACGTTGACAGCTCTTCTGATTTAATAAAAAATATTTCGTTATCTGGAAAATGTGAATTTAATCGTCACAATGAAATTTACAAACTTCTTGATACCATTACATTCCTTTAAAATTATTACTAAAAATGGTACACTTAATTCTTGATACAAACATATGGATTTATTTAGCTGAAGGGCAACACCCTTTTGTTTTAGAAGGTCTGATCAAAAAAGTAAATGACAATGAGATTTCACTATTGGTGAATGATGAAATAATAAAAGAATGGGACAGAAATAATAGTTTATCTAAGGAGAGAATTAAAAAGGAACTAAAAAAACAGCTGGAATTTGCAAAAGAATTAAAATCTTGTTTGAAATCAGAGGACGAGATTAAATTCAATGAGCTTATTTCCAAAATTAAAGATTCAAACCCTGAATTTGAAGCGACAATTGATTCACGCTTTCAATTGGTTGACGATTTAATAAAAAAGCAGTCGATAAATGTTCCAATTAGTATTGGAAATAAATTGGAAATTATAGACTGGGCATTAAAAAAACAAGCACCTTTTCATAGAAATAAAAACTCTGTTGCTGATGCTTTAATTTTATTCTCATCAATTGAGTTTATTAAAAAAAATGGTATAAATAACGTAAATTATAACAGAATTGATATTTCCGATTCAGTATTTGTTTCTTACAACAGTGATGACTTTTCACAAGGTGTAAAAGGGAATGATAAGGATTTAATTCACGAAGATTTAAAACTTTTATTAGAATCTGTCGGAATGAAATATGAACGTAATTTTGGTAATTTGCTAAACTTAACATCAAGTATGAAGCTAGAAATAGACGATTATATGGACTATGTAGAATCAAGAATTATTGAGCAAATGGAATGGGAAAACGAAATTAAAAGAGGTAAATAACGAGTGCTAACAGCACCTACAAAAAATTGGCGGTTCAGTGCCACGCAGACACATTTGTGGTTAATCAAAGTTTAGTTCTGCGCATCAACATTTGTGGTGAAAATCGCCACCTTCGCCAAGCCCGAACCCGTTATGCCTCATGCTAAGAAAACGACACCAAAACAAAAATAAATTATGACATTTGACAGAGACATTGAAGCTTTTATAAAAAACTATGTGAAAGCACTAAAAGAAAAAAATGCAGTTGTATTTGCAGGTGCTGGCATGTCTGTTTCACAAGGTTTTTTTGACTGGAAGAAACTTCTCAAACCAATTGCAGACAAACTTGGATTAGACATTGAAGAGGAACAACATGACTTGACAGCTTTAGCACAATTCTTTGTTGATGACCATGGCGGTGTTAGAGGTGAACTAGACCAAATTCTTGTTGAGGAATATGGAAAATCAAATCTTGAAGCTTCCGAAAATCACAGGATTTTGGCAAGACTTCCGATTCAAATTTACTGGACAACAAATTATGACAGATTAATTGAAAAGGCACTTTTAGAAGAAGGCAAAACTCCAGACATCAAAAAAGCACAATCAGATTTAACTGTAAATCTTCCAAAGAGAGATGCAATAATTTATAAAATGCACGGGGATATAGAAACAGTTTCCGAGACAGTTTTAACTAAGCATGAATATGAAGACTATAACAAAAAAAGAGAGCTGTTTAGTAATGCTTTTAAAAGTGATTATGTCTCAAGAACCTTTCTTTTTATAGGCTTTAGCTTTACAGACCCAAATCTCGACTATCTGATTAGCAGAATTAGAACAACACTTGGGCAAAATATTAAACCTGATTATTACTTCATTAAAAAGGAAAGTATCTTAAGAAATCAAAGAAGACAAGAATTACGAGCAAATTCCTTGAAAAAGTACGGACTGAATCCATTATGGATAAGCGACTATTCAGAGATAACTTTGATTTTAAAAGAAATAGAATCTAGGTTATTAAGAACGACAATTTTAATTTCAGGAAGTGCAGAAGAATATGGAAGTTTCGAAGAATTAAGGGCAACTGAACTTTTGCATGATTTAAGTAGGACATTGTCAAAAAACTCGTATAAAATTTTGACTGGGTTTGGCTGGGGTGTTGGCAGTGCCGTTATTAATGGAGTTCTAGAAAATATGGAAACTGAAAGAAATCAAAATATGGATAATTATCTAATTATGCGTCCATTTCCTCAGTTTGAAACAAAAGGAAAAAATCTAAAAGAGCTTTGGACCGAATACAGAAATAGATTTATCCCGTTAGCAGGAGTTGCTATTTACGTATTCGGAAATAGGAAAAATAAAACTACTGGTGTAATTGAAGAAGCTACTGGAGTAATTGATGAGTTTGAGATTGCAGTAAAAAATGGTTTACTTGTAATCCCAATAGGAGCAACAGGTTTTGTTTCAAAAACTTTGTGGGACAAAGTAATTAGTTCCTTCGACCAATTCTATCCAAATCACAGTTTTCTCTTGGAAGACTTTAAAACCATAGGAGACCAAACAGTTGAAAATTCTAAAATCATCGAAGCTACTTTAAACATTATAAACAATCTAAATTCAAAATAACATGGCGACAAAAAGACAAATTTTTTACAGTTTTCATTATGACAATGACGTTTTTCGTGTTCAACAAATTAGAAACATGGGAGCATTGGAAGACAATAAACCAGTTTCTTACAATGACTGGGAAACGGTTAAAAAAGGTGGAGACAAAGCAATTGAAAAGTGGATTAACGATAATATGAACTACAGGAGTTGTGTTGTTGTATTAATCGGCACTGACACATATAAAAGGCCTTGGGTAAACCATGAAATTAAAAAGGCTTGGGCAGACGGAAAAGGCCTTTTGGGAATACATATTAATAATTTGAAAGACCCAAAAACAGGTACTTGTCCGAAAGGAACAAACCCATTTGACCAATTTACTTTTAAAGATAGCAGAGGCAACATTAAGACAATCCCATGCAAAACACCTTCATCAACAGACGCATATAACGATATTAAAAACAATATAGAAAGTTGGGTTGAAGAAGCAATTAAAAATAGTAACTCATGAGTAAATCAATTTTTATTTCCTGCGTTTTTGAAGACAGTCATCATATAGAAACTATAAAAAGTTGGGCTACTGGTAAACGGCTTGGTGACGTTGTAATTACTCATGAAACAGAAGACAAAAGAATTCTAGGTAAGGAAGCTATCAAACAGCACATTAAATCAAAAATCCAAGGTGCTTCTCTAATAATCGTACTTATTGGACAAGACAACCATAATCATGATTGGATAGAATCAGAAGTTGAACTTGCTAATAGTTTTCATAAACAAATCTTATGTGTTCGGTTGCCACATACGACTGGTGCTGTTCCAGACATTTTAATAAATTATAGTCTAATAAGTTTTGATCCAGAATCTATCACAAGGAGTATTGACTGATTTATAAAAGTTAGACAGTGGACAAAAAAGCACTAGGCATAACAACTAACCTTTCGTCGTGTCTGTACTTCGTCCGGCTCAGTTACCAGACAAGCGATGAAAGGTCTGTTGAACGAGACCTATTCTATGGACTTTTCGTAAATTGATTTTTCACATAACTACAAATTTGTAATAAAACCATGCACTCCTTCATAGACCCTATCAAACTACCTTTCCAAAACTCTTCCGATACTTTTGGAGTAGAACCTTCCGACCCAACTAACAAGTTTAATATTACCTCCAGGTTTCAATTGGATGATGTTGCAAAAGCATTTGCATGTCAAGATGGTATGATGATAGTCCAGCCATCCGAAGTAAATGATACTTTGGTAAATGTTATTATTAAGCCTATTGAGAGTTTAAAAGTAAATTTTAATAATATTAAATATTATGTATTTCGTGGTATAGAAAAAAACACACTACTTATTGATAAAGATAAAATCGCTTTAGATGATACTGCTAATAATGAATTTATAGTTCGTCTTTGGAAGGACCACAAACAATTTAAAATAGATTTTAAATTACCAAACCTTCCAGATCCATCACCAAAAGTTTTCGGGTATACGGATTCGTTACCTAATAATTTGAATATCGAAAAAATTTACGATAATTCTCAGGAAGAAATACGTCCTTTGTTTGTGAAGCAAGGAGAATGGTTTGGTGATTTTGCAACAACTCACAAAATAGGTTTTGAAATAGTAACTTCAAGTGATCGAATTAACATTGATTTGGCTTATCTAAAAAAGGAAAAGCATCAAATAGATGCAACTGATTTAGTTGGACTAGAACTACGGGCTAAAAAAGAAGAGATACTTTCATTTATTGACCCAGCTGCATTTTTTGGTTTGCATTATAACTATGGAGTTAATATTTCTACTAATTCAGGTGTTCAAAAAATAACAGTAACTAAAAAGAAGAAAGAGTTATTCGATCTATTGATTGCGAAATTTGCGACTAAAAATCGAGTGTATCTTGATGTTAGAAGTGAATTAGGCTATTCCTATAATTTTTACCAAAACTATAAAGAACCAACCATTAATGTTTAACATAAAAATAAAAGCAGAAACTGAGTCTTTTGTTACCGAAGAGTATGGAACATTTGGCTGGCCAATTAAGTATTTTGACAAAGCCCAAAATCTTAATGAAGAATATAATTATACTTCATTTAATCTTAGAATTGATGATAATACAAAACCAATTCTATTTATCGAAAATACAGATCTTTTAATTGAAAATAATGCATCAAGATTTCTAGACGATAAAAAACTTCTTAATGGTTCTTCAACTGATTGGAGCAATGAAATAACTTTAAAATTTCCTACAATAGTTTCAGAATACGTCAAAGAAAATGTATCTTATTATTTAAAAATCAATTATTTCAGACAAGAATATAATGAATCATCCCCAAATACTGTAATTAAAAATGAATTTTATTTCAATAATGCTTTTGCACCAATTGATTTGCAAAATATTACTGAAACTGACTATTTATTTCAACATTCAATAAATTCTGAATTAAACTTCACAAAAGGATTTCTGCCCAATATGACGAATGATTTTAGTTATGTTGCTGAAAATGGCGCTCAATGGGATGCTAATCGTATAGTTTTTTACAATAAAGCCTCTTTTAAAAAGAAAAGTACTGGTAGTTTTTTCGATTCAACAACAAATTCTTATTCAAATCTTGGTTTTAATCTTGAAGGAGATTTCAATAAAATGTCTTTTTTATCAAATGATATTCAAATTAACAAAAACACCATTCAAGAAGTTGTTTCAGCAGGTGTTTATCAAACTATAAACATAATAGACATTATCAAAAACAATGGTTTCCCTAATACTTATGAAGATTTACTTTGTTTGGGAATAACACAAGCTGAATTTACCACTTTAAAAAACCTTACTGGTTTTACAAATAAACACCATCGTTACATTTATATTCAAGAAATTACAGGTTCGCCATTTGAGGATAAAGACGAGAAAAGATTTAGAAAATTTGAATTAAAAGTTCAAGGATTGAATTCTGAAGGAAACAGATTAATAGTTGCACCTGCACCCCCAATTTATGTTTACACACAAAACGGACTTGTTTTTACTACTAAAAATTTTGCTGAACAGGAAATTAGTCAACAATCCGTAACGTACCAAAGAAACTACGAAGAAAAAATTGGTTTGAATATCAATCCAAATACAACTAAAACGTATGAAGATTATTTCATTGGTGATATAAATCCAAATATGAAAGTAGAAGTAGATGGTTTTATAAACACACTAGCAGCTATTCCCAATGATTCAAACGCCTTTGCTAGCATAAGAACATTAGTGGAAGACAGCGCAAAAGATATTTGGGATGAAGCAGTAAGGTATGTTCAAGTCAACGTAAACACCACTCCTGATGATAGACCACTGTACTGGGCAAGAATAAAAATGCAGGTAGCGCTTAAAAGTCACCTGTATTTTATCGGACAACATACTTATAGTTCTGACATACAAGGTAGTGAAGTAAACTCAGGAAGTGATTTAGAAAAAATTATTCAAATTTTTGAAGAAAAATCTAGAAACTATAAAGGAGTTGATTTTTCATCCAATAACTCAGCTTTTATAACTGCATATCAACAAAATCCAAACTTGAAGAAAGTTTTAATTAGCGGTTATGATCCATTTTTTTTAAATGAAAAACAATTTCCTGAATGGCAGCATTTTAACCAAAACAATCCATCAGGTGCTGTTGCATTATCACTACACAATGTAATCGTTTATGATAATTCTAATTTTCCTATTGGGATAATTCAATCCATTGTTTTACCAGTTCGATATAGAGATTTTAATCTTGGTATTATTGAGGATACATTTTCACAATTTTTCAATTTAATTAATAATAAAGCTAATATAATATTAACTATCAGTTTGGATCCCAACACAAGTACTGAGTTCTATATTGAACGATTTGCCGCCAGAAACAGAGGTGGAACAATTGATAATGAAGGGGTTAGTAATGAAACAAAAAATACTTTTATTCAAATTAAATCAAATGTTGATGGTAATCAGTTTTACGAAACCAAATTGCCTTTTGTTCCAATTATTTATAATCAAACCCAAAAAGGAAATCCATTTACAGTTGGTTTAAGACAAGACTTTAATGATTTAAATTCTATTTACACGACAAGTGTCAATAGTGCAAATGATGACCCAGATAATTATAAGCAACCATTAAACTTGACTTCGGGTCTAATTTCTAAATCTGGTTCAGGTGGCAGTTATTTGTCCAATGAAATATTTTATCGAGTATCTAGACTCAGAGAAAAATTAGATAAGAATTTGCCAACCGGACATTTACATATTCCTGAAGTTCCTATCGCACACGTTGGTAGCGTTAGCAAGAAAGTAAGAGAAATAATTAAAAATGCTTTATTGTTTGTTATTTTATTATTCATATTTAATAATACCAGTTTTTGTCAGGTTGAATCCAAGTGCTTTTTTAGAGCGTTTTCAGATAATGGAAAAATAATTACAGCGCAAGATAACTTATTTAAAATAGATTTTATTCCTTTATCTATTGATACTGTTGAATTTCGAACTCTTAAACAAAATAAATTAGAAAACAGTATTATTTATGATTCGATTAAATGTATTTTTAGTTCAATAATTACTGTTAGTGGAAATGAATTTTTAATAATCATTAATAAAAGAAATAACGAAAAAGAAATGAAAATAAGGGTATTAATGAATGCAGGATTTAAAAATTATCAGTTTGATTCAATTCCATTTTTAGAAGGATTTTATGAAATTAATGTTAATAAGATATTGAATAAAAAATATAAAGGACGATATGTTGAAGAAGAAAATGAGAGAAAAAAATGGGATTATTCAAATGAAAGAAAGTCGTTGTCACCAATTCCAAATTTATGGGATATAACTCCACAACATTGGAAGGATGTCAAGAAATACTAAATATTCTAACAGTAATTTTAATGACTTTAGAGATTTAACAGATAGATATCATTTCTTACAGAACAGTTTATGATGAGTTAACAAAACTACTCAAAACTGTTGAAGAAAGAATTACTTTAGGAGTTGAAGGTATAAATGATTTATTTTAATTATGAGGAAGTTATTACTTTATTTTGCTCTAATAAAATTTAACTTTATTGTTGCACAACCAATATCCGAATGTGAAGATATAACTAAAAGATTATTTTTAACTTGTGACAATGATACGCTGCTTTATTTAACAGACCTTAATGTTCCTGAAGCAATAGGTTCAAAAGAAAATTGTTTTAGAATTCGAAATATAAAAGATTCTTTAAATACTAAATTATTTAAAATTGAAATTTTTCAATCTGATAAATATTTCTTAAAAAAAAATGAAAAAGAAATGAAAATATTTTTAACCAATTTAATGGTAGAAAATAGTTTCAATTATTACCTTAATATAACAGAATTCGTTGAAGGGACTTTTTTCATAGATGTTTCAAAGAAAAAAAATACTAAAAAAGTAAATTGTGAAATGTGTATAGATATTATTGAAGCGATTGACATAACTCCAAAAAAATGGAAGAATTGAAATTAAAAACCAATCTAAACTATAAATTCTTCCCCAACCTCTCATCAAACTCCAATTTTCGCACATTCAATACCCTTATGCGTTTTGCATCTTTATGACTCGGATTAATTAAATAATTATACTCTTCTGGAATGATTGCGCTTGGCACTTTTAGTATAGCTGAATCGTTTTCAAAAACAAAATCATCCCCGATGGTTTGCGTGTTTAGGGTAGGTGGCTTATCATCCCAATTTTCAGGTAAATCTTCTAGTAGTACTTCCAAAATTTGTAGGTTATCTGGAATTTCAATTTCCACCAAATAACGATCGTTTGGTAAATCTTCTTGAATGTCTAAATGAACAGCAATCTCTAACATGGCGAGGGATCGTGATTCAGAGGTGTAAACGATTCGTGTATGTTGGCTGATCCAACGGTAACCATCGGTCATAGAAGCACCAATTCCATGCAAGGTGGAGGAGAGGTATTTTTCTCTTTCGATTCGGAAAACTTTCATTAAGCAAAATTTCCGTATTCAATACGATTTAGACAATTTCGTACTTCGTCAATCCCGGAAGAAGTGTCCAATAAACTCTCAGGTGTATTCCCACCTAATGCACTATTTTTCTTTTTTAACCAATGTTGAAATTTTTCAAATTCATTATTAAAAACTTCTGTACCATAATCAATTAATTCATTGATTAATAAGATTAATTCACTGTTCTTAACATCTAATAAAGCATGGTTGGATTTTTTACTATTATAGGTAGTTTGAGGAATGCCAACTATGTCTAATACATTTTTTATCGGACAATTAATGCGGTTACTAATCACTTCAATAGAATTATACGGAATACCTATTCGAACTATTCCTAATCGCTCCATTGCATTCGACCAAGTATATTCATGTCCATCTGCGTTTAATAAATAGACTTTTCGAATTTGTTTTTTCGATCCCGCATTACGAACACTTCTTTGGGTGTTAAATGGCTTGGTATTTAAAGTTTCACGACGCATAACAAACTGTTTTGCTTTAAAAGTACAACAGATTTGCTGTGTTTCCAAACTTAATTTTATAAAATGATAAAACACGTAGAAATACGCTAAACCAAATTCATTATATCATCTAATTTTAGTTTTAAATGTATTTACAATGAAAAACCTTAAAAGATTCTCTATATTACTTTCACTACTAATATCCTTGTCGTTTACTTCGTCCACAACGGTATTTGTATGTGATAGTGAAACTTCTGTTGCTTATCATGCTTCAAGGTCGTGTAAAGGGTTAAATCGTTGTACACATACCATCATTTCGGTAACTGAAAATGATGCCATTAATCGTTGTGATAAAAGAGCTTGTAGAATTTGTTATTAAATAAAAGAAAGATGGATTTATTGCTCAAATCAGATTTAAAATTTTCGTATAGTTGGGTTGCAGTATCGAACGATAATCCGAAAGTTTTTGGAAAACCAGATAGTACTTTGTTTAATCGTAATGAAGGATACGAAGTGTTATACTTAATTAATAAGTTTGCAGAAATGTATAGTCTACATAAAAAATCGAGTGGAATTCATATGGAATATTTAATCCATAATTATTTACCATCCAATTGCAGAAACCAAGAAGATGTTTGTGCATGGGTATATACAAATTGGAAGAAATACGCTTAAAGAAGTTTAACTCTAAAATAACGAATAAATAAGCATATCACTTTAATGGTATTTAATATTCTAAACGAAGCATTTGGATTAATCTATTTTTCGTTAAATCCAATGATAGAAGAAAGAGAAAAAGTTAATTTTATTTTGGTTAAATAACTAAATATAACAATGGTTAATAATACCGTTTGTAAGAAATAATCATCATTCAAGTTTCATTTCTTCTTTAATAAATTTACTTGCATTTTAATAATTAGAAAAATATAATTAAATATAGAATTAGTACGAATATAAAATACGAAGTTTAACAATTCTTCTAATTCAAAAAAAACGAATATTTATTATTTTTTTATACTAAATATCCATCATTAAAATAGGTTGGATATTACTGTTTTTTATGAATGATTCTTCGTTTATTTTTTAATGAAACAAATAGCGTTTATGATTTATTAAAAAATAGAATTAAATAGATAAATAATATAAATATTAATGACGATTTTTTCATTTCTTCTAATGAGGAAACAACGAGAAACACTACTTTTTTCTACGAGAATAAATACTAATTTATAGTGCCCGATTTCCAGTGAAATATAGGGTTATTTTAAAGGTCCAAATTATTTAGTAAAATAATTGGAGCCTTTTTTTTGTTTTTCTGGGATGCCAAAACCTGTTTCCAAAAGTTCTTTTATTAAATAATTTATTCCTCTGTAATTTCGCTTGCTGTAAAACCAATATCTGGCAAAAAAAAGCCCCTATTCTTTGGAGAAAAATAGGGGGCTTTTTTGGAATAAAAACTTCATTTATTTAAAACGGATAGCGTCACATTTATCTTGACCACCAGACTTAAATTGTAGAATAAATCCATCCGCATTTGGGAAATCTTTTTTTCCTTTTTTAATCAGTTTGTCTCGAACACCAGTATATTGACTATCCCATGCAAAAGCAATTTTTACAGTACCTAAATATTCGTATTCTGTAACCGGTTTACTATCTACAAATAAATAAACACCTTCTAATTGATCTACTTCAGCAGTTGATTTTGTAACCATATAATTGGATGTTGTAAATCCAACTAACGCAAGTGCGGTTACGCCAAGAACAATTTTTAAAATTCTTTTTTTCATATTTTTTTATTTTTTACTATTTTATTAATACCAATTTACCAGTTGAAGTCTCTCCGTTTACTGTCAATTTAGAATGGTAAATCCCCTCTGGAAGGTTACCTGCATCAAAGTTTGTTTTATATATACCTTGCCCTAATGGCGCATCTAACAACGTTGCCACTTTGGTACCTGTTGCATTGTAAATTTCAAGTAGTACATTGGATGGTTGATAGAGTGAGAACTCTATTGTTGTATATTGTTGGAATGGATTTGGGTAGTTGTTAATGTATCTGAAAGTAGGGTTTTCTAAAGAGGTAAGACGGGTAGTTTTTGTTTCTGGTTCGTCGATATCTATAATTGTTAAATCATCATTCACTTTCAAACCACGAAGTACCATACTTAACTCTTTATCGCCAAATAACACTCCATTTTTAGGGTTTTCAGTGATTGGACCATTATCATTGTACTCTTGAGTCATTACATAATAATGATTATCGGGACCAAATCCTGTCGTCATGTCCCAAATAAAGGTTGAAGTATCACATAAATTTGTGTTTTGTGTTATTTCCTTCCATTCCTCATTTTTGTTTAGGTCTTTAACGTACAAGTATAATTCGCCATTGTCAATATTATCTGCAGTATTATATTTATCAATAACTTGATACGCAACTGAAACAAAACCATTTGAACTAATGGATGTTTGTGGACATTGGAAGGTTAAAACTTCAGAAGTATCTACGAAACTGGCATTACTATCCCAACTATTTTTTTTAACATCAAAAACTTCTCCATTTATAACACTTACATCTGTAGAATCGTCGAGTACACTTGTATATGCAATTGCTATTTTGGAATCATTTGTTGCTAAAGAAAGATTTTTGTAGGTAATATTTCCAGCATTGTCTGCAATGATTTTTATGTCTTTATCCCAATTTTCCCCATCCCATCCAGCGTAAACGATTTTAGTGTCTTTTGTATTCGAGTTACCATCAAGATCATTTATCCAAACAGCAAGTGCTACTGAACTATCACCATATACCACATTTATATCTGAATTTGTTCCAGTTATGTCTATTAATTTATCTGGGTCGGTCATTTCCCATTTCCCATTTGTTTTACTTATACTTGAAAACCAAATATCGCTCGAATTCGAATTTTCGTTTAGACTCACCCAAGTGACCATCGCTTCATTATTTGAATTAACTGAAATTGCCGCTTGACCTTCTGCTCTTCCATCCGTTAAACCGGTGGATGCATCTTTTAAACGCGATGTTGCGATAATTGAATCAGAATTCGCATCATAAAATGCAAACCAAATGTCTTGGGAATTTACCAGTTGCTCAACCGTAACATTATTTGGAACATTCGATTTATTATACCTTAATTGCGTCCAAGTAATAATTGCAGAGCCATCACTAAGTACCCCAATCTTTGGATTTGATTTTGCAAAATCATTGGAAATAACAATATTTCGATTGCCAAATGTATTATTGGAATTATTATAGTTTGATAATAATATCTGATAATTTTGGTCTACAACTTCAATCCAAGTGGCATAAAGATTATTTCCATTGCTTGAGAAAGTTGGTTGTGGTTTAAACAGGGGTAATACTAATGAGCCAGAATCTTTAACTGTAAGCGCATTTGTGTTAAATAATTCATCAAAATAATGATTTGACGGACCTCTTAATGCTGCGGTATCTCCGAAGTAATTAGAATACAATTGTTTATATCCAGAATATACGTTGATTGGGTTGACACCAAACCATTTTAATAATCTACTTTCTAGTATATTTATTTCAACATTTCCAGATAAGTCAAAATCTCCTCCAAATAATGTTTTAGTATTTGCTGCTGGAATATTTGTGTATTCAAAACCTACTCCTAAATTGGCTTTAGCGGTCAATGATGCAGTTGCTTTTGCTACACCTCCCAAGACAGATATTCCACCTCTAACAGTTCCAATACCGGTTACAACGCCTATAATTTTAGTTTTTCTACCTTGTCCATCTTCTAAAAATCCAAATTTTCCATCTTTCTGCCCAATTACAATTTGACCCTTAAGTGTAGCATAAAATTCAATACTTGCACTAAATTCAATACTGAATCCTGGACATACTGGAAAACTCGCTTCTGGCGAATCCCAATTAACCGATTTTGATTGAATAGATTTCGAAGCAAAAATGGAAATATTCAAATCTTTATCCATCGTCAATTCAGCATCATAATTGATGTTTTCTTGAAGATTTGAATAGTTAAGTATGTTTACATCAATGACTGCTCTATTGTTTTGAACTTTGCCTACACCGGTATTTAAATCAAAAGTTGTATTAAACAAGAACTTTCCTATAAGTCCTAGTGATTTATCTCCCAGTAATTTCACGTCATTATTGAAAACATAATCATAGTTATATATAGGATAATTTCCTTCGAAACTCAAATTGTTACCATTCACTGAAACATTCGTTACACTTCCATTCACTAACCAATCAGGTTTTTTAATGATTGTTAATTCTTGGAGAGAAATTGAGTCCCCCTCAAAATCAGAACCAATATACATTTGTGCATAGATACTTGTATTTGGAGCTAAATCCCCCATATCCAATGACCACGAAAAGCCATCTGTAGAGTCACTATCTGTTCCTAACAATAAATCTTTATTATTCTGAAATGAAAAAAACTGAACTTTATCAACTCCTGCTGTAGGATTATTTAAGGTGATTTTATTTGTTAAAGAAATCCCCTGTACAAAATGTTTTCTATTGTTTTCACTTGTTAATTCTTGAGAAAAACCAAACTGAACTGAAATTCCTAGAAAAAATAAAGTGACTAAATTTAACTTTCTCATAATTAATACCAAACGCCATTAATCACAACACTTATACCATTATAACTTAATGGAATTGAAGTTGGATAAGTATCCGTATATAATCCAGCTTTAAATCCAACTCCACCTATATAATCATCCGAATCTATATCATCATGATCGTAGAATTGAACAAAAAATGTTGTGTTTAAATTCGTGATTTGTAATGCCTGTTGAAAATTCCAGATCAATGGTAATTCTGGTGAGGTAAGGTCATCAAACTGACTTCCTGTTGAATACACAGTGCTATTTACATCTGTTAATTTATAATACAAATCTGGACCACTTGAAATATCCCAACTACTTCCACTATTATCTACAAATGGTAATTGTGCCAGTTTTATTGAAGTTATTTTAAAGTTGGAATAACTAGGTTTCTCAGGTGTTGTATTAGTAGGTTTAACATCCTCCTTTTGACAGGATGTGAATAGTAATACTCCAAAAACAAATGCGCTTAATTTTTTCATTTTAATTTTTTTATAAAGTTTTATGCGACTTATTCGCCGTACAAAAGTATGTAAAACATTTTTAACTTACGGCATATCAGTCGTAATATTTTTCAAACTACTTTGACAATTTTAAACTATGAAAGAAATACATGGTTTACGATTGATAAAACTTGGAGATTTTATAAAAGAGGTACGACAATCTAAAAACTATACGCAACAAGTTTTATCTGAATTAGCGGACATAGATATTCGAACGCTTCAACGTATTGAAAAAGGTCAACTTAATTTATCATTAAACATCTTCATAGCAATTATAAATGCATTAGAATTAGATGCAACTTATGTAATTCAAAAAGTGACTGTGGGCTAAATCGTATATTTTTTTCGATCCACAAATTCACTACGTACACATTATCTCAATTTCATATTTACCCACATTCCAGTTTGGGGAAAGTACATTATTAAATCAAAACCTGTTTTAATCAATTAGATTATTAAGTTTAAATACATATAAATGAGGTTATTGATTAATATCACCTAAAATTAATTTCGCCTTAATTTATTAACGTTAAAGATTTACTCTATTCCAAAAATCTATTTTTAATACTGGATAAAAACACGTGCAAACACGCTAAAACAGCTAGGTCTTTAGTGATAAATTTGTATGGCTATGTTTTGGTACTTCAACTAAATGTGATAAATCGTAGTTTTTGAAATATTCCGAGAAAACTAATACTATTCTTTACTAAAAAGAAAGTTAGTTCATGAAGTAGTTTACTTAAAAAGATCAATTTAGGCAGTGTGTAAAATACCTTTTTACTTATTTTTTTGTGTTGCATGAGAGAACAATTAAGTCTACTTATCGTTGGTGACCATATCGATATTAGAAATCATATTGAAAACGGGATGCGTAACCAAGATGTGTATCGTTTTAATTTGTTTGAAGCAAAAAATGGGGTAGAGGTGATGAAAGTTATAAAAGAGCAACAGATTGATGTTATTTTACATGAAGTATCAATGGCTAATACGAATGGTTTAGTAGTAATCAAAGAATTGAAATATTTAAAAAAACAAATTCCTGTAATTATCTTCTCGATACACCTAGAGGTTTCATTTATAAAAAAAGCCTACTTAAATGGCGTGTCAGGCTTCCTTTTAAAAACATCCCATCCTGAAGAAATTATTAAAGCAATTAAAACGGTTTTAACGGGTAAAAAATATTTTATCAATGAAGTGGCGAATATTCTATTTGAAGATTTAGATGCAAAAACTAAAAATCAAAGAATCTATTTAGATAATCCGATTTTATCTAAGCGAGAAGTGCAAATTATTCATTTTTACGCGAAACAATTTACAACAAAAAATATTGCAACTAGTTTAAATATTAGTAAACGAACTATTGAAGGACATCGAAGAAATATTTATAAAAAAACAGGAATTAATAGTATCGCAGAATTAATTGCATTTGCCAACGATATTGGTTTTTCGGAGTAAATCTATTTTTTGGCGGAATTTAATCCTTTTAACAAATTATCAAATGATTAATAGAACCAATTCTCAAGTTTATGTGAAATTTATTTTGTTATTTTATATCAAATATAAACAACGAAAATGTCTGAAAAACATACTTCTGTACTTGAACAGTTAAATTTTGAATTAGAAAAATTACAATTTCTAATCGATTTAAGTATTAAATCTAAAAACTTCATTGAAACCGAGCAGTACAGAAAAAAAGAAGATGAATTAAAGTCGAAGATTTCAGAGTTAAAACAAGTCTAACACTTTAAATCACTATACGTTTACTATTTCATGCATGGTTCAAAAGAATAAATAACTGTAGGTCTGTCAATCACTTTTACAGTTTTTTGATGGACAAATGAGTTTGTGTTGCATGTTTTAACATCAAAACTATTTTTAATCCTTTAAGAATGATAAAATATAAATGTTTTTTTGCGTTTAGTACCGATAAGTGGTACTTTTATCAAAAAAAATCTTTTAATGTTAGATGCAGAAAATATAAAAATTCAATTTTGGATTGATAAATTATTATCATTAGGCAAAAATGCATTTTCATTGGAAATTCTGGAAAGAGAATTACCAAACTATACCTCTATAGCTATTAAGCGAGTTTTAGCCCGTTTATCATCTAAGGGAAAAATTCTTTCCATAATGAAGGGATATTATTTAATAATAACCCCGCAATATGCGTCAAAAGGAGTACTTCCTCCACCATTGTATATAGATGGATTAATGAATTATTTGAGTCGACCGTATTATGTAGGATTACTGAGTGCAGCAGCGTATCATGGAGCATCACACCAGCAGCCACAAGAATTTTTTGTTTTTACACTTACTCCTGCTTTAAGGCCAATAAGTAAGAGAGGTCAAAAAATAAATTATACAAGTATTATTGAAATAAATCCAAATTTTTTAGTGGATATAAAAACAGAAATGGGTTATTTAAAGGTGTCCAATCCTCTATTAACTGCAACTGACTTAATTCAATTTGAAAAGAAAATAGGAGGGTTAAATAGAGCAACCACGGTACTTGAAGAGTTAACAGAAACTATAACAAATGAACAATTAACGGATGATATACTTAATTATGTTCCAGTTACAACATGGCAACGTTTAGGTTTTATTTGGGAAGAAATTTTACATGAAAAGGAATTAGCTGACGTATTGTTTGAAAAACTAATCCTAAACAATAAAAAAAAGTATAGAATACCATTAAAAGCGTCAAAAAATACGCGTAATTTTTCGTCAGTAAATCGATGGAATGTTATTGTGAATACTAGTATTGAAACTGATTTTTAAATTATGATTCCACAAGCATATATAACAGAATGGTCAAATTTTGTCCCATGGCAAAGTAACGAACAAGTTGAACAAGATTTAGTAATTTGTCGCGCTTTAGTAGCTATTTTTCAAGATTCATTTCTTGCAGATAATTTAGCATTTAGAGGAGGAACAGCATTACACAAATTATATTTAAAACCACAACCTCGCTATTCTGAGGATATAGATTTGGTTCAAATTACCGCTGAGCCTTTTGGTCCGATAATAGATAAAATAAAAACCCAATTAGAATTTTTGGGTCAACCAAAAGTTAAGATAAAAGCAAATAATAATACATTAGTATATCGTTTTGATTCTGAATTTGCACCAATTCAGCGATTAAGTTTAAAAGTAGAAACCAATTGCCGAGAACATTTTGCAGTATTAGGCTATGAGAAATTTCCTTTTAAAGTTAATTCCTCTTGGTTTTCTGGAGAATGCAACATAACAACATACAAATTCGAAGAATTATTGGGTACTAAATTACGTGCATTATATCAGCGACGTAAAGGAAGAGATTTGTACGATATGTATAAAGCCTTAATAATTAATCCAAATTTAGATATTGATATGCTTATTTCTTGTTATCAAAAGTATATGAAATTTGTTGTAGAATTACCTCCTACAAAACAAGTTTTTATAGAAAATATGGAACTTAAAATGCAAGATTCAGAATTTATAGGAGATACCATGGCTCTTTTAAGACCAGACGAAAATTATTCAATACAGGAAGCATATTTATTAATTAAACAGTTGATATTAGATAAAATTGCACCTTAAAATTGTCCCAAAATAAACGTATTTAATCTTGGAATTAGAGATGTAATTTCAATTAGTAAAATGATTTTATTTATTTTTTTGTCGCAAATATCTACCATATTTGCGACAAAAAATATGTTTAAAACCAATTTAAGTGTTTGTTTATAAGTAAAATGTGAAAAATTTAAAAAGCCGAGGGGGTCTCGCTATTTTTACGGTTATTTTAGGGTGTTTCCCTAAAGGAGTTCAATTCATTTAAGCCTTACTAGTTTCATGAATGGTTGAAAAGAACAAAGATCAGCAGGTTTGTTTATCACTTTTACTATTTTTTGATGGACAAATCAGTTTGTGTTGTATATTTTTCCATTAAAATACGATTTAAAGCAAAAATTTTCCATTAAAAATGGTTTAGCCATAATTTTTTCCACTATAAATGATATTTACTACTAGTATGAAATTGATTTTCCACTAATAATTAAATTACCCAAAAAATATAGCGTATTTTGTTCTTAAAAGAAAAAATTTAATTGAGATTGTAATAAAAAAGCGAATTATTAATTCCTAATTATCAATGTTAAAACTTGATTTAGGGATGGGTAATCACCTACAAAACGTACAATCTTGAAGGTGAAAAATCACGGATGAATTGGTTTAATATACAGAGTACAGTTTGGAGTACAGTTTTGGACCCTTCTCGACGTACAAACAACATTATTTCGTTTTTAATTAATTGATAATCATTATTTTACGATTTAATTTCAGTTTTCATAACCCTGAGGTCACGAGTTCAACTCTCGTACCCGCTACGAAGAAACCCCTTGATTTTCAAGGGGTTTTTTGTTTTATTTCTGTTTCGTTTTTTGCAAAATTTAATTTGGAGTACAGGATTCTTCAAAAAAATGATTTTTAAAGTGGATTTATTATACTAAATCACGTAATTAATGTGGAAGTGTTTTTTACGATACATTTTATCAAGTAACACAGAATTAACAACTTGTAAATTAATCTTTTTCCATTGTTTTAGTCAGATTGAAAATAGTTATAAATTATATTTAAAATTTGATTGAATTTCATCAAAAATTATTAATTTAAGTATTATAAATAGTTAGTTATAATGCGTATCAAGTAATAAATCTATTAATTAATAAAAATCATCAAATCATATAATATGGAAGTCACAAGTTTAATTGTAGGAGTAATAATAGGGGCAGTGTTAGTTTACATTTTTTTAAACCTATTTTTAAAATCAAAAACTGTTTCTAGTTTAATCTACAACGATTTATATGAAAAATATAATGATTTAGTATTGAATAATAAATTACTTGAAAACAACCTAAAAAATTTAAAAGAAACGAATACTGCCTCCTCTGAAAAAATAATAACGAAAGAAAAAGAAATTTTAGACCTTTGGAATAAATCAACTTCCTTGGAAGAAAAACAAAATAATAATGAAATTAGAATACAAGAATTGAACCAGGCTTTATCCAATGCGATAGATTTAACTAAAAAACAACAAGATGAAATATTAATCTGTAACCAAACTATCGCAGAATATAAATCCAAAAATGAATCGTTATCCGATAAAATAGTTACACAAAAATCAGAATTCGAAGAATTGCAAAAAACGGCGCATTTAGAATTTGAAAAAATAGCAAATAAACTATTGGAAGAAAAGTCTGAAAAGTTTACACAGACAAATAAACTAAGCATGCAATCATTGTTAGATCCACTAAAAATGGATATTAATAATTTTAAGGAGAAAGTTGAAGCAACACACACAGAAGACACCAAACAAAGATCTTCATTAGAAGAAAGAATTAAAGGTCTTATTGATCAAACAACAAAAGTGAGTGAAGAAGCTAATAATTTGGCATCTGCTTTAAAAGGGAAAGCACAAAAACGTGGTAACTGGGGAGAAATGATTTTAGAACGAATTCTGGAATCCTCTGGTTTAACAAAAGATAGAGAATATTTTGTACAAAATTCCATCAAAGATGAGGAAGGAAAAAATCAACGACTGGATGTCAAAGTGACTTTACCAGATGATAGAATAATTATTATAGATTCAAAAGTTTCTTTAATTGCATACGATAATTATTGTGCAAATGAAGATACAGAGTTACAAAAAAAATGGTTGACAGATCATATTAATGCAACTAAATTACATATAGATCAACTTAGTAAGAAAAAATATGATGACATAGATACCTCGTTGGATTTTACGATGATGTTTGTTCCTATTGAACCTGCTTATTTACTTGCGATACAAGGGGATGCTGATTTATGGACATATGCATACGCTAAAAGAATTTTATTAGTAAGTCCTACAACATTAATTGCATGTTTGAAGTTGTTCTCTGATTTATGGCGCCGTGAATGGCAAAATAAAAATGCGATGGAAATTGTAAAACGTGGTGAATTATTATATGAAAAGTTTATCGGATTTACTACCAATTTCGAAAAGATTGGACAACAAATTAGTGCGACTCAAAAATCCTACGAGGAAGCTCTTGGTCAATTGAGAACAGGCAAAGGTAGTGCAATAAGTCAAGCGTTACAATTAAAAGACTTAGGCTTAAAATCAGATAAAAAAATTTCCGAAAAATTACTTCCACCTAACTTATATGCGTTGGAAGAAGATAAAGAAGAAGAATAAGAATTACTTTGAATTTTAATGATCTAGAATATCTACTATAATTATTTAGCCTATTAAATATTTTAACTAATTTATAAATTGATACACTAGTGTCCGACAAAATTTTATATCAGTGATGAAACCTTTTATATTATAAATTGTTCCATAGTTTTAGATATTTTTTTTACAAACTTGACTTTTTGATTCTTTTGGGTCAAGCCAAAAGAACAGAAAAATTAATCGGACAATAACCAAATAGATATTTAAAACTTAAAAATATACTAAAATTGGATTCTACAACGTCGAATACAACCAACAAGATAATGAAACTAATATCCATAGATCTAATTTCTTTGGCAGAAATAAAATACCTTCGGGAAAATATAAATACTGGAATTGAATTTGAATACGCACTGTTTTATTTATTAAATGATAACCGATCTAAAAAAATATTCTTTGAAGAGGTCATCAATCACCATCCTTATTGTGATAGAATTAAGAAAATAATTGAATCAACATCCATAAACGTATTACAACACCAACTGGAATCAAATTCATATGAAAATTACGAGGTTTTTTTAGCTACACAATTAGATGATATTGGCCCTGCTGATATTGTTTTAAAGTGTAACGAAGAAATAAATTTAGGACTTTCTGTTAAATTTCAAAATAATTGTTCAATTAATATCAGTAGTAGATATTTTATCTCGGAAGAAACTATTTTATTACTTCATAATCAACTTCAAACTTCTGCTAACAAGTATATTCAAGAAATGAAATCTAAATTTAATAGTGTTCATTCATGGTTTAGAAAAAGAAAAAAAAGTAATGAAACCGATTTGTTTATTGACTATCTAAGAGATATAGTTATTGATGAATGGAGTAAAAAATCAATTTGTGACAAAAAAGTGTTACTCGATAAATTAATTCATGCAACTAGTCCCATCCCTTTTTGGATACTGAAATTTAAAAACTATAAAAAAGGGTACACGATAGAGATAAATCAACAACCAATTAAACTAATTGAACCAACTTCTGTGTTATTAACGAAAGAAGCAAAATCAAATATTGGTTTTCGGGTGAACGGTATACTTTTAGCTAAAATGCAGGTAAAATTTAATAACGGAATTCTTGAAAAAGCGGATGGAAAATCTTACGATTTTATAGAAGATAGTATTAAAATGAAAATAGGTGATCCATTTGGTTCGTGGAATTTTAGTGTTTAAACAAATTGTAAAATACAAACTATTGACCATTCAAAAGATGTAATCTAAATGATAAATCTTCTATCTTCCAACAATAAAATTATAATCAATTCGGATATTGATGGCGTTTTGTCTGGATTAATATTGCATAATTTTATGCAGTGTGAAATTGTTGGCTTTAGTAATAGCGACAACACCGTTTGGATAGACCATTCAAAAGTTAACTCCATTTACGATGCTGTTTATATTGATATGTATGTGCCTAATCCAGAGGTAAAATGCATTGATCAACATATCGTTTCGTTAAATCTAAATCATCATAATTCAACATTTCAAAACGCAAATAAATTAAACCCTAATTTTGATAACCCACGATTTCATCTCCCAAATGAATCCTATTATTTGAAATATCCATTTGGAACGGTTCATTATATTCTAGCATACCTTGAAAAACAAGGTATTAAAATTGAAATTGATTATTTTAAACAGGTGAATAATTTGAATTTTATCGATTTGTTATTACGCGCAGATGATGCGATGTATACAACTGTTTCAAGTAACTACAAAACAAATGCGAGAGAGTGGTGGTTATGGCTACATGCTTTTTCACAAAAAGCAACAAGTATTACCACACTTGGAAAATATGTATACAGCTTAAATCCTAGTAAGGTATTAGAAATAAAAACGAACACCACAAAACTGTTAACAGCTTCCATGTTCAACTGCGAAAGTCCAGATGGTGGATATCGGTCCATCCTTGATCCTAATGGATTACTTAAACCGAATATTGTCAAATACTTTGAATGGCTTGCTTTAGGTGCTGGTTTAAAGTGTTTTGATACAAATTTAAATCTAATTCCTCATATTGGAAGTGTGAACAGAACAAGTTTAAACTTAGTACAACAAAATGAATTAATACAAGAGAATAAAATAAATGGTCAAGAATTATTTTCTTATGCTTTCGTTCGCTCCTTCCAAAGACCCGATAACTTCAGCTACACAATTATGTAGAATAAATACTGAAGGCAATTTTAATTTTTAATAACTGGACGTTTTTTCCAAATGAAATTCAGAGGGATCAAATGTTTCTGGTTGCAATAAAAATGTAGCAAAAAGTAAAACAACCTTTACATTCACGGAATTACCAAATTGTTTATATGCTGTGCTATCCTTACTGTGAAGTTTAAAGGAGTCTGGAAAACTCTGTATTCTAGCACATTCTCTTGGGGTCATGAATCGTTTCTTGTTTCCTAAAATAGATGTTTGTGTTATTGCAACTAATGCAGGGAAATAAGTAGGGGATTTTACTCTTAATCCAGATGGTCTTAACTGCATAATCGTATCCCAAATGTTTGGATTTTCAATTTTCCCAGCCTGCCATTCTAACATCGATTTAGAACCTTTGAAATTTTCTAAGTTTGTTGCCTTAATCAACCATGTATCAATAAATTCCCTGTTCTTTTCGTATAAATCGTTGTTTTTTATAATAAAGTTTTTTTTCCACTTTGGTAATAATTCCAAATTTTCATTAAAGTCAAGCGCACGTAATCTATCCGACCAAACGGGAAAACCAGGTAATGGAGTTGTTATGCCCTGTATAAATTCATTCCAAATATCAATCAATGCAATTAAATCAGGTTTGAGCGCATATTTTTCGGAATCTATTTCTGAAGCATCTTGAAGAATTAAATCTAAATTGCATTTCAATGCTTTATTCGGTTGTAAATTAAAAAATGGGACTTCTCCTAAATCTTTTCTTTTACATAAAATAAAAACTCTTTCACGATGTTGTGGTATTCCAATAAAATGGGGACTGAATATAATTGGTTCTTCGCTCACTGAATAACCAATCTCCAATAAATTTTCATGTATTATTTTCCAAGTTTGTCCGCTATCATGACTTGCAAGATTCCGAACATTTTCGAGAATCATAAACTTCGGTTGGTGGTGTTTTGCAATTCTTAAAATATCAAAGAATAAGGTTCCTCTTGCGTCTTCTATCCCTCTTCGATTGCCTGCCTTAGAAAAAGATTGACATGGAAATCCACCACACAACACATCAAATTCTGGTATAGTCTTTTCGTCAACTTGCGTAATATCACCAACTGGTGCAATATCGTAATTATCAAAATATGTTTTTTGACATTCTTTATCAATATCGGAAGCAAATACACATTCTCCACCTAATGAACTCAATGCTTGATGAAAACCACCAATTCCACAAAAAAGATCTATAAATCTAAATTTACTACTTGATTCCATATCCAACATATATTTTATTACTCCAAGAAAACAAACGCATTATAAAACATCGTAACCCAAGATTAATTCTAAAAAAAATTAATTATCGATCTGTTAATAATTAGTTATATAATTTTAAAATTCCATAAAATTAATAAAACAATCTTGTCTTATTAGATTATACGTATCCTACTTTTAAAATAGTTGTAAAGAAAGCGAGTTGTACTAACTTCGATTTAGTATATTTATAAATAGGTTGGAAATATCCCTCCAAAAAATATAAGTCATTACGTTTAATTTTAAGTATGCAGCCAAATGGAAAATTCTGTATCAAAACATTTAATTTTAGGAAGTTCGGTTCTTTTAGGCCTTTGTTTACTAGGTTTCTTTATTTTTAAAGGACTTAAAACATTTAGCGATAAAGACCGTGTTGTAACCGTAAAAGGACTTGCAGAAATGAATATGTTAGCTACATCCGCTTCAATTGATATTAGTTTTTCGTTTGCTGGGGATGACTTAAAAGATGTTATAAAACAGACGGAATCAAAAAAGAAAGCAGTGATTGCTTATTTAACTAAAAATGGGTTTCTCAAGTCCGATATTAGTATTCGAAATTTAATCATCTCCGATAAACAAAAATATTATGAAACAGAATGGCAAAATGGACAAGAAGTTCAAGTGAAAATTGATAGATACACTGCTTTTCAAAATCTAAGCTTGAATTCGAAGGAAGTGAAAAATACAGAAGATAAATCCGCTAAAATAGATATGGACTTGGTGAGAAATGACTTAACTTCAACACTTAATACGAATTATAAGTTTCCGGAACTTAACATGATTAAACCTAAATTAATTGCGGAAAGTACAAAAAATGCTCGTATTGCTGGAGAACAATTTGCGAATGACTCCCAAGCCAAACTTGGTAAAATAAAAACCGCTTCACAAGGGCAGATTTCCATTGCTGGAGAGTATTATAACGGGGAAGAAGGGGGTGAAGGTAGTTCAAAACCAGAAGAACCATTTTTACAAAAATGTAGAGTTGTAAGTACTATTGTTTTCTTTTTAGAATAAAATACTTGAAACTAAGTCATATAAGATATACCCTTTGTTTATCGCCAATAAAACAATTCTTTTTCTAACTTTTCTTTTCCTTCTTTTTCACCTAAAAGCGCGTTTATTTTTTGAATCAATTCATTCAATTGCATGACTTTCTTTTTCTTGTATGAAAAATTGATGTCTGATTTATCGATCGGTTGAACAGTCACTGACTGCGCAAAATATACCATACTTCCATTTTCAGTAGCCAAACCTAAAATTGCACCGGGAAGTCCTGTAACTCCTTCTGGACCAATCTCAGGAATTATTTCCTCTGTAAACCACGCATAAATTCGGGTTGAATCATTTTTTTGCCAAATGGCTTTGCGACATTTAAAATCTGCAATTTTTCGTTTGGAGTCGGTAATCTTCCATTGCTTCTTAGGAATTACTTCTGAAAATAAAAAATACTCACCTCCCATGTCCAATTGAGTAATTCGTGTTTTATGATTCAGATTATCCAAATAACTATGATTTTCTGTAAAGGAATTAAACATACCTTCACTAGTTTGTATGTCATTCGAAGGACTGTAAAAGGAAATGCTATCATTGAATTGAAGCGTAAAATAATCTGAAACCGTTTTATCCGCTCCGAATTCGTTAACAAAATCAGATAACTCAGGGTATTTCTTAATGATATTGGTCTTACGTTCAAATAAAATGGTGCCTGAATGAATTTGAGCACAAACATTTGTGAAACAGGAAAAACAAACGACAAAAAAAGATAGTGTTAACAAAATTCGCTGCATGCCTTTAAGATTTTAATTTATAAAGCACACGAACCAAGAAATAACGTGCAATAATTTGATTGGAAAAATCCGAAATTTGATTATAATCGATAGTTCGTGTCAATTGTATATTTTGATTTAATAAATCATTTCCCTCCAAACTAACAATTAACTTTTTGGACGTGAGAAAAGAACGATGTAACGATGCATTAATGATTGTTCGGTCTACATTGTAGCCCTGTGATCTCCCTGTATTTTTATAATTTACCAAGGAGGTTTCAAAACGAATGCCTGTTTGAAAGATGTCCCATCCAAAACCAAATTGATTCTTATAAACATAATAAGTAGAAGTCGTATTACTAATAGAGCCCCCTCGGGCATTATTGTATGCAATCGAACTAGAAACATTAAAATGAATGGAATCTTTATAAAAAGAAATCCCTACTTCTGGCTCTACCGTTTCTTTGAAAATTTGATAGTTTTTTTGATTAATAACGTTTGCATTTCGCGATGCATTTGCTCGTAATGCAAAACTGATGCCCAAAGGAGTTTTTGGAATATCTATCGAAAAATGCAATGAATTTCCAAAAATATAATTACCATCAACGTTAATAGTTTGTGAAATAGTTCGACCAAGAGAATCATACGACAAGGAATTAGAAAATTCATTTTGTACAAAATTGGCATAGATCGTAGTACTTAAATACCGACGTTTTAAACTGTTGTATTTGTATAACCATACGCGACCTTGATGGGTGAAATTTGGTTTTAAATCTAGATTACCTATCGTCCGGTAATTTTGATTGGTATTACTTAGTACGGGTTGAATTTGATTAATGTCTGGAATCGATGAATTGGTTGTATAACTGACATTCATTCGAAATGTATTTTTTTTATTAAAGGTATAACTTATATAAGGCAAAAAGTTAGTTACATGTTGACTAAAAGATACATCTGTGTATTTATTCGTATTCTTCACTCGTAAATCACGCAAATTGGTTCCAACTAAAAAGGTGTGAAATCCTTTTTTACGTGAAAGGGAAAGTTTAATACGATTGGTCTGATTAATTTTAGTGAAATCACTTGTATACAAGGAATTAACGACATAACTACCATCCGATAAACGATCTTCTACCTGTTTATTCTTTTGATAGTTGTCAAATTGATTGAAATATTCCAGATTTAACGTGATTTTTTTTGTAAGTGGCTCTGCATGTAATAGGGTAGAAGACGTACTAAATCCTTGGTAGTTAGTCCCGTTTTTTTGATTGGTAGAAGAAAGAAGTTGTAATGGCTGTTTAGAAGAAAACAACACATTCCCTAGTTCATTTTGTAATTCATAATTAATTGTGTTTGTAAAAGAAGTAGAACGGTTTTTTTTGAGATAGTCCTTAACAAGACTAACTTCATTATTAAAAATAGATTTTTGAATTTGGTCATTATATTGATTGGTACTATTTCTGAAACTTGTTCGTGCATTATTCAAATAGTCCGAACTTTCTTCTTGATTATAAGAAGATTGTTGCATCGAAATTTGAGGGGTAATCGTCAGTAAAGTCAAAGAATCAAGTTTAATCCCAGTGTAAATCCGCAATCCGTTTTCTTCAATGACATCCTTCGATTTAGAAACACTTTGATTGAAATAACTCGTATCTTGAAAAATGTACTGCGTGTTGTTTTTACTAATTTTTTGAATCGTGTTTTTCTTGTAATCATAAGAAATGTTGAATTCGTGTTGCTTTTTCTTTCCGTATTTATATTTATAACGCGCTCCTAATTTTAAATTCCATGGAAATCCTTCGCGATTGGCTTCGTTCCCATCAATGTTAAAATTATACGAGTCCTCCCAGTCAAATCCAGATCGTGGAGTAGTATTGTTTAAGCCATATATTGAGAAATTACGATTGTTTTTAAAGTTGTTGTAAAGTAACTCTCCCTCATAAAACTTTTTTCCATCAGAAGCAAGGGACGATTTACCAAAATAGCCCTTTTTCGCCTCTTCTTTTAAAGTTAGATTCAATATTTGCTTACTTGCTTCACCATCGGTATCGGCAGTTTTCTCCTCGTAAATCTGCACATTCTTTAAAGCATCTGCATCAATGTTTTTAGTTGCTACCGTTGGATCTGCTCCGAAAAACTCATCTCCATCTACATAAATTTGATCGATATCTTTACCCTGAAAAGTGATTTTTCCTTTACTGTCAACCTTAACTCCAGGTAATTTTCGGAGTAAATCCTCCGCAACTGCATTCTCCTTTACCTTAAAAGAATCTGCAACAAAAACCAACGTATCGCCTTTGTAATATATTGGACCTCTATTAACAAAAATAAGTGCTTCATCCAATTGTTTTCCATGATTCACCAATGGAATAGTAGGTAGTTGTATTATCTTATCTCCTGACTGTGTAAGTACAAAAAGTTTCTTTTCATCGTAGTTTGTATGACTAATAGTTAATTTAAAGGTGTCATTTGGGAGATTACGTAAAGAAAAAGCACCATCTTTTTTGGTGCGATCGTAACCACAAAGTAAAGAATCCTTTACCCTAACTGCCATGATAAATACACTCGAAACGGGTTTATTTCCGGTTGAATCGGTTATAACTCCATTTATTTCAACGGTTTGTGCATTAAGTAATGTTGTAAGAAAACAACAAAAAATGAAAACGAAAAAATTACGCTTGTTCAGCTCTCTCCCCATCATATTTACCAATCGGACCTCTTTTATGGATGATTAAACCATTCAAAAAATTACGTAGAAATTGATCTCCACAATTTTTATATTTTGGATGATCTTCTTTTCTGAAAATCGCCCCCAATTCACTCTCGGTTACTTTAAAATCCACCAATTTCATGATTTCAATTATCTCATCATTTCGTAATTGCAACGCAACACGCAATTTTTTCATTACATCATTATTTGTCATATATCATTATTTTTTAATACGTCACTCTTCACTATTTTCGGTTCCTGAGGCTCTCGAAGGACCGAAAAATGAAAAAGATACTCCTCCATAATCCTTCACTTTTTCAAAATATGGCATGTGAGACAAATCTTTCCGTTTACTATGTTCCACAACCAATAAACCACCATCTTGTAACAAGGAACGCTCATAAATTGTAGTAATTACCTCTTCATAAAACGTAGATTCGTAAGGTGGGTCTAAAAAAATCAAATCAAATTTACGCTCTGTTTTTCGAACAAAATCACGAATATCCGATTTTAAAACCGAAACAGTATCTTGTAAATTGTTTTCAGAAACCATTTTTTGAATAAACTTGCAGCAATTGTAATTGGTGTCTACGGCTAAAATTTTACCCGATTCACGCGATGCAAATTCATACGTAATATTTCCAGTCCCTGCACATAAATCCAAAATATCTAAATCTTGTAAGGAAAAAGTGTTCTCTAGTATGTTAAATAAACCTTCCTTCGCAAAATCGGTAGTGGGACGTGATGGGAAATTTTTTGGAATGCTAAATCTTCTTGATTTTAATGTACCTCTAATTATACGCAAGTTAGTTGTTGTTTAAGGAGTGAATATGCTTGATTTTGAATAGTGTAACTTGTGAAATTTGAGATGGTTTTCCATTTAGTATAAAAGGAATTCACCAACTCTCTGTTACTTTCTTCGGATGTGTGTAAAAATAAATTCCCTTTTTCGAAGGATAATTCGTTCTGTTGAATACAAAAGGAGATATAATACAATAAATCATCTTCATTGGTATAATCATAGGTATTTGCCAATAATAATCCATTGGATTTTACCATAACTAAATGAAAATAAGCAGCGTAAATTGTTAAATGTATTTCAGTATCATTGCCTTTTTCTAATACACTTCGTAAAAGATGACTCATGGAATGCTGAATAATAATACGTGGGTAACGAATAACAAAAAAGGATTTTAACCATAATGGAATTTCAAATATCGTGACACAATTCCCTTCAGAAATAACATTGTAATCTAAATCATTGGTGATTGCTTCTTTAGAAAAACAAGTACTGTAGATAGAAGAAATGGAGGAAGCTTTGAAGATAGGAGTTGGTACAACCGTACATTGCTTCGAAACCCAAGATAAAGTGTATTCTTCGTACTTTTCAGTGGTAGGAATTACAGTCAATGCTAATTGAATATCGTGTTTCATTTCACGCTCTGTATTTCCAGAAAAAACAGTGTGATTTATAATCAACACCTCATTATCGCGAATTTCAGAAATAGTGAAAGAAACAGAAGAAAGTTCAAATGCTAATTGTAATTTATTTGCCATAAAATTCTAGAAAACAACAACTTTTTAGTGATAAACAAAACTACACTATTTTTTTGAGAGAATCAAATTTCGGAAAACATGTAAAGTCAAATAATAGTCAATAATTACTTGCTACACGTATACACAAATGCTGGTGGGATATTCCACAATGTAAACGTAATATTTACCTTCGAAAATACATGTGTCAATTCTTTTTTTTGTTTTAATGAATACTGAAATTGAATATATTTACCTGAGTCACTTAAACAAGATTGAAAAGTACGAAGTAATTTCAACGTGAAACGTTTATAAAAATTAGAAAGGGGTAAGGAGGATATAATTACATCGACTTTATGTATGTTAAATTGGTCTAAATAATCTTGTAATTTTTCCGCACTATCGTTAATAAAAACAACCCTTTTATCTACTATTTTAGTTTGAAGTTCTTGGTGAAAATCAGTATTTAATTCGAAAACTAAAAAAACACTATCCGCTTGCATTCGTGACAATACTTTTTTTGTAAAAACACCTGTACCAGGTCCAATTTCTACAAGTACTTTTGTTTTGTCAAAAGCAATGTTTTCTAACATCTTATTGGTTAAAAAAGTAGAACTAGGACTAATAGCTCCAACCATTTTTTTTTCTTTCCAAAAACGTTGGAAAAAAGATTTATTCGGTAACATGTTTAGTCTTTAATCGCTAATTGACCATTGTGTAAAATACCAAATATTTTACCTTTTAATGTTTTGTTTAAATATGGCGTGTTGTATGTCGCACTTAGTATTTCTTCTTTCAAAAAAACAGTTGTTCCTTCTGTTGTAAACAAAGTAAAGTCTGCTATTGAACCAATTTCTATCGGTGAAGGGTTAATTTGTAAAAAAGATCGGTTACGTTCAGAGAAAATAACGATTAACTCTTCCAATGTAAATTCATTGTTTGTTAATAAAGCACAAAAAGCAGTTTGTAAGGTGATATTTCCAAAAGAAGCGTGGTCGAATTCTACATCTTTTTCCTCCACATCGTGCGGTCTATGGTTCGTAACTACAACATCTATTGTTCCATCTTTTACCGCTTCAATCAGCGCCAAACGATCCGATTCTGTTCGTAATACAGGTTTTAATTTATAATTTACATCAAAATTTAATACTGCAGTTTCGTTGTAAAGTAATTGTTCAACATGCACATCTGCTGTAATATGTAAGCCTCTACTTTTCGCAGCACGAATAACGGAAACAGATTCTGCACACGAAATACCAGTTACATGTAAATTTCCCCCAGTATATTCTAAAAGTCGAATATTTCGTTCTAGATCAATCACTTCTGCAATGCTTGCTTCTGCCTTTAATCCAGTCTTCGTAGAAGCCTCTCCTTCATTTACTTGACCTCCTTTTGCTAAGGAAGTATCTCTTGAAAAAGCGATAACTACACCGCCAAATGTTTTAGAATATAGTAACGCACGATATAATATCCCTGTAGATAAATGTTTGGTGTCATCCGTAAAGAAACGTGTCCCTGATTGCGACATATCGTACATTTCTGCTAAATTTTCACCCAACATTTTTTCCGTAATAGTACCAAATGGAATTAACGTTGCTACTTGCTGTTCAGCCTTACGTAATACATATTCGATTTGTGTTTTTCCGTCAATGACAGGCTGCGTAGAAGGTAATAACCCAACATAAGCAAAACCACCAGCAGCAGCAGCTTGTAAACCAGACTCTATGGTTTCTTTATGCTCTTCGCCTGGATCACAGAAGTGTGCTTTTGCGTCTACCCAACTTTGAGAAACTTTTAATTCGTTAAATGCAACCGTAACAGCATCTTCCTTTTCAATTAAATCAGCAATTTCAACGATGATACCATCTTCTACATATATATCTTTTACTTGTTGATTAAACGTAGAATTTTTATCAATAATTTGTGCTTGCTTAAGTAGGAATCTCATAAACTTATTGTTAACGTAAAAATTTCAAAAGTGCCATTTCTAGCAGTAAGAAAAACAGGGATAAAAGTAAGAAAATCCTCCAATATTCAACTGGTTTTTCTAATTGAATATGCAAATTTTGATCCCCCAGTTGTAAACTTTTGTAATACAATTTTGGGAATTTTTCAGATGTTAAATAACTTTTAATTTCATCTTCACTATAAAATGAAAGAGCAGATTCTATTCGGGAATAATTCAATGGCAAAGCTTTTGAGAGTTCCGAGTTTCGTAAGCGATAAACACCTTGACGTAATGCCTGATTCAAGTTTGGACTTAAAAGAGATACAAATGTTTGTTGATCTATCTGTTCTACCGTTGGTATAAAATCAATTCCTTCGCCTTGAATATGAAATAAATTTTCGGCAGAAGAAGGAGCGTTCCAAACAAAACGATTATTGCTACCAATCGTTAAGTATAAGTCCGATTTTTGCTGACTCAATTCTGCCGTTCGCAACAAACAAGAAGGGAATAAGGCGTTAGTTGTAAATGCACTAAAGGTAGAATCTAAAGCACTCGTAAATAAATAATTGTTATTGCTTCTTATAAATAAAGGTTGATTGTTTTGTAGGGATAGCAAGGAAGTACTAGAAAGATTTCCACGCGTCTGATATATTTTTTGAATGATTGGTAGATTAATTTTTGTAGGCTGTTTATCGAAAACTCCTTGAAAAAATGGATCTGAATACGAAATAGAGGTCAGATTAAGATTGGTAGTTGTAATAGCTGAAATGATGGGTAATCGTAATTTTTGTAATAAACTATTCCAAGATGGAAAGTGAATTTTTGTTCCTGGAAACAATAAAACAGAACCACCATTTTGCGTAAATTTAACAATTGCATCATTAATTCCATCGTTTAATTCGTTTACACCATTCACAACAATTAATTGTTTTCCAATAGTGGTTTCTGGTAAAAAAGTGGTACTTCTAGTATCGGATATTTTATAGTAACTATCTAAATTATAGGTTTTTGATACTTTATTATCCGCGTCTTCTCCTTGTATTAACAGTACATTAGCATGTGATGCTACAGTATATGAGAAATAAAAATCATCATCAAAATGTACATTTTTATCATTGATATGTACATGACCAATTTTTTCGCCGATACTTAAGTCAGAATAATTTAATACGATTGCTTTTGTACTTTGTTTAGGTATATTGACAAATACAGTTCTTTTCGTTTCATTTACAGAATATTCTAACTCTAAATTAGTTACTTCGTCATTACCATGATTTGTTACTTGAATGTTTAATTCGTTATTTATGCGTGTTTTAAAATTAGGTGTATTAAACCATATCGAATCAATTGAAACATTGTTTTTTTGTTCCGGGATAAGTTGTATTGGATAAAAATAACTGGATTTTGCTAAGCGAATATTTTTTAAATCACTTTGATTTTTTTGGAAATCAGTTAATACTACAAACTGCTTTGAATAGGTAGTCGGTATACTCTCATCAACTGTCTCTTCCATCCATCGAAGTACTTCAGATAATGGATGTGTTAAAGGAGAAAATTGTATTTTATCTAATCGATTTAGTGCCTCTGTTTTCGTACATGTTTTTTGTTCTATACTAGTTAATGCATTGGTAACTAGTAATACTTGTGTGTTTGCCGTTGTACTTTCAATAATTTTTCGTGCTTGTTCCTTTGATTCCGATAATAGGTTACCATTCGCGCCTATTTGCGACATAGAAAATGAATTATCTACATAAATCGCAAGAATAGAATTTTTATTTTTTCCTATGCCTTCAACAGGTATATAAGGTTGAGCAAAAGCAAAAATTAGACATGAAAACGCAAGTATACGAGTTATTAAAACCAATAAATGCTTTAAATTTCGAATATTTTTTGTCTTTTCCTCAATATTTTTCAGAAAATAAATACTCGAGAAATAAAAAGTCTTATAACGACGAAAACTAAATAAATGTATTAAAATTGGTATTACCAATAAAAATAAAGCATATAAAAAACTAGGATGTTCAAATCGCATACATGTACGTAACGCTGCGTTACTATTAAATAACCGATTTATTCAACCGTTTTATCTGCTTTTTTTCTAGGTGCTCTAGTTTTTTTAGGAGCCTCTTCTGAATTTTCAGTAGTTTCTACTTTTTTTGCAGTAGTTTTTTTAACGGTTTTTTCTTCTTTAGGTTCTTCCGTAACCGGTTCATCAATGATTAAATTTCCAGATTTATGTAAAAGATTATACCATTGGAATATTTTTTTAACATCCGAAAAATAAACACGCTCTTGATCGTAATTAGGTAAAATCTCTAATAAATAACCTTCCAATGTGTTTTTATCTTCTTTGTGCGATGGTGCTAATCCACCGTTTTCTTTTTGGTAAATCGTCTCAAAAACAACAGACAAAATTTGATCTTCCTCGTACGTATAAACGCTAATATCCTCTAAAGCAGAAATTCGATCGGTTGAATAAGCAGGAATTCTTTTCCCGTCTTCTAATGACTCAACAATTAAATTACTTTTACCTTGAGCAACAACTTTAAATAATCCTGGTTTACCTGAAATTGCGATTATACCTGTTAAATTCATCTTTTGTTTTTTATAGTTTTTTCAAAAATAAGTATTAATTGAATTCTGAAATTAATTTTTTATGATTTTTACTAACATACGTTCAGAATTTCGTTCAACAACAATCAGATATATGCCATCTACGACATTTTCTAACTGAAATGCATGCGTACCATTTTTTTGGATCGATATTTTATTACCAACTAAATCATAGGCTGTAATTTGATCATTTTCTTGAATTCCTTCTAATTGAAAGATTCCTGTATTAGTTGGATTTGGAAAAACACGAAAAAGGGTGGTTTCTATGTTATCTACCAATGAAATTTGAGGTGTGTAAAACTTACTCGTAACAATGCAACTATTAGCGACTACACTTATAAAATAGGTCTTACCAATTTGATAAACAATGGATTGATTCGTTTCATTCTGTAATAAAATTCCGTCGCAATACCATTGGTAATTTGGAGAATTGCTTGCAATTAATAAGTTGTCCTTTTGCGTAATAATAGGTATAGTTGGATAAATATGGCGTTCGATGTTGATTGTATCCATATTAATACAACCGTTTGAACCAACAGCGGTAACAATATATTCTCCAGGAACTACAAATATATTTGAGTCTTTATTTAAATATTTACCAGCATTCCAAGTATAACTCATAGCGCCAGAAGTCTTTACTTTTACAGGTTCGTTGTCGCAAGTAATATATGGTGTCGACAAATAATGTAGGGTAATTACTGGCGACTTGTAATCTTCTGAAATAAAAATGTTTTGTTGCGATTTACATCCTTTATTATCCACTAAAGAAACAGTATAATTACCACCAATTGTAAACGAATTTGTGTCGGTTTGCAAAGACGTACCTCCATTCCATTGATATTTATATGCGCCTGTAACTTGAAGTCTTACACGTTTATTGGTACACGTTAGTTTATTTAATCCTTTAATCAAAACATAGGATTTTGCAGGAATAGTATCTGAAAGTATTAATATACTATCATTCGATTGACAACCATTCGAACCAATTCCAGTAACAAAATATTTACCCCCATTTTTACATATAAGTGAATCCAATGTACTTATATTACCTGTATTCCAACGGTAATTTGTTGCACCAGTCGCTTTTAGTAAAACTGTTTTTTGAACACATGTAAGAATAGAATCACCAATCGTTTTTAACGAAATATTAGGTTTGAGTGTATCCACACCAACTAGTAAACTATCCAACTTTGTACAACCATAAGAATCTGTAATAGTAATCAAATATTTACCTGGAAATGAAAAAGTAACGGTGTCATTTTGTGTGTTTGTCCCGCCCGACCATTGATACAATTTTCCGCCTTGGGCAATTGCGTTGATATTCTTTTTTGCACAAGAAATTTTGGTACTATCCATAAAGAATACCTTTGGACTAAATGGTGCTCTTGGGTAAATAGATACCGTATCATTAAACCTACAGTTTTTAGAATCTGTAATTTGAAATGGAAATTTTCCAGGTTGATTAAATATTTTTGTTGTTTTGGTGTCAAAATCAGACCAGATGATTGAATTAAT
The DNA here is from genome assembly GCA_947446925.1 of Flavobacteriia bacterium. GTDB lineage: Bacteria > Bacteroidota > Bacteroidia > Flavobacteriales_D > Crocinitomicaceae > CANHVK01. Next base: position 86,563 of record CANFHU010000005.1, read on the forward strand.
ACCACTTGCGGCAGTTATGGTAAGTAGGGTTGAGTCTGAACAGGGTAAAACAGTATCCCCTAGAATACTAATCGAAGGATTGGTCGATAATAAAAGGGATAATGCATTAATTTCACCAAAACCATACGCATTATTTGGAATACTCCCTTGAATCGTAAACTTCTTGGCAGAGGACTTCACAGCGGTTTTAAAATCTTGATAATTCGCTTTAGAGCATTTTTCTAAATAGAGTGCAGCAACCCCAGCAACTAATGGAGAAGCCATTGAAGTTCCCGAATTCAAAACATGTAAACCTCCTTGATCCAATAAATTAAGACTAGAAGGGTTGTTTAAAATAGATAATGGGTTAGCAGAAAAAATCTTAGTACCAGAGGCTACAATATCTGGTTTTATCTCTCCTTTTCGATTAGGTCCTTTCGAAGAAGAAACATGTATTTGACCAGGTGCATACTCAGAAATATGTTGTATCTGATCTTTAGTCGTATAAGATGCTTTATTAGAAACATTCCCAACAGTCATTACTTTTTCCGAAGAAATGTAGGAAGAAAAAACAGTCTGTAGCGTATCTGCTAAAATATAATTTTTAATTGGAGGATAAACGGATTCACTCGGAATATTAACGGTTTCGAAATCATTAAAGTTCTTGGAACCAACCTTGTTAGCACTACCTCCCCAAACATCATAACTTCCTGTACCAGTGGTTGTAAATTGAAATAAATAATTAGTCGAGTCAATTCCAGTATACGCAGTTTGTAAGTGATATTCATGATTAATGATTTCAGCATAATAATCTACATAGGCGAGTTTAAGTCCATTTGCATTAAAAATAGTATCTCGCAATGCGTTGGGTGCGAAATTAAATGCTTCTGCGAAAGTTCTAAATTTTGTTTTACCGCTTAATGCATAAGTTCCAAAAGGTAGATTAACACCGGTCGCAAATTGAACATCCTTAAATTTTAAGGAATCTGCCCACATTTCTAATAAAATGGAATTAGTGCCAGCAATACCTTTTGTGGTGCTTTTTACCCAAAAAAAAGAGGTGTCAGATGTAACTTCTCCGTGCACATGATACTTCCCTAAATTTCCATTATTACCTGCCGCTGCAACTACAATCCGTCCGGATTTCGCAGCTAGTAAGGATTCAATTAACTCCGATGCAGGATCATTACCATCATGCGAACCCATTGCAACTCCATAACTAATATTTATAACACAAGGTTTATCAAGTTGATCGGCAATTTTGAATATATAATCACAAGCATCCGCAACTGTTAGGGTCCAGTTTTTTGCACTATTATTCGTTTTTACCATAACAATAGTTGCTTCGGGAGCCATTCCTCTGTGTTTTCCATTAGCACGACCATTACCAGCAGCAATACCTACGACATGTGTTCCATGACCAATATTATCTACTGCGGTACATAGACCGTTATCTATTTCTGATGCAGTCCAATTTTCTCCATAATTGTATGGTTGAGGAGATCGAGAAGTAGCAGAAGTTAAACTTTGGTCCCAATAGGAGTACACCCGTGTTTTTCCAGTAGAATCTTTAAAGTCCGGATGATTAAAATCAACCCCAGTATCCACAAAACCTAATAAAACTCCTTTTCCAGTATAGGCTTGCTGTAGATTATTTAAACCTGAATGAACTTCATTTACTTGATGGTGAAATCGAGAGGTATCATTAAGTAATGTAGGTTCACTAATTTCTGAATATAAAAATTTAGCAATTGGAGAGGATAATAATTTGATGAAATCTTCCCCTGAAATTGTAAGGAAAATCCAATTTACAGTCTTTTTTTTGATAGAAAAATGTTGTTTTTGTATAAATTCATTCACTTCTGCACAATTAGAAAGTGAGATGGCTAACTGATCATTTTCCTTTAAATTTTCAAGTAAAAAAGCATGTTTTAAATGTACAGTTTGACTAAAAATAGTATCGACTGGATGGATGATCAGTATAAAAGAAAGAATAAAAAGAGGTGTAATAAACTTAATTTTCATAAAAAGTAGTATGAATACGAATGCTAAATTAAACATCTAATTTAACCAAAAATGGAATAAATTTCATGTTAAACTCAATATGTTGGGTGATTTTTTCGATATTTGTTTATTATACCCTTGTATCTCTTTTTGTTTATGAAGAAATTTATTTTTTTTAGTCTCTTAATTTTATTTTCTGGGTACGCTTTATCACAAACGGACGAGCAGAAAAAACAAGAATTCTCTAAAAAAGTGAAGGATGGAGATATGCTTTATGCCCAAGGGAAATTCTTAGAAGCAAAAAAAGCCTATGAATTCGCAGCAACATTGAATCCAACGGATGAAAATGTTAAAAAACAAATTCAAATTTGCGACGCGAATGAACAAAAAAAATCCGGATTTGAGGCGGATAAAGAATATAACAAATTGATCAGTAAGGCTGATGAAAAATTTAAGGCTGGAGATTATCAAGGTGCGAAAGATCTTTTTACGCGTGCAACTAAAATCAAAACGTCGGATACTTATCCACCCAAGATGTTGAACCAAATTGAAGATTTGTTACATCCAAAAACTATTGCTAAAGCAGAACCACTTCCTGATTTAGGACAAACCTCTGAAATGTCAATAGAAGAAGCACAAAAAGCATTGAAGGCAGCAGATATTGCACGTAAAAATCAACAGAATACAGGCGTAATCAACAAAACAGATATACTTACTAAAAATGAAGATGAACTTGCTTACAATCGTATTAAAGAAATGGAAGCAGCTGGAGTTGGTTTATCAGAAGTTAGAAAAAGAATCGACAGTTTAAATCAAGTGGATACCCATGCCAAAGATACGGTGAATATTAAATTACAACATGAAGATAATTCTGTAACATCCGTAATAAATTTTCAGCATACTTACCAACGCGATTTATTAGGATTTGTAGATCGAACACTTGTAAATAAAGCGAAAATTAATGACAGTATAAACTTTAAAAATAAAGAAATAGGTACCAATAACGATACGCTTTTTTTTAACAAAGCAGTACAATTCGAGCAATCTGCAATACAAGAGTCAGATAAAGTAAAGAATACGCAAGCTGATACAGAAAAATCAATATCAAATGCTGTTTCTAGGGATGAAAAAAGAGTAAGTGATAATGTTATAATTAAAGAAGAAGTATTAGAATTAGTCAATGAAACAAACGAAAATATTCAAGAAATTGAAACCTTATTAACGAAAAAAAACATCAAAAACACGAATGAAACTGTAGAAAAACACCTTGAATTTTCAGAGAAAGAAGAAGTTCTAACCATTGAAAACAGTAAAATAAATGGTGTCAATAATGAAAAATTACAGTTACAATCGAAACAAATTGAAGTTTTTGATGATTCTATTCTGGTATCACCTGAAAAAAGAAGAAACCAATTAACGGATAGTCTAAATAAAAGATATTATAATCATGAATTTAATTTTTCTGACTATCAAGATTCAAACAGACTACAAGTAATAAACAAAGTAAAAGCTTCTGTATCCGTAGTACAAACGGAAATCGATGACATTGAAAGTAACCAAACTTCTAAACGTCAAGAACATGAAATTGCTATTAATAAACTTGAAAATATCAGATTTAACCTAGAAGATTCTGTAAGTAAAATAGTAAATACTTCCGCAAAAGAATTAGATGTGTTGGTTAAGAAGCAAGAAAATCAAGCACTTGACGCAAATGATGTAGATTCAAAAGATATCAACGCTTCTTCGGTAAGATTAACTAATTTAGAAACGGAAACAAATCGTTATGCTGCTCAAGGAAATACAAAACCTTCAGATTCTCAAGCTACAATCGACAATTTAAATAGTAGAATTGAAAACTCTAAAGATTTAGATAATGAAAAAAGAACAGTTAAAGCATTAGAAACGAAAAGTATAATTGAAAATATAGAAAAAAGAGGAGTCGTATTTGATGATAAGGCTGCAAACTCTATCGGTACGCTTTACCCTGAAGGGGTAACTCAAGAGCAATTTAACAAATCAGACGATAAAGGAAGTCTTTTAGCAGTTGTTACACGAAGAATAGTTGTTAAAAATGGGTATGGTCAAGTTTATACACGTACGCAAACAAAAGACTTTATAACGTATTCTAAAAATGGGGCAGCATCCACTGAAGCAATTTGGCAACGCGAAACCCAAGACGCTAAATTGAAGAAAAACTAATAACAAATCCAAGTATATGAGGGTACATTTCATTGCAATAGGCGGTAGTGCTATGCATAACTTAGCAATTGCTTTAAGTAGAAAAGGGTATCAGGTAACAGGTTCAGATGATGAAATTTTTGAACCTTCGGCAAGTCGATTAAAAATTCAAGGGATATTTCCACAAAATATAGGTTGGAATGAAACGAATATTTCCGACGAACTAGATGCAGTGATTCTTGGTATGCATGCACGTGCGGATAATCCAGAACTATTAAAAGCGAAAGAATTAAACCTTCCAATTTATTCGTATCCAGAGTATTTATACGAACAGAGTAAAAATAAAAAACGAATTGTAATTGGTGGTAGTCATGGTAAAACTACGATTACTTCTATGCTCTTGCATGTTGTGAAACTAGTAGGTGTAGATGTGGATTATATGGTAGGTGCCCAATTAGAAGGGTATGATTGTATGGTAAAATTAACAGATTCTGCACCCTATATGATTTTAGAAGGGGATGAGTACTTAAGTTCTCCGATTGATCCTAGACCAAAATTTCATCTTTACAAACCTCACATTGCAATTATTAGCGGTATCGCGTGGGACCATATCAATGTGTTTCCAACGTTTGAAAATTATGTGGAGCAATTCAAGATTTTTTGTGAATGTATCGAGGAAAATGGAGCGTTAATTTATAATGAAGAAGATTCTGAAGTTAAGAATTTAGGAATAACTTTTACCAATAAATTAAATACAATCGCTTATAAAACACCAAATTATGTAGTTTCCAATTCTGGTACAATTGTAACATTTGATGGTAAAGAATATACATTGAAAATTTTCGGTGCACATAACCTTCAAAATATGATGGGTGCAATGTTTTTAGCACAACAAATGGAGATTTCAAACCATGATTTCTTAACTGCTATGGGTACTTTCACAGGTGCAGGTAAAAGACTTCAAAAGGTAGTTGAATCAACAAATTTTGTTATGTTTAAAGACTTTGCACATTCTCCTTCAAAATTAATGGCTACAACTAAAGCGGTGAAAGAGCAATACAATGATAGAGAAGTAATAGCATGTATGGAATTACATACATTTTCTTCATTAAAGAAAGAATTTCTTCCGCATTATAACAATACAATGGCACAGGCCGACGAAGCGATTGTATATTTTAGTCCAGAAGTAGTACACCATAAAAAACTAGAACCGATAAGCATAACTCAGGTAAAAGAAGCCTTTGGTGGTGATGTACATGTATTCAATAAAACAGAAGATGTACTTTCTTTTATTCATGCTAAACAATGGAATAACAAAGTATTACTTATGATGAGTTCTGGAACTTTTGATGGTATAGATTATGATAAATTGGGAGAAGAATTATTAAAATAATCTAAAAAACTAATTTAAATAAGAAAGGCAATCTAATTAGATTGCCTTTCTTATTTATTGAGTTAAAATTTAAATCCTTCCTGGATAAACCTTCAAAGCTTCTTCCAATACTTTCACCGCTTTATGTAATGAATCTTGATTTAATACATAAGCAATACGCGCTTCTTGTGTTCCTGAACCTTTCGTAGAATAGAACCCATTTGCTGGTGCCATCATTACGGTTGCACCTTGGTATTCAAAATCTTCTAATAACCATTGACAAAATTTCTCTGCATCATCTACAGGGAATTTTGCAACACAATAGAAAGCTCCACTTGGTTTTGGGCAAAACACACCAGGAATGCTATTTAAACCATCTACCATAATGTTTCTACGTGTAACATATTCTTCAACCACATTATCAAAATAAGATTGTGGTGTATTCAACGCTGCCTCCGCTGCAATTTGATCAATGGTTGGAGGTGATAAACGCGCTTGACCAAACTTCAATGCAGCTGAAATTACTTCATGATTTTTAGAAATCAATGCTCCAATTCTCGCTCCACACATAGAATAACGCTTAGAAACAGAATCAATCATAATTACATTATTCTCAATTCCTTCCAGATTCATCGTAGAAAATGGAACAGCTCCATCATAACAAAACTCACGGTAAACTTCATCTGCAAACAAGAATAAATCATGTTTTTTAACGATGTCACGTAATTTTTCTAATTCTTCTTTGGTATATAAATATCCAGTTGGATTTCCTGGGTTACAAATCAAAATTGCTCTCGTTTTAGAAGTGATTTTTTTCTCAAACTCTTCCACTGGAGGTAAAGCAAATCCAGACTCAATCGAAGAAGCCACTGGAACAACTGTTAAACCTGCAGTTACAGCAAACCCATTGTAATTCGCATAAAATGGCTCAGGAATAATCACTTCATCCCCAGGATTACAAGTGGTCATGAATCCAAAGATTAAAGCCTCAGAACCACCTGTAGTGATAATAATATCTTCTGGGTTTACAGGTAAACCTGTGCGTTGGTAGAACGCGGATAAACCATTTCTATACGACTCCAAACCAGCAGAGTGTGTGTACTCAATCACTTTTTGATCAAAATTCTTAATTGCATTCAAAGCAACTTCTGGAGTTTCGATGTCTGGTTGACCAATATTTAAATGGTAAACTGTTTTTCCTTTTTTCTTTGCTGCGTCTGCATATGGTACCAATTTTCGAATCGGTGAAGCAGGCATATCAATCGCTTTCTGTGCTATCTTTGGCATAATCGTATTTTAAAGATGCAAATTTAATGAAATCTTCAATAAAACATTCATTAGTTTTGTAATTAGAAGTTTAATTTTTTACTACTAGGATTATGAAAAAAAAAGGTGTTTATTTTGTATTTTGCTTACTAATAGTATTAACTTCTTTTAAACTTAATCAGTCTCAAAGTCCAAAAAAACTACGTAAAGGATTTGAAAAATTAGTCAATATTCAAACGCTTGATTCTTCCATTCACGTGGATCTTAAATATGCTACATCGGATAATTTTATGAAAAAACGCTTGTATTTTGATATCGATAATGCCTATTTACAAAAAGAAATAGCACAAAAATTGGTAAAAGCAAATACACTTCTAAAAAAACTACACGCTAACTATCGCTTATTGATCTATGATGCTGCACGTCCACGTTCAATACAACAGACTATGTGGGATGCGTTAGATACGATTCCAGTAAAAGAACGCACTAAATTTGTTTCCAATCCTGCAAATGGAAGTGTACATAATTATGCCGCTGCAGTAGATCTTACTATTTGTAATAACACTGGAAAACCACTAGATATGGGAGCAGGATACGATGATATTAGACAAATAGCTTATCCAAGTAAAGAAGACTATTTTTTAAAAAAGGGAATGATATCTAAAAAACAAATTGAAAACAGGAAGTTATTACGTAAAGTGATGATTACTAATGGATTTACTAATATCCCAACAGAATGGTGGCATTTTAACGGTGTCACGCGTAAGCAAGCAAAAGCATTGTTTAAAATTCTAGAGTAATAGTTTCAAAATCTGCTTCAACACCAAATAAATCCAAAATTTTAACGATTACAGCATCTACAACTGCATCTGGACAGGATGCACCTGAAGTTAATATGATTCGTGTCTTATCTTTTTCTGGTAAAAAAGTAAATAAATGTTCTTCTTCCTTAGAATGAATATTGAAGGATGTAATTTGATTTTTAGCGGAGATACTTTTTTCCGAAAGAATAAAATAGGTGGTAAATTTTTCTTCTAACAACTCTACTAAATGGGTGGTGTTTGAACTATTATACCCTCCAACAACAATCGCTAAATCTGCATCTTCTTCTAGTAATCCTAGTGTTGCAGATTGGTTATCATTTGTTGCATAACATAGTGTATCACGCGTATCTGCAATATGATTTTTGATAACTTCTTCCCCGTATTTCGTAATCATGGTTTCACGAAGAAATTCGGTTATTTCTTGTGTTTCAGTTGCTAACATGGTGGTTTGATTAACTACTCCGATTCTTTGTAAATCCCTAGTTGGATTAAATCCTTCCGAATATTTCCCTCTAAAATATGCACTAAATTCTTCCTCTGCTATGTTTCCCAAAATAAACGCACTAACCTTTTTTGCTTCTGCTAAATTTTTGACTACTAAAGTCGGTGCATTTAGATTGCTATGTGAAAAAGTTGCGCGTGTCTCTTCATGGTCATGTTTACCATGAATGATAATTGTGTGATTATTTTGTCCAAGTGTTTCAGAGCGATTCCAAACTTTCTCTACAAAAGGACATGTGGTATTATAGGCTTTCACATCTACACCTATATCGGTTAATTTTTGTTCAATTTCCAATGTAGTTCCAAAAGCCGGAATAATAACAATATCCTCCGAACTAAGCGCTTCCCATGGGATTAATTGCTTTCCATGAGTGTCTTGAATAAATTCGATACCATAACTTTGTAAATCTTCATTCACCCCTGGATTATGTATCATCTGACTTAATAAGAAAATACGTTTACCTGGGTTATTGTGCACTGCTTTATAAGCTATTTCAATGGCATTTTCCACACCATAACAAAAACCAAAATGGCGTGCAATTAAAAATTCTATTTTCCCAAATTTTAATAGAGTAGGAGTAAAGTCCTTTTTTCTAGGGTCTTGTGTTTTACGTGCTGCCTTTACTTTACTTATAATTGGTGATTTATAAAAAGCAGGGATTTCAAATTTTTTCATGATATTAAGCTTGCATTTGAATATTTACAAGATTTGCATAAATCCCATCCGTAAGTGCATTTAATTCTTCATGCGTACCTTCTTCAGCAACCTTACCATTTTCAAGTACATATATCTTATCTGCCTTACGAATGGTAGAAAGTCTGTGCGCTATGACAAATGAAGTTCTACCTTCCATTAATTTATCCAACGCTTCTTGCACTAATTTTTCAGATTCGGAATCCAATGCAGAGGTCGCTTCATCTAAGATTAATATCGTAGGGTTTTTAAGCAGCGCACGTGCAATGGCTATACGTTGTTTTTGTCCACCAGATAATTGTATTCCGCGATCTCCAACTTGTGTTTTCATTCCTTCCGGAAATGCAGAAATAAATTCGTAAGCATTTGCTTGCTTAGCTGCTAATAAGATTTCATCTTTTGAAGCTTCTGGTTTTCCAAAAGCAATATTTTCTTCAATAGTCCCAGCGAAAAGTATAACTTCTTGAGGTACAAGAGCAATCTTAGAACGTAAGTATTCCGTTTCTATTTCGTTACAAGGTATTCCATCAAAAGATAGACGACCTGCATTAATCTCAAAATAACGCAATAATAGGGATGCAATTGTCGACTTACCAGCACCAGAAGAACCTACTAATGCAATGGTTTGGTTCGCCTTACTTTCTAACGAGATGGATTTTAATACAGTAACATCTGGCCGTTGTGGATAGGAAAAATTAACATTTTCAAAAGTTACAGCACCGGAAATAATCGGTCTTAAATGGCCAGTCAATAATTCCTTTTCATTTTTAGTTTCGATAATTTTCATCAAACTTTCAGTAGCACCAACAGATTTTTGAAGACTTGCCCATAATTCTGGTAAAGATCCTATCGATGCTCCCATCATAATGGTGTAAAAAATAAAAGAGATAAAATTCTTGCTTGACAAGTCTGGATTTGGACCTTGTGTCATCAATAATCCTCTCCAAATGATAAATACGATGGCACCAAATAAACAAAAAATGATAAATGAAATAAATAGTCCTCGCCACACACCTGCTTTGACATTTAATTTACGTATTTCATCAATACTAATTTTATATTTCAATAAAGCTAATGCTTCATTGGTAAACGACTTAACATTTGAAATTCCAGTTAAATTTTCTTCTAATATTACATTCGATTCTGCTGCTTCATCCTGCGCTTTTTTGGATAATTTGCGGATAAACCTACCAAAAAACACAGCGATTAATGCCATTACAGGTACTGTAGCAAGCATAATCAAAGCAAGTTTCCAAGATAAAAATGCTAAGAAAATGATACTCCCAATTACAATAACTGCTTGTCTAAAAAATTCAGCAATGGTAGTTCGTAACGTTTCTTGAATTTGCGTAATGTCAGATGCTATGCGCGAAGTAAGTTCTCCAACTTTATTTTGATTGAAAAAATCCATAGGCATATATATCAATCTAGAAAAAGCATCGTATCGTAAATCTCTTAATGTATTTTCTGTAACATTTGTAAATAATATAACTCTAAAATAAGAGAAGATAGCCTGTAATCCAAAAGTTACAAATAGTGCAAATGCAACAACATTCACATTACCAAAATCAATTAAACTAATTACTTTAGATGGTGTAGAAGTTACTTCTGGCGCTTGGTTAATCCCCCCCAGTAATTGGCCCATTAAAAAAGGAAAAACCAACCCAATAGAGGAGGAGAATACTAAAAACACCCACCCAAGTGTAAAGGTAGATTGATATGGTTTTAAATATTGAAAAATATTTTTAGCTTTCGCAATAGATTCTTTGGTGAGTTTGATTTTTTCTGTTTTCTCTTTTTTTGGTCGTAGCATTGTTGTATTTTTGTAACACACAAATTTAGTGCATTGCATCAAAGAAATCATCTAAGTTCATTTCTTTTTTATTTTTTTCATTAAATAGTTTGTAAAACAAAATATTTTATTAAATTTGCACACTCAAAACACAAGTAGAAATAAGATTTAAAGAATATATATCATGAAAAGAACGTTTCAACCTTCCGTAAGAAAAAGAAAAAATAAACACGGTTTCCGTGAGCGTATGGCTACAAAAAACGGTCGTAAAGTATTAGCTGCACGTCGTCGTAAAGGAAGAAAAAAATTGACTGTTTCTAGTGAATCTAACCACAAACGTTAATTCTATTAGTTAAAATATGAAAGGTTATCCGTATGGGTAGCCTTTTTTTATGTCAAATATTTATTGTGATTACAAAAAAAAGTCGCCCCTTTAAAAAAGAGCGACTTTTTTTTTATTTTCAAGTTTCTACATTAAAAGGTAATATGTCTTTCTTTTTTCTCTTCATAAATATCCGGTATCGTTACTAATATTCCGGTTTCTTCTACTTCTCCAAACTCATGATTCACTGCTGTACCAAATGTTTTCATGGTAGGCGAAAGATGCATATAAATATTTACAAGCGGTGGTACATTTTCATTTCTTGCTCGTACATATGAATTCAATACTTTAAAACCATCTTTAAAAGGTAGGTTATTTAATTGATCCTCTACAAAAGCACAATCATAATTTTGTGAAAGCGGATGGAAAGGTTTCATTAAATTTTCTGTATCCGGAAAATAGTGATGCATAAAATGAAGTAAAAAATCTCTAGATGCACGATCATACGTGGGATACATCGTTACTTTTCCAAAAAAGTACTTCATACCTGGGTTTGTTAAAATAATTGCCCCTAAACCATCCCAGATGTTATCCAAAGCAAATAAACCTTTACGTGGATTAACGGCAGGTTGGAAATTTGGTTGAACCCAAGATCTACCTAACTCAATGGTTAATGGTAAGTAATTTTGTACAAACACATCTGAAAAATCAAAATAATGACTGGTTGACAAATGTATCCCCTGCGAAGTAATTGCGTTTTTGCATAAAATATATCTATACCCACCAACAATTTCTTCATCTTCCGGTGACCAAACGATCAATTGCTCGTAACAAATATCCGCTGTGTCAAATTCATCTAAATCTAGTGGTAAACCTGTTCCTCCTCCAGATTGGCGAAACGTAACTTCACGTAACCGTCCAATTTCTTGTAATGTATTTGGTGCATTATGGATATTGACAGAATAAATTTCATTCCCACCTTTACGTGTATTGCGTATAAAGCGATCTTGATTTAATTCTTGTTTAATTACTTCTTTCGAAACTGGAGCAATAATAGGTTGTTGCATAATTTATTGTTCTGAATATGAATATACTTGGTTACGAATTTCATTCGCCCAATCTTTTTGTGACCTTGATTTTGAAAGTGAATCTGGATAAATTGGCTTTCCAAACGTTAATTTCATTTTAGCGTTTTTTTGCTTAAACAATTCATCCACTAAAAAAAACATCTCAATATTCGCTTTAATTCCAATTGCCTTTCTAAATTTGGCTAAACGGTAGAAAAAATTAGAAAGTTTACCATCTATATAAACAGGTACAATTGGTTGATTGTGTTTTATAGATAATGAAACAAAGGTTTTTTTCCATTCTAGATCCTGTACTTTACCATTTGTTTTACGACTTACCAACCCTGCAGGAAATATACATACAGCACTTCCAGTAGAAAAAATCTCGTCAATCTTTAATAAATTCGAATTCGAATTTCTTCCATGTTTATTTACCCCGACAAACATTCCTTCCATACTCTTTAAATGTAAAAGAATATCGTTGACGATAAATTTTAAGTCAATACGTTGATTATTTAATGCCGTAACTAATGCCATTGCATCCATTCCACCAAGCGGGTGATTCATGGCTAGTGTTACTCCACCTGTTGTTGGAACATTTTCAATCCCCTTAACTTCTAACTGAATATTAAATCGATCAATTACAGCCTGACAAAAAGCTTGATTGTGTTTGTCTCTATTGTCTAAAATAACTTCGTTTACTTCCTTCTCATGTAAGATTCGCTCAATATAACGAATTACGAAGTTTGGCAGTAGTCTTAATAATCGAGGGTTTTTATCTCCAATTATTTTTCGAATATCAATAAATTTATCTTCTTTCATATCGTGCATTCGAAACAAAAATAAGGGATAAAAGTGGAAACTGAAAATAATTAGACAGAAATGAAAATCTATTTTTATTGTTACAAAAATTAACATTTTTTTTATTTTTCATTTGTTTATTGAAAATACTTTTATAAATTAGCAAAACATACAATAATTATAAACGCCTATCGGAACAACATTACTCTATTTAGTATAAATCGACTTCGGTCATAAATTATAGAGTTATGTTTAGTACGTTAGATGATTCCCTATTGGTGAATCAATACATTTCAGGCGACGAAAAATCATTAGAAATTCTTTTAAAAAAATACAAACGTATTATTTTTAAAACTATTGTTTCAAAAGTAAAATCTACGGAACTTGCTGAAGATTTATTTCAGGATACATTTATTAAAATAATCCATACCCTAAAAACTGGAAAATATAATGAGGAAGGTAAATTTTTACCATGGGCACTTCGAATAGCGAATAACTTAATTATCGATTATTTCCGCAAAAATAATGCGCGTAAAATGGTTTCGGAATCTTCTTCCAATTCAGACTCGTTTAATGTTTTTACGCATATGGAGTGTGATACGACTCCATGGGTAGAACAGGTAATGCAAACTGAGTTGTATACCGAACTCTTAAATGGTATAGAATTTTTACCAGTAGCACAACGTGAATTAATTGAAATGCGAATTTTTCAAGGTATGTCATTTAAAGATATTGCTGAAGAAAAAGAAATAAGTATCAATACCGCACTTGGAAGAATGCGCTATGCAATTCAAAATTTACGCAAGTTGATGGAGGAGAAAAATGTACTTATCGAAATATAAAATATAATTTGTACAAATCGCAAAGGCTGTCCTTATGAGACAGCCTTTGCGATTTATGATAATCTAGTTAAAATTTATTTCCCGTGGCATTGTTTGTATTTCTTTCCACTACCGCATGGACAAGCGTCATTTCTTCCAATCTTTGGCTCAACAACAATTGGTTGTTTTTTAACCACTTCTTCTTCGATAACTTCAGCATCTTCAATTCCAGAACCTAATTGTGCTTTTTCGTAGTGATTTTGTATCGCAGCAGCTCGGTTAGTACTTTGAATCGATTCTTGTTCGTATGCAATATCCATTTTCACAAGCGATTCCACTGTTTGAAGATTTAATCTTCCTAACATAGATTTAAACAATTCGAAAGACTCTAATTTATAAACGATTAATGGATCTTTTTGCTCATATACCGCTTGTTGTACAGAAGTACGCAATTCATCCATTTCACGTAAATGTTCTTTCCATTCATCATCAATAAGTGCTAATGTGACATTACGTTCAAAAGCAGTGATCAACGCTTGTCCGTTAGTTTCGTATGCTTCTTTCAAACTAACAACCATCTGCATTTCTTTTACACCGTCAGATAATGGGAATAGAATATTTTCAAAGGTATTAGTATGGTTTTCGTAAACACTTTTTACTTGACCATATGCCTTTTGAATAATTCTATCATTTTTATGTTTGTAATGCACCATTACTGCATTATACACCTTATCCGAAATTATATTTTTGTTTAAGGTAGAAAATTCCGCCTCATCAACAGGTGATTCAATACCTAATACGCGGTACAATTCAAATGTAAATTCTTCATATTGTGTAGCATGTGGGAAATTGTATACAATGGAGTCCGCAACATCATACAACATATTTGCAATATCTAAACTTAAACGATCTCCAAATAATGCGTTGTGACGTTTTTTGTAAATTGCTTTACGTTGCGCACTCATTACATCATCATACTCAAGTAGACGTTTACGCATACCAAAGTTGTTCTCTTCCACTTTTTTCTGCGCACGTTCAATGGATTTGGATACCATACCATGGGTAATTACTTCTCCTTCTTTTAACCCCATACGGTCCATGATTTTTGCAATTCGTTCTGAACCGAATTTACGCATTAAATCATCTTCTAATGAAACGAAAAATTGGGAAGATCCTGGATCTCCTTGACGTCCAGCACGACCACGTAACTGTCTGTCAACACGTCTAGAATCATGACGTTCTGTACCAATAATAGCTAAACCTCCAGCTTCTTTTACACCTTCACCTAATTTAATATCTGTACCACGACCAGCCATATTTGTTGCAATAGTTACTGCCCCAGCTTTACCTGCTTCAGCAACTATTTCTGCCTCTTTTTGGTGGTGTTTTGCATTCAATACTTGGTGCGGAATACCACGCATTTTAAACGAACGACTTAAAAATTCGGATATTTCTACCGTTGTCGTTCCAACTAATACTGGACGACCTTCTTTCACTAAGCGTTCTGTTTCATCAATTACTGCAGAGAACTTTTCGCGTGCGGAACGATAAACTAAATCATTTAAATCTTTACGAGAAATTGCTCGGTGAGGTGGGATTACAACTACATCTAATTTATAGATATCCCAAAATTCTTTTGCTTCCGTTTCTGCTGTACCTGTCATACCAGCTAACTTGTGGTACATACGGAAATAATTTTGCAATGTAATAGTTGCGTAAGTTTGTGTTGCTGCTTCTATCGTAACGTTTTCTTTTGCTTCAATCGCTTGGTGTAGTCCATCCGAATAACGACGACCTTCCATAATACGACCTGTTTGCTCATCCACGATTTTTACTTTACCATCCATGATAACATACTCTACTTCTTTTTCAAATAGGGTATAGGCTTTCAATAATTGGTTCACTGAGTGAATACGCTCCGATTTTACGCTGAAATCACGGATCAATAAATCTTTACGAAATTGTGTATCCTCCAAAGTAAGATTTTCCTTTTGAAGTTTAGCAATTTCTCCGCCGATATCCGGAATGACATAAAAATCAGAGTTTTCACCATCTGAAATTAAATTAATGCCCTTCTCAGTTAGTTCAATGGTATTATTTTTCTCGTCAATAACAAAAAACAGTTCCGCATCAATTTTTTTCATGTGCTTTCCTTGTTCTGCCATATAGGTATTTTCCACTTTTTGTAAGTGGGCCTTAATTCCAGGTTCCGACAAGAATTTAATTAACGGTTTATTTTTAGGCAGACCTCTGTAAGCACGCAAAAGCGCAATTCCACCATCTTCTAAAGCAGTTTTAACATCTTTTTTATCATCTCCAGGTGCATTGATTACCGCTAATAATTTTTTCGCTTCTACCAATACTTGATTCACATATGCTCTTTGTGCATCTACTAACTTAACAACACGAGGTTTTAGTTCATGGAACTCATGTTCGTCTCCTTTAGGTGTTGGACCTGAAATAATTAATGGTGTTCGAGCATCATCAATTAATACAGAATCGACCTCGTCGACAATCGCAAAGTGGTGCTCTCGTTGCACTAAATCTTCACGATTACTTGCCATATTATCTCTTAAGTAATCGAAACCAAATTCATTATTCGTTCCAAAAGTTATATCTGCCAAATATGCATTTCTTCTTTCTGGAGAATTAGGTCTATGTTTATCAATACAATCTACTTTTAAACCATGGAATTGGTATAATGGACCCATCCATTCCGAGTCACGTTTTGCTAGGTAATCATTCACCGTTACTAGGTGAACTCCTTTTCCAGAAAGTGCATTTAGATAAACAGGTAAAGTAGCAACCAAGGTTTTACCCTCACCAGTTTGCATTTCAGCGATGTTTCCTTTGTGTAGTACTGCACCACCCATTAACTGAACATCGTAATGTACCATTGACCAACTAACTTTAGCGCCAGCAGCTGTCCAAGCGTTGTGCCAAATCGCTTTATCACCATCAATCGTAATTCCATCTTTTTGATTCGCCAAAATACGATCAAAATCTTGAGCGGTAACTTCCAATTGTCCATTTACAGCCCAACGTCTCGAAGTTTCTTTTATGACAGCAAAGGCCTCTGGTAAAATTTCTAGTAATACTTCTTCAATTTTTTGATTGACTTCTTTAGAAAGCACATCCATTTTTTCAAACAAAGGTTCTTTATCATCTACCGAAGTTGCCGAATCGTTCGCTTTTAGTCGAATTTCTTCAATCTGCGCTTCCAATTCTTTTGTTTGTTCTTGAATTAATTTTTGAAAATTACGTGTTTTTCCACGTAATTCGTTATCCGTTAAAGTTTCAAACTGCGCAAAGAATTCATTTGCTTTATCAATAATTGGTTGATATTCTTTTTGTTCTTTATTCGCTTTATCTCCAAAAATCTTTTTTAAAATACTTGTTATCATTTTGTATGTTTTATTCGAAAATAGAAGAATCTATTTTTCCATTTACTTCAATATTTTTAACTTTTCCGCTTAAGGACAATCCTTGCATTTCAATAGAAATAGTGTATGGTTGAAAGATTCCACTCACTTGTTTAAAATCTCCATAATTAAATGTTTGTGTATTACCTTCTTCGGTGGATATAGATCTAATTTTATAGAAAGTGGCAACATCAAAATAATCATACGTTTCTTTTATACCATCTGAATATTTAAGTACGTAAGCATCTTTACCGTTTACAACTTCAATCCCTAATAGTTCATAATTCACTTTATTTTTTGCGAAAGAAACTTCTGGTAAAATTCCAGCGACTTTTTTCTTTGCATCAATAGATTCTTTAGACATTGGTGTTTTTCCACGCTGATCTTCATCGTACCCTTTATTGCCATTAAACACGCTTTTTTGTAAGGTGTTTCCGGCCATACTTAAAATCATCGTTTCCTTATCATTTTGGGATACATAATCCGTTTTCACAATTGGCATCGGTATTTGTGTCGCAGTTAATTCTGTTTCACGTTTAAGCGTTTTAATTTTTGCGATCGCTTTTGCCGCTTTTTTTAATGAAGAAGTACTAGTTACGCTGGTTACATATTTTTCGATTAAAACTTCTTTAGAGATGTTTGCCTTTTTAATCTCTTTGATTTCTTGCCCTAAGGCATCCAATTTTTCAACTGCGCCATCGGAATCAAATCGCTTCAGTTTATCTAAAATTGCTGGATTTCCAACAACGATAATATTACATCCTGAAGCAGTAAGATATTGTTTAGCAGCATCCAAAATCTCCGCTTTTGTAATACCATCTAATCTTTTTAAATACGTTTGGTAATAATCTTTTGGTAAATTATATTTTATGATATTCAACGCAAATTGAGCAATAGTCATTGGCTTTTCTAAAGAACGAGCAAAATTACCTGCTAATAAAGCTTTAATACTTACTAATTCCTGATCCGTTACTTCTGCTTTTTGAATACGATCTAATTCATATAAAATTTGTGCAACTGCACTATCAGTAACATCATTTCTAAAGTTTCCTGAGATAGAATAATAACTTCCGTCTTCAGTTACATTTGCTCTAGAATAACAACCATAGGTATAAGCTCTTTTTTCACGTAAATTTTGGGATAAACGTGCGCCGAAACCACCACCACCAAAAATTCCATTTAGTGTATTTAAAATCAATTGGTTTTTATCACCTGATTTAATATTCATGGGAAAAGAAACCGTAATTACAGATTGAGGAGCACCTGGTTTTGCGACAAAAATCACTCGATTTCCAGCATGATAAAATGGATCATTATATTTTGTAGTTATTTTATCATGACCTTCCCACGCACCAAAATAATGTTCTGCCCAACGTTTCGCTTGATCTTTCGTTACATCACCAACAATAACTAAATAACTCCCTTTTGGAGTAAATAATCCGCGGTAATAATTTTTAACATCTGAAATCGTAATGTCTCGCAATGTATTTTCTGTTTCAACTTCCCCGTAAGGATGACCAGTTGGAAAGTTCGCTCTAGCTTCAGCATTTGAAGCCATTGCACCAGGGTTAGATTTGGAAGATAAAATACCCGACTCTTTCATTTTTTTTAAACGCTCAAACTCTTCTTCAGGGAAAGTTGGACGTAATAAAACATCAGACATAAGATCTAATCCTTTATCAGCATGCTTCGTTAAACATTGAAGAAATACATTTTGGGAAGAGGAGCGTAGTGTTGCACCAATATAATCAATCTCTTGATCTAATTGATCTTTAGATCTTTTCTCAGTTCCAGACATAAGTAATTCACCAGCCAACGCACTCAATCCAGTTTTTGGACCTTCAATTATAGGATTAGATCCTAAAACAAAATTAAAAGATACTCTTGGTAATTTGTGATTCTCGGATAAAATAACAGTAATTCCGTTTGGTAAAGTAAAAACTTCTGACTCTTTAATATTAATCGTTGGTGCAGTACTACCTGTTGGTCTAATAGAACGATCTAGTTGACCATACAAAATTAGATTAGTACACGTTGCTATACATAGAAATAATAACTTTTTCATAGTGCAATTAATTGGAAGATTTTGGTAAATAGATTAAGATCACACGTGAATCTTTTGTTAAATATTTTTTCGCAACACGTTGAATATCTGCTGGAGTAATTGTCAAATAGCTAGATAATTGCTTATTTATTAGCGCAGTGTTTTTACGATACATGTAGTTATCTGCTAAATTTTCAGCGATACCAGCAACGCTACTATTTGAACTTACAATATTATTTTCATATTGATTAATAACCTTTTGTAATTCTTCTTTGCTTACAAGTTCAGTTTGAATTCGCGTAATTTCTTCATCCATCGCGTCTTGGAGTGTTTTCAAATCTACTTTATCCGCCGCAATAGTTGCTACAACACCTAATCCTGGATCTTCGGAATCCATTCCGAAAGAAAATGCCTCTACCGCCAATTGTTTCTTTTCCACTAAAGATTTATTCATTCTAGAACTTGCACCTTCCGATAAGATTGTATTTAAAACTTCAATTGCTGGATAATCGATATGGTTTTGCTCTGGGAAACGATACCCCATAAATACTCCAGGTAATTGAATGTTATCATAAATAGTATCTACTTCTTGTCCTTTAATTGGTTCTTCAATGATAGATGGTCGAGGAATAGTGGTAGGAATTGCTAATTGTTTTTGTATTGCTTTTAATGCACTAGCATCCGTTGGTTTCAAGAAGTTGTTTGCAGTAAATAAGTCTTTAGAAACGCCGTATCTTGATTTAAATACATCGTCGGATACATTTTCAAAATCACGGTACATATTTATTGCTTGTCCTTTAGGAATAGAACCGAAATATGTATCAATCATTTTTTTAGTTTCTTCGATGTTTATATCCCCAGCGATGGATAATACAGCGTTTGAAGGAACATAAAATGTACGGTAAAAGTTCACATAGTCCTCTTCTTGAGCAGCGTCTAAATGCTCCATTGCTCCAATTGGAACCCAATTATATGGATGTTTTTTAAATACACGGCTGCTCATATTCGCTAAGAAAGAAGCGTATGGTTGATTGTCAACACTTTGTCTTTTTTCTTCTTTTACTACTTGTCTTTGCGTTTCAATACCAGTTTTGTCTACTCGAGCGTGAAGTAAACGTTCACTCTCTAACCAGATACCTAACTCAACTTGATTAGAAGGCATTATTTCATAATAATAGGTTCGATCTTGTGAAGTGTTTGCGTTTAAAGTTCCACCGTTTTTTTCTACAATTTGAGGATATTCACCTCGTTTAATATTCGTAGAGCCTTCAAATAATAAATGTTCAAAAAAGTGAGCGAAACCAGTACGATCTGCTTTTTCATTTTTAGAACCAACATGATACATGATAGATACTGCCGCAATTGGAACAGTATGTTCTTCGTGAAGTATTACATGTAATCCATTGGCTAAATCATACTCTACGTATTCGATTTTTTTCTGTTGAGACCACAAACTACTCACAGAAAGTAGTGCTGTCAAGGCAACAATGTGTTTTTTCATAGGTGTGTAAATAATATTTTTCGGATTTTTTCCGTGAGTCCAAATATACATATTAAGATTTAGTTGTAAATCATTGAGTGAGTTAAGTTTGTTAAAAATACAAAACGGAATTAAGTATTTAAATATTAATTAGTTAAATACAATACTTAACAACTTGTTAACAACCTGTTAATTTCTTTATTTTTCATGTTCATAAGAACAATTGAATTTAAAAATCTTTTTATAAGGCTTGCACTTAAATTCGCCGTTCGATTTAAAAACCGAATAGAAATGAAATTAACGAGTATTAAATTTAGTATAACAATTTTTACAATCCTTGGGGTTGTGATGTTTTACTCTTTTTTACCCGAAAAAGATTGTTATTTAGAATCGGGTCATGCATCTTTTTATGCGAATAAATTTCATGGACGACAAACTTCTTCTGGAGAAATCTTTAGTCAAAATAAATATACTGCAGCACATCAAACCTTAGCTTTTGGCTCTATTGTGCGTGTTCAAAATTTAGTTAATGATTCGGTAGTTTATGTTAAAATAAATGATCGTCTTCCAAAAAGTTCAAAACGTTTAATTGATTTATCTAAAAAAGCAGCGAGAGAGTTAAACTTCATTCGTAAAGGGACAGTTGAAGTTTTGGTAGAACGTGTTCAATAATGCTTTCCAATCTTAAAATTATTGATATTTCAACTGTACTTGCAGGTCCTTCTGTAGGTATGTTTTTTGCAGAATTGGGTGCGAATGTTTTGAAAATTGAACATCCGACACATAAAGATGTCACCAGAACCTGGAAAGGAGAAGGGGAAAACACAAATAGCATATCCGCTTATTTTTCAAGTGTAAATTTCAAAAAAAAGTATACCACCCTTGACTTATCGATTTCAAAAGATTTAAATTGTTTCTTGGAATTAATTCAAGAAGCAGATATTTTACTTTCCAATTTTAAAGCGAGTGATTATTCCAAATTTGGTATTGAATCTAGGCGTTTACGCACACTTAATCCCCGCTTAATTCATGGTCGTGTAAGTGGTTTTGGATCAGATTCAGACAGGGTTGCTTACGACTTGATTTTACAAGCAGAAAGTGGTTTTATGTCAATCAATGGTTTAAGTACTACGGATCCTATCAAAATGCCAGTAGCATTAATCGATGTATTAACTGCACATCAATTAAAAGAAGGTATATTACTTGCGTTATTAGCGCGCGAAAAATCAGGAATTGGAAAGGATGTACATGTTTCTTTGTACAAAACTGCGGTATGTAGTTTAGTCAATCAAGCATCTAGTTATTTAATGACAAATAAGATTCCTCAACGAATTGGAAGTTTACATCCATCTATTGCACCCTACGGCGAAATATTCACAACAAAAGAAGGGGAGAAGGTTACGTTTGCAATTGGAAGTGACAAACAATTTATAAAATTATTACAAAAATTAGATTTAGTTGATTTTCTTATTGACGAGCGGTTTACCACGAATCAATCACGCGTGAAGCATCGTGAAGTACTTGCTAAACTTCTTCAGCCAGGCGTAAAAAAACTAACCGTAATTGAGTTATTAGAATGGTCTTTGGCGAATCACATACCTTGTGGTCATATAAAAAATATTCAAGAAGTATTTAATGAAAAAACAGCTAAAGATTTAGTAAGAGAAGAGGAGATAGAAGGGGTGGTTACCAAACGTGTAACTAGTATTTCCTTTGATTTTAATTAATTCTCTACTCATCGTAACAAAGATACATGACCTCTTTTAGAGATTGCATTACCATAACTATCTGTATAATATACTTGCCAATTATAAATATCATCTGGTGAAGGAAGTCCGTGATATGTTCCATCCCAACTATCATTTTGATTAGATAAATAAACTATAAGTTCTCCCCATCTATCATAAATGTACATCGTAAAATCAGAAATGTTATACATAACTGGTTTAAATAAATCATTTTTCTGATCATTATTTGGAGTAAAGCAATTG
The DNA here is from genome assembly GCA_947446925.1 of Flavobacteriia bacterium. GTDB lineage: Bacteria > Bacteroidota > Bacteroidia > Flavobacteriales_D > Crocinitomicaceae > CANHVK01. Next base: position 109,121 of record CANFHU010000005.1, read on the forward strand.
GGAATATACAGTTCCGATTGAAATGTTATATACACTTTAGAACTATCTGTACATTGATTCGTATCAGTGAAATAAACACTAAATTGCATTTCTTTATCTGGGGTAATCATTGGATACTGACAATCTGAACAACTTAAAATGTTTGCCGGTTTCCAAGAAAATACTCCTTTGCTATTTTTTGATACTTCTGGTTTTAAAGTAATATTATCACCCCAATTTGCAACATATTGATAATCAATTTTTAAGTTTGGTCTTTTGAACACTGTGATTAATACAGAGTTGGTGTCAACACATTGGTTAGAATCAATTGAAACAACCGTATATTTCGTAGAAGTTTTTGGAGTAACAGTTGCTATTGAATTATCACTTTTTAAATAGTTAATATCTGATTGATTCAACCATTTATAATACAAACCACCATGGCAAATGATAGTTGCTTTTTCATTTAAACAAATTGCTGTATCTTTTTCTAATTGGAAATTAGGGTCGAAAAAATTCACCCTAACCTCTTCTTTTTTTACACCACATGAATTTGTATACGCTACAGAATAAGTAGTATTTAATTTCGGTTTTAAGATGTACTTTAAATTATTAATTTTTTGAATACCTGTTGTTGGTGTAAAAGTTAAATTTTCTCCATTTTTAAGCGTTAAAACTTTTGATTCATTTGGGCATAAATTTATAGTTGGAGTTTGGAAAAATTGTTTCGTTGGGTCAATTGTTGAAACATGAATGGTATCAATTGTCTTACATGAATTTGAAATTGTTTTAGTTACAAAATAGGTAATTGAGTCTATTGGTGAACAAACAACATTATTACCCGAAGTGGTATTTAAATAATTAGTAGGAAACCAATTGTAATTTTTACCACCACTTACAGTTAAATCAATACTATTCCCTTTACAAACTTCATAGGAGTAATTAGCGGATTGATTGGTTTTTAAGATTTTATATGGAAAGACAATATCTAATGTTCTGCAACCTTTTACTACATGAACCTCAATATCAACATCAGAATTAATTTTTGTTTTTAAAACAGAACCGGTGTTATTTAGAAATAAACTGTCTGGTTTCCAATGATACACACCACCCTCTAAAACAGAAATTTCTACATCTGCATTTAAACAAGTACTTGCGACTTCATGTATGATTTTTTCATAATCATTATAAACATTTACTTCCGTAAAAGTAGTGTCAGGCAACAAGCAAATACTTTTTGAATTTGATGCAATTAACTTAACGGTATATTTACCTGGAGTTTTGTATCTATGAATTGGTTCTTTCAATTTCGATTTTTCCCCATCACCAAAATACCATTCATACGTATCACAATTAACACTTAGATTAGAGAAATGTACATCCCCATTTAAACAAATAGCACTATCACCTGTAGTTATTTTTGCCAAGGAAGCTTTTAAATCAAATTCAAAAGCCGCTAAATTACATCCACCAGCAGTTGCATTATTTGTAGGAGAAAATACTTCAGGTGTTGTAGAAAAGCCGTCTTGAATAGAACCACAGCCAGCACAAACAGCATGATAAATACCACCTCTTTTATCAAATCGACTAGTACCACCATCGACATGATTATTTGCAATACTCATACCCCCCATAAAAGTCGCATAACTTAAAACACCTGCATCATTACCTAATACTGCTATATAAAAATTATTACCATTTGTTTCATTTTGAAAAGCATCGTTAGTTACCTCTAAACCAATCGTTGTACTATTGATTGCCTTTGATGAAGATCTGTTTTTTATACCTCCCCAGCCAGATATATATATATCACCACACAAGGAAACAGAAAAAGCAGTAGGGGAAATGTCTACAGACTTATTACCGGTTCCAAAGGTTGTGTTCCATTGTAATGTATTGAGATCATTGGAAAATTTACTAATGAATTGACCTGAATTTGGAATTCCATATTTACCAGTAGTAATCGGTAAATTACTTTCACTTTGTCCATAGATGTAAATATTTTTCAAATGATCTATTTGCACGAAAAATGCTTGATCATATTCTGAAGCACCAATAAATGTTCCTGCTAAAATTTTTGGATTATTATTGGATAATTTCAAAACATAACCATCACATAAACCACCATTATAGTGTTTAACATTTCCATTAGCAAAAGTTAATTCAGAAGAATTAGTACCACCTGCAAGATACAATGTCCCATCCAAAGCGGATTGAACTGAATTTCCTGTTTCAATATTTTCACCACCAAAATAACTTGAAAATATTAGATTGTCCAAATTCGATGAAAACTTAAAAATGACAGCGTCCTGAAATCCTTTTAAATTAGATTGAAAAGCATTTTTGGTAGGGAAGTCATGCGAGTGAGTTGTACTCGAAACAACAACATTATTATCATGACTAATAATGATTTCTCCACGGAATTCATCTCCAGAATTAAAACGAAGTATACTATCATTTATGCCATCGTTTTTACTCCCACCAATATACGTAGATGCTTTTAAAACAGATCCAAATTCATTTAATTTAAGTACATATAAATCTGTTTGATTAAAATAAATATTTAGTCTTTTTTCAGGTAATTTACCACCATTGAATGTTTTATCGTAAGAATTAGTTGGTATTGGGAAGTCATTTGAACTAGTAGCCCCAAAAATATAAAGGTCGTTTTGATCATTACAAACCATGCTATGTGGTGTCTCATTTCCTTTTCCACCGATATAAGTAGAAAAAAGTAAATCTTTTCCATCTGCATTAAATTTAGAAATAGTTAAATCAACAGCAGAATGGGTTAGTGTATAAACATTATTTAAACTATCTACATAGATTGAATCACCACCATTAAAATTCAGATTATAAGAACCAGTAACCGTAGGATACCCCATACCAAATGAAACACCTCCTGCAATAAGATTTCCGTTTTTGTCCGGTGTAGCAGTAAATCCTCTATTATCAGCAGTTGATCCAGAAAAAGAAGAAAATATAATTTCAGGGTCAATACATAAAGTGTGATTAAGGTTGTATTTATCAAGTTTATATTGAACAATATCGTCTATTAAATTAAATTGAATTCCCACATTTGACTTTTTACCAGTAGTAGGATTAATAGTCCAAGCACTTGGTTTTCGATGGATAATTTCGCCGAACCGGTATTGAACATGTAAACTTCCATCTGAATCGATAAAAGATCGTTTCCCTCCAGTTATACGCATCTTGATAACAGACGGATCTTGCATAGGAGCAATTAAAAAAGAATATTCCATTAAATTCGATTTTGCTTCCATCAACATAGAAACATTCGGGTAAATTTCTGCTACTTCAAGTTTTTTATACCCGAAAATTTCACTTTTCCATTTGGTAGAATCTACTCCTATAAAATAATTATGATAATGTTTTGATCTATTTTCTTTTTTAATCTTGGAAAAATTAGCGTTCTCAAATCGTGTTGTAATTACATCTACACCAATGACGTCCTTTGAATTCGAATTAACATTTCTTTTTATTTGATTTTCAGAATGTTCAAGTGGACTTTTCTCCAATAGATTATATGTAAATCCAGTTTTATCTATATAAAAATCACCTAGTGCTAATGGTGTTTTAAATAATACATCTTTATGCCATTGTCCTTGATTTGGGTAAAACCAAATAGATTCTTTTTGAGCATATATATGAAAGGTATATAAGAAAAAAAACGTAGATAATAAAATTCTATTTAACACTATATTAATCTTTTAAATCGATATTAAGTAATTTGTATAAAAATTAAAGTTAAAAAAAAAACCGCATCTTTCAATGCGGTTTTGTAATAGTTAATAAAATTAATTTTTGTAGAAAGGTAATTTAACCACTTTTGCTTTAATTCCTTTATCTCTGATTGAAACAAATATTTCAGAATCTAATTTTGAATTTTCTAACGTTACATAACCAAGTCCGATACCAATTTTCATAGAAGGAGACATAGTTCCAGAAGTTACAATACCTATTTCTTTTCCATCTGCATCTACAATAGGGTAGTCATGACGAGGAATTCCACGATCAATCATTTCGAAAGCAACCAACTTACGCGTAACTCCTTCTTCTTTTTGTTTTTTCAAAAATTCTGCATCGGTAAAATCTTTCGTGAATTTCGTAATCCAACCTAATCCAGCCTCTAAAGGAGAAGTTGAATCGTTGATGTCATTTCCGTATAAACAGAATCCCATTTCTAAACGAAGCGTGTCACGAGCAGCTAAACCAATAGGCTTGATTCCAAAAGGAGCACCTGCTTCAAATACTTTGTCCCATAATGCATTCACCGCATCATTTTTTACATAAATTTCAAAACCTCCCGAACCAGTATAACCAGTTGCAGAAATAATTACATGTTCAACACCTGCGAAATCACCTACTACGAAATTATAATATGGAATAGCTTTTAAATCTACGGATGTTAAAGATTGCATCGCTTCCGCTGCTTTCGGTCCTTGAATTGCTAATAAAGAATATTCATCCGAAATATTTTTCATTTCCACACCTAAGTCATTGTGTGCGGAAATCCATTCCCAATCTTTATCTATATTAGAAGCATTCACTACTAAAAGATATTGCTCTTCTTTCATTTTATAGACAATTAAATCATCTACAATTCCTCCTTTACCATTTGGAAGACAGCTATATTGCGCTTTACCTACAACCAAATTGGAAGCATCGTTAGAAGTAACTTTTTGAATTAAATCCAATGCTTTTGGTCCTGTTAATAAAAACTCACCCATGTGAGAAACGTCAAAAACACCAACTCCATTACGCACTGTTTCGTGCTCCATGTTCACTCCTTCGTATTGTACAGGCATATTATATCCTGCAAACGGTACCATTTTCGCTCCAAGCGCAATGTGTTTTTCTGTTAAAGCTGTATTTTTCATTTGATAATTTTCTTTTGGCAAAAGTAGAATTTATTTTGTTGACAAACACAATCTAGCAGTGATATTGTAATATATTTGAAACATGAATACGGAAACAAACCATCCTTTATTTGATACATCGTTATCCATTCTTCAGGAAATAAACATACCTAGATTTACCGCAAGAGGAATTAAACTCTTTATTAAACGGGATGACTTGATTCATAAAGAAGTTTCAGGTAATAAATGGCGAAAATTGAAATATAATTTATTACAAGTTCAACAAGGTAATTACTTAGGTGTATTTACATTTGGAGGTGCGTATTCAAATCATTTACTTGCAACAGCTTCAGCTGCTAATCGTGCAAATATCAAAAGTATAGGTTTTGTTCGTGGAGACGAATTAACTGAAAATTCAAACAATACACTCAAGCGATGTACCGAACTTGGAATGCAATTAATTTTTATTTCACGGGAGGAATATGCGCTTCGAAACGACAAGCAATATATCGATGAATTAAAATCGGAGCATACAAATTTTTATTTTGTACCAGAAGGGGGCGGAAATTACCTTGGAATAGTCGGTTGTCAAGAAATTTGGAAAGAAATAAATCAAACAATAGATGAAGTATTTGTAGCACAAGGAACAACAGCCACAAGTTGTGGAGTATTATTAGGAAAACCCGCCAACTGCAAATTACATGTAATCCCAGTCTTAAAAGGATTTGATGCTTACGCAGAAATGTTAAACAAATTAAAATGGTTTTTATTTCAAGAAGATTTAGCAAAAGAGTTACTTGAAGATGTGGTAATTCATCATGAATATCATTTTGGAGGTTATGGAAAATACACCCATGATTTACTAACATTTATTCAAGAAGTTTATCAGAATTCTAAAATCCCGCTGGATCCGATATATACAGCAAAAGCATTTTATGGTATGTTCAAAGAATTAGAAATTAAAACGTACGACAATAAACATATTTTATTCATACATACAGGTGGTATTCAAGTATGTAAAGAAATTGAAATAAAAAATAATATTTCGCTATTCACAAATTGAAATTTTCGTTGATAAATAGTTCATTTATTTTTAGAGGTTTCAATTGTTGACCAATAATTTTTAGTTAAATTTGCGCTCAATTTGTAGTTAACTATTTGTAAAATTGAAATCTAAATAAGCGCATTTTATGCCAAAAAACGAATCCATTAAATCAGTATTAATCATCGGAAGCGGACCTATTGTTATTGGACAAGCTTGCGAATTTGATTACTCAGGCTCACAAGCTGCACGTTCCTTAAGAGAAGAAGGTATCGAAGTAACATTAATCAATTCTAATCCAGCAACTATCATGACGGATAAATTAGTTGCGGATAATGTTTATTTATGGCCGCTTGAACCAGAATACATCGTTAAAATTCTTCAGTCGCATAAAATTGATGCTGTTTTACCTACAATGGGTGGTCAAACAGGATTAAATCTTGCAATGAAATGTGAGGAGATGGGTATTTGGGAGGAGTATGGTGTTAAAATGATTGGTGTAGATATTGCTGCAATTGACATCACGGAGAATCGCGAGGAATTTAGAGAGTTAATGGGGAGAATTGGTGTTGGAATGGCGCCACAAAAAACTGCAAAATCGTTTCTAGAAGGAAAAGAAATCGCGCAAGAGTTTGGTTTCCCATTGTGTATTCGCGCTTCTTACACTCTAGGTGGTGCAGGAGCATCTGTGGTACATGACCCAAAAGAATTTGACAATTTATTAGAAAGAGGTCTTCAATTATCTCCAATACATGAGGTTATGATTGATAAAGCGCTTTTAGGTTGGAAAGAATATGAATTAGAGTTACTACGTGATAATAATGACAATGTAGTTATTATTTGTTCGATCGAAAATTTTGATCCACTTGGAATACATACTGGTGATTCAATTACTGTAGCACCAGCAATGACATTATCGGATACGACCTTCCAAAGAATGCGTGATATGTCAATTAAAATGATGCGTTCTATTGGAAATTTCGCTGGAGGTTGTAACGTACAGTTTGCAGTTTCTCCAGATGAAAAAGAAGAAATTATTGCGATCGAAATTAACCCACGCGTTTCTCGTTCTTCTGCATTAGCATCAAAAGCAACAGGGTATCCAATTGCTAAAATCGCTGCAAAACTTGCGATAGGTTACAATTTGGATGAATTAAAAAATCAGATAACTAAAAGTACTTCTGCATTATTCGAACCAACCTTGGATTATGTAATTGTTAAAATTCCTCGTTGGAACTTCAATAAATTCCCTGGAACTGACCGAAAACTTGGACTTCAAATGAAGTCTGTTGGAGAAGTTATGGGAATTGGACGTTCGTTTCAAGAAGCATTACAAAAAGCATGTCAATCCCTAGAAATTGACCGAAATGGTTTAGGAGCAGATGGAAAAGAGTTAACAAATCAAGAACAAATTTTACATTCGTTAGAGTTCGCTTCTTGGAACCGTTTATTCCATGTATATGATGCAATTAAATTAGGAATTCCATTTAAAACTATTCACGAGAAAACGAAGATTGACGTTTGGTTCTTGAAACAAATTGAAGACTTAATTAAATTAGAACGAAAGTTAGAGAAATTCCATTTAGGAAATATACCAAAAGATTTAATGTTTACTGCAAAACAAAAAGGATATGCAGATAGACAAATTGCGCATTTATTACGTTGTTTAGAATCCGAAGTACATATTAAACGTACGGAAATGGGTATTAAACGTGTATTTAAATTAGTAGATACTTGCGCTGCGGAATTCGAAGCGAAAACACCATATTACTATTCTACCTTTGAATACGAAAATGAAAGTATCGTATCAGATAAAAAGAAAGTAGTAGTTTTAGGTTCAGGCCCAAATAGAATTGGTCAAGGAATTGAATTTGATTACAGTTGTGTACATGGTGTTTTAGCTGCAAAAGAATGTGGTTATGAAACAATTATGATTAACTGTAATCCAGAAACTGTTTCAACTGATTTTGATACTGCAGATAAATTATACTTCGAACCTGTATTCTGGGAACATATCTATGATATCATTCAACACGAAAAACCAGAAGGGGTAATCGTTCAATTAGGTGGACAAACTGCATTGAAATTAGCAGAAAAATTAAACCGTTTTGGAATCAAGATACTAGGAACCAGTTACGAAGCATTAGACTTAGCAGAAGATAGAGGTCGTTTTTCTAAATTATTAGAAGAAAACAATATTCTATTTCCAAAATATGGAATTGTTCAGGATGCGGAACAAGCATTGGTTTTATCCGATGAATTAGGATTTCCTTTGTTGGTTCGTCCTTCGTATGTATTGGGTGGACAAAAAATGAAAATTGTCATCAATAAAGAAGAATTAGAGCACCATGTTGTGGATATTATCGGCGAGATGGGAAGTAATCAGATTTTATTAGACCACTTTATTGGAGGAGCAATCGAAGCGGAAGCGGATGCTATATGTGATGGAGAAGATGTATATATCATTGGTGTTATGCAACACATAGAACCGGCTGGTATTCACTCAGGTGATTCTTATGCATTATTACCTCCATATAATTTAGGAGATTTTGTAATGCTTCAAATTGAAGATATTACAAAAAAAGTTGCAATTGCATTAAAAACAAAAGGGTTAATTAATATACAATTTGCAATTAAAGATGATAAAGTATATGTAATTGAAGCAAATCCAAGAGCTTCTAGAACTGTACCGTTTATCGCTAAAGCATATGATGAACCATATGTAAATTATGCAACAAAAGTTATGTTAGGTCATTCGAAGGTGAAAGATTTTAATTTCAATCCAAAACGCGAAGGGTACGCAATTAAAATTCCAGTATTCTCCTATGAAAAATTTCCAGACGTGAAAAAGGAATTAGGTCCTGAAATGAAATCTACTGGTGAAGGAATTAGATTTATCAAAGATTTGAAAGACCCTTTCTTTACGAAGATTTATTCTGAGCGTAACATGCACTTATCTAGATAAAATGGTTGTTACAGCAAGTATCTCGGGAGTCTTAAAAACGATTCTGATGCTTCTAGGAGCTATGGTTGTACTAAAATATTTAGGACAATTAATGGTAGCAAAGAGAAATATAGCTGAACAAAATAAATTTAGAGCTGAGCAAGATAAAATTCAGAAACAAAAAGCACATTTTGAACGAAATAAAGGTAAAATTTCAATTTTAAGAAATGATACACTTGGTAATGTGAAAGATGTAGATTACGAAGAAGTAAAATAAAATAAGAGAAAAATCCATAGTTGCTGACTGTGGATTTTTCTATTTTAAAATAAAAAATATGAATACATTTTTTAGAGCAAATTGGAAACATTTTACAGCAATTGGAGTAATGATTGTTGTGACTTTAATCTATTTCAAACTTCAATTTGAAGGGTATGGTCTGAAACAGCATGATATTGAACAATTCAGTAGTGCCTCCCATGAAATTGAAGATTATAGACTTCGAACAGGGGAAGAAACTTTGTGGACTAATTCAATGTTTGGAGGTATGCCAAGTGTTCAAATTTCACTACTATATCAAGGAAATTATGTAAAAACAATAATGAATGCTTACATTAAAGTTTTCCCTTTTCCTGCAGGCATCGTATTACTTTACATGTTAGGATTTTACATCTTTGCTTTATGTGTTCGAATAAATCCATGGGTTGGATTACTTGGAGCAATTGCTTTTGGCTTTTCAAGTTATGATATGATTATTATTCAAGCTGGACATAATACGAAAGCGTTAGCAGTAGCATTTATGGCTCCCGTAGTTGGTGCTTTTATTATGGCCTATCAACGAAATTTGCGATGGGGATTAGTTTTATCTGCAATTTTCATGATTTTAGAATTATCGATGAATCATTTACAAGTGACCTATTATTTAGGTATTTTATTACTTTGTATTGGGGTTGTATTTTTGGTAGATGCTATCATTAAAAAGTCTTATAAAAAATTTCTAATAACTTCAGGGGGGGTATTAATTGTATATTTATTAGCATTCTTAACCAATTTTGGAAATATCTATTTAACAAATGATTACGCAAAACATACGATCAGAGGTGGTAATGATGTAACTATTACCCCAAATGGAGTTTCAAATGCAGAAAACTCTACAACCGGTTTAGATAAAGATTATATTACTCAATGGAGTTATGGTATTGGCGAATCTTTTACATTAGTATCTCCGTATGTTAAAGGTGGTGGTTCTGTTGCTTTAGGAGAAAGTCCATTCGCAGAACAAGTGGAAGACATGGATTTATCACCAGAAGATGCAAAAGGAGTTATGAATTTACCAGTGTATTGGGGAGATCAACCTATGACATCTGGTCCTGTGTATATTGGAATAATAGTTTTTTTCTTAGCCTTTTTAGGACTTGTATTCTTGAAAAACCCTGTAAAATGGGCGTTATTAGCAGTTACTTTATTAACATTGATGCTTTCATGGGGTAAAAATTTCATGGGTTTAACCGACTTCTTTTTGGATCATATACCTGGTTACAACAAATTTAGAGCAGTTACGATCATTTTAGTGATGGTGGAACTATGTATTCCAATTTTAGGTGTTTTGTTTTTAGATCTTTTAGTAAAAGAGCGTGAAACTTTAAAAGCCAAAAAGAAAACTTTTTTAATAACTTCTGGCGTAGCATTTGGATTATTACTTCTTGTTAAAGTAATTGGATTAGGAGATAATTATCAATCTGCAGGAGATAAAGCACAACTAGAAAACGTAAGTGTAAGTATTCGTCAACAACTAGCTGGTATGAATCCAGCAGATTTAATGGCACAATATCAATTAGATATAAATAATCCGCAACAGGTAGAACAATTTGTTCAACAACAAGTAACACCATATGAAAAAAACTTTGAAGCAATGAAAACTGTACGTGCTTCAATATTTGATAGTAGTATGAATCGTTCTTTATTGTTTTTACTCGTTACAATCGGTTTATTAGCTGTATTGTTTTATACAGAAACTAAAACAGAATATGTTATTATTGGTCTTTTAGTTCTCGTTGCTATGGATTTAATACCAGTTGCAAATAATTATTTAGGGAATCAAGAACAAGGAAATGGGTATAAATATTGGGTTGAAAAAGGAAATACATTATACGCAACTGCCGCAACGAATGCAGATTATACAATACTAGAAAATGAAATAGCAGAAAATCCTTCTTTAAAATCCAAAATAGCAAAAGCGGAAATCGAAGCAAAACAAAAAGGAGTAGAACTTGAAATAACTGGTCCAGCACAACGAAATTTAATTGACGCGTATAAATTTGCTACTTTAAATAGATCAACTAATTATCGTGTTTTCGATTTATCTGGTGGGTTTAACAGTGCAACATCTTCTTATTTCCATAAAGCACTTGGCGGATACCACGGGGCGAAATTACGTTCCATTCAAAACATTTTCGATTTTCATATAGCAAATTCAAACTATAAAATTTACGACATGATGAATGTTAAATATTTCATTCAAAATGGCACAGAAGCACAACCAAATCCAAACGCTATAGGAAATGCTTGGTTTGTTAAAAAAGTTACAAAATACAAAACTCCTAACGATGAAATTAGAGCGTTAGGTTCTGTTTATCAATTGGAAAATCAATCTATTGGTTCACTAATTATAAATGGGAAATTAGAGAAAAATGCACGCGTATTTACTTCAGACAAATTACAATATGTAATTAAAGGAGATACAATTACAGTTCCAATGTCTTCTGGGATTGTAGAAGGTATGGAAGCTATGTTCGTAATGGACATCAATGGAAAAACAAATTTGGTTCCTCTTCAGACATTAGAATTAGATACTGCTAAATCTTTCTTAAAACTGGTAAAAATTAAAAACATCGAAGAATTTACACCGAGAGAAGAAGCAGTAATTTTAGAATCTGAATTTAATAAAGTAAACAAACGATTATTTACAGGGGAAGGGAAAATAACCATGATAAGTTATGCACCTAATAAAATAACGTATGAATCCAATTCAAATGCAGAACAATTAGCTGTTTTCTCAGAGGTATATTATGCAGATGGATGGAAGGCAACCATAGATGGTAAAGAAGTTCCAATTGCAAAAGTAGACTATTTGCTTCGTGGATTAAAATTACCAAAAGGAAAGCATCGTATTGAATTTACATTTGACTTACCAATATACCATACAGCAGGAAAATTAGCTGCAACTTCATCTATTCTAGTTATACTTGGATTAATTGGTCTTATTGTGTTTGATAGAAGGAAGAAAAAAGAATTAGCATAAAATACACCTATAAAGTCACTTAAGTTTATAATTTACGATGAGAAAAATACTTACCCCACTGTTTTCTATGCGATTAATGGCACTTGCAATGCTTGTATTTTTAGTTGCTATAGGATGGGCGACCATTCTTGAATCCAAATACGACATTCAAACAGCAAAAATATTAGTTTACAATGCACGATGGTTTGAGGTGTTATTAGTTTATTTAGCTTTCAATTTAATAGCAAATATTTTCCGTTATAAAATGTTTCAACGTGAAAAAATAGCAATGTTAACATTCCATCTTTCTTTTATTATTATTTTGATAGGAGCAGGAGTTACACGTTTCTTTGGATTTGAGGGGTTAATGTCGATACGAGAAGGGAAAACAAGCAACTTCATCTATGCATCCGATCCACATATTTGGTTTAGAATCAATGATCGTGTAAAACAATACGAAGTAAATCAAAAAACTTTTTTATCGGAAGAAACAAATAATGATTTTGAATTCGATGTCGATTTTCCAAACCATAAAACACCAGTTACCATAGAATATGTAGATTTTAAAAAGAAACAAATTGATTCTTTATTGATTCATGACACTATTAAATCTGGCGTATTAGAAGTAGTTACTGATGGAATGAAATCTAACTATATTGCTCCTAATGGATTTGTAATGGTTGGTGATAATGCATTATCCTACGAGAAGAAAAATGCAATGCCTGGTATTGATATTTCGAAAGTCCATGGAAAATTGATGGTAAAATCAAAATTACCAATTCAATATTTACCAATGGCAAGTATGATGAAATATAGACAGTCTGGACAAAACCCACCTGAGGAAGCATTTACTAAAATACCAACGGATACTTTAGTTCCATTCTTACCTACAACATTGTATGTAGTTGCAGGACAACAATTTGTTTTTAAAAGAGAAATTCCTCATGCAAAAATGGTGAAAATGTCTTCTGGTAAGAAAAACGTAGGCGTAGACATAGTAACGGTGAAAATTACGGATGGTGCAAAATCTAAACTTGTAGAATTAATAGGAGGGATCGGACAAATTCCAGAACATACGGTATTCAATTTTGAAGGTTTAACCTACGAAATGGAATATGGATCTACGAAAATCTATTTACCATTTGAAATTGGATGTAAAGATTTTCGTTTAGCTAGGTATCCTGGTTCGGATGTTGCTTCTTCTTTTGAAAGTGACGTAACTGTTTTGGATCCAGAAAAAAAATACTCAAAAGACCATACGATTTTTATGAATCACGTGATGGATTACGATGGATATCGCTTTTTTCAATCGAGTTATGATGCGGACGAAAAAGGCACAAAATTAAGTGTAAACCATGATTTTTGGGGAACAAACATTACCTATTTTGGTTATTTATTATTAATGATTGGTATGATTATGTCTTTGTTTGCTCCGGTAGGTCGATTTAAAGAATTATTAGGCATTATTCAAAAGTCTAAGGCTAAAAACATTGGGGTACTTGTAATTTTATTTACTAGTTTATTTTCGTTTAATGTAACTGCGCAGGACGAACATGCAGGACATAACCATACGAAAGAGGCTCCAAAAGATGTATTCCATATCATGTCGGAAGAACATAGTGAAGCTTTATCTAGTTTGTTAGTACAGGATTATGATGGTAGAATCGTACCTATTCATACACTGTGTGATAATTTATTGCGTAAGATTTATGGAAAAAATAAATTTAATGAGAAAAACGCTGTTCAAACGGTGTTTAGTATGCACATGTATCCCCCACATTGGATTAAAGAAGCTGTAATTTCTGTCCCTTCGGTATTAAGAGAACCTTTAAAACTGAAGAAATTTGTGAGTTATGAAGAATTAATCGATAGCCAGGGTAACTTCCAATGGATTAATAAATACAACGAAGCGCATCAAAAAATGGAGTCTAAACGTTCTGAATTTGATAAAAAAATAATCAAATTAGTTGAGCGTTTTCAAGTGGTTGGTTCTATTTTTCAATGGACCTATATGAAAATTATACCATTAAAAAATGACCCAAATAATGCTTGGTATGTCCCGTTAGACATGAGTTTAATGCAAAAAGACACAACGTCATCTAAACTTGCTATGCGCTATTTAATGTCTGTTGCAAAGTCTAAAGAAACTAATTCCTATGGTTTAGCATTAGATAATCTGAATGCACTTAAAAAATTCCAACGAGCAACTTCTAAAAAGATTGTACCATCCGAAACGATGGTAAATATGGAAATTCGTTATAACAAAATGAACATATTCAAAAATACGATGTATAGTTATTTTGTTTTGGGATTGATTTTATTGGTTATTTATTTTATACGTGTATTTATTACACCAACTGAAAACACAGATAAAAAATTCAAGAAAATTTCATTACCATTTATTCTACTTATTGGTTTCATTTTCGTTTATCATGGGGTTGGCGTTGGAATGCGTTGGTACATTTCCGGACACGCTCCATGGAGTAATGGGTATGAGGCAGTTGTGTTTATCTCTTGGGTTGCGATGATAGCTGGTTTTATTTTCTCCCGTAAAAATGGGGCTGTATTAGCAGGTACAGCAATTTTATCATTCTTCATTTTGTTTGTAACTGAATTAAATTTGATGGATCCAGAAATTACTCCGTTACAACCAGTGTTAAAATCCTATTGGTTAATGATACACGTAGCTATAATTACAGGAAGTTATGGTTTCCTTGGCTTAGGTGCAATTTTAGGTTTCCTAAATCAAATCATGTATTTGTTTAGAACTTCTGTAAATGGTAAACGTATTACCAAACAAATTAATGAAATCACTGCGATATCAGAATTAACGATTACAATTGGTTTGTTTATGTTGACTATTGGTACCTTTTTGGGTGGTATTTGGGCAAATGAATCTTGGGGTAGATATTGGGGTTGGGATCCAAAAGAGACATGGGCTTTGGTTTCCGTATTAGTTTATGCAATCCTATTACACTTACGTTACATTCCAGGTTTAGCTAGTAAGTTCACGTTCAACTTAGTTAGTTTCTGGAGTTATGGAGCGATTATCTTTACCTTCTTTGGTGTTAACTTTTATTTGGTTGGATTACATTCCTATGCACAAGGAGAAGGATTAGCAGAAGTTCCAAATTGGATATTTTATACAGTTGCTTGTTTTGCGGTTTTCTCAACTTTATCCTGGTGGAGAAATAGAAGTTATGCTAAAGGATTAATAGAAAAATAAATTTTTCAATATTGATTATTGCTTTTACATTTGTAGTATGTTCTCAATAGATATGCATAAAGAAGCTTTATTTACATTGTGTGATACATACCATGTAGATAAATTATTTGTATTCGGCTCAGCTTTAACAGATAAATTCTCTTCTACGAGTGACATAGATTTGCTTGTTAAATTTAAACCAATTGATCTTACTTTATATTTTGATAATTACTTTCATTTAAAAGAACAACTGAAGGATTTGTTTAATCGTGAAATAGATTTATTAGAAGAACAAACCCTTAAAAATCCAATATTGATTAATTCTATTAATAAAAATAAAGAATTAATTTATGGATGAGAAAATATTAAAATGGTTATTTGATGTAAAAATAGCTATTAACGAAATTGATTCATTTTTCACTTTATATACTAAAGATTACTTTGAATATAAAAACAATCTAATTCTTAAAAGAGCAACTGAGAGAGAGTTGGAAATTATAGGGGAAGCAATCAACAGAATATTAAAGCAAGATCCATTATTTGAAAATAAAATTACGAATGCCAAATCTATCATTGATTTAAGGAATCAAGTAATAGATGCTTATGTTAGTATTTCTGATGATAATATTTGGTCTATTTTAATCAATCATTTACCAAAGCTCAAGATTGAAATTGAAAAATTAATTAATGAGAATAATACTGTGATTTAATGCAATTTAAACTCGATATACTAGCTTTCGGAGCACATCCTGACGATGTAGAATTATCTGCTTCGGGAACTATTTCAAAACATATTACACAAGGTAAAATTGTTGGTATTGTGGACCTTACACAAGGGGAGATGGGTTCTCGTGGTACAATTGAAACTCGTTATGAAGAAGCGAAAAATGCTGCTGAAATTTTAGGAGTAAGTTATCGTCACAATTTAAAAATGGAAGATGGTTTTCTGTCCAATTCAAAAGAAAATTTACTGAAAATTGTGGAACAAATTCGATTGTTACAACCTGAAATCGTCTTTGCAAATGCTACAGAAGATCGTCACCCTGACCATGCAAAAGGAAGTACATTAGTTTCTGATGCATGTTTTTTAGCGGGATTAACAAAAATTGAAACATCCTATAAGGGTGTACCTCAAGAGGCATATCGACCAAAAGCAGTGTATTACTACATACAAGATCGCTATATAAAACCAGATTTTGTAGTAGATGTTACCGATTTCTATGAACAAAAGATGAAGTCTATATTAGCCTATAAAACGCAATTTTTCAATCCAAATCAAGAAGGTCCAAAAACACCTATTTCTGGTCAAGATTTTTTAGATTTTCTTTCTGGTAGAATGGCAGAAATGGGACGTGCAATAGGAGTGAGGTATGCAGAAGGATTTACGGTGGAAAGAACTATTGGAGTAACAGATCTTTTCACGTTAAAATAATTTATTTTTAATTTTTCGTCCTAGAGCAATCCAACGAATACCTTTTATAAGTTGTAAATACGTATATTCAGATTTACTAAAATTGCAATTAAATTGTTTTACAGATGGAATTGAAGAGCCCCCAAAATCGAAAATATAGTTAGTTTGTTCGTTTTCTTGCAATAAATAATCGATTAAAAAGTGCATTGCTCCAATTTTTTTACCTTTTGAATTCACCCCACCTTTATGGTAAATAATACGATTATTTGTATATGAAAAAAAACAAGATGCTAACAATTCTTGTTCAAGATATACCTGGAAGATTTTACCTTTTTGAACAAATAAAGTATGTTGAATCAAGTTGTAAAGTATTTCATAATCCTTTTCGGTTGTGTTTTCCAAAGATTCACCTCGGTAAGTACGAAACATAGATACTACAGATGCTACATCATGTGACTGTTCAATGCGTAAATTTGCTTTATTCGCCTTCTTTAAATTTCGTTTTAAATTTGTTGAATAGACTTTTTCTAATTCAGTATAGGAGGACGTTAAATCGATGTATTGACACGTTTTTATATATGTTGTAAAACCATCTGGAATTTGCTGAATTTTAGAATTCACACTAAAATCAAATGAAATAATAGAATTAGGTAGTAATTTATAAAATAGATTCAGTACTTCATCTGTTATTTCGTTCTTAGAAAAAACACCAAGTTGCATAGTATAAATCGGAGAATACCAATAAGATAAACCAAATTTACGATTAGAAGTTATTGGGAAAATATAGGAGTAATCTTCCGATACTAAAGCAGTCCAATTAGGGAAAACAGCATCTAAGTACCAAGAATATCCATATACAATTCCATTTTGGGCAGACTCCATGGTTTCATCCCATCGTTTTTTGTCAATCTGTTGATTGGAAAGTAATACAATATTAAACGATAGATTCATTTAAAAATAGTTTGAATAAATGAACGCTGATTTTCTACATGATATGGTGAATCCATAACTTGCAAAGGTATTTCAGAAATATTCGTCAGTTTGTTTTTTACCAAATCATATAAATCCTCTACTGAATCATAGTTCAATATCTGTTTATTTAAAGTAATATCTACTAAATAACTAGATGGAACAAAACACCATTTACCAAAATTAATTGCATCATTAACACCACCGGATACTTTTGTTTTACCATAAATCTCTTTAGAAAGTTGAAAAACAGTATGTGTGTATATCGGACACAAAACAACATCAGACAACTTAAAATAGTTATTATATGTATCTAATGCGACAATATTTGTAAAATGTACTATTTTTAAGGATCTTGAAGAATATTGCATTATGTTTTCTATAAAACGATTTGCTTTTTCACCCTCCGTAATACCTAAAAAAATCAAATTTATTTGAAAATCAAGGGGTTTTTCGTGTAGCAACTTAACAAACTCAGAAAGAAAATTTAAGTCTTTGCGTAATGAATCCACTTTTCCAGGAACTATTAATGTTTTTTCATTTCCTTTAGAAACGGATGAAATTGAATCTTGAAAATTTAAAGGAAATAAATATGCTTTAGAATTTAGCAGCGGATATTGATGTATAGCATAAGCGAATGTGTTTTCAGAAGAAAAAAAGAAATAATTTACTTTCTTCAAAAATTGTTTGCGCTGTAAAATTTCTAATTTGTAAATTTCTTTAATAAGTAATTTAAATTTAGCTAAACGGTATTTTTTGAATTGAAAAATTTCAGACCAATAAAAATGTGAATTATGCACACGTACCGCAATTGGAATAGTGATTTTTAAGTTGTTGTAAATATAAAATTTTCGCTGTAATGTATTTATCAAAAGGTAATTATGCTTATTAATAAGGTCTACATTTCGTTTTAAAAAAGCACTTTCTTTTTCATTTGAATTTTTTAAAATAACATTTAGACGAGCAGTAGATTCAACCGATAAACCTGCTTCTGCTACTATTTCTGTTGTTGTAAAAACAGTTAACTGATAAGTAGGTAATTTGAAAAAAAGTAAGATGGTAGAACGTAATACTTCTGCATGACATTCCAATTCTATTACTGCAATCTTCATCCTAAATTATTTTCCAAAAAACAAAGTGTTTAAACGGTACGTTTTATAACAAATATAGGCAAAATATAAATTTACAACTAGTTCACTTACGATAGTTGCATAAGCAGCACCTTCGATAGAATACCTAGGAATAAGTAAGGCATTTAATACTAAATTTAAAATTAACTCCAAGGAATAACCAATGATCAAAGCCTTCAATTTATTAGACAACATTAATATCATTGCGGCAGGTCCAGTTAGTATACCTAGAACTGCAGAAACACAATATAATGTAATACTATAACTATGAATTTGATAAATAGTAGATTTATAGAAACTAAGAAAAATAGGAGTTAGTGTAAGTACGATAATTAACAAAACAATACTTAAGGGAAGTGCGAATCGAAAAACTTTTTTTAATTCCCTTCGAACTAGGTCAAATCGATTTTGGGCAATTATTTTAGAGATTTTAGGACTAAAAATCAAGAGTGAACTACTCATTACTAAATGTAAAATATGCGACATTTTCATGTAGACATTATTTACACCCGCAAAATCAGAACCTAAATAATAGGCCATTTGAATAGCGTCGGTTTTAGAAAAAAGTAGATTAATAGAATTTATGACGAGTAACAAATAAATAGTTTTGTTCAGTTTTGTTGGTGGTTTTGAAACTTCCTTTACAACTAGCGATATTCGTTTCTTTCTTAGATAATAGGAGATTCCATAGGTAATGGAACTAGAAATTATAAATGCTAGAATAACTACAGATATATCCGATGAAAATTGACGAAAAAGTATAATAAATAAAATGAAAAGTACTATTCTACCAATTTTATCATTCAACTGAGGAATCAATGTTTCTTTTAGACTATATAAAAAGTTCGTATTTACAATTGTTAATCCAATG
Organism: Flavobacteriia bacterium; assembly: GCA_947446925.1. Taxonomy (GTDB): domain Bacteria; phylum Bacteroidota; class Bacteroidia; order Flavobacteriales_D; family Crocinitomicaceae; genus CANHVK01. The sequence continues at coordinate 128,830 of CANFHU010000005.1, forward strand.
ATTGGCAATATAAAGGCAGAAGAAATTATCAAATAGGAAATATTTTTTTCTGCCAACGGATAAAAAACGCCAAAAAGTAAGAGTCCTATCGCGATAATAAGAGAATTCCTGAAAGTCCTTATTTTTGCAATTTTATAAATACTGAAACGTTCATTATCCGTTTTTAGTTTAGGAATTTCAATCGAAAACAATTGATTATAACCCATTAATGAAAAAATCGCAAACATATCTATGGTAGAATATACTAATACATATTCACCGTAAATTTTGGCATCAAACAAATTGGTCAATACAATACTCACAAAAAAGGATAAAGCAAACCCAATCAATTGGATAACTAAACTTTTAAAAGAAGGAGATTGAATTAAACTACTGATTTTTAGCATGAAATTATAACGTAGATTTTAATGAATTATTGATTAATTCAACCGAGTACCCCAAAGGAAAAAACAGAAAATTATGGATATAGTAATTTTCTTTAATGGATAAATTCTGATGTTTTTCTATCGAAAAATGACTAACATCAAGCAAAGATTTCAAAGATTTATCATAAAATGTACATCTATATCCTAATGCACAAATCTCTTCTATCACAGAGTAAAAATTTAGTGGATGATGTCTATATTCAATTTCAACCATCAAGACTGGGTGATCTCGCTTAATTAGTTTTTTAGCTCCGCGAATCGCTTGTAATTCATGTCCTTCAATATCTATTTTAATAAAATTTATGGTATTGGATTTTGCGTTAAAAAGTGAATCCAATGTTATTGTTTCAACTTGAATTTTATCTACTCGGGTTTCATTCTTCTCTGGAAGAAGATCTAATTTCGCGCGTGTTTCAAATTTCTCTGAACCAATGTAAGGAATATACAAATCCGAAGTAGAAGATTGATTACTAACAGCATATTGGTATATCCTTAGTTTAGGAAATAACAGCCTTAATCGTTTAGAAAGAGGTGGTATTGGTTCAAATACTATTATTTCTTTCGCTTGAATAACCTCTTGAAAAAAATAAGTGTACTCCCCTAAATTCGCACCAACATCCAATACAGACGACTGATTATTAATTAAATACGGTAAAACCTCAAACTCTTGATCTACCGTTTTAGTGTCGAATGTGTATTTAAAAATAGAATATATTCGTTTTTTATATAGCGTTGGTATAAAAACTTGCACAATTTTAGAAAAGAAATGTTTCAATGTATTAAATATATTATGTAACATAAAACTATTTTTCTAGAATTTTTTTCTTAATCAAAGAAATTGCATTGTGTAAATATTCTTTTGTATTAGGTTCTAAATCAAAGTAATATAATGTAAAACAAAAAGTAAAAAGTAAATAACAAGACTGAATAAAAATATTAAAAATAGGATTTGAAGTTAATGGAAAAATCAAGTAATACGTAAAAAGCGTTAGAACAAAAACCAGAATTAGATATACTTGTTTTATTGTAAACGGGTGAATTTTATATGCGAAATAAACAAATAATAACCGTCCTATATTATAGATAACAAAAGAAATAGAAGTGGATATTGCCGTACCTATAATTCCATATTTTGGAATAAAAATTAAGTTTAAAAAATATACAACTGCTATCAATACAATCGTGAAAATAATATCAAACTTATATTTTTTGGAAGTTAAGAAAATAACTCCGTTAATACCAAAATACATATCTAGCATTTTGCCAATCATTAAGAATAAAAACACCCATTTTCCGATTGTATATTCTTTGGGTAAAAAACTAAATAAATCATTAATATTCATCCAAATAAGTAAAAATAAAAACAAAGCAATAAAAAGCGATACAGAACTTATTTTTTGATAAAGTTCTTTCATTTTAAACATATCTTTATTTTTCCAATACACCGAAACTAAAGGGGAACCCACACGCACAATAGAGCGATACGGAATCATTAGTGCGCTAGTTAGGAAAATTATTTGTGTATAGATACCAGTTTCTTTCAATCCAATGTACGATGCAATCATTAAGGAATCTAAGGTTACTACAACCAATGCTCCAAGAGAATTTAGATAATTATATAGACTAAAAGCCAAAATGATTTTTTTAAACCTTTTCGGAATTTGTATCGATTTAATTGAAAACTGAATTTCATTCTTTTTTAATAAATAGAGTAATAAAATGATAGCTGGAATAAAATAAACAATAAAATGTAATGTTAGAAATATTTCAAATGAAATAAAGTGGATACCATATAGTAAGAGTAGAAAAAGTGTAATTAATCGTGTTACTATCTCATTAGATAAAACTCCAATGATATTTTTATACATTCCTCGTAAATAATTATCAAACAATAAAAAGAAAACATTACCAATTCCAATAGGAATTATCCAGTAATAATATTGCACAAATTCCTTGGACTTTTCTTGATAATGCATATTGATTGCATCTTTAAATAACACAGCGATACAAACAAAAAGCAATACTCCTAAACTTACAATTATGGATGTTAATAAGAGAAAACCATGATTGTTTTTTTCTTTGTTTCTGAAGAAAGGGAAAAATTTCCAAACGGCATATACAGTACCTAAATTTGCACACTGCGCAAATAATAAGCCAACGGATACAATTAAATTAATTAAACCAATTTGGGTGGAAGTCAGAAATAAAATAAAAAAAACGCCTCTATTTAAGTAGCCTAAGATGAGACCTAAATAGGAAAGAACCATCGTTCTTAAAGCATCTTTTTTTATTATTCCCATTGTTTTATAGTAATTTTTAAAGTAAATTTTTCTTCGTTGTGGATTCAGTTTTTTTAATCAAAATAAATAGTAGTAATTAAAAAATTCCTTGGGATGCAATTCTTGATAAATAAAAATCGAATGGATTAACTTTATTTTCGTCTAAATTTTTCCAAACCATCGCCATACCCCTTTCTAAGAAGAAATAACCAGAATTCTGAAAATTTTTCGTTTCTTTTATATTTAGTTCGGAAGTGTTAAATAACCAATTTCGAACATTTATAGAACCCTTCTTAAAAAGAAGTTTTGTAATCGTGCGAATTATGACCACCCTCATTGTATCCGTTAAATCAGGATGAAATGTAGATTGATTAATGAAAGAAATATTATCCTTAGTACTATTAACTTCTATAATTGCAACACATAACCGTGCTTGATTAAATACTAAAAAAGTATGTTTTTTGAAGTAATTTGGATTATTATAAATACGCCATTTTTGATAGTTTGAATTTTGGTGAATAGCAAAACAATCATTTGATGACTCCAGATTATGTTGAATTAATAATTCAGAAAAGTTACTATCGTCTATCTTTTCTTGCAATGAAAAACTAAAATTATGCTTGTTTAGAGAAAGATTGAATTTAAAAAAAGAATATAAAGTCAAACCGAAAATTTTACACTTGTCGCTAAATTTATTTTTTGAATTCAGTTTTTTCAAAAAATTATAACTCGGTATTACAGCATGTACAGCAAGACCTTGGTGTTGATAAAATGGGACTTCAAACCCTATTTTTTTAAATGCTTTGGTAGCAGAGGTAAATCCCCAAATCAACGTAATTTCTTTCTTTTTGCATTCCTCAAATAAAAAGGAATAAATATTCTGAAAAATATTTTGACCACGATAACGCGGATCTACCAATGTGTCCTCACTTTTACCTGATTTGATAACATTTCCATTTGAATGAATTAAATCAATCGGAATTACACAATTAGTCCCAACAATTTCACCGTTATCTTCCGCTATTACATAAATGGATTCCCCAAAAGGACCTTCAAGAAATTCCCAATTGAAATCCTGTAAAGTTCGATTTGGTTTATCATTACGATTGTGAAATTCGTTTATTTTTGGATAATCGGATGTGGTTGCTAATCGATAGGTTACCATGTTAATTTATTTTCTTCAATCAATTGTAATGGACGAATTACTTCAATCTTATTTTCGTAAATATAACAAAGTATTTTTTTATATTCTTTTAGATAAGAATTGTATTTATAGTCTGTAAAAAAAGTATTGTGCCATAACAACGATATATCACAGTTTAAATTATTTTTCTCAAAAAAGTCAATCACTGTCGTTCCTATCGTATTAACATTTGATTTTAAATATTGATGAAACGTAGTATCCATAAAATGTAAAGGTGCTTCAATAAAGTCATATGGTTTATTAGACACAATATCAAAAGGTTGAAATGCTTTGCCATAAGAATTTCTAAAACCATAATGTTCCGCAAAACCTAAACTACAATCTAATTTGATGGAAGAATCTGAAAGTTTTCGCCAATCTTCCACGGTATTAAAACGCAAAAAATGGTATCTGTTAAAAACTGTTTTAAAACCACATTTTTCCAATTCCTGTTCAAATGTATCGTCGCTACATGATTTGTGTAAACCATTAAATGATTCTGCTTGCTGTACTAATCGTATTAGCGCATGTTCTTTTTTAATAGAATAATCAGAATTTTTGATATTAAACGATCCTTTACCAGCATTAACTAACCAAAAAAAAGTGGTGTATACATCGTATTCATTACTAATTTTAAGGATTTTATCTATATTTCTCCAGTGTGGTCTTTGCATTACCTCATTGAAAATTAATCGAATAATAACTCCTAACTTTTTATTTTTAACAGCCCACAAACCATCTTGTAAAAAAGAACCATACAACGTGTCAATATCGTGAGAAATATAAAATCTACTTTTTTTCTTGTTACCAATCACATGTTTGATTGAAAGAAATTCATCTATTTCTAATTGCACTAGATTCTTATCAATTAACTGATATTTAAATTGATAAGATGAACTATATGTAAATCTTCCATATTTATCTGTAGCGGCTTTTTCATCAAATTCTTGAAGGCAATTTATTTTATAAAAAATACTTGCAATATAATCTTTCCTACCATATTCGTTAAAAAATGAAATATGTTGATCGATGTTGAAGTCTACAATTTGATTTTGTACGGATGAATAAAAATTTAAGCAGATAACTTGACTTTCAATGTCTGTATGATCCCACATCCATTTTGCCCCATTTTTATTATCTATAAAATTGAATTGAATTGATTGATTAATTTCAATTATTTTAAGTACATATCTTACAATATTCGTGTAATTTTCATCGGACTTAATGTAGATATCAATCATGTTTTTCATTTTCTTTCATTACGAAAATACAATATTTTTTAAGGGAAAATTCGATAATATTCTTTTTTTATTTGGCCATGTACTAATGCTATACCTAGATTTAACTTGTTTTTTTCTATTTTTACAAAATACGTACAATAAACTTCAAATATGTGTGGAATACACGGTTTTATAAATAACAATATTGCACAAGAAGATGGAAGGAAATTAATTCATGCAATGACTAATTCTACCTTGCATCGTGGTCCAGACTTTTCCAATACAGAACAAATTGATAATTGTTATTTTGGTCACAATAGACTGAGTATTTTAGATCTTTCTGAATCCGGAAATCAACCCATGTTTTTCGATGACTATGCGATCGTATTCAATGGAGAGATTTATAATTATAAAGAAATTCGGGAGGAATTGATTACGCACGGTTATAAATTTCATTCTGATTCCGACACTGAGGTCATTTTAAAAGGGTATGACTTCTGGAAGGAAAATGTTGTACAAAAGTTTATTGGAATGTGGGCATTTGCAATTTACTCAAAATCTACAAATAAATTATTTTGTTCAAGAGACCGATTTGGAATAAAACCTTTTTACTACATACTAAGCAATAACGCATTATATTTTGCATCTGAGATAAAATCATTAGCCAAAACTCCTGTTTTTTCAAAAGAATTAAACTTAAATCAAATAAGTAGAGGTTTGCAGTTAGGTTGGATGGTGCATAACGACGAAACGTATTATTCAAATGTAAAAGCATTACAACCAGGAAATAATATGGTTTTTGAAGGCGGAAAATTACATTTTGATACTTATTGGAAAATTACAACCAATACATTAAACACTAAATCAGATTTTAATTTAAAATTTAAAAACTTATTTGACGACACACTCAAATTGCATATGCGAAGTGATGTACCTGTTGGTGCTTCGTTGAGTGGCGGATTGGATAGTTCTAGTATTGTTTGCAGTATAATTGAACAAAATCTAACCGAAAATCTGCATACATTTTCCATTTATTATGAAGGTGAAAACACAGTAGATGAACGACCTTTTATAAAAGAAATAGAAAAAAAATATAAAAATAGATACCTAGCGAATTATTATTCTCCTACAGACGCTGATGTACAAGCAGATTTTCATGAGATTTGTAGAATGATAGACTTTCCTATGTCTGGATCTTCGTGTATATCGCATTATTCACTCATGAATTTGGTGCAGAAAGAAAATATAAAAGTCATTCTTTCTGGTCAAGGCGCGGATGATTATATGGGAGGATATTTACATAGTTATTATCGTTTTTTTGCAGATAAATTTTCAAAACTCGAATGGATTAGTCTGATTAAAGAGTTTAATTTATATTGCAAATATCAAGAAGCATCAATTGGTGTAATGACTCAAGTTGCTTTAAAAAGTTTACTTTCCGTTTTTTTAACGGAAAAGTATTTGTACAGTGCAGAATATAAAAACTACTTACCATTTGTTTTTAAATCTGGACTTACAAATTCAGTTTTAAATTTTGAAAAATTTCAAGCGTCACGATTAGATTCTTTTCATTATGTATTAATGAATTATTCAAGTTTACCTACTATTTTACACTATGAAGATAGGATTTCGATGGCAAAGTCAATTGAAACAAGGGTGCCGTTTCTAGACCACAGATTGGTAGAAATGTTTTTTAATAATCAATCTAATACAAAAATAGAAAACGGCTATACAAAAAGTGTTTTACGAAAATCAATGGAGGGTATAATTCCAGAAAAAATACAATATAGAAAAGATAAAAAAGGCTTTGTTACACCTGGTGAAATATTATGGTTAAGAGGTTGTTTATCGCATTTATTAGAAATTGATTACCAATTGCTTTATTTCTTAAATCCTGTAAAAACAAAAAATGTAATTGAAGAGTTTAAAAAAGGGAATAACAAGTACGCAAAATTAGTTTGGAGAATTGCGTGTTTAAATTATTGGATGAAAAATTTTAATTAACGATTCTTACATGTCTTCAAAACCAACTAAAAAATACTTTGAAAATCTGGATGGATTAAGGGCTTTAGCTGCTTTTTCCGTTATCTTCACCCATCTTTCCTATTTTATTTTGCCAGACACAAAACTCAAATTTGGCATAAAAGCGATATTTTCGTTTGGAGGTGTAGGTGGAAGACTTGGGGTAATTTTTTTTTTTATTTTAAGTGGTTTTCTAATCACGTATTTACTTTTTACGGAGCAAGAATTTAGTAAAAACATACAAATTGGAAAATTCTACATACGAAGAGTATTACGAATATGGCCTTTATATTTTATAACTCTAATTATAGGATTTTTTATTATTCCATATCTGAAAGGAGTAGGCCATGAAAATGCATCCGGTTGGATGTACCTTCTATTTCTTGCTAATTTCGACCATATACTGCATGGATTTCCAACGGTTTCTGTATTAGGTGTTCACTGGAGTGTTTGTGTAGAGGAACAATTTTATATTTTTTGGCCTGTTTTATTTTATTTACTTAAAGGAAAAAAGTATTTTCTATATGGAATGATTGGTTTAATTATTATTTCAGAATCTTACTATTTATTTTACGGTCAGAATTATAAAGCAGGCGACTATAATTTAATAAGTTGTTTAAAATATTTATGTATTGGTGGGGTAATAGCCTATTTTTCTTACTTTAAATTGAAATTTATAACTGTTTTTATGAATAAAATAAACAAGTTTTTCACCATTCTTATTTATGTGGTTTCACTTATTTTTATTTTAATTCAACATAAATTATTAGGTCATTTTGCATTTTATGAAGTTGTCTACGATATTGTACCTACACTTTTCTTTGTATTTGTAATTTTGGATCAAAATTTTGCTAAAAATTCTTTTTTTAAAACTGGAAATTATAGTATACTAACCTACCTAGGTAAAATTAGTTACGGTTTATATTTAACCCACATGATTGCAATGAATATCGTTTTATTATTTGTTAAAAACCCGTCAGAAAATCTCTGGATCATGTATAGTTCAACGATTTTATTAACACTAATTTTTAGTCATCTTTCCTATAAATACATAGAGTCTTACTTTTTAAAATATAAAGATTCATTTTCAAGAATTTAACACAAAAACGTATGGATAATAAACGAATACTTATCATTTCTTTTTCAAATTTAAAGAATGATTCAAGAGTAAAACGTCAAATTAATTACTTAAAAAAACAAAATAAGGTACTAACGATGGGGTTAGCAGACCCTGAAATAGAGGATGTAAATTTCATAGACATTTCCTTTAAATTAAATAAATTTCATTTGTTGTATACAATGTTCTTAAGTACTATTGGATTATTTGAAAAATCGTACTGGAAACAAGATCAAATAAAAGTTGCACAAAAAAAAATAAAAAGTTCCAACTTAGAAAACTTAGATTTGATAATTGCTAACGACATTGATAGTGTCCCTTTAGCACTTTCGATAAAATCAAACAATACCAAAATTATTTTTGATGCACACGAATACTCTCCTTTAGAGCATAATGACAATCTGGTTTGGAGAATCGTTTTTAAAAAATATAAAACGTATTTGATTCAAAAATATGCACATCTATGTGATTCGATGTTAACCGTTTGTGATGGTATTGTTGAAGAATACAAAAAAGTATTCCAATTACAACCAATCGTAATTACAAATGCATGTAAATTTTATGATTTGAAACCTAGTAAAACACAAGACAAAATTAAAATGATTCACCATGGATTGTCTCTACCTACCAGAAAAATCGAGAACATGATTTTGATGATGGACGAGGTAGATGAACGTTTTGAATTGCATTTAATGTTAATGCAAAACAATAAATCCTATTATAATAAATTAGAAGCCTTGATTGCTACCCGAAATAATGTTTTATTAATTCCGTCTGTCCCAACGGATGAAATAGTCCCTTTTACCAATAAATATGATATTGGACTTTATATTCTTGAGCCTACAAATTTCAATAATGCTAATGCATTGCCTAATAAATTTTTTGAATTTATACAATCCCGATTAGCAATTGCCATTGGTCCATCACCTGAAATGTCTAAAATAATTGAGTCTAATCAAATTGGTGTGATTTCTAGTGATTTTACACCTAAATCCTTAGCACAACAATTAAATAAATTATCAATCTCTGATATTGATCGAATGAAAAAAAATACAGATATTTTGGCTAATTCACTCAATGCGGATGCGAATATGCTCATACTAAAACAAGAAATCCAATCGTTATTTACTGTTGAATAACTCAACTAATGTTTTAACCAAAAAGTCAATTTCTTCTTGTGTAGTATAATGAGAAAATGAAAAACGTATAGACTGACGTTGTGGATCTAAATTTAGTGCTCTAAGTACATGAGAACCAGTATTAGCACCCGATGTACAAGCACTTCCTCCGCTACAAGCAATTCCTTTTAAATCCAAAGAGAATAGCAACATTCCATCATTTTTGGAAGAAGGAAAACTACAATTTAAGATCGTATACAAACTATTTTCTAGGCTTGTTTCTCCATTAAAACAAATGGTTGGTATATGTAATTGTAGTTGTTCTAGCATCGATTTCTTAAGCGACCAAACTTTAGCAATTTTTTCGTCTAAATTTTCTGTAATTAAGGTGATAGCTTTCGACATTCCAACAATACTAGCCGTGTTTTCGGTCCCACTTCTTAATCCACGTTCTTGTGCACCCCCATGTATAAAAGCTTGAATTTTATTACGTTTATTTACATAGAGAAAACCAACCCCTTTAGGCCCATGCATTTTATGTGCAGAACAGGTAATAAAATCAATATCTAACTCTTGGATATTCAGAGGTACATGCCCGATACTTTGAACTGTATCGGAATGAAACAACGCATTATTTTCTCTACAAAGTCTACTAACTTCTTGAATTGGTAAATAGGTACCTATTTCATTATTAGCATGCATCAGACTTACAATAGTTTTGGAATAAGATGCTAATAATTCTTTAAGATGCGCTAAATCTATATTTCCGTTTCCGTCACATCGAACGTAACAAACTTCTATATCGAATTGTTTTTGTAAATATTCAACTGTGTGTAAGACAGCATGATGTTCAATAGGTGAAGTTATGATTCGTTTAACCTCCAATTGTTCTACTGCACAACGAAGTGCCATGTTATCCGCCTCCGTACCTCCAGATGTAAATATTATTTCAGAAGGGGAGCAGTGAATAGTAGTTGCAATGGTTCTACGCGCATTTTCTAGTAACGCTTTCGCTTTTCTTCCATAAGCATGGGAAGAAGAAGGATTACCAAATTCTTCCTGCAATACAGATACCATACTTTCAATTACCTCTGGCGCAACTGGTGTGGTAGCAGCGTTATCTAAATATATTTGCATCATATTTTATCCTTTAGCAAGGCATAGTTTCATTCGGATAATACGCTTTGCAGCTGAATCTACTTTTGCTTTAAATTCAGCATCTTTTTCATATTTATTAAGTAACGAAGCATGTGCTTTTGCAACATTAATCGGCATTAGTACAATATCACAACCAGCTTCGATTACTTTAATTTCAGCATCAGGTAATGAACTAATTCCACCCATATTCATTGCATCTGTTACTATCAAACCTTTAAATTTCAATTCTTCACGTAATAATTTTTGAACGATAGCAGAGGATGCTGTTGCAGGCAAACCTTTTGTATCGTATTTTGCATTGTTTGTTACAGCAATGTGAGCAACCATAACTGATAATAATCCTTTTTCAATTAGCGGAGGATAGTTTGAAATTTCTTTTAATTCACCATCAATCATCTGCAAAGATTTGTGCGTATCACCAGAGACTAATCCATGTCCTGGAAAATGTTTAGCCGTAGCAATAATCCCCATGTCTTGTGTAGTTTGAATAAATGCATTGGACCATGGAATAATATTTTTAGGATTTGCACCAAATCCACGATACCCAACTGTTCCATTTTTTGACACATCGACAACAGGAGCAAAATTGTAATTAATGCCAATAGAGTTCAAATCTGTAGCAATTGTTTTAGCACACGTAATAACTTCCTCTTGGGTGGAAATTTCTACTGCTTTTTTGACAGGTGTCGAACCTTTTATTTTGCGGTTTACCAAACTTGGTTCAGCATCCGCAGAAAATAAAAAAGGAAGTGAAGCATGGTATGGATTCAATTCATTATAGGTCTTTATCCATTTTGTAAAATCATGTTTGGTACCATTCAATAGAATAAAACCACCGATATAATTGTTTTTAACGTGATTCACTACTGACTCAAAAGTCTCGCCATATTTTCCTTCATCCGCAGTAGCCATAATTAACTGAGCAACTCGTGTATGGTTATCCAATGTCTTATAAATGGAGTCGACGTCATTTGATAATTGCTGATTGTCCGACAAAAAATCTGTCAATTTATAGGTGTGTGAAATAGCTGGGTGGACAACAATGTCTTTTTTGGAAGTATCTTCTTTTTTATCTTTTACAGGTCCTTGCGCACAAGCATTTAAAATCAAACAAAATAATGAAATGCTAATAACAAATTTATTCATAGAGGAATGTTTTAATATAAAACAAAATTAAGATTACTTGCGCTTAACATTAGACTATTCGTCTTCTACTTTTAAACAAGGTTATTGACAAGAAATAATAACTTTTGCATAGGTTTAAATCAACTTTTTGACTATATTAAATAAGAAAAAATGTAAACATGTATCAAAATCAACCTATAAAGCAATGGTTTTTAGAAGATCGTCCAAGAGAAAAAATGATGAAACGCGGTATGAGCGCATTAACAGATACTGAACTAATTGCAATATTACTTGGTACTGGTCATAAAAAAGTTTCAGCTGTAGACCTATCGAAAGAAATTTTAAATAGTGTAAATAATGATTTAGACTTATTTGCACGATTAAATTGCGAAGATTTATGTAAACACAAAGGAATTGGTAAAGCGAAAGCAATCGCATTGTTAGCTTCCTTTGAATTAGGTAGAAGAAGAAATCTTGTATTTAATAGTGAGCAAATCTTAAATAGTTCTGAAAAAACATATCATTTCTATAAACCAATTTTAGCAGACTTGAATGTGGAAGAATTTCATGTGGCTTTATTAAACCAACGAAACAAATTAATCAAATCAGTGAAAATTTCGCAAGGTGGAATCAGTGCAACCTCAGTAGATATAAGACTTATATTTAAAGCAGCACTTGATTTATATGCTACAAGAATACTTTTAATTCATAATCACCCATCTGGGAATTTATCCCCGAGTTTACAAGACAATGAAATAACTTCCAGAATTGTAGAATTAGGAAAGTTGATTGAAATTAACGTTTTAGACCATATCATCATTACAAATAATGGTTACTTTAGCTATGCTGATAAAAATTTATTGTAAATGAAAAAAATTCTAACCATCATTGGTGCAAGACCACAGATTATAAAAGCTGCTGCAATTAGTCGTGCGATACAAAATAATTTTTCAGATAAAATTGAAGAATTTATCATTCACACTGGGCAACATTATGATACCAACATGTCTGAAATTTTTTTCGAAGAACTAGAAATTCCTCAACCTAATTTTAATTTAAAAGTTGGTAGTTCTTCACATGGACATCAAACAGCAAAAATAATAGAAGGGATAGAAGAATTAATTTTGAATGAAAAACCAGCTGGTATAATTATCTATGGGGATACTAATTCAACAGTTGCAGCTGCACTTGCAGCAAGTAAACTTCAAGTACCAATATTCCATATCGAAGCTGGTTTAAGAAGTTTTAATAAAATTATGCCCGAAGAAATAAACCGTATTTTATCCGATCATATTTCAACACTGCTTTTTTGTCCAACTCAAACTGCGATTAATAATCTGAAAAGAGAAGGATTTTCTTTAGAAAACACATCATCCCCGACAATTGATAATCCTCACACATACCTATGTGGAGATATTATGTTTGACAATAGTATTTATTTCTCTAAAATTTCCGATAAAAAAGCAACAATTTTAAAATCTGAAAATTTATTAAACGAGAAGTTTATTTTAGTAACAATTCATAGAAATGCTAATACGGATGACCCTGTCAGATTAAATGCCATCTTTAATGCATTAAATTACATTCAAAACACTACTAATTTCACAATCGTTTTACCAATTCATCCGCGTACAAAAAAAATGATGGATGTTTTTTTAAGCAAAGAAAATAAGGCTTTGATAACGGAAAACGAAAAAATTAAAATAATACCACCCGCTGGATTTTTAGACATCATTGCATTGGAAAAAAATGCAGAATTAATAATTACAGATAGCGGTGGATTACAAAAAGAGGCTTTTTTCTTTCAAAAACCATGTGTTATTCTTCGTCCTGAAACCGAATGGGTAGAAATTGTCGAAAATGGAAATGCAATCATTTCAGATGCGGATGAAACTCGAATTGTAGAAGCTGCAAACAATTTATTGGTTAAAAAAGACTACACCTATCCAAGTCTATTCGGCGACGGTAAAGCAGCTGAGTTTATAATTCAAAAAATAATTGAAACACTTAATTAAATGATTGTCATTTTTGTTGAAGCGGTAAGCGAACGATTGGTTTATGTCTTTGATTTTATTTTCAAAGATCGGAAAATCGATTACCAAATTACAAATGACCCAATCTATTTTGAAGTATTAGAGGGATTTAAATTCAATTACTCCAACCAACAGTTTGAAACTGGATTACAAATTCAACCTTCAGAAGTTTTATTTTCAGAAGAAATCATAGATTATGCTTTAGAAAAAGCGCTTTTTCACCAAGAGAACTGTTTATCGTTTGATGGAATTATTGATCCAATTGCTTCTATTTTCTACATACTAACCAGGTATGAAGAATATGTAATACAAAAACGAGATTTTCACGATAGATTTGAAGCAAATAACAGTATTTTAAAAAAATTCAATTGGTTAGACCAATGTATTTGTGATCGTTGGTGTGAGGATTTAATCGCTTTTATGGAAAAAGAATACCAAAAAGCAATTCCCTATGAAGAAATTCCTTTGACCTTTATTCCATCTTTTGATATTGATAATGTTAGAGCATTTCAATGGAAAGAGGGGGTAAGAAGTTGGATAGGAATCTTGAAAGATCGTTGGAGAAAAAATACAACCGCTTTAAAAACGAGAGAGCAAGTAAAACTAGGTAATCAAAAAGATCCTTACGATACGTTTGATGAAATAGTAGCGCTCAAAAACAAAAAAATAGAGCCAATTGTTTTTTGGTTAATTGGAGATTTCGCCAAATACGATCGAAATGTAACTTCATTAGACAAAAGACATATCGCTTTAATTCAAGATGTTGCAAGTAATATAGCAGTAGGGCTACATCCTAGTTATAAATCTAACTTGAGTTCCTTTTATTTACAAAAAGAAGTAGAACGATTAAAAGAAATTATTGACCCAGAGACACTTATTTCCCGACAACATTATTTAAAACTTTCTTTACCATATACCTACCGTAATCTTCAACAATTCAATATTTCACATGATTACTCGATGGGGTTCGCTTCACAGGTAGGATTTAGAGCTGGAACAGCAAGGCCTTTTTTATTTTTCGATTTGCCAAAAAATACAATTTCCGATTTGACGATACATTCTTTTTGTTACATGGATGGAACATTTTTAGATTATCTTAAAATGAGTATCCCCGAATCAAAAAAAATAATCGAAAATCTATACCATGAAGTGAAAACGTATGGAGGAGAATTTATTCCTATTTGGCATAATGAATCTATCTCTAATTTTGGGAGATGGGCGGGGTGGAAAGAACTTTACGACTTCACTATAAATTTACAGAACAATTAAAAATGAAATTTCAACTCGACTTTAACCCGGAGATTTCTCCCGAAAAAATTCAATTAGGGGACAAAATCACATTATTAGGTAGTTGTTTTTCGGATGAAATAGCTTTACGTTTACGCAGAAGTGGTTTTGAGGTACTTGCAAATCCATTTGGAACAATTTTTCACCCTACCGCAATTGCTAATCTACTACTAAATACAGATATAGAAAACTCGATAATCCAACGAGATGATTTATTTTTTTCTTGGATGGCATCAGGTACCATTTATAGTACAAATCCAGAATTACTAAAAAACAAGTTAATTGACTTACAAAAAAACTTAATAGAATACGTACGTTCTTCCAAATTCTTATTTATAACTTTCGGTACTGCTTATGCCTATGAAAACGAATCTTTCGGTTCTGTGGTAGCAAATTGTCATAAAATGCCAAATACTAACTTTTTTAAAGTTTTGAGTTCTGTGCATGAAATGCATCAAGATTGGAATTTATGCCTAGAAAAAATATACGCATTAAATCCTGCTATACAAATAATTTTTACGGTTAGTCCTGTAAGACATATAAAAGACGGAATTATACAAAATAATCAAAGTAAAGCGCGATTAATAGAACTTACCAATCGATTATCCGAGATGACACCTGCTAGTTATTTCCCTTCATATGAGATACTTATTGACGTTCTTCGTGATTATCGCTTTTACAAAGATGACTTAGTACATCCCAACAATCAAGCAGTAGATTACATCTATAAACAATTTGAAAAAGTTTTTATGGACGAGCAAACACAACAGGTTACGGAACAAGTAAGAAGACTAAAATCAAACGAAAGTCACAAAATACTTTACCCAGAAAGCATTAAAAGCACTGAATTTGAAACAGTTAAAAATCAAAAAATAAGAAAATTTTTAAAAAACAATCCGAAGGTAATTTGGTAGTGATTTATTCACAATTAGATTCTAATAAAGTCTATCAAATGATTCATTAAAACATGTTTTTTAGAGATTTACTTTATATATTTGTAGATTGAAATTTAACATATAGTTATATGGCTACAAAAGCAGTTGCTAAACCAACAAAAACTACAAAGAAAAGTGCTTCAACAAGCACGACTAAATTTTCAAAAGAAACATATATCAAATGGTATACGGATATGCTTTTGATACGTCGTTTTGAAGAAAAAGTAGGTCAATTATATATCCAGCAAAAATTTGGTGGTTTTTGCCACTTGTACATCGGACAAGAAGCGATTGTAGCTGGAACTATTACAGCATCTAGACCAACCGATAGTCATATGACAACCTATCGTGATCATGCACATCCATTAGCGTTAGGTACAGATCCGCGTGTGTTGATGGCAGAACTTTATGGTCGTACTACAGGTTGTTCAAAAGGAAAAGGTGGTTCTATGCACTTTTTTGACAAAGAAAAAAACTTCATGGGTGGTCATGGTATCGTTGGTGCTCAAATCCCAATGGGGACTGGTGTTGCTTTTGCTGAGAAATATAAAGGAACGGATAATGTATGTTTTGTATCCATGGGAGATGGTGCTGTACGTCAAGGTGCTTTGCACGAAACATTCAACATGGCAATGATGTGGAAACTTCCAGTTATTTATATCATCGAAAATAACAACTACGCAATGGGTACTTCTGTAGAACGTTCAACAAACGTAGAAGATTTATCTAAAATTGGAGATTCTTATGAAATGCCATCTAAATCAGTAAATGGTATGTCACCTGAAGCAGTACACGAAGCAATTGCTGAAGCATGTGAACGCGCTAGAAGAGGAGATGGTCCAACTCTATTAGATATCCGTACCTATCGATTCAAAGGACACTCAATGTCTGATCCACAAAAATACCGTACCAAAGAAGAAGTGGCTGAATGGATGGAAAAAGATCCAATCGACCATTGTTTAGAGGTAATCAAAGAAAATAATTGGTTAACTGATTCTGAAATTACGGATATCGCAACTTGGGTGAAAAAAGAAGTAGAAGAATCAATTGAATTTGCTGAAAACTCACCATATCCAGCTCCAGAAGAGTTGTATGAAGATGTATATACACAAAAAGATTATCCTTACATTAAAGAATACTAAAAAATAGACTAAAATGGCTGAAGTAATTTATATGCCTAAATTAAGTGATACAATGACGGAAGGAGTTGTAGCAGAATGGCATAAAAAAGTGGGTGATACTGTTTCTAACGGCGAATTATTAGCTGAAATTGAAACTGATAAAGCAACAATGGAGTTTGAATCATTTTATGATGGTACTTTATTGCACATTGGTGTTGAAAAAACAAAAGCAGCACCTGTAAATGCGATTTTAGCAATTATCGGTGCTCCAGGCGAAGATATTTCTGCATTATTAGCTGGTTCACCTGTTGTAGAAGAAAAAGTAGAAGCTCCAGCTGCTAGTCCAACTCCTACACCAGTTGCTGAAAAACCAGCAGCTGCTTCTGTAGTAGTGCCAACTAAACCAGCACCAGTTGTTATTTCAAACGATGGTGGACGTACACTTGCTTCTCCACTTGCTAAAAAATTAGCGGAAGAAAAAGGAATTGATATTAATGCTGTAAACGGAACTGGTGATGGTGGACGCATCGTTAAACGCGATGTAGACCATTATGTGCCTTATACGCCTGCAGTTGGTGTTTCAAATCACACTTCCGTTGCTGGTGTTGAATCTTTTGTAGATGAACCAGTTTCTCAAATGCGTAAAGTAATTGCACGCAGACTTTCTGAGAGTTTATTTAGTGCACCACACTTCTATTTAACAGTAGATGTGAATATGGATAATGCAATTGCTGCTCGTAAAGTAATCAACAGCAAAGAAGGTGTTAAAGTGTCTTTTAACGATATGGTTGTGAAAGCAGTTGCGCTTTCTTTGAAACAACATCCTGCAATCAATTCGTCTTGGTTAGGAGACGTGATTCGTCGTAATCACCATGTACATATTGGTGTTGCGGTAGCTGTTGAAGACGGTTTATTAGTTCCAGTTGTTCGTTTTGCTGATACGAAAGGGTTATCTCAAATCGGTGAAGAGGTTAAACAATTCGCACAAAAAGCAAAAGATAAAAAATTACAACCAGCTGATTGGGAAGGAAATACTTTTACAATTTCAAACTTAGGAATGTTTGGTATTGATTCATTTACTGCAATCATTAATTCACCAGATAGTTGTATTCTTGCAGTTGGTGGAATTAGCGAAGTTCCTGTAGTTAAAAATGGACAAGTTGTACCAGGAAATATAATGAAATTAACATTGTCTTGTGACCATAGAGTAGTAGACGGAGCATCTGGTGCTTCTTTCCTACAAACCTTGAAAGGTTACTTGGAGAATCCAGTTTCAATGTTAGTTTAATTCTAATAAATTACCTATTTTTAAACGTCCTTTTCAAATGAAAAGGACGTTTTTTTTTACACCAATGAGAGTCACTCTAATAATTTGTTTTATAAGTACTTTGAGTTTTTCACAAGTCGCGCCTTTTGTCGATTACAACGGATATTTCCAAACTTTTTATAAAGGAAATGTACGAATGTTAGAAATGCAACGTATTACTTCGTACGATGCAGGCGATTTTATTGCACCTTATATTGATGGAAAAGGAAATTTTAAAATCTACAATGGGGAAAAGGTAGAACAAATAGCAATCCAAGGCGTAAACTATAAATACTCAGACTATCTCGTAGCTTGGAAAATTGGATCTGGAATATTCAGTTATGACAATGGGGTTAAGAAGATGCTGACTCCTTTTGGAGGAGATTTTATTGTGAAAGATAGTTTGATTGTATACCAAGATACACGATTCAAAACACTAAATGTGTTGTATAAAGGGCAAATCATTCAATTAATGCAACAAACAGGGGAGATGTCCATGCCTGATTGTATCGGCGAAAATTTAATTGGATATAAAGATAACGGCGATGTGTACCGGATTTTTTGGAATGGGAAAATCTTCGAAGTTGGAGGTACGGAACTTGGGATTACATTTCAAGCAGGTACTGATATCCTTTGTTTTAACGATGCCATAAATAAAACTTTCGCTGTCTTCGATAAAGGCACATTTATAGATGTGGAAGGAATGTATGTGAAAAGTTACAAAGCTGGAAGAGGTTTTATTGTATACGAAGATCAAGCTGGAAATTTATGGAAATACCAAAATGGCCAAAAAACCAATATTACCGATTTTAATAGTGGAATTTGGGAAGTAAAAGATGATGTGCTTTTATGGAATGAGAATAACTTATTTTTCACATTTTATAATGGAGAAAAAAAACACATTTGTAACTATAAACCAGACGATTATCAACTTAAAAACAATGTAATTGCATTTCGGAATGCACAAGGAGGGGTAAGTGTTAGTATGAATGGAAAAATTACGATACTTACAAATCAAAAAGATGCATTATATTCTATTTATAACAGTAATGTTCTTGTCGAACTTTTCAATAAATCCTTTCTATTCTTTTCGGAAGGAAATATAATAACAAACTAATTTTACTACATGAAAATCAAAAAGATTAAAAACAAAATTTTCATCGCATCATTCCTACTAATTGCCATAAATTCATGGGGACAAAGACCAATGGGAGGTAATAAAATCGGGGTTTTATCTGGAACAATCATAGATTCAATAACAAAAAAACCATTAGAATATACCTCTGTAAAAGTATTCACCCAATCTGACTCTTCTTTTGTTATGGGGATTTATACAGATGTGAATGGAGAATTCTTGTTATACCAAATTCCAACCGGAAAATACTTTGCAAAAATCACCTTATTAAATTACCAATCGAAATGGATTAGAGATATTTCTTTTACCTTTGAGAAACCAGATCGTGTTCTTGGGGCTATTAAAATAGCGCCTGAAAACGCGAAAGAATTAGAGGTTGCAAAAGTTTCAACTAATAAAAAAATACTAGAAACTTCCTTCGATAAAAAAGTATACAATATTTCAGAGGATTTAACGTCAAGAAATGGATCCGTAAACGATGTACTAAATAATATTCCCTCCGTAGAAGTAGATCAAGATGGTAAAATTTCCTTGCGAGGCGATGGAAATGTAACTATTTTAATTGA
Source organism: Flavobacteriia bacterium (assembly GCA_947446925.1). Lineage (GTDB taxonomy): Bacteria > Bacteroidota > Bacteroidia > Flavobacteriales_D > Crocinitomicaceae > CANHVK01. Next base: position 148,860 of record CANFHU010000005.1, read on the forward strand.
TGGTAGACCAAGTGTTATGTCTGGAAATAGTGCAAAAAGTTTTTTAGATGGCTTACCTGCAAACATGGTCGAGCGTATCGAATTAGTGACAAATCCCTCTGCAAAATACGACCCTGATGGTACTTCAGGTATTATCAATATCGTACTAAAAAAGAACAAGTTAAAAGGGATCAATGGAAATATTAATCTAAGTGGTGCGACAGGAAACATTCTAAATGGTTCAACATCCTTAAGTATGCGAAATTCCAAAATGAATGTATATGGTACTTATTCCTATAGACATTACGAGGGTGAACGAAATAATTTTGGTGAAATGAATCGCTATTTCACAGCTGACTCACTTTTTAGACTAAATCAAAACAGATTAGGGACTGATTATAACGTAGGACATACTTTAAAATTCGGTTCTGATTTCTATTTAAAAGATCGACATGTCCTAGGTATAAATATTACGGGTAGTATCGGTGATCGAAACAGAGAAGGGGATTTAGTAAACAAACAATTAAATGGTATTGGAACAATCCTGAGTCAATGGAATCGTGTTTCCTTAGATCCATCCAAACAAAAAAACATGGATGTGAATGTTAATTACAAATACGATTTTAAAGAGGATAAAGGTTCACTTTCCTTCGATGCAACACAATCTTTTGGAACGGACACCACTGGAGGAAATTACAATCAAAATTACCTTACTCCTTTTATTTCACGAAAAGTACAACAACTTGCAAGCCTCGAAAACAATAGAGTTTCAACTGTAATGTTAGATTACGTAAGAGTTTTACCAAAAAACATACGCATTGAAGCCGGAGTTAAATCTATTATACGAAATTCTACCATCGATTCACATTCTGAAACGCAAGATTCTTTGTCTGTATTTAAAAATGATCATCTTTCCACTTTTCAATATAGCTATGACGAACAAATTTATTCTTCCTATGGAAATTTTGCACAACATATCGGAAAATTCAAATACCAAGGAGGAGTAAGAGTGGAACGCTCCTTTCAAACACCAAATTTGATTTCTCAAAATCAAGCATTTGCAAAAAATTATTTTAATATTTTTCCTTCTGCATTTATAACCTATTCGCTACTAAAAGATTTGGACCTAACATTAAATTATAGTAAACGAATCAATCGTGCTTCAAGTGAAAATCTTAATCCATTTACAAGTTATGCTGATCCGTACAATTTACGAAAAGGAAATCCTGCTTTAAGTCCTGAATTTATTGATTCCTACGAATTTGGAGTTGGGTTTACCAAGAAAAAATTATCCATCAACGGAAGTTTGTATTATAGAGATTCTCGAAGTGTCATTCAACGTTATCGTGAATACTATGCGAATGGATATGCTGCTGTAACCTATATAAATATTGATCGTTCACAAAGTTTTGGTACGGAACTTATCTTAACTTATAGACCTGTGATTTGGTTTAAAAATGTACTTTCTTTCAACGGAAATCAAATAAAATATACCGATTCCAAAGTTCTGCAAACACCAACAACTGGATTCAATTGGAGTGTTAAATACATTGGCTCTATCGATTTTTGGAAAAAAACTGCTTCTGTTCAAATTAATGGAAAATACAATGCGCCAATTATTACACCACAAGGTACCGTTCAACCTCGTGCATCTATGGATATTTCTGGTGAAAAAAACTTCAAAGAAGGTAAATGGACCGTTGGATTTAAAGTGTCGGATGTGTTTAATACGCAAGAATTTAGAATTCATGTAGATTTACCAACGGTTGAACAAACATCTACTTTTAAACAAACTACGCGCCGTTTTTATTTAAATCTGGCGTATAAATTTGGGAAAATGGAAGTTTCTAAAAAAGGAAAAATATCCAACGAAAACGGAGGTGGAGGAATGGATTTTTAATAATCTATAAATTCTTGTAAATGAATTGTACCCTAATTCCGCTATGTTATATGCTAATTCCTAATTAACTAAAAATTAATTCGGATAACTTGTTTCGCTTCTTTTGTATCGTGTACACGCAAAATTTTTGCTCCTGCTAATAATGCTTTTGTATGTAATACGGTTGTACCAATCAAGGATTCCTCTGGTGTAACCCCTAATTTATTATAAATCATTGATTTTCGTGAAATACCGATTAGCATAGGTTTGTTTAAAAACTGAAAATCTGCTAGTCGATCAAAAAGTGCATAATTCTGTTCCAGTGTTTTTGCAAAACCAAAACCTGGATCTAACAGCACGTCATGTACACCTGCTAATTGTAATTGATGCAATTTTTGTGAAAAATAAGTCACCACTTCTTTGAAGATAGAAGTATAATTAGCATGATTGTGCATCGTTTGCGGAGTACCTTTTGAGTGCATCAAAACATAAGGACACTTAAAGTTACTAACAACTGATAAGATGCTTGGGTCGATTTCTCCACCACTAATATCGTTGATGATTTGGGCTCCAACTTCAAGAGATTCTTGAGCCACTTTTCCTCGAAAGGTATCACAACTAATAATAATTTCTGGAAAGGCTTTACGAACTGCCTCAATCACAGGGATAACACGTTTAAGTTCCTCATTTTCGGATACTTCATCAGCACCAGGTCGTGAAGAATATCCGCCTATATCTAAAATATCAGCACCTTCTTCGATGTGCTTTTCAGCACGAAACAAAGCTGTAGAAATGGAGTCTACGCGACTTTCTCCATAAAAGGAATCTGGAGTGCAATTAAGGATACTCATTACCTTGGGTGTTACTAAATCAACCAAGTTTTTGCCTATGCGTATATTGTCAATCATCGGAAAATTATTATCTTCAACGTCTATTTTTAGCTATATAAAATGTCAAAAACTACCGAGCAATATACAAAAGTAATTTCATCTTGCCGAGATATTTTTTCAAAGAAAACAAAAGATTATGGAACTGCATGGCGAATTTTAAGAGCAAGTTCACTGACAGATCAACTTTTTATTAAGGCACAACGTATTCGTACCTTACAAGAAACTGGCGAAAGTCGTGTTGGGGAAGGTGTGTATGAAGAATTCCAAGCAATTGTTAACTATTGTATTATGGCACTCATTCAGCTAGAGCACAAAGAATTAACCGAACTAGAATTGGGGGAAGAGCGTGCCTCTGCTTTTTATGATCATTACGCAAAAGAAGCATTTGAACTTATGCAACGTAAAAACCATGATTATGGAGAGGCATGGAGAGATATGCGCGTTAGTTCTTTGACAGACTTGATACTCATGAAAATTTTACGTGTAAAACAAATCGAAGACAACCAAGGAAAAACAATTATGAGCGAAGGAATCGATGCAAACTACTTCGATATGCTAAACTACGCCGTTTTCTCTTTAATTCATTTATCTGAAAATTAAGCAAATATGAAAGCAATTTTTGATTGGAAAGGACAATCACTCGTATTAAATGCTGTTTTTATTGTGGTGAATTTAATTGGAGTGACCCTCCTTACCATGGGATTTCATCCAAATTTTGAAACAGTTAAACTTCCGCTAGTAATAGCTGGAATTAGCGTACTTATAACCTCTATTATTGGACTCATTATTTTTAAAGGCAAAATTTTCATGTCTTTAGTTTCCAGAATTTTAGTCGGGGGTTTGTTTATTGTTTCTGGATTAATTAAAGCCAATGACCCAATCGGATTCAGTTATAAATTAGAAGAATACTTTGAGGACGGTGCTCTCGCATTTCGTATCAAAGAATGGTTTGGGATGCCTGGTTTTTCGCTCGAATTTTTGATTGATTTCGCCTTGTTTTTCAGTGTGTTAATTTGTATTATCGAGATTGTATTGGGTGTATTAGTACTTATCGGTGCTAAAATTAAATTCACATCTTGGATGTTATTATTAACCATGCTGTTTTTTACCTTCCTTACTTGGCATACAGCAAATTGTGACCCAAATAAAAAGTTCTTAGACCGAGATACCTATAGTTATAACGATCCAATTGGAATCTCTAAACGCGAAGAAGCAAAAACAAATAAAGAAATAAAAATTGTTTCGGATACAAAAGAAGAAATTGTGGTAGACGAAATGAAACAGCCACAATGCGTAACAGATTGCGGATGCTTTGGAGATGCCATGAAGGGTTCTGTAGGCAGATCTTTAACTCCTTCTGAATCGCTTTGGAAAGATTATTTACTGGTTTATTTTGTGATTTGGATATTTATCACACAAAAAAGAATACTACCAAATACCACTAAAGAAAATATGTACATACTGCCAATTGCACTTGGTGTAATACTATTTTTCTCCTTTGTTTTCGGATGGTATTTTCCAGTTTTCTTCGGTTTTATTACGCTTATAACCGCATTATGGATGAACCGTATGGGGGGTAAATATTTAGGTAATTTCTGGGGGTCGGCATTGGCTGTTGTTCTAATTTGTTTGCTATTCGTAACCTATGTACTACGTTATGAACCTTTGAAAGATTATCGTCCTTATGCTGTTGGAAATAACCTTCGTCAAAAAATGTTTGATGGGGAAGAAGGAAAATACATAAGTTTACTTGTATATAAAAACTTGAAAACTGGTGAAACCAAAGAATACGATGCATCAGGACAAGATTACATTAAGTCTAAAATTTGGGAGAATACGAAAAGTTGGAAATACGACACAATGATTACCAAAGAAATTATTGCTACTCGTTTACCTTCAATCACCTCGCAATTCAATCCTACCATCGCCTTTTCAGAAATTGGTAAAGCAGAGAAAACCCTCAAATTTGTGCAACGTAGTCTGCGAAAAGCACATCATGCGAACGTTGAATTAGAAGAAATTAGTCTACGTGATTACATCACTAAAGCACCTCTGATTTACGTCTTGTTCTCAAAAGATTTGACTAAAATCGATAAAAGTGAATTAACAGATTTGAAAGATATTTTCTACAAAACATCTAAAAAACACATTCCTTTCGTATTTGTTTGTAATGCTTTGAGACCGCAGATAAATGCGTTTAGAAAACAAAATCATTTCCCAGTTGCTACGTTTAGCAACGATATTACGGAATTAAAAGCAATTGCACGATCCAATCCTGCATTGTTGGTAATAGCAAATGGAAAAGTAATTGGGAAATTTCCTGGAAAATCGATACCTTCCTATGATTGGATTATTAAACACACATTAAAAAGATAATTATGAGAAAAAACATTGTAGCTGGTAATTGGAAGATGAATCTTTCTGAAAACGAAGCAATTCAATTAGCTAAAGAAGTCGCAGAGATACACACCGAAAATGCAGAAGTGATAATTTTCCCACCAGCAATTTTTATTCCTACGCTTTCAAAATTGAATCTGAATATAAAAATCGGAGCTCAAAACTTTTTCCCTAAAGATAAAGGTGCGTTTACCGGAGAGATATCCATCACACAACTCAAAGAAGCAGGAGTAACCTATGTACTTGTCGGGCATTCGGAACGTAGAACTATTTTGAAAGAAGATAATACCTTCTTGAAAGAAAAAGTAAATGCTGCATTAGACCATAAGATACACGTTGTTTTCTGTTGTGGGGAAGAATTAGCGATTCGTGAACAAGGAACGGAAAATGAATTTGTTAAAAGCCAATTAGTAGAAAGTTTGTTTCACTTAACACCAGAACAAATCATACATACAACAATCGCATATGAACCTATTTGGGCGATTGGAACAGGTTTAACAGCGTCCGCAGCACAAGCAGAAGCAATGCATTTATTTATTCGAGAAACGCTAACTGCTCAATATTCTGCGGAAATTGCAAATTCTATCTCCATTTTATATGGTGGAAGTTGTAACCCTACGAATGCGAATGAATTATTTGCGAATCCAAATGTGGATGGCGGTTTAATTGGTGGTGCTGCACTTAAATGTGCAGATTTTAATAGCATAGCAAATTCGTTTTAATGGTAAGAATTGAACTAAACATCGAAATTTCTCCAAAAGACCCTTGGACAGATATTTTAATTGCACAACTTTCTGAAATTGGATTTGATAGTTTCATGGATACGGAAACAGGAGTGTTAGCATATATCAATGAAGTGGACTTCCAGGAAGAAAACATGCAAACAGAAACAATTCTTGGACTTGACTCCGAGGATTTTACTGCAAAAGTAAGTCTTGAAAAGATTCCACATCAAAATTGGAATGCATTGTGGGAATCCGATTTTCACCCAGTATTTGTAGAAGATAAACTAACCATAATAGCGCCTTTTCACGATTCTAACCTGGTAAAAGGGATGGGAATTATTATCCAACCGCAAATGTCCTTCGGTACTGGTCACCACCAAACAACGTGGATGATGACAAAAGCAATGCTAGAATTTTCTCCTTTTCCTAAAAAAGTACTGGATATGGGAACTGGTACTGGGGTGTTAGCAATTTTAGCAGAAAAATTAGGTGCAAGCGAAATTACAGCGATTGATATCGAACCATGGTCTGTAGAAAATACCATCGAAAATCTCGCACGAAATGCATGTTCTAATTCCACTTCTTTGTGTGGAGATATAGACCTTATTGATGGTATGGAATTTGATATCATATTGGCTAACATCAATAAAAATGTGTTAAAAGCACACATGCCTTCCTATGCAAAACACCTTGTTCCAAATGGTACATTAATCATCAGTGGCTTTTTTGAAACAGATGTAGATGAATTGATTGAAGTAGCAGGTTTACAATCACTTGCATTCGTTAAAAAATTCACCAAAGAAACTTGGGCAGCGGTTCAATTTATAAAAAAATAAAGTATGAATAGAGTAATAGGTAGTATCGTAACTTTTCTAGTTTTAACGTGTTTGTCATTTACCAATGCACAAACCTATTCCCAAAACAGAGAAAAATTCGTAAAAGAATTAATGAACGCTTTGGCTGACATTAAAACTTCCGATCCACGTGATTTCGTGAAAAAGGAATTACAAAACATGTTGATTGAAACTTCTGAATTCCCAGATGATTATTTCAAACGCATGGTGGAAACATGTAACCTACTCGAAACTAAAAAACTGCATGCTTACCCAGAAATATATAACTATGTCTATTCGATGTATTCAATTATCGAAAAGAAACAGTCTTCTGCGAGTTATAAAGCATGGCATACTGCTGTTGACCAACTTCTAGCATCCAAAAACTTAAATAAATTCAAAGATTTCATCGAACTTTCTTCCGACTTCTTTTCGAAAGGTATTATTTCCGATGCACCGAACCATGTTTGGTATTTTAAAGGAGGGAAATTTTCGTTTGATGTAACCGATAAACCAGTAATCAAATTTGAAAATGGAAAACTAGCATGTTATGCTAAAAACACAAACCACGAAACGAATAAAAAGAAACCTTTTCACGATAGCATTGTAGTAGATGGAACTTCTGGAATCTACGATCCGGTATTTAAGAAATTTGAAGGAAATGGGGGAGTAATCAATTGGGAAAAAGTAGGAATGGATAGAGCAACAAATTTTGCTACTTTAAAACATTTCGCTATCTCTTTAAAAATGGCAAACCTAGATTGTGATTCAGTAATTCTGGTAACTCCATATTTCGCGAGACCGATTCTAGGAAAATTAAACGATAGAGCATTCGTAGTTACTCGGGAAGTGGATAGAACTTTTCCAGCGTTTATTTCCTTCGATAAACGTTTATTTATCAAAAACATTAAGGAAGACGTAGATTACAATGGTGGTTTTGCGCAACGTGGAAATAGTTTCGAAGGACTTGGAACGGTAAAAGAACCTGCTACCATCACCATCTTTGAAAAGGGAAAAGCATTTATCAAAATGAGTGCACAAATGATCTCGGTCGATCCTAATAAAATCATTTCTCCAAATAGCCACGTAGCAATTTTCATTGGGCAAAATGATTCTATCTCACATCCTGGTTTAGATATTGTCTACAACCTAGAAAAACATGCCATCGATTTTACACGAGGAAAAAATGGTGCTTCTTCTGCACCGTTCTCTAGTTCCTTCCATAATCTCGATTTTTACGTTCCTAAAATTACATGGGAAAAAGGAAAGGAAGTTTTAAAAATGGAATACGAACATGGTTTAAGCCAGGAACAACGTATTGCGCGTTTTGAATCTAAAACATTGTTTGATGCACGTTTGTACGAACGCTTACAAGCGATGGAAAAAATACACCCTTTGATTGGTATTTCTAATTTCTGTAACGAAAAAGGAGCAACAACAATTACGGAAGGTGAACTTGCGAGTGCGATGAACAAAACCATCGAACAAGCTAAATCTATGATTCTAGAACTAAATTCACTTGGGTTCATCAGTTATGATTTGGATACAAAAGTGGTTACGGTTAACCAAAAAACATTCAATTTCGTTCAAGCGCGTGTGGATCAAATCGATTACGATAACTTAATGTTTGTCTCCGATTTAAGACCGAAAAAAATTGAGGGTAAAACGCAAGAAGAAATAGACAAAGACGAAAACTTGGTGCGTTTGCAACGTTTATATAACAAACAGGCAGATGAACGTCGAAAAATTCCATATTTCGGAGCGATGAACCTAAACAACTTGGAGTTGAAACTCGAAGCTGTGGACCAAGTTGCTCTTTCAGAAGTACAACAATTGGCAGTTTTTCCTAAAAATGCAACAGTTACCATTCAAAAAGACCGAAATTTTCTATTCAGTGGTTGGATGAATTCCGGTAAAATGGAAATTAATGCCTTGGAAGCACAGTTCGTTTATGCCGATAATAAAATCAAACTTTTCAAAACAGAATCTAGTTTATTCCGAGTTGCACCTTTGAAAAAAGAAGATGGGGAAAAACCAATTGCAACTGGATCGGTAATTTCTGGAATTACTGGAGAACTTTTTGTAGATGCTCCAAGTAACCGTTCTGGTAAATCTAAAATAGTAACAGATTTCCCAAAAATCACAGTATTCAATAATGTAAAAGTATATTACGCACAAAAAACGATACACAAAGGTGCCTATGATAGTGCACGTTTCTATTTTGATGTATATCCATTTACCATGGATAGTTTGGATAACTTCAAAGAGCAAGCTTTCCGTTTGAAAGGGGAACTTAACTCCGCTGGTATTTTTCCAATCATCAAACAAGAATTGAAAATTATGCCTGATTATTCCTTTGGATTTAGTCAAGATGCTCCTAAAGGTGGGTATGACTTCTACGGAACTGGCGCAAAATATGATAATAAAATTGTGCTATCCAACAACGGATTACAAGGTTCAGGAAAAATTGATTTCGTGAAATCTTCCTCCGTTTCCAGAGCATTTACTTTTTTACCGGATTCTACCGTTGGATATGCTGTTTTCGACAACAAACCAATGGAAATGGGCGTGCAATTCCCGGATGTAGTTTCGCAAAAAGCATACATCTGCTATATCCCGCGTGGTAATAAATTAAAAGCATACTCAACAGATATTCCTTTATCGTTCTTTAATAACGAAGCAAAATTAAATGGAATGGCATTGATCACACCTAATGGAATGACAGGAAGTGGAATCATGAATTTTGCCGTTGCTACCATGGGTTCTTCGCTCTTTAAATTCTCGCGTTGGGACATGAATGCAGACACTTCCTTCTTTAACCTATTAAATAAAGAAGCAGTAGATGAAGATAAGGACCAAAAATATTCTTTAACCACCGAAAATATTAAATCACATATTTCGTTCAAAGATAGAATTGGAAATTTCGCATCCAACGCTGGTGCTACCATCGTGAGTTTCCCTGTAAATATGTATAGCTGTACAATGGATAAATTCGATTGGTTAATGGACAAAGAAAAAATTGACCTTACTACCAACGATAAAAACCTAGTGGCATCGAACGATGAGAATCTTGTTTCAAACATGTTCTCTACCAATCCGCGACAAGATTCATTACAATTTAGAACATCGAAAGCATTCTTCGACTTAAAAGTAAATGAACTACTTTGTACGGATGCGAAATACATCGACGTTGCAGATGCACGTATTTATCCAGATAGTGGACGTGTAGTAATCCACAAAAAAGCGAAAATGGACCCCTTGAACAACTCCTTAATTATCGCTAACCGAGTGACACGTTTCCATAAATTCTTACATACAAGTACCGTGATTGCTTCGCGTAACAGTTATTCTTCGCGAGGAGATTATCCATACTACGATGCAGACTCTAATTTAACAACCATTAAACTAGAAAGTATTGGGGTGGACTCTGTTTTTCATACTGTTGCATTTGGTAAAATAAATGAAAAAGATACCTTCAAGTTGAGTAAGCAATTTGAATTCTTTGGAGGGGTGAAAATCAATTCTCCTACACCGTTATTAACGTTTAAAGGTTCTACGCGAATTAAACATAATTGTAACAAATTCTCCCGTAGTTGGATGGCATTTAACGCTGAAATCGACCCTAAAAACATTCAAATACCAGTGGGAGAAAGTATTACAACAACGGCTAACACACCAATTTCAGCAGGGATCCTATGGAGAGATTCCCCAAGTGCAGATAGTGTGAAAATGTATCCAACATTCTTGTCTCCGTTAATCAGTGAAAAGGATCCTGTAGTAATTACAGCGTCTGGATTATTGCAATTTAACAGTGAAACGCATGAATTTCAAATTGGAGCAAAAGAGAAATTAGCAAACTTGAACCTGAAAGGAAATTACATTGCTTTAAATACCAAAGAATGTTCCTTAAGTGGAAGTGGGAAAATAAACCTTGGTATGAATTATGGACCAATAGTAGTAGATGCAGTTGGAAATGTTAAATATGAAACCGAAACTGGTAAAACTAAATTAGACATCACCGCTAAATTTAAATTACCAATTGATAAATCCATTGTACCTATTATGGTTGGAAAAATCAATGCAGAAGAAAGTTTATCCATCATCGATACTGCCAATTGTAATTTGTTCCAAGCAATACATGAATGGACAGATGAAAAAACGGCAAACAAAATTATAGCTTCATATCGTGAAAAAGGGGAATACAAAAAAGTTCCTTCCGAATTTGAAGATGGATTTGTAATCACAGGTTTACAACTTTCCTCGTTTGAAAACAAAAAAGTACAAACCAAAGGAATCATTTCTACCAATGATATGGCTGCGATTGTAAATTTAAATGACAACGTGGTGATGAAATTAGTTCCTGTAAAAGCGGTATTCGAACAAATGTATTCGGAAAATGTTTCAGGAGATAAATTTGGTTTATACATCAATGCTGCCATTGGTAAAGATTATTACTTCGAACATGCGATGACGAAAGAAGATGGGGAAATGAAAATTTTCTCCGAAGACGAAGATTTTGCAAATCGTATTAATGGCCTAAAAGCAGACAAACGTAAGTCGAAAAACTTCATGTATGAGTTTACCGATAACCGTGTATTTATTAGTAAATTCTTACGTTTATTTAGTAATAACTAATTTTGAAAATATGGATGTTAATTATATTCTTTTTGCGATTAGCGCATACGTACTAGGTTCTATCCCTACCGCTGTTTGGGTAGGGAAGAAGTTCTATGGATTAGATGTACGTGAACATGGTTCTAAAAATGCTGGAGCGACCAATACATTTCGAGTTCTCGGCAAAAAACCTGGTAAAATTGTACTAGCCATCGATGTACTAAAAGGTCTGGTAGCTGTGCTTTTACCACTTATCGTTTCCAATCAACACGACGAAAACACAATCATCAACTACAAATTAGTTGCGGCAATTTGTGTCATCTTAGGCCATGTATTCCCAATCTTCGCAGGTTTCCGAGGAGGGAAGGGGGTTGCCACTTCCTTAGGTGTAATTTTCGCGATTCATCCACCTGCTGCTGGAATATGTTTAGGAATCTTTTTGCTCGTTTTTTTAACTTTTAGTTACGTATCCTTAGGCGCAATCGTTACTGCCATCAGTTTTCCTTTAGTCATCCATTTTGTATTTCAAGTAACTTCCATGCCTTTAACCATTTTCTCCATCGTCATCGGTGCCGCTGTTGTTATCACGCACAAGAAAAACATTAAACGTTTACTACAAGGCTGCGAAAACAAAATGCCGGTGTTTAAGAAGAAAGAAGCATAAAGTAAGAAGAATTGGAAGGTATCCGAGATTAACGCTCCGCTAGATTTACACCGCGCAGCAGCAAGGAAGTTAATCCTGCGGTTCAATTCTAAAAATAAACTCACAAAAAAACGTAATTCTAAACCTTAAAAAACGAACTTTATTATAGTAAACAAAAAGTGTTTTAGTAGTGAAAAAACTGACAGAAAAAGTATTGGTTTTTAATTAGATAATGTAAATTTGAGATATGTATGTTTTATTTCTAAAACCATGAAACCAAGGCATACGCTGGATAATAATCTATATGTGTTATCACCAATAAGTGAGTGGGTGACGAGTTATTATGTTCATGATGCACAGGGTAACGAAATGGCAACCTACAACATTCACGGGCAAGAGAATAATGTTGGAGCATTGCATTTAAAAGAGCAATACATTTATGGTTCTTCAAGAATTGGTGCTGTTGATAA
>CANFHU010000006.1 GCA_947446925.1 Flavobacteriia bacterium
GGGATTATATAGTGTGGTGTTAAGTCAATACCTCCGCCAAACCAATACGTTCCATTATCTAATTCAAAATAACGAACATTCATGTGAATAATCGGAACATGCGGACTATGTGGGTGTAAAACAATCGAAATTCCAGTAGCGAAAAAAGATTCTCCCTCCAATTGTAATTGCGATTTCATGGCTGGTGATACTTCACCATGCACAGCGGAAAAAGCAACCCCTCCTTTTTCTAATAAATCTCCTTCTTTAATTACACGGGTTAATCCACCACCACCTTCGGCTCTTTCCCAATGATCGAAAGAAAAAGAAGATTTTCCATCTAATTTTTCTAAATCTGAACAAATTGTTGCTTGTAACGCTTTGTAGGCAGATGCAATTGATTCTTTAGTCATTAATTTCTCCAACTTTTACGATTTTGTAATCGTCTTGTTTTAAGATATAGGATGCTCTATTTTCAAATCCATTTCCTTCTTTTAATGGAAGTGGATTTATAATATTCATTACGCCATCCCCAGGTTTTTGTTCTAAAAGTATTTTTTTAGTGAAATACATGGTAACATCGAATCCTTGAACTGCATATTTGGTTAATGCAGTATTGTATTTTTTGCGGTATAATTTCTTTAACTTTCCTGTTTCTTCGCTTGTAATATCGAAATCTACCGATGAAGCATAATGAAAATTTAATCGGTTCTTTGCCTCTGCTGAAATATCGTCAAAATTCACCCAGTCCTTGGTTCCTACTAACGTCAATATTGGAGACTTAGGTTTGGTACTCCAAGCAGATAATTGGTCTGTAATACTAGTTGCTAATGCTCTGTCACGGCTAGGGACAACAAAAACAGCGTTTTTACCTTTTTTTAGATGTGTTGCGATATCTTTTTCTTGTATTTCAATCAGTTTTTTAGTTCCTAATGCTAAATACGAAGCACGAAACGCTTGGTATAAATCCTCGTCTTTTGGTCCTACTTTTACTAGGTAAACTTGTTCAGCGATATAGTTCCGCTGGATAAATTTAGCCATGTTTTTCAATAAGGTAATTTCGGATGCTACGGCATTAATAACATGTGGATTCTCTTTTAGAATAGCAGTTGTAGCAACAATAGGACTAACTAATTGTATGTTATTAACTTTACAAAATTTGGAGGCTAAATCTAAGTTTTCGCCGTTAAATGGACCGATAATTAATTCCGAATTCAAAACATCTGTTTGTCTCAATAATGGACCAACGCTAGAAGAATCACTTCCTGCGTCCAATACAACTACCTTTCCTTGATAACCAAGAGAAATTAAAGAGTCAATCGCAATTTGCGCACCCATGTAAAATTCGGTTGCAATGGCAGAAGTTGGATCGTTTTGTTTTTCGGTATTAAATGGGAGTAGAAATGTTAATCCATGGGTTCGAACTTTTACAGTTGAATCTTTGATGGTGGAAACAACTATGCCAGGGGTAGGGATAGTTTCGATTTGACGAACGGATACATCTTCCACTTTTTTCGGATAGATAGGTACACGTAACGTCATACCAGGTTTTAACTGATTGGAAGAAATGTTATTGTTTAATCGCGAAAGTTCATCTACAGTTACCATGAAACGTTTGGATATATTATACAATGTTTCATGATCTAAAACCTTGTGAACGATAATGGTATCTGGTTTTTTAGTCGGCTTAGCGTTTTCTGGTAGATCAGAAGGTTTATTTCCAGGAATTAATATGGATTGTCCAGCAATTAAGTCTTTTGTTAATCCAGGATTTGAGGTTATTAATTGTTGTTCAGTAATCGAAAATTTCTTTAGTACACTATAAAAAGTTTCTCCTTCTCGAATAGAATAAGAAAAAGATTGATTTCCAGTTTCTAAAGGTTTTTTAGCGGTTATAGGGACAAGTAATTTTTGCCCTTCTCGAACACCTTTCGCTGTCTCAGGATTCAATAATGCTACTTCATCTATGGCAACACCAATTTCCTTACACAAGGAAAATAAAGTAGCACCTTTTTTTACAGTATACGAATAATACTTTTTACCATCCTTGGTAATTACATCTTTATCATTCAATTGTCCGAAAACAGGAATGGAAAGAAATACTATTAAGATGGCAAAAAAGTTTTTCATAATATTACTGTTTATCATTCATTTTATTTATTGTGATGTTTTGTAAAATACATCTAAACAATCACAATACTCAATAACTTTTCATGTCGTCACTCGTCACTCGATTCTCATCACTTGAATCGTTGCTTCGCAACGATTACTCCCATTCAATCGTTGCTGGTGGTTTAGAACTAATATCGTATGTTACTCTATTTATTCCTTTCACCTGATTGATGATGCGGTTAGAAATTTTAGCTAAAAATTCATAAGGTAAATGACACCAGTCTGCAGTCATACCGTCCGTGGAAGATACAGCGCGTAAGGCTACAGCATTTTCATAGGTACGTTCGTCTCCCATAACACCAACAGATTGTACAGGTAAAAAGATAGCGCCTGCCTGCCATACTTGGTCATACAATCCGTCTTCTTTTAACCCATTGATAAATAAGGAATCAACTTCTTGTAAAATGCGTACTTTTTCAGCGGTAACTTCTCCCAAAATTCGAATACCCAATCCAGGACCAGGGAAAGGATGTCTGCCTAAAATGGCTGGTGCAATATCCAAGGATTTACCTACACGTCTTACTTCGTCTTTAAACAATAAACGCAATGGCTCAACAACCTGTAATTTCATATAGTCAGGTAAACCTCCTACGTTGTGGTGTGATTTAATCGTTTGAGATGGACCTCCATTTACAGAAACAGACTCAATGACGTCAGGATAAATAGTACCTTGACCTAACCATTTTGCATCGGTAACCAATTTGGACTCTTCATCAAAAACATCAATAAAAACTTTACCAATTGCTTTACGTTTTAATTCTGGATCCGTCAATCCTTTTAATGCGGCATAGAATTTTTCAGATGCATCCACACCTTTTACATTCAAGCCCATTCCTTTGTAGGAATCTAAAACGGAATTAAATTCGTCTTTACGCAATAAACCATTGTCAACAAATATGCAATGCAAGTTTGCGCCAATAGCTTTGTGTAATAATACGGCTGCAACAGAGGAGTCAACGCCTCCAGACAAACCTAAAATAACTTTATCTGTACCGATTTTATCCTGTAAATCTTTAACTGTAGACTCTACAAATGAATCTGGTGTCCAAGATTGGTCACAATGACAAATGTCAACAATGAAGTTTTTTAATAAAATAGCACCTTCTAATGAGTGGTAAACTTCCGGGTGGAATTGGATTCCATAGGTTTGTTCGCCTTCTACATAATATCCAGCAACTGCTACATCTTCCGTACTTGCAATGATTTTGTAATTCGAAGGAATCGTTTTGATAGTGTCACCATGCGACATCCATACTTGTGAACCATCCGTCATGCCTTTTGTTAATTCGTGTGCTTTATCAACATACGAAAGATTTGCTCTTCCGTATTCACGAATGGTAGAAGGTAATACTTCACCTCCAAAACTTCCTGCTAAATATTGTGCACCAAAACAAACACCTAATAATGGGAATTTACCTTTAATTGCAGATAAATCCGGTTTTGGAGCCTGTGGGTCACGTGTTGAAAAAGGACTACCCGAAAGTACAACTCCTTTAATATTCGAACTTAATGTTGGAATTTTATTCCAAGGATGAATTTCACAATATACGTTCAATTCTCTTACTCGTCTCGCAATCAACTGTGTGTATTGCGATCCGAAATCAATAATTAATATCATTTCTTGCATATTGCAAATATAAGGGATTTAGACAAAAGACTGATAGATAAAAGAAAAAAGGCATCTAAATTCTGGTTCCAGAGGCTCTTGACGGTTCCTGAGGCTCTCGACGGTTCCTGAGGCTCTCGAAGGACCGTCTTTTTACCTCACATAAGGTTTTGCAAACTCAATCAATTTCTCAGCTGATTGATACCCCATCGTTCTTCCAATAATTTCACCTTTGTGATTTAGAATTAGTAGTGTAGGGTAGGCGGTAATCTGAAATGCAGGAGCAAGTGCCGCTCCTTCTCCTTTTTCCATGTCCATCGCTACATTTATAAATTTCTTGTTAAAAAAATCTCCTGCAGTTTTTGATGTGAAAACATCTCTTTTTAATAATTTACACGGGCCACACCAACTTGCATACGCATCAAAAAAGATATTTTTCTTTTCTTTTTTTGCTTTTGCACAAATATCTGCAAAGGTTCCTTCTGTAAAAACCATTCCTTCTTTTTCAGTTTGGATAGGAGTGGAGGTGTTTTTTGTTTCGATTGAAGTGAAACTTACCATGGTCATTATTGATATTAAACCGAAAGTGATTGCGATGAATTGTTTTTTCATATATAAATGATTTATGTAATTGTAATTATGGTATAATAATACAAAGGATTTATTGGATATTCAACTTTTATAATCAATAAATAATTTAATCAAACAATAACACAAACTTACCCTATAATGAACTAATTGTTATATTATTATTAGTATTTTATCTTGAAATATAATGAAACTGTTTTTTATATAGATTTGTGCAAAATACTATATATCAATGAGTTTTATTTTATTTAAATTGTTCAAGTCAAATAATAAAGAATTTTACGATTTGTTTGAAAAATCTAGCATTCAGCTTAAGGTTATTTCCAATTTATTAAATCTTCTAGTTAAAGAGAAAGATTTTAATGAACGATTAAAGTTGGGGCAAGATTTAATTTTAGCAGGTAAAGAAAGTGAACTCATCGTTCATCATATTTTTGTTCAATTGAGTAAAAATTATGTTACTCCGTTTGATAGAGAAGATATATATGGTTTAGCTAAATCAATAGAAAGTATAGGAGATTATATGGTTGTTACTGCCAAAAAAATTAACTTATATAAATTAACTACGGATGATAAAAGTTTAGAGATTATGGTTGATTCTGTTTCTTTGGCTGTAGATGCAGTATGTCAGGGGGTGTTAGAACTAAGAAATTTTAAAAAAGGTAAAGTAATTATTGATGCAATCGTAAAGATTAATGAAATAAGTGACACAGCAATAAATAATTTTTACCAATGCATCGATAGTCTATTTGAAGAGGAAGAAAATATTAAAGTGGTATTAAAAAGAAGGGAAATATATCAAATTTTAGAAACAATTACCGAACGATGTAAACAAGCCGGCGTTTTTCTTGAATCGATTGTGATTAAATATGCTTAGTTTTTTTAGGTAGACTGAAAAAATGTTAATGTTATATTTTCGTTAATTTTTGTGCCACTTGATGTAATTGACTATTAAACTCTAAAAATAAAGTATTTTTGTCCAAAATATTATATAATTATGCTGTCAGGAATCTTAAAATTCTTTCTTCCAAAGGATAAAATTTTTTATACATTGTTCGAAAACGCAAGTGCAAATTTGGAGTCATTAGCCGAGAAATTAGTGTTTGTTGTAAATGAATCCGATTTTAATAAAAGAGGAGATGTGATCAAGGAAATGGAAGAGCTAGAACGTCAAAATAATGTATTAACCCACACGATTTTTGTAGAACTAGGTAAGAATTTCATTACCCCTTTTGATAGAGAGGATATCCATAGTTTAGCTACAGCTTTAGATGACATTGCTTATTTTATATATGCATCTGCAAAGAAAATTAATTTCTACAAAATCAATCCGGATGATCAAGGGGTTCAAAAAATGGCATTGGTTATAAAAGATGCTGTACTGGCTGTTAATAGTGCGGTTATTGAATTGCGTAATTTGAAAAACACACAAAAAATCATTGATTGTGTTGTAAGAATAAATAGTGCTGAAAATCAAGGGGATGATATTTTTGATTTAAGTATTGATAGACTTTTTGAATATGAATCTGATATCAAAATGTTAATCAAGAAACGTGAATTATATCAATCTCTAGAAATAGTTACGGATAAATGCGAAGACGCAGGAAATGTAATTGAATCTATAGTTGTCAAATACGCATAAAATAAATTGTAATTATGTTTACATTACTTATTGCTGTCATTGTTATAGCTTTATTATTTGATTTAGTAAATGGTTTTCACGATGCAGCGAATTCAATTGCAACCGTTGTTTCCACAAAAGTATTAACTCCTTTCCAAGCCGTTATCTGGGCTGCAGGATTTAACGTTTTAGCTTTTTGGGTGTTTGATATGAGTGTTGGTAACACTGTAGCTAAAACGGTAAATAATAATGCAATTGATCTTTGGGTAATTTTAGCAGGGTTATTAGCTGCTACATTTTGGAATTTATTGACTTGGAGATTGGGGATTCCATCTTCTTCTTCTCATACTTTAATTGGTGGGTTTGCTGGAGCTGCTGTTGCTCATGCTGGATTTGGAGTTATAGATTCTAGTGGAATATTAGTAATTATTGCTTTTATTTTCTTAGCTCCTGTGATTGGAGGTATACTTGCATTTGGAGTCGCCCTGATAACGATGAGTAGGAGGTTTTTTCTGAAATTTATAGTTGTAATTGCTTGTTCATTAGGTATTTATTTCCTAATGGATTACATGGTGGTATACATGGATATGAAGAAAGAAATGATGTGGATAGTAGTTGCTATGTTAGTCATTTTCATTCTTGCGTACATTTACTATATGGCTGTGCATGGAAAGCGTCAAACAGCGCTGAAAGAGTCCAATATGTACAAGCGCTTACAATTACTTTCGTCTGCAGCATTCTCTTTAGGGCATGGAGGTGCGGATTCTCAAAAAGTAATGGGTATTATATGTGCTGCACTGTTGGTGTATGGTAATTTAGATAGAGAAGGTAAGTTAGAAGACCCAATTCCATCGCAGTTTAAAATTTCTGAAGTAATTCAAGTTTCATATAAAAATGAAGATGGAAAAACAATGAAGTTTAAACCGGATGAATTAACCGTATATTCAAAAGGTGAAAATATTTATGATGCCAGTACAGATGAAATAATATTTAAAGAAAAAAACAAATTACAAGCAAGTTATTCTAATGCTTCCCTTTTCCAACCATATGTTCAAAATGGAAAATTGAAAAGTGAATGTAAAATAATTACAAAAGTAAACTCTCATACTATGCCGTTTTGGATTTCTTTTGGTTGTTATTTAATGATTGCTATAGGTACTTTGTTTGGTGGATGGAAAATTGTTAAAACAATGGGGTCTAAAATTACAAAGGTAACTCCATTGGAAGGTGTTTGTGCAGAGACAGCAGGAGCTTTGACTTTGTTTGTTGTAAGTAACTTAGGTATTCCAGTTTCTACTACACACACAATTACAGGTTCTATCATCGGTGTTGGAGCCACCAAACGTTTAAGTGCTGTTCGTTGGGGTGTAACCATTAGCCTTCTATGGGCATGGATATTGACAATTCCGGTAAGTGCTATTCTAGCAGCTGGTTTCTATTACTTAATATGTCTTTTTAAGTAAAGCTATTTAATTAATTACTGGAGCGTTTTTTGGTTTTCGAATAATGTTATAATTTAATCCTACCATTATAAAATTTCTTCCGATCTCATCTAGTATCTTATAATCAAATTGATATAGATATCCTAGTTGTAAATTCACGTGTAAGTTTGGTTTGTAATTAAATAGCATTTGCAATCTATTACGCTCGAAATATGGTTCTTTTTCTGTGAAAAAAATTTCATTATTTAAATCCATATTGAATTGATGCATACCATTTTTTTCTTTTCCTAATGGTATTTTTATTCCTAAACGATATCGATATCTGTTTCTAAAGTTATTTTTACCCATACGAAATTCAATACGATAACGATGTTCAATGGTAATATTTCGAAAATTTTGAAAAGTTGTAATTTGAGGCCAAAGCCTTATTTCATTATTGTTTTTTGGTAGAACAAAATTACCTCCTTCCTGGTAAGTGTCGTATTTACCAATCCCAAGTGTTGAAATTAAATTTGCACTAATTCTAAAGTTTGTTGATTGACTAAATTCGTGGTAATGAAAGTTAGAATAAAATCCTAAAGACCTTATCTGTGCTTCAAGGGTGAAGTACCATGCTCGATTCCACGTGTATTTGAAGTTCGATACATTCCAACTTCCTATACTTTTGTATTGTGCTTTTTCTTGACTTAATAGTAAGCTGTTTACACTTAGATAAGTGAAAATAAAAATACAAATATTTATTTTCTTAATCTTCAAAGTAGGTATTTGCTATCTAATAATGATTTTTCTTACTTCCATTTAAACGAATTCAAAAAACGTTTCAAATCCACCTTTAAATAATCTAATGTCGGTTTGATGGAATCGTAATTTGGTCTTGCATTAAAGTACACTACACCGCTTACAAATCTGCTCGTAGAGTCTGTTAAGTAAAATTGGAATGGCGAAGCTACATCTCCCTGTAATTCGAAAAATGTACCGTAGATTTTATCTTTTGGTCGAATAATATTCTCATCTTCGATGGCAGTAGCTTTTATTTTGTGATCATCCACTTTACTAATCGAGAAATTAACATACTCAGCAAGTGGTTTGTCCATTTCAATATAGGAAAAGTGAAGGGTGCCATTTAATGGTCCTAATTCAATATCGCGATGACACGTGTTTTCAGCACCATAGTTGACGTTTTTAATCTTAAAAATTGTTGGAATGTCAAAACTATAAGGACAATCTGGCGCGTAATGGAGGTACTTGTGTTCCGGTAGGGCAACATTTAAAAATGTAGGCGGTTTTGGAATGGTTAATTCATCCGAGCCACAAGATGCTAAGATACTGGTTAGGATTAATAGGCTAAAAAATATTTTTTTCATAAACTTAATTTTCTGAAGTGTCTGTAGTCGAAGAATCTTGGATGATTACACGAATGGTTTTAATACGTTTCTTATCTGCTTTTTCAACGATAAGTTTGAAACTTTCAAATTCAATATGTTCTTTGTTTCGAAGAATTCTACCTGCTTGTTCCACCATGAATCCACCTAGTGTGTCCGATTCTCCTTTATTAGCTTCAAAATCTTTACCGTCTATTTCTAATACTTTATAAAAATCAACTAAAGCAGTTCTACCTTCAAATTGATAGTTGTTGTCCGATATTTTCGTGAAATTTATTTCTTTTTCATCGTATTCATCGGTGATATCTCCTACAATTTCTTCTAACACATCTTCTAAAGTTGCTAATCCACTTGCGCCTCCGTATTCATCTACAACAATACTCATGTGCATTTTTTTACTTTGGAATTCTTTTAATAAATCATCTAATTTTTTGTTTTCAGGTACGAAAAATGGTTTGTGAATCAGTGTTAACCAGTCAAATGTTTCACTTTCTTCGAGATGAGGAAGTAAATCTTTGATATATAAAATCCCTATAATATTGTCGAAGGTTGTTGCGTAAACAGGAATACGAGAATAACCAGCATGTAGAATGATTTGAAGTACTTCTGTGTAGTTGGAAGTGTTTTCAATCGCGACAATTTCCATACGTGGTCGCATGATTTGCTTCACGTCGGTATTTCCAAATTTGATAATGCCTTCTAATAATTTGTGCTCTTCTTCAGAGGTAGTTTCTTCTTTGGTAAGTGCTAGAATTTGTTC
Source organism: Flavobacteriia bacterium (assembly GCA_947446925.1). Classification (GTDB taxonomy): domain Bacteria; phylum Bacteroidota; class Bacteroidia; order Flavobacteriales_D; family Crocinitomicaceae; genus CANHVK01. The sequence goes on from CANFHU010000006.1 coordinate 9,551, forward strand.
TAACTCGTCGGTAGAGATTTTTACACCTCTTTTTTTTGCATATTTATGTATTAAACTAGTACCATTTACTAAAAATCGCTTAAGCCATGAAAATGGAGGTAATGTGCTAATCAGATGTAAAACGGGAGCCATAAATTTGGCAATGGTCAATCCATTTTTGGTAGCATATACTTTTGGGATGACTTCACCTACCAATAAAATAATTGTAGTAATAAGAAAAACATCAATCAGAAAACGAAATAATTCATTGGTAGCAGAATTTCCAAAAACGGCATCTAATAAAAAACTAGAAATAATTACCACACCAACATTTACAAAGTTGTTTGCGATGAGGATTGTAGCTAATAAGTCTTGTGGGGTTTTTAAAAGTTTTCTTGCTGTTTCAGCTTGTTTTCCTTCTTCGTTTTTTAATACTTCTTTTTCTAAGGGACCCATTGAAAAATAGGCTACTTCAGAAGCGGAAATTAATGCGGAACAAACTAATAAAATCAAAATCGTTAGAACACTAAAAATAACGGTACCACTTATGGAAGTGTTGGATGTGTTGGCAATTATTAAGGAGATGGTTTGCATAATTAAAATGGTAATTCGTCTAGGTCGCTTAATTCAAACCCAGGAAGTGGGGCAGGGGTAATTGGTATGCCTTCTTGTGGATAGTGATTTTCAACTTTTGGATTGGTATTATTTGCGTTTATTGGGATATAGGTATCTAAAAATAATTCATACCCCTTGTGGGTTACCCCTTCTTTAGATTGCCAAGTGCGCATTTTTAACTTGGCTTCTAAATAGATTTGTTGCCCTTTTTTTAGTTGTTTATAAATTTCTTTTGCTTGTTCCCCCCAAGAGGTGACAGAATGCCAGTCGGTTACCGTTTTTTTTTCTCCTGAAACTTTGTCCGTGAAATAATCATAGGTCGCAACAGAAAAACGACAAATCGCTCCGCCATTTTCTAGATGTCGGAATTCGATTTTATCACCAATACTTCCTAGTAATATTACTTTATTGACAGAGGGTTGCATAGGTGCAAAGATAGGAAAATTAGCTTTATGAAAAAAGGATAATAAACGCTTAATTTTCTTCTAAATAACGATCTATGACTCTTGGTATTGGATAAGAAGTTAGTGCTTCTTTTGGAATGATGAAATATGCTTTATCAGAACGTATTTTTTCTGGTATTGTATTTGTTTTCCAGAATGTTGTGTATAAATGTTGGTGAGAAAGTATATGTTTAATATTGGATTTCACATCGCTTATTTTAATGTTGTAGGTACGCTCAATCTCTGCTTGTACCAAAGATAATTCTTCCAATGAAGTTTTTTCGATTAAAGGGAATTGAAACATGTTTTGCCAAATGTCTTTTTCGGTTCTTTGCGTGATGATTATTTGGTCTTCGGTTTCTATATGTAAAAAATGTAGGTAACGATTGCGCACTTTTGTTTTGGATTTCTTTACAGGGCGTTGAGAAATAGTTCCTTTTTTTTGTGCTAAACAGGTTTGTGCTAAAGGACAACTTGTACAATTTGGGTTTGTAGGTGTACATTGCAAAGCTCCAAATTCCATAATTGCCTGATTATGTTCTGCTGGGTGTTTCTTGTTTAAAAGTTCGTTGGCTAAATAGTTGAATTGTTTGATGCCTTCGCTGCTATCAATAGGGGTGTCTAAGTCGTATAAGCGAGACAATACTCTGTATACATTTCCATCAACCACAGCGTGAGGAAGGTCGAATGCAAAGGAAGAAATTGCAGCAGCAGTATAAGAACCAACTCCTTTTAGTTTAAGTATATTGTCGTAGGTGTTAGGGAATGTTCCATTATAAGTGTTTAAGATTGTTTTTGCGGTAGTGTGTAAGTTTCTAGCCCGACTATAATATCCAAGTCCTTGCCAGTCAGTTAATACCTGTTGTTCTTCTGCGTTTGCGAGATCCTGAATTGTAGGGTAATTATTACAGAATTTTACGTAATAATTTAATCCTTGATCAACCTTGGTTTGTTGTAAAATTATCTCAGATAACCAAATCTTATAGGGGTCTTTAGTTAGTCTCCATGGTAAATTTCGTTTATTTTGTCTATACCAATTGATAATTAATAGGTTAAAATCGTTCATTCGTAGATTTTTTGTAAAATATTTTTTAATTTGTAAAGATATATTATTTACTTGACTTAAATTTGCCACTGAAAATCAAAACATTATATATTATGACAAAGGCTGATATTATCGCAAAAATCTCTGATGAAACTGGATTAGAGAGATTAGAAGTACAAAAAACTGTTGAAGCATTCATGACAACGTTGAAGGATTCAATGGCTACAGGTGAAAATGTTTACTTACGTGGTTTCGGAAGTTTTGTTGTAAAACAAAGAGCAGAGAAAACAGGTCGTAACATTTCAAAAAACGAAACTATTATTATTCCTGCACACAATATTCCTTCTTTCAAACCTGCGAAAGTTTTCGTAGAAGAGGTGAAAAACAAAGTGAAAGTGAAAAAATAATTTTTTCTTTTAGCATCTTGTATGCTATTAAAAGTAAAATTGTATCTTTGCACTCCTATTTAACGATAGGAGTGTATTTTTTTAATACAACACCAACGAAAAAGATTGTTTAATATTTAATATATATTGTTATGCCAAGCGGAAAAAAAAGAAAAAGACATAAAATGGCTACGCACAAGCGTAAAAAAAGACTTAGAAAAAATCGTCACAAAAAGAAAAAATAATTTTCTTTTGAAATTCGTTGGATAACTTAGTAGGTTCGCTTGCTAAGTTATTCTATTTTTAAATCTTTAATATAAGCTTTCGTGAGTTTAGAATTAGTAGTCGATTCTCGGTCAACCGGGATATGGCTTGCGTTGTTGCGTGATGGAAAGCTTATTGAATTGCATGAAGAACAAGGAAACACTGAATTTGCAGTAGGCGACGTTTACTTAGGTAAAGTCCGCAAGACTGTTCCAAGTTTGAATGCAGCTTTTGTGGACGTAGGTTACGAAAAAGATGCTTTTTTACACTATCTCGACCTCGGGCCACAATTCAATTCGCTGAATAAGTTCACCAAAGACACGTTACACGGCAAGCAAAATGTAGCCGACCTACAATACTTTAAATTAGAATCTGACATTCCCAAAGAAGGTCAAATGGAAGAAGTTCTTTCTTCCTCTCAATCTATTTTAGTTCAAGTTGCTAAAGAACCTATTTCCTCTAAAGGACCCCGTTTAAGTGCTGAAATTACACTAGCAGGTAGATACATAGTACTTGTTCCTTTCTCTGAAAAAATTTCTATCTCTCAAAAAATTAGAGATGCTAAGGAAAGAGACCGTCTTAAAAAATTATTAACCGAAATCAAACCAAAAAACTTTGGGGTGATTATTCGTACGGTAGCGGAAGATAAAAAAGTAGAGCAGATACACCAAGATCTTAATAATCTTTTAGAGAAATGGAAAACGATGTTTACCGCTCTAAAAACTGCTACACCACCAAAGAAAGTATTAGGAGAAATTGATAAAACAGCATCTATCCTAAGAGACTTGTTAAATGGTGATTTCTCAAATATCCACGTTAATAACGAGGTGCTTTCGGAAGAGATTCGTGGCTATGTTGCAGGTATTGCTCCTGGAAGAGAAAAAATCGTTAAACATTATGACGGTAAAATAGATATTTTTGAACGTTTTGGAATTTCAAAACAAATCAAAACCCTTTTTGGTAAGAAAGTTCCCCTTCCAAGTGGTGGTTACTTAATCATCGAACATACGGAAGCAATGCATGTAATTGATGTCAATAGTGGAAACCGTAAAGGTTCTGAAGGACAAGAATTAAATGCTTTGGCTACGAATGTGGAGGCTGCTGAAGAAATTGCACGCGTATTACAATTGCGTGACATGGGAGGGATAGTTGCTGTCGATTTTATTGACATGCACGAACGTGAGAACAACAAAATTCTTTTTGAAAAATTAAAAGAATTTATGAAGAATGACCGTGCAAAACATAATCTTATTCCACCATCGAAATTCGGAGTAATCGAAATTACGAGACAAAGAGTTCGACCTGAAACAGAAATTAAAACAAATGAAACTTGTCCTACCTGTAATGGAACAGGAGAAGTACAAGCAAGTATTCTACTTGCAGAAGAAATTGAAAACAACTTAAATTACTTGGTTGTCGATAAAAAAGAAACAAAAGTAACTTTAATTGTTCACCCTTATTTAGAAGCTTATTTCAAATGTGGAATCATTTCCAAACAGGTAAAATGGTTCTTCAAATATAAAAAATGGATAAGTATTCGTGGAGTAGTCGCTAATCATTTGATGCAATACTCTTTTGTAGATTCAAATAACGATACGCTAGCACTCTGATACCATGTCAGAGTGCAAGTACTCGTTTTCCGAGGCAATTCTTAAAATGGAATCTTGGTGCGCTTACCAAGATCGTTGTACGTTTGAAGTACAACAAAAACTAACTTCTTGGTTCATTCCAATAGATCAACAAACGGAAATTATTAGTCAATTACAAAGTAATCGTTTTTTGGATGATAAACGTTTTGTAGCTTCTTTTATATCCGGTAAATTCAAAATAAAAAGATGGGGTAAAATAAAAATCAAACACCATCTAATTCAAAAACGTATCGATAAAATAGCGATTCAAGAAGGTTTAAAAGCAATTGATTTGGATGCTTATCTGGATACAATGAAGCAACTTGCTCAAAAAAAGTTTTTAGAAAAGAAAACAAAAGATGACTTTTGGGCAATAAGAAGACGTGTAAGTACATATCTTACGTCTAAAGGATATGAATCAGATCTGATTCACGAAGTTGTTTCTGAAGTCGTAATACAATAAAAAGGGAGTGTTAATTAATGCCTTTTTATTCTTTTACAAATTTTTGAATTGTGTTACCGATTTTGATAAAATAGATTCCTTTAGGATACGATTCAATGTTGATTATCATTTCTGTAACACCTAATTTTTCTAACAAAGTGACTCCATGTAAATTGCAGATTTTAACCAGTGTTTCTGCAGATGTTTCTATTTTAACATGTAATTCATTGGTTGCTGGATTAGGAAAAATATGGAACGGTAATAGTGGTTCCACTGTTTTTAAATGCACCAATGTACTTTCAATCGGTGATTCTGTAGTGTTTGGAAATTGATCGTATGGCCCAATTTTGATAAGACTTATATTTGATCCTCCTTTACCGCCATGAACATTATACCCCACGGAAATTGCACCAAAATCATTTGTCGCAATGATTTGATTACAATGATCATTTCCATGATTTGATCCGTTTACACATTTAGAATACCAGGTTAAATCATTCTTAAATCGACAAATTAATAAATCCTCCCCGCCAGAGTAAGTTGGTATTATCATATTATCTGTTGGTTGTAAAGCAATGTAATTATACTTGTAAAATCCATAAGTCACAATTTGAGAATAATAATTACTTCCGCTTTGTGGAATATAATTTTCAATGTAATTATTACCCATCGAATCCACTAACATGCTATAATAAACCTTATTACTACTAGCCGTTTCCTGAGCAAATCCTACACCTCGGATGAACGAAGAGTCTACAGCTATGTCTTTAATACAATAGTTGCTATTAAGTTGTCCAAATGTCTTTAACCATTGAATTTCACCTTGTGCATTCATGGATAATAAAAAGGCTTTCTGTTTAGAGTATTCTGGATCAAAAAACTCTCCCCCTACAAGGATACGATTACTATCAATCAAATGGATACTATTCGCAATATCGACGCCGTTTCCACCAAATGTTTTTTGCCATTTAATTTCTCCATTTTTCGATATTCGTGCCATAAATAAATCTTCTATTTCTGTATCGTTTGAACTCGTTTGACCTACAAGAATGAAACTCGTATCTGGTAATTGAATAGCATCATGTAGAAGTTCATTGCTGGTTCCTCCAAACGTTTTTTCCCAAAGTAATTTACCTGTTGTATCTGTTTTGAAAAAATAAAAATCGAATAACCCGTTTCCAAATGAATTAGAGAATCCTGCAACATAGTTACCTTCTTGTGGTATATGGAAAATTCGCTTACCAATATCACTTGCATTTCCTCCATAGGATTTAGACCAAATATACGTTCCGCCTGTATCTATATGTAATATAAACGCTTGACTAGGAGCGTCTGTAAAACTACTAGAACTCCCCGTAACAAAATAACTACTATCTTTTGTTGATTGAGCTATTCCCTCACCATAATCATAGCCGTTACCAGTATATATTTTGTAAAAATTATTTTGTGCTACAATTTCGCTTGTAAAACAAAAAGAAAATACGAAGATTAATAGTTTAACTATATGTGCCATTGTAGTTTACATTGAATTGAGCGACCTCTGCCTTTTGCTCTAAATGAATCGATTAAATTTTCTGTACCTAGATTAAGACCAAAATTCTTACCGATAATTTTTAAATATAAACCTGTCCTTAAGGAGTTTGTAATACCATAATTTTCATGTATACCTAACCAAATTTTAGATGTACATTTAATTTGAACTCCTGCATAAATAAATGGTATAAAGGAAATACTAGGATACATACGCGCTCCAAAGATAGATTGATATCGTGTGGTAGTAACTTGTGCGTTTAGTTTGTCAAATTGTATAAACCCGAAAAGTGGACTGATACGCATGGCATGACTCGAATAAATTTTTAAAGTTTGTAATGTAGTTGAAGCGGTGGATTTATTATCAAAAAAATCTCCCAATTGATTTAAACTAAATCCTTGAAATATATAATTTGTGTCTATATAATTATACTGAACATCCTTTGTTAAAATACCAATTCCAAAGTTTTTTGCAATAATATTTATATAGATTTTTCGGTCATTAAAAACATTAATCGGAATCTTTAAATCCAAATCAATTCCAAAACCTATATTCCGATGTTTTGAACTTGGAAAATAAGAAATATTTGTTCCTTTTAAATCAATTAAACTTAAATTACTACTGTCATTTACATATATAGCTCCGTAATCAATACAACTATTTACATAATTCTCGAGTTGAAAAACATTAAAACTAAAGTTAGATTTTGTTTTTTTATGGATAAAACCAATTCCAAATTTGAAGTGTGAAACAGATTGTACAGAACTTGTATTAAGTTGTATAGGTGTCCCAAGATAGGTATGATTCCCCTGAAAAAGAACGCCAAAAAAATCTCTTGTGTAATGGACTGAATTTATAGTGTTAGCAGAGGTTTTTAATAACATTCCCCAGTTTTTTTTGGGGAAAATAGTGAAATTTCGATACTCAATTTCTGTATTGGATTCTAAACCAATAGAGTTATGATTATCTTGTAAACTGACTTGTTTTGAAATTTCATCCGAAGAAAAAGTACCACCAAAAAGTAATTTGTTCGAAAAACCATTTTGTAGTGATGAACTATATAAATCAGTTTTTCCTTGTATGACTATTTCATGGCGTAGGAGAGAAGTATCAATAAATGCTGGAAGGGAAGTTTGACTACGTATCGGTAGTTGAATTATAACTAAAAATAAAAAGATTAATCTTTGCATTAATAATGGGTATTTATTTCAAAATCAGTGCTTAATTGAAAATCTATTTTTCCGTTATAAGGAATTTCAAAACTTTTATCCACGGAATTAAATATTGTTTTAACAATCACATATTTAACAGAATTCATTTTAGTGAAAAATCCTAGTGTAGGTGCGAAATATACATTTGAAATTTTATTTTCCGATGAAAACTTGGATTTTCCTGCTATTCGTGCAGTTCCTTCTATGGTTTCAAGAATATTTTTGAAACCATCTAACAAAATTAAAGATACAGTTGCGTCTAAGGGGAAGGAAGAGGCACAATGTAGTTTAAATTGTCCACTTTTTATGGATTTTCCATTCGGTATATTGGATAAATCTAGGTCAAGTGTATCTTTAAAATTTAAATTATTTACTTGAATATGAAGTGGAATAATCGATTTTAAGTGTAATGAAATTTCACTCGTTGGAAAAAACTCATCCCATCCACCATTTAAGTTGCCGTAAGGGTTGAGTTCAAAGTCATAATTTATTTTGTATAAATCACCTAAATTTTCAATAAATGAAAGTAGGTTACTATTGCTTGAATTGAAAATAAATTTTTTATCGGTTGTAATCAATTGATTGTCTTTTGTCCATGCAGGTGCTATATAAAAAGGATTATTAAGTTGTTGATTTTGAAATGAAATATTGATCCCTGAGAGTGTATTACGAGAAATTAATGAATTTATTTTTCCTTTAGCCATTAATTTACAACTGTTTAGGATATTTAATTCTACGGTTGCTTCTGATAATTTAAAATTCCCATTAGTTATTTTTTGTAGGCTTGTTACTGGTAATTCTGTACTTGATTCAATATGTAAATTACCAAAATATCCCTGGGCATATTCAATCTGAATACCAGAAATTGCAATGCTCATTTTGGTAATATCTTTATTTGTAACCTTGGTAGCACTTGAAGCTGTTGAATCAAGTTGCATATCAAAATTCGTTACAATCGTATTAAATGTATGATTGTTAACACCTCTCAAATCAATTGAATATCCACTTAAATCTAAAGTACTTTTAACAACCGATGGACTGTTAGTACTTCCTTTCTCTGCCATTAAAGTTTTTTTGACAGCAACACCATCTTTCGTGAAACTTGGAATCTCGATTGTGTAATAAGTTTTGGTAGCTAAAGGATTTAAAAATGTAATAGTTATAGCACCTTTTTTTACCTTTATTTTTTTTAATTCAGCATCTCCAATTTCAAGTTTATTTTCAATATCTTTTTGAGATAGTATTGTGCCTGGCGAAACATTTAGTGATGGGAAATTAATTGCTAACTGCGATTGAATAGTCGTATCAGGAATTTTTATAAATTCCGCTAATTTTATACGATATAACGTTTTATCATAGACAAGTTTACAGCCATTAGTATCGTTTAGCAATGTCAAAGAATCGGTAACTAAATCTTGTAAATTTAATTGGTCTTTGATTACAGGGAAACTCCATTGGGTATCCCAATTAGTTATCTCTTTTCTGCATCCAAAAAGACTAAATAATAATAAAATTAGAAATAGCCATTTTATATTCATGCAAAATCAATTTTCAAAACTTAACGTAATTTGATTTGTACTAAACACGCTCTAAAATTACTGCATATCCTTGTCCAACACCAATACACATTGTGGCTAAGGCATAGCGCTTATTACTACGAACTAATTCATGTGCAGCAGATAAAATAATTCTTGCACCAGACATGCCGAGTGGGTGTCCTAGCGCAATAGCCCCTCCGTTTGGATTTATTCTTGGGTCATTATCTGCTAATCCTAATGCACGTGTACAAGAAAGAACTTGGGCAGCAAAAGCTTCATTCATTTCTATAACATCCATCTGGTCTAATGTTAATCCAGAACGTTTAAGTAGTTTCTGGGTTGCGTATACAGGTCCAATTCCCATAATTGTTGGTTCAACACCTGCAACAGCACCTCCTACAATTCTAACCATAGGTGTAAGATGGTTGTTTTTCAATCCGTCTTCTGAAGCAAGCAGTAATGCTGCCGCCCCATCATTTAGACCGGATGCATTTCCAGCAGTAACAGTCCCTTCCTTTGTGAAAGCAGGACGTAATTTACCTAATGTTTCTATTGTAGTTTCTGGACGAATAAATTCATCTTTATCAAAAACGATTGGATCTTTTCTTTTTTGAGGAATAGAAATTGGAATTATTTCTTCCATGAATATACCATTCGATTGTGCGATACTTGCTTTCTGTTGTGACCAAGATGCAAATTTGTCTTGATCTTCGCGTGAAATTCCATATTTAACTGCTAAATTCTCTGCAGTCATTCCCATACTATCTACACCATAAAGGGCTTCCATACGCGGATTAATAAAGCGCCACCCAAAAGAGGAGTCATACATTTGTGCATCTCTTCCAAATGCTGTCGAAGTTTTAGAAATAACCCATGGTCCACGTGTCATATGTTCGATACCACCTGAAATATAAATATCTCCAGCATTATCTTTTATTGCTCTAGATGCATTTATTGTAGCAGCCATTCCAGATGCACATAAGCGATTCACGGTTTCGCCGCCTGCTTGTATAGGTAATTCAGCTAACAAGGATGACATACGAGCAACATTGCGGTTGTCTTCACCTGCTTGATTAGCACAACCTAATATAACATCTTCAATGTGGCTTGGATCTAATGTAGGATTTTTGGCAACGAGTGCTTTTAATACATCTGCACCTAAATCATCTGCACGATAATTGGATAAAGTTCCTCCAAAATTCCCAATGGCAGTTCGTACCCCATTCACTAAAAAGACATCTTTTGACATAAAGTTCAATTTTATGGATCAAAGATAGTAAAGACTTTGAGAATGAATGTAACCGAAAAAAAATATCAATTATTTCATATTTCTTAATCCTAAAATCCTAATTAAATTTTTATCTTCATACCAATTCAAATATTTATTTCATGAAAAAAATACCTTTTCTCATCCTATTTACTTTGTCGATAGGAAATTACTTATCCCAAGTTGATATATTGTCAGATAAAGAGAAAGCCTTTAAAGATTCCATCGCACAAATAAATGAAGCAGCTAATGCAAGTGCGGTAGGTAAGGAAGCATATAATAGAGGAATAACTTTGTTTAGCGAAAAGAAAACAATGGATGCAATAAAAGAATTTGAAAAAGCAATTTTATCGGACCCTAAATTTCTTGCTGCTTATTACAATAAAGGAGTTGCTGAAAATGAATTAGAAGCATACCTTGCTTCTACTTCCACTTTTAATAAATTATTATCTATTGATTCAACCTATTCAAAAGCATATTTTCAACGTGCTAGAGCATTTCAAGGTTTGAAAGAATATGACGCATCTGAAAAAAATTATGAAAAAGCACTTAGTTATGATCCTTCAAACATTAAAATAATTTATAATTATGGTGTTTTGCGATTTATGCAACAAGATTATAAAGATGCAATTGCTAAGTTTACGCGTTGCATTCAAATAGAACCTAATTCTGCCTTCTATTATAATGATCGTGGGAGTTGTTACCGTATGTTAGGGGATCTACCAAGGGCAATTTTAGAGTATGAAGAAGCAACGAAAAGAAATTCTAATCTTGCTTTTGTTTACAATAATATTGGTACTACCAAGAAAAAGATGAAAGATTACCCAGGTGCTATCCTAGCATTCAACAAAGCAATTAATGTAGATCCAAAATTTTATATGGCTTTTGTAAATAGAGGTGCTACTTACTTTACGCAAGCAAAATATGTAGAGGCGGAAAAAGATTTTAATCAAGCAAAGCAAATAAACGAAAACAATGCTCCTGCATATGCAAACTTAGCATCTATTTTGATACTTAAAAAAGAATTTCAAAAAGCACTTGAAAATGCAGATACGGCTATTAGCATCGATAAAAATTATGGTGTCGCCTATTTAAATCGTGGAATAGCAAGAGAAATGTTGCGGGACATGAAAGGTGCATGTGAAGATTGGCGCAAAGCACAAGATTTAGGTGTCGATCTAGGGAAATCGTATTCTTCTACTAACTGCAATAATTAATTAAAATGAAAAATAGTTTATTAATACTTTTTACGTGTAGTTTAGGTTTTTTAACCTTTTCTCAAAATGTTGAATTTAAATCTTCTAACTTTAAAGGAGATAAGGTTGGTTTTAAAAATGCGGAAACTGCAATTGAACTTGGAGATTCCTACTTTGAAAAGGCTAATAAGTTATTGTTTGGTGTGAAAGATTACAAAGGGAATTTTATTTACGCAAAAAAACAATATGACATTGCACAAAAATTCAATCCTTCGAACGCCCTGCTAAATTTTAAAATCGGCGTTTGTTTATTTAATTCTAGTAATCCTACTAGTGCGACTTCCTATTTTAGTAAAGCAAAAGAATTAGATCCAAATTGCGATCCTTTCCTGAATTATTATTATGGAAGAATGGCGCAATTAGATGCTAAATATGACGAAGCAATTGCTTTTTATGTGAAATTTACAACTGAATACAAAAAAGCTACTGAGTTCACTAAATTCATAGAACAACGCAAAAAAGAGTGCGAAAACGCAAAAAAACAAACTGCGAATCCTTTGCGCGCTTGGGTAGATAATGTATCTGAATTGAATTCTGAAAATGACGATATAGCTCCTTCTATTTCAGTGGATGGGGCAGACATGCTTTTCTCTTCTCGAAGAAAGAATGAAAACACGCCAGATTCTATTGGTGAATATGATTTTGATATTTATGCATCCTCACTTGCTTTAGGAAATTGGCTTGCACCTAAAAAGTTACAAGGCGATATAAATTCGAAAGTAGATGATGTAGTAAATACGATAAGTTACGATGGTACGACTTTATTATTGCACCGTTCAGTAAATAATCAATCCGATATCTTCGAGTCTAAACTGGTTGGTGCTAATTGGTCAACGCCGGAAGTGATGAACCATAATATTTCAAATCCAAAATACAACGATCGTTTTGCTTGTTATAACCATACTGGTTACAAAATTTATTTCATTCGCGATAATGAGGAAGCAGAAAATGGATTTCAAGCGGTTTATTCTGGTATGGAAAGTAAACTTCGAAGAGATTATGCGACAACTACGTTTTTAGATGTGCTTAATTCAAAATTCAGCGAAGGTCCCATGTATATTACGATAAAAGGAGATGTTTTATACATTGCTTCTCAAGGACATGGTTCCATGGGAGGATATGATATTTTTGTATCAAAATTTGTGCAAGGGCAATGGACAGCACCCGTAAATATGGGGTATCCAATCAATACGCAATACGATGATTTTTTCTACTCTCCTACGGTAAATGGTAAATTTGCGTACATTACTTCCAATCGCCCAGGTGGTAAAGGTGGATATGATATTTATAAAGTGACTTATTGGGGTCCAGATAAAACTCCTTTGGTTTCTACGGAAGATTTTTTGATTTCTTCGATTTTACAACCGGTGAACGATAATGTAATTGAGTCTAAGGTAGATGTAACACGTAAATTTTTAACTGTTTTTAAAGGGAACACTATTGATTTATTAAATGCACAGCCTGTTGCTGCAACCATTGATATCACGGATAATGCATCTGGAAAAATTACAGAGTCTGTAAATACCAACAGTGCTACCGGTAAATTTTTAATCACTTTACCTTCTGGTAAGAATTATGGAATTGCTGTCAAAGCAAACAATTATTTATTTCACTCTGAAAATTTCGATTTACCAGATGGGGGAGAGGATAATATCGTTTCTAAAACGATTCAATTAAAAAATATAGCGATTGGAAATACAATTACCTTGACAAATATTTTCTTCGATTTAGGAAAAGCAACATTACGTATGGAGTCAAACGCTGAGTTAGATCGTTTGGTTAAATTAATGAACGATGCGCCAAAATTAAAAATTGAAATTAGTGGCCATACTGATAATACTGGATCAGCAGCAATGAACGAGAATTTATCCCAGCAACGTGCAAATGCCGTTGTTGCATATGTGGTATCCAAAGGAATTGAAGCAACTCGTTTAGCAGCGAAGGGATATGGCTCTAAAAAACCAATCGCAACAAACGAAACAGATGCTGGACGACAACAAAACCGACGTACTGAATTTAAAATCACCTCCAATTAAAGCCCCGTACAGACGCGATGCTTCGCGTCTCCAAAAGGATGCTTCGCGTCTCCATATAGATGCTTCGCGTCTCCAACAAAGATGCTTCGCGTCTCCATTGCTTCGCGCTATATTCTACAATTCACATAACAAAAAAAAATCTTGGGTAAAACCCAAGATTTTTTTTGCGCTCTGAGCAAAGCTCAGTATAAACATCTTCCAATCTGCTAATTTGTAAAATTCAAACTCGCCAATTAGGAATCTTCAAATATTCAATTTCTCCCTGAGTTGTCCCCATTGAGCTTGTCGAGATATGTCGAAGGGCAATTATTTCTTCCCGTTTGCGATTTCAATAAACTCGTCGTAAGAAACAACTTTATCCGATAATGTAACAGTAGATTTGAAATATTCCGTCAATTTAGTTTCTGCTAACATGTCATATACACGTGCAGATTCTTCTTTGTTAGTCAATACTTGAATTGCAGAAGTAGTTAATTCTTTATCCTCAGGAGCTGGAATGCCATATTGAGCATATTGACTAACCAATAATCCTTTTGTAAATTCTAAAGCTTCTTTTTGATCTACTTTAATATCGTTTGCTTTGAAGATATGTCCTTGGATTAATTGCCATTTCATGCTTTTCTCATATCCTTCAAATTGCGCTTCAATTTCTTCTAAAGTAATTGGTTTCTCATTAGAAACTTGAATCCATTTTTTTAAGAAATCAGAAGGTAATTCTACGTTTGTTTGTTCTACTAAACGTTCGTAAACTTCACGAGTTAATAAACGATCAGAATCTTGCGCAAACATTTTGTCTAAATCTTCTTTTACACGCTCTTTTAAAGCCTCTTCAGAAGAAACAACTCCTTCTCCAAACAATTTATCAAACAATTCCTGATTTAATTCTGCCAATTCCATGTGGCGAATTTCATTGATTTTCATTTCAAAAGTAGCTGAAATTGTTGCTAAGTCTTCTTCTTTTAAGCCTAACATTGCTGCAGTATCTTTTCCTCCTTTAGAAACGTCTGCTGGATTTACGGTTAACACATCGCCAACTTTTTTTCCTGTAAGTTCTTTTTTAGCCGTTGCATTTTCAACAAACTCCATGGAAATAGTGGAAGAATGAAGTACACCTTGGTCTTTAACTGTACCATCTGCATTCAATTCTGTAAATTGTGCTAAAATCATATCGGTAGCACCAACATTTTCAGAAGCAACTAATTTACCATAACGTCTACGCAAATCATCCACTTGTTGGTCAATCAATTTTGCATCTACATTTACTTTTACATAATTAAAAGCATCTTTTAAAGCAGCATCAATTATAATAGTTGGAGCTAAACCAATTTCAAATGCAAATTCAAAATCCGCAGGTGCATTAAAGTCACCTTTTACTTCTTCTTTGTCGTATGGAATTGGATTTCCTAAAATTTCTACTTTGTTATTAGTAAAGTAAGTCGTCAATGCATTGCTAACCACTTTATTAATCTCTTCAATTAATATACCTTTACCATATTGTTTTTTAATTAAAGCTAATGGAACATGACCAGGTCTAAAACCAGGGTTTTTAGCTTGTTTTCTAGCTTTCTCCAAAGCATTTGAAACCTGAGTTTCATAATCTAAAGGTGCAATATTAACACGTAAAATAGCACTTGTTGAGTTTACATCTTCGCGAATTACATTCATTTTTTTTATTTTTAATTATAAACAAAAAATGGCATAAGAATACTTATACCATTTCATTTAATTTTAGTGCGGATAGAGGGACTCGAACCCACACGCCTCGCGGCACCAGATCCTAAGTCTGGCATGTCTACCAATTTCACCATATCCGCTTATAATTTTTAGATTACTCGACTGTAAACTAAACCGATTTTGTATTTCGGAGTACAAATGTACATCTTTTTTTAAGAATCAAAAACTTTTTATAAAAAAAATCACTACTGTCCGATAAAAGTTAAAAATCAGCGATGAAACCTTTTAGATTATAAGTTGTTTAGCGTTTTAGAAAGAAGATAGACTTGATTTTGTAACAAACTTTAATCGCCCTTAAAAAGGATTTTACTAAAACAAGGATAAATGAAAGGAAATGCACCCATGTCTGAGCTCAGCAGCCTTGCATCCTGAAAGGGGCAAGTAAACTGTGTTTGCGAGTTTGGGTAAATGACTAGAATGTTCCATAGTTTTAGAAAATTGTTTTTACAGGCTTGACTTTTTGGTTCTTTTGGGTCAAGCCAAAAGAACAGAAAAATTAATCGGACAATAATGAAAAAAAATAGCATATAATAGATACAATCCATTTTATCTAAATAGATGTTTGTCCAAGTTGTCTTGAATAAAAAAGCATTAACTTGTTCGAATAGTATTTCTTAATCAATTTTAAAATTTGAATTGCAAACTTAATTTTGTTAACCTTCCATTGTTAATTTGTTTTGTTTTTCTGCAAATTATCTTATTTTTGTCACACTTTAAATTAAGAGGTAGTGTGTTTTGGGCAACCTGAAACTTTTTTATACGTCGTTAAAGTTATAAACACATAAATTTTTTTGTTATGAATACGCAAATATTATCTAGGATTGTTACATGCTTGTTTATCGTACTTTGTTCATTTTATTCGTTTTCTAAGAATATTTATGTAAACGATGTTGTTAGTAGTTTAGATGTTTACTGTACCGCTTCAGGCTCATCTTCAAATGATGGTTTAACCAGTGCAACACCTAAAGCCAATTTAACTCAAGCATTGTCTGTTGCTGTCTCTGGAGATATAATCTATGTGGATGCAGGAAGTTATATTGATTCAAAAATTGTATTGAGCAAAGATAATATTTCAATTATCGGAGCAGGTTCTTCTAACACATTATTTAGTCAAAATTCTTCAGGTACTTTAAATTATTTTATGCGTATATATAACAGGAATAATATTACATTCAAAAATATACAAATAGGTAAATATAGTAACGGTACATCGTTTGAAGGAGAGGCAATTACAATTGATGGTTCAACAAATATTTTGTTTGATAATGTAGTTTTAGCTCAAAATAGAACATCAGCAGGAGAAGCGAGTGTTGTAATTAATAATAATTCTACAGTAACTTTTGAAGGTCTTGCATTTTCATGTCAAGGTATTCAATCAGGTTTAAATGGTGGAGGTATTGATGTTAAAAGTTCAACAGATTCCTATTCCAAAAACGTAACTTTAAATATAAATAATTCCTTAATTACTGGTAATGATAGGACAGGAGGAGGAACTGTAGGAGGAGGGATGATTATTTCTGGAGATAACACCGTTTTTGTTAATATAACTAATTCAACGTTCTACAATAATAAAGCGCAAAGTGGAGGTGGAATATTTATTGAAGGTGGTGTGTTAAATGTAAGTAATACATTATTTGAAAGTAACACAGCTGTTGGGAGTGGTTCTAATAATAGTTATGGAGGAGCAATAATGTTCTCTGGTACTTCATCTACTTTAAAAAGCACTATAAAAAATTGTAAATTTTTGTCGAATAAATCTACTAATGGATTCAACTTTGGTGGAGCTATATCTTTTTCAGGACAACAAGTTATAGCAACAAATGCAGGCGCGGCACATTCAAATTTAGTTGATATTATTGATTGTGAGTTTGCAAGTAATATAAGTGGTTCTGGTAAAGGGACCGATATTTATTCCAAAGCAGGTAAAACTAATACTGTTTTTATTTCAAATACTACTTTTGCAGGTGCTTCAACTTCGGTATATAATACCTCAGGATCTTTGACTTTGGTAGGATGTAATAATCCAAATCCAACTACTTTTGGTTCTGTAACAATGGATTTAACAACTAGAAATTCAGTCACAGCTGTAACAACCCCTACTATTGGAGGTAACTGTCCTTCAATTTCTGTTTGTAACCCTGCTAAAGCAACCGCAACAGTTGCTGGTTGCGATAGTACTGCTATTTTAACAGGTACAGCACCTGCTGGGTCTGTTTTTTATTGGTATGATAATTTAGCAGATGCAACGACGCACGCGAGTAACAATCCAAAAAAATGGCTAGACACATCAAGTACTGCTACACCTGATTTTGTTGTACATAAAATTTATGCAATAAAAACGTATTATGTAGTTTCAAATCTAGACGGATGTTCTACTCCAACTCCAGTAATTGTTACCTACAATTGTCCTACTTGTACAACTACATTAACTTACGATCCAGATTCTGTTTGTGTTGGAAACACTTCAATTCTAACACCTAGTATAACTAATTCGACGAATCCTACTCCTGTTTTTTCAATCACACCGATAAATGCAGGTAGTACAGCAGCATTAAATACGGCTACAGGTAAATTAGATCTTTCTAAAATTACGTACGATACAACATATACGATTACAATGGCTGAAGGAACAGGTTGTAATCCAAAATTTAATATAGTAGTTGTTAAACAAGTTTCTAAACCATCTATAACAGTAACACAAGCTACTTGTACAAAAAATGGATTTGCTATTATAAACAATTACGATAGTAAGTTAATCTATACGGCAACTCCTTCAACTGGAGTTGTTTTCAAAGGAGATAGTATTAAAGCTTCTACTTCAGGCTCGTTTACAATTAGAGCTTCTAACAGTGTTTGTTATGCTGATTCTTTGATAACGTTTAATGCTGTTCCAGGCAAACCCGTTTTAAGTGGTGCAGGCGAAATTTGTGTGGATTCCACGATAAATTTAAAAGCATGGACAGATATTACATTAACAATACCATCCTCCCCAAATACACTTAATCCATGGGTGTCTTCTGACCCTTCCGTTGCAACGGTGTTATCAACTGGGGTTGTTACAGGAAAAAAAGGTGGAACTATAACAATTACTTACACGGATGTTGCAAATTGTACGCAAACGGCTTCTATCCAAGTTGATCCTAAAGCAGTAGGAGGAACAGCAACACCAAATGCTGCCGATTTATGTTCAGGTACGAATACAATAATTAATCTAAGTGGGTACACAGGTAAAATTCAATGGCAATCTTCTCCAGATGGTTTAAATAATTGGACTAATATATTACCCTTAGCAACAACAACTCCTTTTACAACACCAACATTAACACCAGGTACTTATTATTACAGAGCATTAGTAACGAGTGGTGTTTGTTCAGCAACCGCTACAAGTACTGTTGCAAAAATTACGGTAAGTCCAACACCTGTAATTGGTTCGGTTTCGCTTACTCCAGACACTATTTGTGTTGGTAGTACTACAACCTTAAAATTAACTGGAAGTGTAGGGAATATTCAATGGAAAGAATCTTTAGATGGTTTAACTTCTTGGAATAATATAACAGGAACACCTGATGGAAATTTACCGATCTGTGGTACAGCGCAATTAGTAGATACTATGTATTACAAAGCAGTATTGTCGAGTGGTGCTTGTGCAAGTGTAGAATCAACGGTTTTAAAAGTAGTAGTGATTCCTATTACAAACGCAAGTGTCAGTATCGATTCCGATCCAAAACCTACCGCTGGAGAATTGACAATTTGTCCAGATACAAAAGTTGTTTTTACAGCAACTCCTTCTCTTGGATTAGGAAAAGTAAGTTACCAATGGAAAAATAAAGGGATTAATATAAGTTCAGCGATTACAGCTACCTATACTACGCAAGGATTAAAAGATGGTGATAGCATTACGTGTGAAATGAAAACGTTGGATGGTAAATGTATTACTGGTTCACCTGCAATTTCTAATCTTATAAAAGTAAAAGTTTTAGTAAAAGATTTTGTGGTAAAAGGAATAGGTCCAAATTCGTGTAATAAACTAGACGGAAAAGTGTATGTACAAGGAACGGGTATAGGTACAGTAAAATGGTCTTTACAAGCAACACCTTCAGTAGTAATAGGTACTCACCCAGGAATTACATTAACTAAGTCTGCTCCTTTTGATACAATAATTGGTCTTGGGAAAGGTCTATATACCGTTACTTTTAACAACGGAACCTGTGAATTTTCACAAGATATATTACTTCAAGATCCAAATGCACCTCAAGATCCTTTATTGTCTGTAAGCACTACATTGCCGATTTGCCAAGGTCAATCGGTAATCATAACTGCAAACGTACCTAAACCAACAACGTTAACTACGAAATACCATTGGAGAAAAAACGGAAGTGATTTTAATGGTGCTCAACCTCAGGATGCAAACTTTATAACTGTTAATTCTCAAGGAACCTATTCTGTAACATTAGTAGATGGCACATGTAGTTCTAATGAATATGATACGACTATTACAATCACACCAACACCATCAGATATTATAGTTTCAGATCCAACACCTATATTTTGTAAAGAAAACGGTAAATTAGTTTCTGATTTAAAACAGTTAACTACAAATTTAACACAAACAATTACTTGGTATGATGTTAATGGTAATGCATATGGTGATGGGGATGTTGTTATCACTGGAGATTATTATGCAGAACAATCGTTTGGAGCATGTAAAAGTACTAACCGAACAAAAGTACATGTTACAATAATTGATTTAGCTAAACCATTTTTACCTGGAAATAATAAACAACCTTCTTGTTCAGTTGCTACTGGTACAGTTGAAATAAACATGCCTAAGGCAGGAGTTTGGGATATCACTGCTACACCTGTTGTAGGTAGTCCTACTAAAGTAACAACGGATAATTTAACTGCTAACCCATTTACCTATTCATTTGTAGGTTTAAATCCTGGTTCATATACGTTTAAAATTAAAGATGTTAACGGTTGTGTTTCCCCAAATTCAAATTCAGTTGTTATAGATAACCAACCAACATCTCCTTTAACACCTGTTTTAGATACTACTAAAGTGTATTGTGCATCTAAATCATATACATTAGATCAAATTACATTTTCTCCAGCACCTACAGGAACAGTAAACTATTATGATGCAAATGATGTACTTATTTCCGGTAAAACAGTAGTTGCTGCGAATACAATTTATAAGTTTGCTTTTTATAATGGTACGTGTGAAAGTAAATTGAAACTTGCTACAAGTATAACTTTAGATAAAGGACCTACTTTAATTCCTTTAGTTGATCTTTCGACATCCTTATTAATTTGCGCTATTGATAAACCTACATTTAATTCAATTATAGCTAATTCTCCAATTACTCTACCTGGAGGATATTCCATCTTGATATCTCAAAATTCTACAGGGAATCCGGTGATACCAAATACTACTCAAATAGCTTCTAAGGGTGGAGTTACGCAAACATTTTATTACAATATTCAAGATAATAATGAATGTCAAAGTTCTTCTTTTGCCACTTTAAAGTTTAAATTAAATGAGGGTCCTACCGATTTAGTATTAAAAAATCCAAAAGTTTTTTGTGCAACAGACAATCCAACAAACGCTAAATTAGATGAAACAAAAATAAGTGGGACGGGTGTTTTAAAATGGTTTGCTTCAGAAACCTCTACGAGTGTATTACCAAGTGATATGCCTTTAGTTTCTGGTACCTATTTCGCTTCCGCAACGTTGACTCCTGGTTGTGAAAGCGTTGTTCGTAAATCAGTAGATGTATCTATCCAGTCTTTTGGTCAAACCATATTAGATCCTTCAAATGACTATACATTTTGTGCAGGAAGTAACAAGACGATAAAAGATTTAGAAATTAAACCATATTTCTTAAATGAAATTGTTTGGCTAAATTCGTATAAAGTAGTTCAAGCACCAAGCACACCGTTGATTCAAGGTACATATTATGCTGCAGAAACTAAAAATGGATGTGTTTCTCAAAATATGCAAGAAATAGTAGTTAATTTTAAATCACCAGTGATTTCAATTTCACCTAGTAAATTACCAACGTGTAGTGCTGGAAACGGTGCATTATTCATTATAGGAGCTGACCCATCTTATACTTATCAATGGTCTAAAAATGGTCAGTTAATGACAGAAACAGGATCTTCAATCACGAATCTTCCAGATGACCAAGCAATTAAATATTCGGTGATAGTTACAGATAGTAAAAAATGTATTGCGAAAGACACTACAACATTTACAGATTGTGATCCTGCTGCAATTCCTCATATCATAACTCCAAATGGTGATGGAAAAAATGATAAATTTGTACTAAACTACGAAAGTAAATATCCAAAATGTCAATTATCTATTTTCAATCGTTGGGGTTCAATTGTTTATGAAACTAAAGATGCTCCATACAAAGATGATTGGGATGGTAAGCCAAATGTTGGAGCTACATTAGGATCTAATGTATTACCAGCAGGTACTTATTTTTATATGGTTGATAAAGGAGACGGAACAACTCCTGAATCTGGATATGTTGAATTAGTTAAATAATAAAGTTAGAAATTAAGAATCAATGATGGTTTCAAAATTAAAGTATCAGTTAAGTGCCTTATTATTAGTTTTTATAACTAGTAATGAGGTGTTAGCGCAACAGGATGCACAGGCTAGTATGTATATGTTTAATCCACTTCAGTTTAATCCTGGTTATACAGGAAGTAGGGGTGCTTTAAATGCAACTTTAGTGAATAGAGCGCAGTGGTTGGGAGTTAGTGGTGCACCTGTAACACAATTTTTATCTGTACATGCACCAATTGCACGAAAAGCATTTGGTGTTGGTGGTCATTTTTCGAATGATATTATTGGAGCAAAATACAATACAGCGGTGTTTGCAGATGTAGCATATTCTCAACCTTTAGGGAAAGGAAGACGCTTAAATTTTGGAATGAGTGCAGGATTGGATATGTATAATTTTGATTTTACTGCTAAAAAATTAAATCCAAATGATCCAACAGATGTGAATTTTTTAGTGCAAGATAGTAAAGTTGCATTTAATACAGGTATGGGTGTTTATTATCATACAAAGAGTTTTTATGCAGGTATCAGTATACCTAGATTAATGAAAGCATCTTGGAATAATGTAGATTTAGCGGTACAACACTTCTTTATTGCAGCAGGATATGTTTATCCTATTAATACTGTTACAGATTTGAAATTTAGTAGTTTATTGAAAGTCGTTAAAAATGCACCTATTACTCTAGATTTGAATGCTAATTTGTTTTTCTACAAGAAATTCTGGGTTGGTGGGATGTATCGATATAATGAATCTTTTGGTGTAAATATGGCTGTTCAGTTACAAGAAAAATGGATGTTTGGATATTCCTTTGATTTTGTATACAACCAACTAAGAGCGACCAAAAATATTGGAACCCATGAATTAATGTTGACCTATGACATGAATGGTAGAAGATCCATTTATGCATCACCTCGATATTTCTAAATTAAAACACAATATAAATCATAAAACATAATTCCGTGAAATTAGTTAATCAATCATTGAAATTAAGCCTAAGTGTACTTTTACTTGTAATTGTAACTACTTGTGCTTTTGGGCAGACGAAGAAAGTTGCTTACGCTGAAAAATATTTTAATGCATATCGTTATCAGGAAGCTAGTGAGATTTATTTAGAATTAATAAATAAAGATAAATTAGATGCAGAGGCGTATCCTGATGTGTATAGAAATGCTGCAGAGGCTTGTATTCGTTGTAAAAAATATAACGAAGCAAATGATATACTTTCTTATTTGAGTGGTACTACTCAATTTACATTTGAAGATTCGTATAAATTGATCAAGTTATTACTGTATATGGACAAAGCATTTGATGCTCAAGCAATTTACCAGCATGTAGCTTGTTCTACGAGTATTGATCCAAAAAAAGCAACTTTGGATATTTATTTCGACAGTACTAATTTTTTAGCAAATCTAAAAAGCGATACATCGTTATTTTCGGTTTCGTTAGCATCATTTAATTCAAACAAAGGTGATTTTTCACCTGCATTTCATCCAGATGGTATAGCTTTTACTTCCGCTAGAAATAATGCAATGGAAACACCTTGGGCTGTTCAAAACACTGCTTTTTTAGAACAATATTTATATAATAAAACCACTCAAAAAGTTAAAAAAGTTAAAGTTAAAGGATATAAGCATGATGGTGTTGCTTACTATGATAGTATTGATGCTATCTGGTATTATTCTAAAAATTTGAAAGCGAAGAAAAATGTACCACTAACTACGGTTGGTATTTATATTTATGATGCAACGACAAAACAAGAAACTGCATTTCCATATAATAACGAAAGTGTTTTCGTTGGTCACCCATCACTTTCCAAAGATAGACAAGTAATGTGGTTTGCTTCTAATCGTGAAGGTGGATTCGGTGGAATGGACATTTGGTTTTCAACTAAAACCTCCGATGGATGGGGTGAGCCTATAAATGCGGGTAGTTTAATTAATAGTACTGGAGATGAGATGTTTCCATTTGAAGCAACCGGAAAACTTTTCTTTGCGAGTAACGGACATCCAGGTTTAGGTGGTTTAGATATTTTTAAAGCTGAATTAATTGGACAAGATGCACAGAAAGTAGTTAATGGTGGTTGTAACTTAAATAGTCATGCAGATGATTTTTCATTAATAGTGGATGCTTCTGATACACTTGGATATTTTTCCAGTAATCGTGGTGATTTTATCGACCGTATCTATAATGTAATGTTATTTAAACCAAAAAACGATTCCATTTTCGTAAAATTTACACAAGATTCAATCGCAGATATTTTAGTTGAAGTAATAGATTCTGCAGGGAACGTTATTTTCGCTGGAAAAACGAATGAATTAGGTGAGTTAATCTTCAAAGCATTACCAGATAAAGTTTACAAAGTAAGGACAAAACATCCTGATTATGTTGATTCTGAATTTGATTTTAATGCAATTGGTATTTTAGCAGGAGATACAATTAACCGAGAGTTAGGATTACACAAAAAACAAATTACTTGGGCAGGTGTAGTGACTGAAAAAGAAACACAGGATAAATTAGAAGGTGCTGAATTGGTTATTAAAAATTTAGAGACAGGTGTGATTACTACTTCTTTATCAGGTAAGGATGGAGAAATTAACGTGGATTTACCGGCTGGGGAGTATCAAGTTACAGCATCGTTGTATGGACATGATCCAAAATCATTTAAATTGGTAGCAATAAAAGGTGAAAAAGAAGTTAGAAAAGATATAGAATTGTCTAAAACAGGTAAAAATGTTGCTGTCAAATTAGATAATATCTTATATGATTATAACAAATATACCTTGAGTGCTATTGGTAGAGCGGAGTTAGATACCTTAGTGTTATTCTTAAAAGAAAATAAAGATGTAACAGTGGATGTAAGTTCACATACGGATAGTAGAGGTAGATCGGATTATAACATGAATTTATCCAAATTAAGAAGTCAAAGTTGTGTTAATTATTTAGTAACAAAAGGAATTCCTCGCGTTAAGTTGAATGTTAAGAATTACGGTGAAACAGAGTTGCTCAATCAATGTGCTGATGGGGTAGAATGTACAGAAGTATTACATCAAATTAACCGTCGAACTGAATTTGTTATAATCTTTCCAGAGGATAACAAAGGAGTCAAGCGTTAAATTCATTTTATAAAATAGTAGATAGCCTGTGGAATTTTCACAGGCTATTTTGTTTTATAGATATTACTCGTATCTTTGTCTCAACATTGTTCATTGTTTCGTGTTACTTATACAGAAAGGTGGAGGGACTGGCCCTAAGAAACCTTGGCAACCTACTTCGGTAAGGTGCCAAATCCTATTTGCGATTGCAAAAAAGATAAGTGCTTTCAATTTCCGTATGAGTACCTAAACATAATTGGTAAAGTAAATGGATATTAGAGAAGTATTAAACGAACGAATATTGGTGTTAGATGGTGCCATGGGTACTATGATTCAGAGGCACAATTTAACAGAAGAAGATTTTAGAAAAGGTTGGTTTGAAAACCATGCATCTCCACTAAAAGGTAATAATGATTTATTATCTCTAACTCGACCAGATATTATTGAAGAGATACATCGTTTATACTATGCTGCAGGTGCGGACATAGCAGAAACAAATACTTTTTCGGGTACCACTATTGCTCAAGCTGATTATGGATTAGAAAGTGCAGTTTATGCTATAAATTTTCATTCCGCTCAATTAGCACGAAAAGTTGCGGATGAATTCACTTCCAAAGAGCCAAATAAACCTAGATTTGTTGCAGGATCCATTGGACCTACAAATCGAACAGCATCTATTTCTCCAGATGTAAATGACCCAGGATATCGTGCAGTAACGTTTGATGATCTTGTTGTTGCTTACACGCAGCAAGTAGAAGCCTTAATGGATGGGGGAGTAGATATACTTTTGGTTGAAACTGTTTTTGACACGCTTAATGCTAAGGCAGCACTCTTTGCTATTGATGAAGTTTTTGAAAAACGCGGAGTTAAAATTCCAATTATGGTATCTGGTACAATCACGGATGCAAGTGGAAGGACATTAACAGGTCAAACTGCAGAAGCCTTTTTAATTTCTATTTCTCATTTGCCTTTACTAAGTGTTGGATTTAATTGTGCTTTGGGAGCTTCCATGATGCGTCCATATTTACAAGTACTCGCTAAAAATGCTCCTTTTGCTGTGAGTGCACATCCAAATGCAGGTTTACCAAATGAATTTGGTAAATATGATGAGACTGCAGCTATGATGGCAGTTCAAATTAAAGATTTTTTAGATGAAAATTTAATTAATATTATAGGTGGTTGTTGTGGAACAACACCTGATCATATTCAAGCTATTGCAAATTTGGCTAAAAATTATAAGCCACGTCAAATCGATCTAAACTATTAATATGAGTAATAATTTACCACCTTTAAAACTTTCGGGTTTAGAACCTTTGATAGTTACAAAAGAAACAAATTTTATAAATATTGGGGAAAGAACCAATGTCACTGGTTCTCGTGCTTTTTTAAGAATGATTAAAGAAGGTCGATTTGAAGATGCTTTGTCGGTAGCCTTAGAGCAAGTGCAGGGTGGAGCTCAAATTATCGATGTGAATATGGACGAAGGGATGATTGATGGAAAAGCAGCGATGATTCAGTTTTTGAATTTGATTGCTTCAGAACCAGATATTTCTCGTGTTCCGATTATGATTGATAGTTCTAAATGGGAAATAATTGAGGCTGGATTAAAATGTATCCAAGGTAAAGGAATTGTAAATTCTATTTCTTTGAAAGAAGGAGAAGAAAATTTCAAAGAACAAGCAAAAAAAATAAAACGATATGGCGCAGCAGTTATTGTTATGGCTTTTGATGAAGCTGGACAAGCAGACTCCTATGAACGCAGAATTGAAATTTGCGAACGTTCATATCGAATATTAGTTGATCAAGTTAATTTTCCTGCACAAGATATTATTTTCGATCCAAATATATTTCCTGTTGCAACTGGGATGGAAGAGCATAATAATAATGCGGTTGATTTTTTTCGTGCAACTAAATGGATTCGTACCAATTTACCTGGAGCACATGTGAGTGGAGGAGTTTCTAATGTGTCTTTTTCGTTTCGCGGTAATGATAAAGTAAGAGAAGCGATGCACTCTGTTTTTTTATATTATGCGATCAAAGAAGGAATGGATATGGGGATTGTTAATCCCACGATGTTAGAAATTTATGATAATATTCCAAAAGATTTATTAGAATATGTTGAGGATGTGATTCTAAATAGAAGATCCGATGCAACGGAGCGTTTACTTGAATTCGCTGAAACGGTGAAAGGGGATGCTACGAAAAAAGAAGTAGATTTATCTTGGAGAGACGCCCCTGTTCAAGAGCGATTAGCACACGCGCTTATAAAAGGAATTGTAGAATTTATTGATGAAGATACGGAGGAATGTCGTAAGTTGTATCCGCGACCAATTCAAGTTATCGAAGGTCCTTTGATGGATGGGATGAATGTGGTTGGTGATTTGTTTGGCAGTGGAAAAATGTTTTTACCGCAAGTTGTTAAATCTGCTCGTGTAATGAAAAAAGCAGTTGCAGTATTATTACCTTATATAGAATTAGAAAAATCTGGCGCAAGTAGTTCTGCAGGCAAAGTTTTAATGGCAACTGTAAAAGGCGATGTGCATGATATTGGGAAAAATATTGTTGGTGTGGTTTTAGGTTGTAACAATTATGAAGTGGTAGATTTAGGAGTAATGGTTCCTGCAGAAAAAATTATTGAAACTGCGATTCGTGAAAAAGTAGATGTAATAGGTCTAAGTGGATTAATTACCCCCTCTTTAGATGAAATGGTACACATGGCGAAAGAAATGCAAAGAGCTGGATTAAGCATTCCTTTAATGATAGGAGGTGCTACAACATCAAAAGTGCATACGGCTGTTAAAATTGAAGAGCATTATACCAATGGTCCTACAATTCATGTATTAGACGCTTCGAGATCAGTAACCGTTGTTGAGAGTTTATTAGGACAAAGAAAGACGGATTTTGTTGCTGCAATAAAAACCGAGTATGATACGCTTCGAACGCATCATGAAAAACATAGAAATGCTAAACGTTTATTAAGTTTAGAGGTTGCAAGAAAAAATAGATTTCAAATTGACTGGAAACAAGAAGATTTGGTTACACCTAAATTTATTGGAAATCAAACGTTATTGAATTATCCATTAGAAAAGTTGGTGGAATATATTGATTGGACTCCCTTCTTTCAAACTTGGGAGTTACATGGTAAATTTCCACAAATCTTGCAAGATGAAATTGTTGGTGAGGAAGCTACAAAATTATTTGCCGATGCACAAGAAATGTTAACCAAAATAGTTCACGAAAAATGGTTGGAAGCACGTGCTGTAGTTGGTTTATATCCTGCAAATAGTATTGGTGATGATATCGAAATTTATGCAGACGAATCTAGGTCAAAAACTTTAATTGTGCAACATGCATTAAGACAACAAACAGAAAAGGTAGCTGGAGCGCCAAGTATGTCGTTGTCCGATTTTATCGCTCCTAAAGATTTGAATTTGAAGGATTATGTAGGTGGTTTTGTGGTTACAACAGGAATTGGGTTAGAGGAAAAAGTTGCTGAATTTGAAGCGGAGCATGATGATTATAATTCTATTCTTTTAAAAGCACTCGGTGATCGTTTGGCGGAAGCTTTTGCGGAACATTTACATGCTTTAGTTAGAACGGATTTATGGGGATATGCAGTAGGAGAGAATTTAAATAATGATGAGTTAATCAAAGAAAAATATCAAGGTATTCGTCCAGCTCCAGGATATCCAGCGTGCCCAGATCATACGGAAAAAGTTGGTCTATTTGAACTTTTGGATGCAACTAAAATAACAGGAGTGACTTTAACTGAAAGTTTAGCGATGTTACCAACTTCTTCAGTGAGTGGTTGGTATTTCGCGCACCCGCAAGCAAAATATTTTGGACTAGGTAAAATTACAGAAGAGCAAGTGGCGGATATAGCAAAACGTAATGGGCGTTCCAATGATGAAATGTCCCGTTGGTTAGGAAGTGTAATTCACTAGTTTTTTGTATCTTTATTTTTCTTTTACAGGAAAATAGCTACATGAAACAGTGGATCAGCAATATTATTTTTGTATTATTTAGTTTTGTTGGACTTTCTCAAGCTCCGAATGCTGATTTCGCCACTTCTACTACGAAAGTTTGTGTAGGGACTTCTATAAAATTCGCAAATGTTTCTGCATCTGGTAATTCCCCAATTCAGACTTCAACTTGGGATTTTGGCGATGGAAATACCAGCACTGTTTCAGGGACAAATGGGATTGAGCATTCCTACGATGCACCTGGTTTATATTCGGTAGAATTGTTGGTGATTTCTAAGAGTAATGTAACAGGTCAAAAGAAAAAAACGAATTACATTGAAGTATTAGCCTTACCGAAAGCAGATTTTGAATTCTCAGGAGATAAATGTACTTTACCTGCTACTATTTCCATTATAAATAAATCTTCATCTGGTTCAGGATATTCCTATAAATGGGATTTTGGTAATGGACAAACCAGTACAGCAAGTGTTCCAACTTCTGTAGTATATTCTACTGGAGGAACATTTTCAATTTCGTTAACGTTGTCCAATAATTTCCCAGGTTGTTCAGGTGCTACAGGCACATCTACAAAGCCAATTACGATATATGATTTTAAAGGTACTGTATCCGGTGTAAATTCCATTTGTGCTGGTTCTTCCACCTCTTTAGTGGTTAAACCCAATCGAAAAGTAGATACGTATGCTTGGGATTTTGGAAATCAAACTAGTGGTGGTAATAATGATTCCATGACTGGAGTTTACACTAAAGCTGGAAATTATTCGGTTTCAGTTACCATGACTGATAATTCCATTTCTTGTAGTGCGAAGGCTACATACAAAGTTCAGGTAAAAGCATTGCCGATACCAAGTTTTTCTGTGAATAAAGTGAAGGTTTGTCCAAATTTTCCAATACAATTTACAAATACGACAGCTGAAGGTTCTAATTTTTCTTGGAATTTTGGAGAAGGTAGTTTCGCAGGAAGAACCCCCCCACCAACAATCTATACAAAAGAAGGAGATTATACGGTTTCGCTTGAATGCAAAGGTACTAATGGATGTATTGGTCAGTCTAAAATAGATAAATATATTTTGGTACATAGTCCGCATCCAAAAATTTCAGCAGATAAATTGAAAGGTTGTTCGATCTTATCAACTCAATTTTCAGACACCTCCACGATGTCGAATGTAGATAATCCAATTGTAAAATGGGAGTGGGATTTGGGGAATAATAAAACATTTATTGGTAAAACGCCACCAAAGCAGACCTATGATATTGGTAAATATGATATTAAATTAAAAGTAACTACATTAACTAATTGTACTAATGATACAATATATAAATCATATATTAGAGTTGGGAAAATTGAAAAAGTAAATTTTACTGTACAGCCAAAATCAGAATGTTTAAAAAAATCAATTCAATTTTTAGACGCGTCTACTATACTTGCTCCGCATTCGGCAGATGAAATCATTTACACTTGGGATTATGGAGATGGGACAAAGGATATACAAAATAATCCAACTCATGCCTATTACAAGGATACTGGATATTTTGATGTTAAACTGAAAATTGATTTTAGAGGGTGTCTAGATTCTGTACTTATCCCTAAAGTAGTTTATGCAAAACCAACCCTTGCTAGTTTTGAAGTACAAAAGTTATATTGTAATCCAATTATGCCTTTAACGGTTTTATTTAAGGATAATTCTAAGTCTGGAAAAAGTGATAATGTTTCTGTAAATTGGTCTTTTGGTGATGGGAAATCTGGAAATATTCCAACGGTAAATATGAATTCTTCTAGTTTAGGATCGATGAGTTCTGTATTTACAGAGTACGGAACCTTTACAGCAGTTCAGACCGTTACGAATCATACAACTGGTTGTGTGGATACTGCGAAGCGAGAATTTCATATTTCCTGGGTAAAACCAAATTTCACCATTGAACAGGATTCAATCTGTCAATTCTCAGAAGTAGGATTTCACGATATTAGTACTTCTTTTCCGAAACATTCATTGACATCTTTTCGTTTTTTATCGGGGGATGGCGGGCAAGTTTCCGGAAAAAATTCTGTTTATACCTATAATCAAGGTGGTCGCTTCGAAGTAAAATCGATACCTACCAATTCTGTTGGTTGTTTTGATACTATTCGATTTGATAGTTTAACAGTACTCACGTTACCAAAAGCGGTTATCGTACCAGATAAAAAAATCGGCTGTATTGGATCGATAATTACTTATGCAAATCAATCACACAAACAAAAAAATGGTGTGTCTTTGGATTCTTATTATTGGAAATTTGCTTACACAAAAAGTAAGGATTCCACTTTTAATATATCCGAAAGTAAATCCGTTTTATATCAAGGAGTTGGTATGTATTACTCTTATTTACTAGTAAAAGATAACTTTGGTTGTAGATCTTTTTTAGATTCTGCAATGATTCAAATTACACAACCAAGTTCAGAATATATTTACAAACCAGTTGTTTGTAATAACGAACTATTTAAAACATATTGTAAAAATTCTGAACCAGGAACACATAATTCTTGGCTCATTGACAATAATCAAGTTGCTGTAGATCAGGACACGCTTAAATTTTCATTTCAAGACAAATCAAATGAAATTTATGTGAACCATACTATTTCGATGCATTCTGTTGATATCAATGGTTGTCCAAATAAAAAAGAAAATAGTATTTCGGTTTCCTTACCGAAAGCAAATCTATCTTATCATTTAACGAGTCAGATAGAGAACAATATGAATGATAAAGGAGAGTTTAAATGTCCTCCAATAGAAAGTAAATACCAAGATGTTACTTCTTCTATTGGTAAAATCGATTCTTCTTTTTGGAGTTTTGGAATTGGTAAAAAAGCGATAATTCACAAACCAACAATTAATTATTTATTTCCAGGTACTTATTCGGTTACACTTAAATCCAAAGACGAATACGGGTGTTTTGGAGATACTACGTTAATTGATTTCTTAACGATATTAGGTCCAAAAGCGATTTCTTCATGGAGTAGTATGGGAGATGTTTGTGGTCAAAATTATCAGTTTCAATTGTCAAAATTAGAGAATGTAACTTCTATTTATTGGTCCTTAGATGATAATACATTTGTTTCTGATTCATTGACTTTTAAACACTCATATCAAAATATTCAAAAATTTGGTCCTACTGTTACACTTAAAGATTTAGAAGGCTGTAAAGTTGTTTATCCATTAGATACAATTTCGATTCCGGATAAAGGGATTCAAGCAATTTTTGATATTCAAAAAAATTCAATTAAAATAGGGGAAAATGTATCTTTAAAAGATTTATCTGTTCCAAAAACTCAATTAGTTTTATGGAAATGGAATTTATCAGAAGAAGATTCAATTTTTACAGATAAAAGTGAAGATATCACTCAAAAATATTTAAAAGGTGGCAAAAAAAATATTGTTTTAACCATACAAGATCAGAATGGATGTTCCGATCAAGATTTTCATTCATTGGATGTAATAGATGATTACGATGTTCCTAATGTTATTACACCAAATGGAGATGGCATTAATGATGTCTTGGTTTTGTTTGATGAAATTTTCAGTAATTATTCTGTTGCAATTTTTAATCGTTGGGGAACTAAGGTGTATTCTTGTTTAAACCAAAAAGGAGTTTTTGTGTGGGATGGGTTGGATAGCCAACATCGTAAATTGGAAGATGGAGTTTATTTTTTTAAATTAGAAGGTACTTTTTTAGATGGTAAATTTTTCTCCAAAAAAGGAAATATAACACTTTTATGAATTTATATATGAATTTTTGGAGACTTGTATTTTTTCTATTTTTTATAATATTCAATACTTTTATTTTTTCTCAAGCACCAAATGTTAGTTTTGAAACTACTACTGTAAAAGTCTGTCTTGGTTCTCCTGTAATATTTGACAATAAAACAATTCCAGGGAATGCTTCTTTAGATAAGTCTTTGTGGGATTTTGGGGATGGTATTATTATTAGTATCGATGGAAATACATCTATAAGTCATACGTATTCTAAAATTGGTCCTTATACCGTCGAATTGTTTGTGACGGACAAAAATGGGTTGTCTGGAAAAAAAAGATTAACCAATTACATAGAAGTTATTCCTTTACCGATTTTGGATTTCGATTTAGTAGGGGATAATTGTCATTTACCAAGTAAAATAAAAGTAGAGAATAAAACATTAAATGTTTCAGAATTTACGTATGCTTGGGATTTTGGAAATGGGACCAAAAGCACGTTAGCCTCACCTGATTCTTTAACTTATTTAAAAGAAGATACATTTGCCATTAAATTACAATTAATAAGTAATAAGATTTCATGTAACGCTTCCTTGAAAAGGGTGAAACAAATTTCAGTTTATGACTTTAAAGGCAAGATAGAGGGTGATCCTATTTTTTGTGAGCGTGAGACTAAAAAAATGGTTGTTAACGCTAATTACCCAATCGATAACTTAATTTGGAAGGTAACAAATGGTTCTATCTCGACGAATAAAGACACTGGTTTAGTTACACTTTATCAATCAGGTAAATTTAGTTTGAAAGTAGAAGCCTATTCCAAAAAAATTAATTGTCAATCCAATTTTTTATTACCTATAACCATAAAGCCTTCTCCGTTACCAACTTTCACCGCAAATAAACAAATTGCATGTCCTGGGGCATCGATTCAATTTACAGAAACTACATCGAGTTCATTAGGTTACACAGATTTTAAATGGTTTTTTGGAGATAATACAACCTACGTAGGAAGTAAACCACCAGTAAAATCGTACGAAGATATTGGAAATTATACGGTTACCTTAAGTTGTAAAGGTACAAATGGATGTACGGGTTATATACAACATTCTAATTTCATAAAAATTCAAGGTTCGGTTCCAATTTTTACAGTTGACAAAGCACAGGTTTGCGCAGGGGGTAAAGTCTTAATTTCTCCTAAAACCGATTCTTTGAGTAATTGTGTTTGGGATTTTGGAGATGGTACTACATTCAGTGGAAATAAACCGCCAGCCCATACCTACTTGATAGATAGTAGTTATACTGTATCTCTTAAATGTATTATGGGGAATGGATGTATCGGAAAAAATACGGTTAAGAATTTTATCCTTGTTAAAGGACCAAAACCTTTTTTTAAAGTATCCAGAGAGGTTATTTGTCCTGGTATGTCCTGTGATTTTTTGGTTTCGGATTCGATTGCAAACTGTCAATGGGGGTTTGGGGATGGTGTTACATCTGTTTCAAGAAATCCGTCGCATACTTATGCTAAAGAAGGTAAATATGCAGTGTCTTTAAAAGCAACGTATAAGGACGGTTGCATTGGAAAACAAACGAAAGATAATTTGATTACTGTAACTAATCCAATTCCAATAATCCATTCAAATATTAAAGCAGGTTGTGATAAATTAGCAGTGGTTTTTAGTGATAGTTCCAGTAATCCCATTAAAGATGATCCTTTTGTTACTTGGAAATGGGATTTTGGTAATGGTGTAATTTCCACAGATAAAACTCCAAAAATTCAATACTATAGTGCAGGAATTTATGATGTTAAATTAAGTGTAATTTCCGCAAACAAATGTACCAACGATACAATTATAAAAAAAATGATTCAAGTTGGTAAAATAGATGCGTTAACTTTTACGAATAATCCAATTTCTGCATGCAAGAATTTAGATGTTTCATTTTATCAAAATGTTGTTATAAATGCAATGCACACAAATGATGAGGTGTCCTACCTTTGGGATTTTGGAGATGCTTCAGAACAACTTAAAGCAATCAATCCAACTCATCGTTACTCTCAAAATATTGGTTTTTATGATGTTAAATTGTTTGTTGAATTTAGAGGATGTAAAGATTCTATCGTTCGAAACCATGCAGTGGAAGTTAAACCGTCTAAAGCATTTTTTGAAATACAACAATTGTATTGTAATCCAACAAAACTTCCTGTAAACGTAAAAATTAAAGATAAGTCTCAATCCAATTTAACTGATAATATTCAGACTAATTGGGATTTTGGTGACGGAAATTCAAATGCTATAACTAGTGTTAATTTGGCGGATTCTAATTTAGCATCGACTTCACATTTGTATAATGATTACGGTTCGTATACAATTAAACAAACAATAAACAATTTAACTACTGGTTGTATTGATACAATTTCAAAACAAGTTCATATTTCATGGATACAACCAGAGATAGTATTAGGTGTTGATTCTGTTTGTAATCTATCTTCATTTAAACTTACAGATAATTCATCCACTTTTATTTTACACCCAATACAAACGAGTACATTTTTGCTAGGAGACGGAAATACCATAAAAGGAAACGAGGTCAAATATGCCTATAAGAATGCGGGGTTATACCAAGTTTATGGTATACCAATTAATGCTGTTGGTTGCTCGGATACAACAAAATTAGCTAAAAGTATTTCTGTTTTATCTTTACCTGTAACATCGCTAGTTTCGAATAAAAAAATAACATGTAAAGGCAAACGAGTCCATTTTGGTAATAATTCATATGCTCTGAAAAATGGTTTTCCGTTAAGTGCTTTTTATTGGTCTCATTCAAATTTTACGCAAAAGGATACTACGTTTACTATAACCGATTCTGTGTATATGGATTATTTCACACTTGGAGATTTTTATACCACTTTAATTGTCGAAGATAAATTTGGTTGTCGTTCCGTGGATAGTGTTAAGATTCAAATAAAACAACCAAGTGCAGAGTTTACAATGCAGAATTTTGTTTGTAATAATGAAGTTTTTAAGGCAAAAGTAAATCAAAAGAATATCGGTGGATTAAATTCTTGGATTGTAGATAATAATATGATTAATTTTGGTGATGAAATGGAGTTTTCTTTTCAAGAGCCTTCCAATCAATTGTATACTACACATCGTGTAGAATTAGCCGTAATAGATTCTAATTCCTGTATCAATAAAAAGGAGTCAATTATTAAAGTTTCGCATCCACAAGCAGGCATTTCATATACACTTTCTAGTCCTTTAAATAATAATATAAATGCTTTAGGTGAATTCAAATGTCCACCAATAACATCTACTTTTTTAAATACAACAAAATCTATTGGGAAAATTGATTCTTCAAATTGGAAGTTTTGGACTGGAAAAACATCGGAATTATTTAGTCCACAAGTAAATTATTTTTTCCCAGGCACTTATACAGTATCATTAGCCGTAGTGGATGAGTTTGGCTGTAAGTCTGATACAACAATTGTTGATTTATTAACTATTTTAGGTCCACAAGGTGTTCCATCTTGGATAAAAACGGATTCACTTTGTGGACAAGCTTACCAATTTAGTTTATCCGATCTAGAAAATGTTTCAGATATAACCTGGTATTTAGATAAGGATTTAGTTGTACATGATTCCTTAAAATTTAATTATTCTTTTTTAGGGAATAATGCATATTCGCCATATGTAATATTAACAGATACATTAGGTTGTAATGTAACATATTATACAGATAGTATTATTGTTCCAGATTTGGGAATAATTTCAAAATTTTATACAGAGGATAAACCTTATAAATTAGGTGAATTAGTTGCTTTCTCTGATGTTTCCAGTAAAAAGAATGATATTACTATGTGGGAATGGGATTTAGGGGATTCAACTATTTTATATACTAATTTTCAAAATTTAATCAAGCAACAATATGTTACGAGTGGAGAAAAGTCGATACAATTAAAAGTAACAAATACAAAAGGTTGTTTTGATGTCTCTAATCAGGTTATAAAAGTTGTCAATGACTATGATATTCCAAATGTAATCACGCCAAATGGAGATGGAATTAACGATCAATTTATTTTATTTGATCAAATTTTCAAACACTATACTATCTCCATTTTCAATCGTTGGGGCGCTATAATAGTGCATAGAATAAATCAATCGGATGTTCTTATGTGGGATGGTAAAGATGAAAAAAAAGAAGTTTGTGCTGATGGTGTATACTTTTACGTTTTAGATGGAATATTGTTAGATGGAACTGCTTTTAAGAAAACAGGAAATATTTCGTTACTAAAAAACTAATCAATAGCAGCAAGGCTTAGTAATTGCATTCCACTGATTAACGCTTTTGTATCGATATCAAATTTTGGATGATGTACACCATGGATAATACCCTTGGCTTCATTGCCTACACCAAGTCTTACAAAACAAACAGGTATTTTTTGCGAATAGAAAGCAAAATCTTCCGATGTAAGACGAATAGGTAAATTTTCTACATTCGTACGACCAAAAAACACTTCACTTTTTATACGCAAACTTTTTGTAAGTTCCTCGTTATTATAAAGACAAGGATATCCCTTACTTATTTCTACATCTACAGTTCCTCCAAAGGTTTTTGCAATTAATGTTGCTTGAAATTTAATCAACTCTAATGCTTTTGCTCTCCAAGTTTCATCCATTGTTCTAAAAGTACCTTTCAGGTGAACAATAGAAGGTATAATATTCGTTGCTCCCAATCCTTCAAAATGACCAAAAGAAAGAACACTTGGTGTTTTAGGATCACAAGATCTACTAATGATTTGTTGTAACGAAGTAACAATATTCGCTCCAATTAATATTGGGTCAATACATTGATGCGGCATTGCGCCATGACCACCTTTACCGTGTATAGTAATGTAAATTTCATCACAAGAAGCCATGTATAACCCCTCTTTAAACCCAACTTTTCCAGCTTCCATCTCCGGAAATACATGTAGCGCATACATTTTGGAAACTTTTGGGTTGTTTAAAACACCTTCAGCAATTAATATGGAAGCGCCACCAGGGTTTTTTTCCTCTCCTGGTTGAAAAATTAATTTTATCGGATGTTTTAATTCATTACGAATTTCAAAAAGAATTTCAGCAACACCTAATAAAATACTTGTATGTACGTCGTGTCCGCAAGCGTGCATAACTCCTGGAATGGTTGACTTATAAGACACTTCATTTTCTTCTTGTATAGGTAATGCATCTAGGTCTGCACGTAAACCAATAAAGGAATCTAATAATGTATGATGATCCGACATTATTAGTGCTACTACTCCGGTTTTTCCAATTCCTTTTTCGTTAGGTATTCCAAGTTCAGTTAATTTAGCTGCGACAAATTCACAGGTATTATATTCTTGAAAGGAAAGTTCCGGATTCGCATGTAAATATGCGCGATACGCATTGATTTTCTCGAAAAGTGCTTCCGATTTTTCTTGAATATGCTTTTGTATTTTTGGATTCATTGTTTGATTGAATTATATCCGGATAAAATCATTTTAATGGAAACATATATCATGATAATTCCAAAAACTAATTTAACAACACCAGGATGTAATTTTAAGGAGATTTTTGATCCAAAATAACCTCCAACTATAAATGCAAGTGCAATAATACCACCATACCACCAATTAATATTACCTGCCTTTTGGTAATTCATTACTGCTAAAATTCCAATAGGAGGGAGCATTAATAATAAACTTGTGCCTTGTGCTTGATGTTGGGTAAGTCCCATGAAATATACCAATGCAGGAACAATTACGATACCACCACCTACACCAA
Source organism: Flavobacteriia bacterium (assembly GCA_947446925.1). Taxonomy (GTDB): domain Bacteria; phylum Bacteroidota; class Bacteroidia; order Flavobacteriales_D; family Crocinitomicaceae; genus CANHVK01. Next base: position 48,099 of record CANFHU010000006.1, read on the forward strand.
TAAATCCGCTAATCATACCAGCAAATACACCAATAACTAAAAGGATTAAGATTTCATTTAATGTTAGGTTCATTTTATTGAATTTCATAGTTAAATAGAGAGTATAAAGTTAAAAGTTTTTATTAGACATTAGACACTAGACTTCAGACACTAGAAATTAGATTTTGATCTAAATTATTTGATTCTAATTTTAGTCAAAAGTCAAAAGTCTAAAATCTAAAGTCTCATTCAATTAATAGATTACACCCTCGAATATCTGCATTATCAAAACGTCCCATGAGTTGAAAGGTGGACCCTGAAATTTTTCCGAGATCTTGGGTAGCGATGAAAGAACAGGAATATAGATTTGCTAAATCGATGACATTAATTCCTCCTGATTTTCCTTCTTCTTCAAAACTCAATGCATCATTGACATCACGAATAAGAATTTTCATCCAGGGTGGGGTAGTGAAAACACCATTTTTATCACTGTATGCTTGAGATAAAAGTTCACTCATGCCATATTCTGAAGCGATATAACCGACATTTAACCCTTTTTGTAATTCTGTATGTAGTTCTTCTTTGGTTAATTCTTTTCTTCGTCCTTTCATACCACCAGTTTCTATGATCGTCGCTTGTGAAAGGTTTATTTGTTGTTCTGCTAAATCGAGTAAGGCATAACTAACACCAAATACTATCACTTTTTTCCCTAATGAAAGTGCACTTTGATATGTTTCATTAATTTTTTCTAAATCATTCAGGTAAAAACCAGATAATGTATTGTTAGTTAATTTTATTAATTTATTGACCATATAAACTAAACTAGATTCCCCTTGTTCGACATAGTTTGGTAATAGTGCTATTATTACTTGATCTTCAGGATTTCCAAGTTGATGTCTGTAAGTAGGTTCAAAAGATTGCTCATACAAGTCTAGAGATTCGATAAAATGGGTACTTCTATTACCTCCTGTTCCACTACTTTTAAATAGAATTTCTATCTCTTTTTGAAAACATCTAATTTCATGTGTTTTGAAAAATGAAATTGGTAAAAATGGGATTTCAGAACATGAAGTAGGATTATGTTTACCAAGATAATCTACAAATTTTTTATATACAGGATTGTTTTTGTATTGAAATTGAAAAACTTCAAGTGCAATTTCTTCAAAGTTGGAATCCGTAACAGAAAATATTTTATGTTTCAATTAGTATAAAAAATGATGATATGGGTATCTAATTTTAAAAATCTCTTTTACCTTTTCGTAAACAACCGTCTTAAATTCTTCTATGTTTTCTTTGTTTTCAGCAGAGATAAATACACAGTCTTTGTTATTCATTTTCGACATCCATGTTTTTTTTAATTCTTCCAACGAAATGTTTTCTCTTAACGAAGGACTAAGATCGTCTTCGTCTTTTTCCACGTGAGAGAATGCATCAATTTTATTGAATACAACGATAGTAGGTTTTTCCGAATTGTCTATTTCAGCTAACGTTTCATTTACCACGTTGAATTGATCTTCAAAATTTGGGTGTGAAATATCTAAAATATGAATTAACAAATCTGCTTCCCTTACCTCGTCAAGCGTAGATTTAAAAGATTCTATCAATTGATGCGGAAGTTTTCGGATAAATCCTACTGTGTCTGTTAATAAGAAAGGTAGATTTTCGATTACTACTTTACGGACGGTTGTATCTAACGTCGCAAATAACTTATTTTCAGCAAATACTTCCGATTTACTAATCAAGTTCATGATTGTACTTTTACCGACATTCGTATAACCCACTAATGCTACGCGAACAAGTTGACCTCTGTTACCTCGCTGAATCGACATTTGTTTGTCAATCTCTTGAAGCTTTTCTTTCATTAAAGAAATACGCATTTGAATTACACGTCTATCGCTCTCAATTTGAGATTCTCCAGGACCACGCAAACCAATACCTCCTTTTTGTCGTTCAAGGTGTGTCCACATACGTGTAAGCCTTGGTAGCATGTATTGTAATTGTGCGAGTTCTACCTGTGTTTTAGCATGGGAGGTTCTTGCACGACTAGCAAAAATATCAAGAATTAATATGTTTCGATCTAGAATTTTACATTCTAATTCACGTTCAATATTTCGTAATTGGGAAGGAGAAAGTTCATCATCAAAAATGACCATTTCGATTTTTTCTCGCTTGATGTATTCCTTGATTTCCTCTAATTTACCGGTACCCACAAATGTTTTAGGGTTTTGCATCGGTAATTTTTGCAAAAATCGTTTTACGGTAATTGCACCTGCAGTGTGTGCTAGAAATTCAAGTTCGTCTAGGTATTCATTAGCAGTTTCGTCACTTGTTTTTTGTGTAACTACACCTACAATGACACAAGTTTCTTCTACATGATCTACAACAACGTGTCCTTCGTCCATTAATTTCTAAGGGATTTAACAAAAGTGACTAAAGCGTCTATTTCTGTTTTTGATTGTATAATATCTTTAAAAGGCATCATGCCTTTTTCATTGCCATTTTCAATGGTGGATTGTAGCTGTTTATCCGTCATTTTACTAACCTTTAAGTTAGCAGCGCCTGAAACTCCTTTTGTTCCATCCATACCATGACATGCTTCGCAATGCAGGGTATATAATGCTTTTGCATTTATTTCTTTCGAAGGTAGCGTTGTTTCTAAATTTCTTTCATGCGATTTAGAGGTACAAGCAGAAAAAAACTGCAATAAAACGAATGTAATAAACAATACTTTTAGAACCATCCTGCACCTAAATTTCTAAAAGGCCAAGGAATTGCTGCTAAAATAATTAGTAAACCAATTAAATACCATTTAGCAATAGTTTGATGCTTGGAATATGGGGCTTCTATTTTTTCAGCTTTTTTACGCCCTATAGTCACGACAACTAATGCTGCTAACATCATCACAAAATGTTCCATTCCGTAAAATCGAAGCATCGGTTGTTTCATCCACCCTTCTACAAATTTTACTTTATCGCTGGTGAAATATAAAATCAATCCTAGTAACAATTGGGTATGCAAGGAAATCATAGTGAAAAGATTAATCATTTTATCTTTTTTCACATATAAAGAAACACCTTTTTTGGAAAAAGCATTTACAATTGCAACAATTAATAAGATTAATGCTACCCAACGTAGTCCTGAGTGTGCGTGTTTTAAAATTTCCATAGTTATTTTTTAAGGGTTTCTAATGCTTCAACATCTTCATCTAATTCTTGCATTTCTTTTTCTAATGCTTTGTCTTCTTCAGACATTTCCACTTTTTTAGGAGTGATTTTTTTAGGTTGAGGAGCCTCAGAACAAGCTGAAATTATAGAAAACAACAGAATTCCAACGATATAAATAGTTTTTTTCATACTGTAAAATTTGGTAGGTTAAAATTAAGGTTTTTTTACGAACCATGTTAGGCATATTCGAAAAACTATGTAATTTTAACATCAAATTTTAAATCAATTATTATGGCTTTTGAATTACCTAAATTACCTTACGCATACGATGCTTTGGAACCACATATCGATGCAAGAACAATGGAGATACACCACTCAAAACACCACCAAGCGTATATTACTAATTTAAATGCTGCTATCGCTGGTACAGATTTAGAAGGTAAATCGATTGAAGAAATAATGCAAGTTTGTAAAGACAAACCAGCAGTTAGAAATAATGGTGGAGGTTTTTGGAATCATAATTTATTTTGGGAAGTAATGGCTCCGAATGCAGGTGGTCTACCAACAGGTGAATTAGCTTCTGCGATTGATGCTGCTTTTGGTTCTTTTGAATCTTTTAAAGAAGAGTTCGCTAAAGCTGGAGCAACTCGTTTTGGATCTGGATGGGCTTGGTTATGTGTAGAAGGAGGGAAATTAGTAGTTTGTTCTACACCAAATCAAGACAATCCATTAATGGGTGAAGGTTGTACTGGAACACCAATTTTAGCAATGGATGTTTGGGAGCATGCTTACTATTTAAATTACCAAAATAGAAGACCAGATTATATCAATGCGTTTTTTAATGTAATTAATTGGGCTTTTGTTGCAGAGAAATTTGTTGCAGCAAAATAATTTATTTCCGAATAAGAAAAGTTAATTTTCTGTTATAACACAAAAGGCTGTCTATTTAGACAGCCTTTTGTGTTATACTAATTCTAGATCATCCATCGAGATTACCCCTTTTATTTGAGGAGTTACTTTTAATAGTGCTTCTTCAAGTCCCGCTTTCAACGTCATTACACTCATGGAACATGAACTACATGCTCCAAGCAGTTTAACGCGAACAATACCTTCATCTGTTATGTCAATCAATTCCATATCTCCACCATCATCATGAAGAAATGGTCTCAATTGTTCGATGGAAGCGTTAACTATCTCTATTAGTTCTTCGTGGGTATGCATTTTATTTTTTCTTAAAGGATTCTAACGTCGTTAAAAAAGTTTGTGTTAATTGGTCAAATGCTTGTGATGTTGGCGTGTTTTCTTGGAATACTGCTGGTCTACCAACATCCCCAGCCTCACGAACTGACTGAACTAATGGAATATGCCCAAGAAAAGGAATATTCATACCTTCTGCCAAATTTTTAGCACCATCTCTACCAAAAATATAGTATTTATTTTCTGGTAATTCTGCTGGTGTGAACCAAGCCATATTTTCAATTAAACCAATTACAGGAACATTAATGTTTTCTAATTTAAACATATTAACTCCTTTTCTAGCATCTGCTAGTGCAATTTCTTGCGGTGTACTTACAATTACAGCTCCGTCTAAAGGAACTGTCTGAACAAGGGATAAGTGAATATCACCAGTTCCTGGAGGTAAGTCAATTAATAAAAAGTCTAATTCTCCCCAATGTGCATCGGTAAATAACTGTGTTAATGCTTTCGCTGCCATAGGGCCTCTCCAAACAACGGCATTATCTTGGTCTGTGAAAAAACCGATAGACAATAGTTTGATTCCGTGGTTTTCGACAGGATTTATCTTGCCTTCTCCATCAATGTCAATCATGGTTGGACGTTCCCCAACAACATCAAACATAGTAGGCATAGAAGGACCATAAATATCCGCATCTACAATCCCAACTTTATAACCAGCTTTTGTTAATCCACCGGCTAGGTTAGCTGTTACCGTAGATTTTCCTACTCCTCCTTTTCCAGAGGCAATAGCAATAATGTTTTTAACTTCAGGTAATATTTTTCTACGCGCTGCTATACTTTCAGCAGGAAGTCCTTTTACGATCGTAGTATATTCTATTTCTTTTCCGAATACATTTTTTAAGTTGTATTCAATTAATTCTTGTAGTCTTTTTCTAGCATGTAAAGCAGGATTAGAAACAAAAACTTCTAAGTGAATTTTTGAATCGCCAATTTCTATTTTTTCCACCAAATTTGCGGATACAATGTCTTTTTTTAAATCAGGTTCAATGACATTCGAAAGAACATTCAGTATTTCTTCTCTTGTTATAGACATAAGAAAATAGGAATTAGTTATTGGATTTAATTTCGTGTATAGAGTTGATGCACTTTTCTTGTAATTCTACAATTTCTTTTCTTGATCCACCATCGTTTGTTTCAAACGTATAAATAATATTATGGATAGTTTTTGTCATAAATAAATGATAGGATTTATGTTCAATACCAACATTCTTAGGTGCATTTTTTTTACCGTTTACATTTAATGTGCGTTCATATACTAATGTAGTAGGTGTTTTTTTAATGAATTTTACATTGTAAAAATCCAAGGTTTTAAGTTTTTTTACCTCGGCATTTAATATTTCTTTGTCTGTTCCCCAATCGTTTATAATTAATTCGAAATTCGGTCCTACTTTCAAATCCCACAAGAAATCACCTTCTGTATGAGCGACTTCCACTTTTGTTGAGGCGCCAATGTTAGAAGTTTCATCCGGTAATAGTATGGTAGCGGGTATATCATAGGTCTTTAATGAAAACTTATTAAAGTCTAATAAAGCTTCATCTATTCCTTCGTTTTTTTGATTATCTGCTGAATTTGTACATGCAGTAAAGGTTAAACAACTGATAAATAAAGAATAAATGATAAACTTGAACTTCATGTTACTGATATTTCTAGATTTGACAAAGCAAATATACAATTTCTACGTCTAATAAATACTTTTTTAAGACACATAGCATAAACGAAATAGGTGTGTCAGAAAGTGAATAATTTTCCTTTTATTCATTTATTTCTTTAAACAATCTTAATTTTACACTTCGATTATCTATTTAAAATTTTACTTACGTATGAGAATTTATTTGTTTGTCATTTCATTTTTCCTTTGTTTTATTTCTACTGCACAAAAAAAAGAACTGACTTTGTCAGAATCTGTATTGCAACAATACCGTGCATTGGGCCCTGATAAAATGCTCGGTTTCTCTTGGATTCCAAATACTTCGAAATATAGTTGTTTGAAAGATAAGTACACTTTACTTCAAATAAATGCAGTAAATGATACGACTGTTTCCGATAAAATTTCCATTACTGAGATTAATACGGTTTTGAGTACAGATTTCAGAAATTTCTATGGTTATTCTTGGAAAAATGAGCAGGTTTTGTTACTACACAATGGGAATAAATATTATGAATATAATGTGGTTTCTAAAAAGGGTTTGAAAACGGTTGAACTTCCTGAAAACGTAGAGAATGTAGATTATTCATATGAAAATGAAGTGATTGCATTTACACAACAAAACAACTTATATATTCTAAAAAATGGTGCATTAATCCCAGTAACTTCAAATTCAGACAAGAACATTGTTTCTGGTAAATTTTTTGCTCGTAATGAGTTTGGAATTTCAAAAGGTACATTTTGGTCACCAAACGCTAACCTAATTGCTTTCTATCAGAAAGATGAAACGGACGTACATAACTATCCTTTGTTAGATATTGAATCTACGCCAGGAGAATTGATTTCGATTAAATATCCGATGGCAGGACAAAAATCAGAAAAACCTAAAGTTGGTATTTATGATTTAAGAACTAAAAAAACGGTTTTCATCACTCCTAGAGGTAAATCTGACGATTATTTAACCAATTTAGCATGGACACCAGATGAAAAACAGGTTGTAATTGTAGAATTAAATCGTGGACAAAATCATTTATGGGTTAATATTTACGATGCAATTACAGGTGAGTTTGTTCGTTCTTTATTCGATGAAAAAAACGACAAATGGGTAGAGCCAGAAAATCCAGTATTTTTCCCATCCAAAACTTCCAATAATTTTATTTGGATTTCCCAAAGAGATGGGTTTAATAACCTATACTATTATGATTGGAGTGATAAATTAATATTACAATTGACTAAAAATAAATTTGTTACTAAAAGTATTGTTGGTACCATAAATAAAGGGACAGAAGTTGTTTTTATGGCAACTGGTGAAAGTCCATTAGATATGCAATATTTTGCGGTAAATTTGAAAGGGAAGCAACGTTTAATTACTAAGAATTCAGGTACACATTCCTTACAGATTGGTTTAGATGGTAATTATTTTATGGATGAATATTCTAGTCATTCCGTTCCTTCTAAATCCTTGTTGTTAAATACCAAAGGGGATGTCGTGAAAGAATTATTGGTTTCCTCAGATAAACTAGCAGATTATAAAATCGGCACAACTGAAATCAGCAGTATAAAAGGAGTAGATGGTACAAAATTGTATACACGCTTAATTAAACCAAGTAATTTTGATCCAACAAAAAAATACCCAGTGATGGTGTATGTATATGGAGGTCCACATGCGCAAATGATTCAGAATGAATGGTTAGATGGTTCTAATTTATGGATGCATTGGATGGCTGAAAAAGGTTATTTAGTGTTTACCTTAGATAATCGAGGTTCCGGTAATCGCGGTTTTGCTTTTGAAAGTGGAATTCATCGTCAACTAGGTACTATCGAGATGGAAGATCAACTACAAGGTGTGAAATATTTGAAATCATTACCATTTGTGGATTCTACAAGGTTAGCTGTTCACGGGTGGAGTTTTGGAGGGTTTATGACTACTTCCTTAATGTTACGTAAACCAGGAACTTTTAAAGTAGGTGTTGCAGGGGGACCAGTAACGGATTGGAAGTTTTATGAAATAATGTATGGAGAACGATACATGGATTTACCAGAAGAAAATGTGGAAGGCTATAAAAATGCTTGTTTGATGAACTATACAAAAAATCTTAAAGGAAATTTATTATTGATTCATGGAACTGTGGATGATGTCGTTGTAATGCAACATAATTATTCATTAATTAAGCAGTTTGTAGAAGATGGTGTACAAATGGACTTTTTCCCATACCCTATGCATCCACATAATGTGGTGGGAAAAGATCGTGTGCATTTGATTGAGAAAATCTTGACTTACATTCTTAAAAATAACAACTAAATTGATTTAAAGTATTCAACAATATGGAACTTCAAATTTTAGAAAAAGCATTCAGACTGATGTGTACTGCTAAAACATTAGCAGAAAAATACGAGGAAAACAAAGAGGTTACATCCAAATATGTACATGCTACTTCTCGCGGACATGAAGCGATTCAATTAGCGGTTGGATTGCAATTATTACCGCAAGATTGGGTTTCGCCTTATTACCGTGATGATAGTATTTTGTTAGGTATTGGCATGACGCCTTATGAATTAATGTTGCAAGTTTTTGCTAAAAAGGACGATCCATTTTCAGGAGGACGAACTTATTATTCGCATCCTTCTTTGAAAAGAGATAACATGCCTAAAATTCCTCATCAATCTTCAGCAACAGGGATGCAAGCCATTCCGACAACAGGGATTGCAATGGGGATACAATACAAAGAAAAACAAGGTTTGTCTGAAGACTTCGGAGGAAAAAATCCCGTAGTTGTCTGTTCTTTAGGAGATGCGTCCTGTACAGAAGGAGAAGTAGCAGAAGCATTTCAAATGGCTGCTTTGAAACAATTTCCAATTTTGTATTTAGTACAAGATAATGGTTGGGATATTTCTGCGAATGCCAAAGAAACAAGAGCACAAGATATTACAGGATACGCTAAAGGATTTCACGGAATTGAAGTGAGAACAATTGACGGAAGTAATTTTGAAGAATCTTACGCAACTATTCAAGAGGTTTTTGATATTATGCGTCGCGAGAGAAGACCTTTTATTGTGCATGCAAAAGTTCCATTATTAGGTCATCACACGTCAGGAGTTCGCAAAGAATGGTACAGAGATGATTTGGAGGAAGCGGCTACGCGTGATCCTTATCCAAAATTAAAACATGCTTTTCTTCAACATGGAGCGGCAGAAACTCATGTTTCGTCCATTGAACAAGAAGTGAAGCAATATGTGGATGAATCGTATGATAAAGCGTTAAATGCAGCAGATCCATTGCCTGAATCTATCCAAGATTTCATTTTTGCCCCAAGTCCAATTACGGAAGAAAAAGGGCAACGTGAACCTCAAGGCAAGAAAAAAACGGTGATGGTCGATAGTGCTTTGTTTGCAGTACGTGAAATCATGTCTAAACATCCAGAAGCGTTATTGTATGGTCAAGATGTTGGCGGACGTTTAGGAGGCGTTTTTAGAGAAGCAGCAACCTTAGCTCAAACCTTTGGGGATGACCGTGTTTTTAATACGCCAATTCAAGAAGCATTTATTATTGGTAGTACCGTTGGTATGTCAGCAGTTGGGTTAAAACCAATTGTGGAGGTACAATTTGCGGATTATATTTGGCCAGGATTGAACCAGTTATTTACAGAAGTGAGTAGATCATACTATTTATCCAATGGAAAATGGCCAGTAAGTTGTATCATACGTGTTCCAATCGGGGCGTATGGTTCTGGTGGACCTTATCATTCTTCCAGTGTGGAGTCTATTTTGACAAATATTCGTGGAATTAAAGTCGCATATCCTTCTACGGGAGCTGATTTGAAAGGATTGATGAAATCTGCATTTTATGATCCAAATCCAGTAGTGATTTTAGAACACAAAGGTTTGTATTGGTCAAAAATCCCTGGTACGGAAGGTGCAATGTCTATTGAGCCAGATGATGAATATGTTATTCCTTTTGGAAAGGCGAGGGTAGTGAAAGAGGCGAATGAATCATTTATTCAATCAGGAGAATCTTGTGCGATAATTACCTACGGAAGGGGAGTTTATTGGTCTTTAGAAGCGGAGAAACAGTATGAAGGGAAGGTTGAAATTGTTGATTTACGTACCTTGAATCCAGTTGATTTTGATAAGATCAATGAAGTAACCAAGAAACACGGTAAAGTAATTGTGGTTACTGAGGAATCGGTAGAAGCATCCTTTTCGTTAGGTCTTGCAGGAAGAATACAACGCGATAATTTCAAGTTTTTGGATGCACCGGTTCAAATTGTAGGTTCGGTTGATACGCCTGCGATTCCGTTGAATTCTACGTTGGAAGCCGCGTTGTTGACGAATGCAGAGAAGGTGAAGGAGGGGATAGGATTTGTATTGGGATATTAAAGAACCATGCTAATTTTTTGCAAAAATAATTGAATTAATAGTGTCTCATTTCTTAAGTATCTAATAACATATTTGCATTGTGAATTAGTAAACTTGGTAGTAATTTCCTAAAGAAAATACATGCTATAAATTATTGGATAATAACAATTTACAATTTTTATGTTAATGGTTAATATCCAATGCCATAGGTAACATCAGTAAAAAAGGAATGGATACAGAAAAGTCCAATGTCGGGTATTCTAATCCTAATTTTCGAATGTTTGTATAATACGTTTGATGATGATTATAGTACATTTTTTCACTTTGTAAAAACCATGCTTTTTCTCCCAATTTTTGTGCTAAAAACCATTTTTCATACAAACGTGCGCTTCTACCGTTTCCATCATTCCAAGGGTGAATTTTAACAAAAACTAAATGAATCATCGAAGCAAAATAAAACGTTTCTTCAATAGTAAGTTCTGTTTTGAGAAGTAAGTTTAAATCTTCGTAAAATTTATTCATTTCTGTTTCGACAACAAGTGGAGAGGCAGCTACATATTCTATTCTACCATCCGATGTCGTAACATACATGTTTTGTGTTCTATATTTTCCTTGTTGATGATTACTGATTAAGTTTTCACTAAGTAAACGATGTGCTTCAGCAATGTTTGATTTATTCAAAGATGAGTTCTTGGCGAAAAGATAAGCATTGTATAAGTCGTCTATTTTTTTAGTGTAATCGGGTAAAAATTCTACTCCAAACTTTTTGTGTTTGATGTAACTATCTAATTCAATATTTTCACCTTCGATTTTACTACTATAAACTGAAGCAACAGAGGTGTAAAAACTAAAAGTATTTGTTGAAATTTCAGCTTCTTGAAGTGTGTTAAAAGTTTGTTGTAAATTGTTTGAAACCTGCCCTAAATAAGTAGGAAGTAGATCGGTTGGTATTATTTGAAGATTAATTGTTGTCATTATTCAAAATTAAACAATTCTTGAAATAAGAAGGTATTGTAGAGCTTTAAAAAAGTGAAGGGAGGGGTTTAACGGAAAGACCTAGAGATTTCCATAAAGTGCACTAAGTTTTTTCTTTTTGGCGCAAAGTTAAATAGAGATTTTTGATGTGCTAGCGTTTTGGAGGACGCAGAGAATTGTTTTTGACTATGTCAAAAACAAAATGCTGTTTTTTTATGCTAAACACAAAAAAAAACTCTGCGTTCTCGAAATTGTGTCAACCTTGACATAACCTCTGAATCCTCAGCGAAAATATACTTTGTGAACTTTGAGTGTTTTGAGACCCTTGTGGTAAAACTTTAACACAAATACACCTATACCGACCAAGTCGTCTTTTATCTAAAAATCTTTCTTCTTTGAGCGAAGCGGTCATTAGTGCACCGTACTGATCTCGTGCAACAACAATTGTGTCGCTAATGCTACTTGGGTGTAATTTTGAGAGGAATTTCCAAAGGAACCAGCGGTTGTAGACCAAATTTGTTTGATGAGTTCTTGTCCTCCGTGTGTAGGTTGAATTTTATTAATCACAGCGCGAACATTGGTAGCTCCCGCGTGGTATACATGCATCACTAACAATCTAAACCATAGATCCGTTTCGTTATATGGTATATTATGAGCTTGTAGTATGCTTTTAACAGAGGGGATGCAAGAACGGGAAATTAATTGCGCAGCACCAAAAGCGGAACGTTCAAAATTTTCTCGCTCGTCCACGGAATTATTTACCGTTAATCCATAATTACGTGCTACACCTGGCATTAATTGAAAAGCGCCATAAGCACCAGATTCTGATTTCTTGAGTTGAGCAGGACTTTCTATTAGTAAAATAGCTTGTGCATACCAAGGGTCAACACCAAATTTTTGAAACAATTGAATTCCTTTGGTAATGTTAGGAGATACTTCTTTTATTTTATAAAAATCATTTTTCCCTGTAGTCACATTAATTTTTTCAGCAGCTGCAAGAGCGTGAACTAATTTTAAACTGTCTTTAAAAAATTCCTTTTGCGGTTCTGTTTTTTTCATCCACTCGTGGTAGCTCACTTTGTGCAGTACTTTGCGGTTACAAGCAACATTTAGCAGGCATGAGTCTGGAGAAAGTGTAATGATTTGTTTCCAAAAAATAGTTTGCGGTAATGTATGCCAATTATCTTTGTAAATTATTTTAGGATGTATAATTAGTTGTGGAGGTACAGCGTTTTTAATTTCAAGAAGTTCGTATTCATTAGTTTGAACTGTTTTTTGTCCAAAACTTAGAAATGTCATGAAGCATGAAAAGTATAGTAAAATTCTCACTTTTTTCTTGTAAAGTTACGACATCGAAAGATATTAGAAAAATATCCGTAGATTAGAATTATAAAAATAATCGAGTGCGTAAAATTTTAGTCTTTTTATCCTATCCTTTTCTAGGGTTGATTTTGATTTATCAATATGCAATTAGCCCTATTTTTCCGCCTTCTTGTAGGTTTCATCCAACGTGTTCCAGTTATTTCAAACAAGCGTTATTGACGTGGGGAGTTTTTAAAGGAACCTATTTAGGCATAAAAAGAATAGCTCGTTGTCATCCGTGGGGTGGAAGTGGACACGATCCCGTTCCGCCTAGAAGATAATTATTTTCCTTTTGCCTTTAGAATAGTGATTACTGTATAAAACATGATTTTAAAGTCTAAAGAAAGAGATCTATTTTTTAAATAAAGCAGGTCGTATTTCATTCTTCGAATCATTTCATTCACATTTTCAGCGTAGCCAAATTTCACTTGTCCCCAAGATGTAATTCCAGGTCTTACGGAAGTTAATTGCAAATAATGAGGTTCTTTTTCAATGATTTGATCAATATAATATTGACGTTCAGGTCTTGGACCCACTAAAGACATATCTCCTTTTAATACATTCACAAACTGTGGGAATTCATCGATTCGGGTTTTTCTTAAGAATTTTCCAATTGGAGTGATGCGAGAGTCATTTGTACTTGAAAGTTGCGGTCCATTGTTTTCTGCATGTACAAACATGGTGCGAAATTTTATTATTTGGAAAGGGGTTCCATTTTTACCAATGCGTTCCTGTAAAAAGAAAATGGGACCTTTCGAATTTTGTTTAATAAGGATTGCAGTTAAAGTATATAATGGAATCAGTAATACGATGGATAGTAAGGAAATACTAATATCCAGCAAGCGTTTTATGCTATTTTGCCAGGGCGGCATTTCATCGGAAGGAATTTCTAATAATAAGGCACCGAATAGATTGTTTAATTTTAAGGAACCCGAAAGGAAATCATACATATCTGGAATGATTTTTATTTTAATTCCTTTACCTTGAATGGATGCAATCAATTTACTTAATATGTCATGTTCGTTGCTTTCAATGGCAATAATTACATCTTCAATAGCATTTTCTTGCAGTACTTTTGGTAATTTATCGAGATTACCGAGGCAATTTAAGTTTGAATCTAAACGTGTATCCGTATCTTTAATTCGAATATAACCAATAAATTTAGCGCCAATACTTTGTTCTAATTGTTCTAATTCAGTATAGATTTGGAGTGCTTTTTCGTTTCCACCAATCAATAACGTTTTAAATCCATCTCTGCGATTTTGAATTTTTTTAACTAGAATTGATACGAATAAAAGTCTCGGAATAAGTGTTACACCAAAATGAATCGAAAATAATGCTACTAATGACTTGTAATAAGACTGATGACTTGGTATCACGTCATCAAGTAACAGAATAAAGAATAAACATAATGCACCGATGGTTGTTCCAAGTAAAGTAAGTTTAATTATACGTATTCGGTATAATTTTTTCACTTCGATATAAGTTCCTTGTAAAGCGTATAGCGAGATCCAAAATAAAGGAATGAATATTATACCAAGGTAAAATTGTTGGTCGCGCGTAAAAATTGAAAATTCGATATACGTTTTCCGAAAATAAAAAAATAAAATCCAGGCTGAGACAGCACTGCAAAAGTCAATAATAAGTAAACTATAGGATTTTTTGTATCTGTTCATTTTAGAAATAAACAAGTTTAATATTGTCAATATAAATATCGGAAGAATCTTTACCGGAATCTAATTCTGCCTCTAAGTATTGTTCAAAAAGGTTGTAATTAGTTGAATAGGAAAGTATTTCCTTTAAGTCAATATATATTTTTTTCCATTTTTTTTCAGAATTCGTTTGTGCATTTAATTGAATATTTGGATTTGCACGAAAGGCGAGCGAACCATATGCGTTTACTCCAGTCAATAATCGATTTGTATTCATATAATCGATTTCTAAATAAACTTCACTTCCGTATTGTGGTAAACTCATTTTTGTTGTGGTTCCCATCCATATAGAATCACTTTTGGTTAAATGAATCCATCCATAACGCTGTCCATATTTTAGAATGGAAGGGTCAGAAGCAGTAGTTAAAATAGGGGAGAAGTTAGGAGAAGTTTCTAATTTGATACCTGCATCTTCAAAGTTTTCAATCCAAAATTTAGTGTTTGTATAATATTTCGTAGATGGATTTATTTTTACTGTTTCATTTTTTGTTAGCGAAGTAATAATCGTGTAAGGTTGTAAGAAAGGATATGTTTTTTTTGTTGAGGAGATGCCATTATTGTGAATCGCTGGATATAAAGTTATTTTTTTTGAACCGTTTTGAAGTAAAGGAATTTTAATAGGTAATTCAAAATAACCAATAACTTTATCATCTATAAGGACATATGCATCTGTTATATTGTGTGTCAATTCACCTTCTAGATTGGTTTGATTTGCTTGAAGTACCCAAGCATCAATGTATAACCAAGAAGGATCTGTATTATTTTTAACACAAGCATTAACAAGTAAAACGATAATACTTGTGATAAATATTAATTGTAGTTTCATGCCCAATATAAACGTAAGAAATATAATATTATTGTCTGACTAATGTACAAGTTTAGCAATTATTTCTTTAGTAATATAAATGGCTTGAAGTCCGTCTTCTATCGATACTGCTGGTAACGTGTTTTTTGTAATCGAATCGTAAAAATTATTTAATTGCGCTTTAAAAATCTCTTCTTGTTTTGTATGTGCTGTGAGTTGTTCGAATTTCAATGTTTCTTGCTCTGATTCATTTTTCAGATGAATTTTATTTTCATTAAAATCAAGGCAAATTAACGATTTGTTATTGAATAATTTAAGCGTGTGTCTTGGAGTATCATAGATAGATGAAATGAGCAAAGTTGTTACACAACCATTATCGAATTCTAAACGCGCATCAACGGTTTCTATCTCAAAACCATCTTCTGGTATCAAAAAGGAATAGGTCTTTCGCACCTTTGCTTTTAAGAGTGAGATTATATTCTCTATTTCATAAAAGAGGATTTCTTGTAACGTAGCATTCGTATGATCTTCATCAATGAATGTCCGCTGTAGATTGATTAAGTTTGGTGTTTTAAAATTATTCGAAATGCTTTGCGTTATTTTTTCAAATCGCAAAGGTGAATTCAATTGAATAATAGACTCTGCCTCTGAAGATAAACGAAAAAGTGTGTTTACTTGCGCAATATCTAAGGATAATAAATTATTGATGAAAATTGGTTTTCCTTTTTTTATCGCATAACACGCATCATCAAAATAAATAAGAATAGAAGTGAAATAGATACAATCGGAATTGTCGATTACTTCCTTACTAGAAGATTTGATTTCTTTTAAATCGAACTTTGGGTAGTTTAGGTCATAAATAAAATCGACTTCAAAAAGTGGTTGTAATTTACGTAATTGGTAAATTTCTTCTTGATGGTACCCGATAACTCCTAGTTGCAACATAATGACTGCAAATTTAGGGGGTATTTAGGAAGATTTTCCATGAATCGAAGGTAGTTTTTAACACCTAATTACTCATTACCTAAATTAGGTCGTATAAAAAAAGCCTCCGAAGAGGCTTTTAATTAGTTTATTGAAACATGTCTTTCACTTTTTGAAAGAAACCTTTTTCAGAACCATCTAATTTTGGTTGAAAATTTTCACTTTTTTGAAGTTTCTCGAGTAATTCTTTTTCTTCCTTACTCACTTTATTTGGTGTCCAAATGTTGATATGAACAAACAAATCTCCCGTTCCGTATCCCTGAAGTTGCGGTAATCCCTTTCCTTTTAAACGAAGCATTTTTCCACTTTGTGTTCCAGGTTCTACTTTTATTTTCGCTTTTCCAGATATTGTTGGAATTTCAATACTTTCTCCTAATACTGCATCTGCAAAATTGATATATGCATCGTAGTGAATATTATCACCTTCACGTCTTAGAGTTTCGTGTTGTATTTCTTCAATTACTACAATTAAATCTCCAGGTATACCATTGAATGGTCCTGCATTTCCTTTTCCAGTAACGCTCAATTGCATTCCTTCTTCAACACCTGCAGGGATATCAATTTCGATAACTTCTTCTTGACGTTTTAAACCATTTGCATCCGCGTCTGCAGGTTTGTAATCAATCATCTTACCTGCTCCTTGACACGTTGGACAAGTCGTTTGTGTTTGCATGTTACCCAAGAAAGTTTGAGCCATACGAGTAACGCGACCTTGACCATTACATGTTGCACATGTTTTGGAGGTTACTCCTTCTGCGTTAACTAATTTATTTACTTTAATTTTTTTCTTAACACCTTCAGCAATTTCTTCTAGTGTTAACTTCATTTTTACACGAAGATTACTACCCTTGATAGTTCTTTGTCCGCCGCTTCTTCCTCGACCTCCGCCGAAACCACCTCCAAAGCCTCCTCCGAAAACGTCGCCAAATTGACTGAATATGTCATCCATATTCATACCTCCACCACCGAAGCCTCCGCCTCCGTTCATACCAGCGTGTCCAAATTGATCGTATCGCGCTTTTTTGTTTGCATCGCTCAAAATTTCGTATGCCTCAGCCGCTTCTTTGAATTTTTCTTCCGCTTGTGCATCATCTGGATTTTTATCTGGATGATATTGTAACGCTAATTTACGATACGCTTTTTTTATTTCTGCTTCGGAAGCACTTTTGCTAATACCTAATACTTCGTAGTAATCTCTTTTTTGACTCATAATTATCTTATTGACCTACAACTACTTTTGCATAACGTATAACTTTGTCGTGGATGTAATATCCTTTCTCTACATCGTCTACTATTTTTCCTTTTAAATCTTCAGATGGAGCAGGGATATTTGCTATTGCCTCGTGTAATTCACTATCAAAAACTTCCCCTTTAGAAACCATTGGTTTTAAACCTTTCGTTTCTAAAGTGCTTTTAAGTTTATTGTAAATTAGTTGAAACCCTTCCTTTAATGAAGTAGTATCTTCTACCGTTTCGTTATTGGTAATTGCTCTTTCGAAATCATCTAATACCGCTACTAAATCTTTAATTACACCCGAACTTGCAGTAGAAATCAATTCTAATTTCTCCTTATTCGTACGTTTTCTGTAATTATCAAATTCAGAATATAAACGTAAAAATTTATCATTTAATTCCGCATATTTTTCCTCAGCAGTAGGTTCACTTACTGTTTCTTCTACAGGAGTTTCTTCGGCAACTGTTTCGTTTACTTGTTCTTCTGTTGCTGTATCTTGCGTATCAGAAGTAGTTTCGTTTTTTACTTCTTCGTTAAATTCTTTTTCTTCAGACATAGTATTTTGATTTGTGATTTATGTATAACAAAGAGTTTGCCATTCGATTTTAATTGTCAAAATGTCATAGTTTAATGGCTTAATGTACCAATTTTTCAATGTATCAATTAAACAATGTGTCAATTTAACAATTTAACAATGTACCAATGTATCAATGTACCCATTAAACAATTAAAACAATCAATAATTTACACATTGTTACATTAGATCATTGCTACATTAGAATATTGTTACATTAGTTCATTTCACATTAATTAACCAATACGTCTAATATCCGCTCCTAAATTGCGTAAACGTAAGTCGATATCTTGGTATCCACGATCAATTTGCTCGATGTTTTCGATAATACTTTTTCCTTTCGCAGATAAAGCAGCAATTAATAAGGATACACCCGCACGAATATCTGGGGAAGACATGGTGATTCCTTTAAGTGTATGTTGATTATTTAAACCTATAACAGTTGCTCTATGTGGGTCACAAAGAATGATTTGAGCACCCATATCTATTAATTTATCGACAAAAAACAAACGTGATTCAAACATTTTTTGATGAATCAAAACACTTCCTTTTGCTTGTGTTGCAACAACTAATACAATGGAAAGTAAATCAGGTGTAAACCCTGGCCATGGTGCATCCGCTATCGTTAAAATAGAACCATCTATAAATGTGTCTATTTCATAATGGTCTTGCGATGGAATATAAATATCATCTCCGCGACGTTCGATTACGATTCCTAATTTTCGAAATACATTTGGAATAACACCTAAATCATCATAACTAACATCTTTAATCGTAATTTCAGATTTTGTCATTGCGGCTAAACCAATGAAACTTCCAATTTCAATCATGTCCGGTAAAATGCGGTGAAAACAACCGTTTAATGATGTAACACCTTCTATATGTAACATGTTTGAGCCAATACCGGTAATTTTAGCACCCATATTATTCAACATTTTACATAATTGTTGTAAATATGGTTCGCAAGCAGCATTATAGATGGTCGTTTTCCCTTCTGCAAGTACAGCAGCCATTAATACGTTTGCAGTTCCTGTAACAGATGCTTCGTCCAAATGGATGTATGTACCTGTTAATTTTTCTGCTTCGATCGAGTAAAAGTGCTCGTTTAAATCATAGTTGAATTTCGCACCTAACATGGTGAATCCTTCGAAGTGCGTATCTAATCTTCTACGACCAATTTTATCCCCTCCTGGCTTTGGAATAAATCCTTTACCGAAACGTGCTAATAATGGCCCAACAATCATGATGGAACCTCTTAGTGCTGCAGCTCTTTTCTTGAAGTCAGCAGTTTCTAAGAATGGTAAATCGATTTCTTTCGCTTGAAAAATATACGTTCCTTTTTCCACCTTTTCGATTTTCACTCCCATTACTTGAAGCAAATCAATTAGTTTGTTGACATCGATGATATCAGGAATGTTAGAAATTGTAATTTTTTCTGGTGTAAGTAAAACTGCACACAAGATTTGTAGTGCTTCGTTTTTTGCTCCTTGTGGAGTTAATTCACCTTTTAGTTGTTTTCCACCATGAATTTCGAAAGATGCCATGACTTAATATTTTTTCTTAAACTTAAATTTATTGTTCTGGTTATTTTTAGAAGGCATGTTTTGCTTCTTTCTATTTGGTTGAATCCCCATTGTTTTTAAAATTTGATTGGTATGCATCAAAATTTCAGGGTTCTCCAAGGTTAATCCGCCATTCGTAATTTCAGAAAGGTGTTGTGCAATGACATTATTTTCAACAGCATCATTGTTATAGGCTAAATATTGCTTTTTCATGAAGTTAGCCATCGTATTTTTTAAATACATTTTAGCATCCTCATCTGATTCTGCCATTGTTTTACTTAATATCTTTTCGGTGTATTTACCGTAGTGACCAAAACGAATTTTAGAGTTTGGATATGGAATTTGTTGAGGTTTTTCATATAATATCTCCAAATTTGGTAGTTCATAAGGAGAATCTACATCTAACTGAAATTTAGACATGATGAAAAGGTGCGTCCACAATTTATGTCTATAATCATCCACGTCACGTAAATGCGGGTTTAATTGCCCCATTACTTCAATAATTGCTCGAGCAGCGCTGTTGCGTTCTTCTTTGTTTTCGATTTCCATTGCGTGGGAAATCATGTTTTGTACGTTTCTTCCGTATTCTGGAAGTAACATCTGAGAACGTTGTGTATTATATTCCATAGTGATTATTGTAAGTCAAATTTAGGAAGAAAGTTTTAGTCTTACCGCTTTATTCTAAAAAGTATATTAACAATTTGTATAAATTTGAAATAATTTCTTTTTTTAAGCGTTAGTACTTCAAATTCCATAACATGAAAATTACAGCCTTCGTACTTTTATTCATTCTTTCAGGATTTACGAGTAAGACACAACAAATAGATTTTAAAGTGAAAACTGAATCTCCCTTTGTTTTTAATGTTAAATCATTAGATGATAATAAATTACAAGTTTCTTTGACTTCAAATTCAAAGGATAGTATTTTATATCGATCTTTTACACTGAATTTAAAAGATTACGACGATACGAAACTGAATAATTTTTTCAAAATCGATTATGATTCTAAGAATAAGGTCACGATTCTAAATGAA
Source organism: Flavobacteriia bacterium (assembly GCA_947446925.1). Lineage (GTDB taxonomy): Bacteria > Bacteroidota > Bacteroidia > Flavobacteriales_D > Crocinitomicaceae > CANHVK01. The sequence goes on from CANFHU010000006.1 coordinate 68,743, forward strand.
CAAATTAATCCTGCTTTTAATTGGATTAAAATTCAGAATTTAGAACGAAAAATTGAACTGAAAAACGGAATTTTCCCTAAGATATCTGATGTTTTATCTTTAAATACTAACTCAAATTCATCTCTGGTTGTAATACAATTTGAACTGAATTTGAATAAATACAAAAACGAACAAATTATTCAAAAACCTTTGAATTTTGATCAGTCTAAGTTTGATGTTAAGTCATTGAAAAATAATTCTCAAGAAACTTTTCTAATTAGTTTCTAATTAGAATCTTTTAGAAAATACACGATTGAATTATTTACAAGATGAATAAAAAAGATTGGCCAGAAGTAATTCTTCTCTTTTTCTGAATAATACATGGTAAGAGAAATTAGAATTATTCCTGTAAAGCTCATGGCAATTTGATAACCTAGTGTATAACTATGAGCGAGACCAAATATTATTCCAGTAATAGCACAAAATAAGATTTCCAACTTTTTTGTTGTTTTAAAATAGTTGAAAAGCAATGTTGGTAACCACTGGAAAATAGCAGTTTCAATCAATGGACCTAGAATCACAAGTACAGCAAAGTAAAGGTAAATGTTGTTTTGAATTTTTTGGATAATCCCATCTTTAGGATATTCAATTTTTAATCCTACAACTTCTAAAAGAATTAAGTTTAAACTAATGGATAAAAATAAAGTATAAAAGGTAAGTGTGAGCAATTGCAACCAATAGTTCTTCGGTGTAATTCGGTCGATTAAATTATAAATTTTGTTCATGTACTCTGATGTTAAGAAATCTTACTCCAATTTGGTTTCTCCTTTAAAATCGAAATGATTTTATGTCGAATAATTTTATTCTCTGGTAACTCTAAATTGGGGTCTTTTTGTAATACTTCTCGTGCTTTTTCGCGTGCAGTAACTACCAAATGATTGTCTTTAACCAAATCTGCAATTTTTAAATCGAGGATACCGCTTTGTTGTGTCCCCATGATGTCGCCTGGACCACGTAGTTCTAAATTTACTTCCGATATTTTAAAACCATCTTGGGTGCTAACTATCTTTGACATTCTTTTTTCACTTTCTTTAGTTTGGCTTCGGTTAATAAGATTTACCATACATCTGCTAATAAAAAATCAATAAGATTCATCCATTTAATTCCATTACTTGAAGTTTCAAAACCGTTATCAAGCGATAAAACATATTTTGGAAAACTATCTTTAACCATTTCTAATGAACGATATTCACGTTCAATAACTTTGTCATTGTTCAGTTGCGTACATACTTGAATGTATAATTTTTCACTTCCTTTAGAAGCAATAAAATCAATTTCCAAATCATCAAACTTACCAATTGTTATGGTGTAATCTCTTGATTTCAATTCTAAATAAACGATATTTTCCAATTGAGCCGAAATGGATTCAGGTGTATATCCTAATGTTGCAAATCTTAATCCGATGTCAGACATATAATACTTTTCGTATGTTTCTAACAAGCGCTTTCCTTTCAAATCAAAACGTTCGACTTTTTCAAATAATAATGCATCACAACTAAAACGTATATAGTTTAGTACAGTATCAACTGAAACTTTTCTTTTCTGTGATTTCATAAAATCACTTATACTTTTTGCACTAGTAATTTTACCGCTATTATCTATTAAATATTTCCCAATAACATCTAACATCGCAGCATCTCTTATACTATTCCTGACTATTATATCTTTTAATAATACACTATTATAAATAGATTGTAAGTATTGTCTTATTACGGTATCATCCAATTCCATGTGATGCAATCCAGGAAAACCACCAAGCTTTAAAAACCGATTAAATTGCTGTTCAATAGTATAGTTAAGACTTTTTATCTGGTAAAATGCTAAAAATTCTGAGAAAACTAAAGAATACATTTTAAATTCTATATACCTTCCAGAAAGTAGTGTTGCTAATTCAGAAGAAAGAAGTTTTGCATTCGAACCAGAAATATAGATGTCACTTTTTCCTTCTGCTAATAGTGAGTTGATCGCTTTTTCCCAATCCTCTACCTCTTGTACTTCATCTATAAAGACATAGTATGTAACACCAGAATTTGTTTGTCTTTCTTGTATATAGGTGTATAAATCCTTGTAATTTTTTAAGCCATCAAATTCCATCAACTCCATATTGATATGTATGATTTGTTCAATAGCAACTTTTCTGTTTTCTAATAACTGTATGATTTGTTTGAGCAATGTACTTTTACCACATCGACGAATCCCAGTAATGACTTTAATAACAGGCTTATCAATAAACGAAATAAGTTTATCTAAATATCTTTTTCTTTCTATCATAATCGAATTTATATGTAAATATATAAATAATTTCGATTACAATATAAATAATTCACGTATTATTGTGTTTATTTGACTATAAGCGAATGCTTTGTCAGGTTTTTACTCCGAATAACAACGTTGTTAACCCACTACGTTGGATTTTGAAAATAAAAAGCAATTCTTGTAGACTCCATAAAATAATAAAAGTATTTTTTTCATGACTTTGTGTATTGATTCAATTCATTAAGATATCTTACTCCAATTTGGCTTCTCCTTTAAAATCGAAATGATTTTATGACGAATAATTTTATTCTCGGGTAATTCTAAATTAGGGTCTTTCTGTAAAATTTCTCTTGCTTTTTCTCTTGCAGTAACCACCAAATGATTGTCTTTAACCAAATCTGCAATTTTTAAATCGAGGATACCGCTTTGTTGTGTCCCCATAATATCTCCTGGTCCACGTAGTTCTAGATCGACTTCTGCAATTTCAAAACCATCTTGCGTGCGAACCATCGTAGCCATACGTTTTTTACTTTCTTTGGAAAGTTTGTCCTTAGTCATTAAGATACAATAGGATTTTTCAGAGCCACGACCAACACGACCACGTAATTGATGTAATTGGGACAAACCAAATCGTTCCGCGCTTTCAATAATCATAATGGATGCATTTGGGACATTGACACCTACTTCGATCACGGTAGTAGCGACCATGATTTGCGTATGGCCTTCAATGAATTGACGCATTTCAAAATCTTTGGCTTCGGGTTTCATTTGTCCATGAACGATACTTACATGGTATTGGGGTCTTGGAAATGCACGGGTTACGGATTCGTATCCTTCCATTAAATTGTGGTAATCCAAGGATTCAGATTCATTGATCAAAGGGAAAACAATATACACCTGTCTGCCTTTCGCGATTTCATTTCGCATGAACCCAAAGATGCGCGAACGATCCCCTTCAAAACGGTGTTCGGTCGTAATTGGTTTTCTTCCAGGTGGTAATTCATCGATCACCGAAACATCCAAATCACCATAAACAGTCATTGCTAAGGTTCGTGGAATCGGTGTTGCTGTCATGACCAAAATATGTGGCGGTGTTTCACTTTTTGCCCATAAACGAGAACGTTGTGCTACTCCAAAACGATGTTGTTCATCAATGACAACCAATCCAAGTTTGGTGAATTTGACATTATCTTCTAATAAAGCATGTGTTCCAACCAAGATGTGCGCTTCACCGGTTTCTAATTCTTGATGAATTACTTTACGAGCCGATTTCTTAACCGAACCTGTCAATTTTTGAACTTTGATTGGTAAGTTTTTTACCAAGTCGGAGATGGTTTCAAAATGTTGTTGCGCTAATATTTCAGTTGGTGCCATGATGGCTGCTTGGTAACCATTTCCGACTGCCATGAGCATGCATAATAACGCGACCAAGGTTTTACCAGATCCAACATCTCCCTGGAGTAAGCGATTCATGTGGTGACCACTTTTGATGTCGTGGCGAATTTCTCGTATTACTCTTTTTTGCGCATTTGTTAACGGAAAGGGAAGGTGATGCTCATAGAAATCCATGAAGACACTCCCGACTTCAGCAAACACATTTCCTTTGTTTTTTTGTAACGCAATTTGTTTACGGAGTAATAATTCAAGTTGTAAAAAGAATAATTCCTCAAATTTTAGTCTGTATTTTGCCGCTTCTGCAAGTTCTAAGTTTTGTGGGTAATGTATTTGTTTGATGGCTGTTTCTCTTGGGAGTAGTTGCAGTTCTTTAATAATTTCAGGAGAAAGATTCTCTGGAATGTGATTATTCAGTTGTATGACCAATGCACTTGTTAGTTTCTCAATCCCTTTGGAATGTAACCCTTTAACAGCTAATTTTTCGGTGGAAGAATAGATGGCTTTTAATCCTTTTCTCGGGTCTGCTTGTTGGATAGGAATGATTTCTGGATGAGGTATGCTGTAATTGTTTCCAAATATTTTGGGTTTACCATAAACTTGATAAACTGCATTTAATATTAGGGTTGGTTTCACCCATTTAATACCCTGAAACCATACCAAGTCAATAATACCTGTATTGTCCTCAAATTTTACATTTAAGCGACGTTGTTTTCCTAGTCCAACTTCTTCGATTCGAATGATTTTTCCAGTTAGTTGAACAAACCCTTCGGATTGTGGTAATTCAGAAACTTTATTGTAGTAGGAGCGATCGACATACCGAAAAGGGTAGTAATCCAATAAATCGCCAAAAGTTTTGATGTTAATTTCTTTACGTAGGATTTCTGCACGTTGTGGACCAACACCTTTGAGGAATTCAATGGGAGTTTGCAGAAATTCAGACATAGTATTTATTTTCTGGTTAACACAAAGGACTCAAAGATAATGCACAAAGTGCACAATTTTTTAGATTTAATTTGAACTTTTTTTTTGCAAAGCGACTTTGTGTGCGAAGCAAGTTATTCAATTAAACTTTGTGTACTCAGTGACCTTTTTTTTTCTTTGTGTTAAAATCACTTCAAACACTTAAAATAATCAAAGGGTTCCAAGCAATCCAAACATTGGTAATGTGCTTTACATGCGGTACTTCCAAATTGACTAATCATTTTTGTATGGCTGCTTTTACATTTCGGACAAGGAACAACAGTTGGTTTTGCAAAAAGTACACTTTTATCTACTTCATGTTCTGGTGGAGCAATACCGTATTCGCGTAATTTGTTTCTTCCGTTTTCACTCATCCAGTCGGTTGTCCAAGCAGGAGAAAGTGTCATTTCAACCTTGGTGTTTACCGTTGGAGATAATAATTTGATAATATCCTCTTGAATGACATTCATTGCTGGACATCCACTATAGGTTGGAGTGATTGTTACAATGCATGAATCATCTGAAATAGAAACAGTTCGTACGATTCCTAAATCAACAATGCTAAGTACAGGAATCTCAGGATCAGAGATTTGTTCTAATTGCTCCCAAATATCTTTTTCTGTTACCATTCCATGTTTGGGTAAGCGCGTTGCATATATTGCATTTCAGATAATAAATAACCAAAATGTTCTGTATGAATTCCTTTTCTACCTCCAGTATGTTGCCAAGAATTGGTAGGAATAGTCAATGTTGCTTCTGTTAATACTTGCTCTACATGCGTATTCCAAGTTGCTTTAAAAATAGAATTGTCTACACCTAGACCCAATTCAATTACGTTTTGATCTACTTCATCTTGGTAGAATAGTTCATCTGTGAATTTCCAAAGTGTATTCACTGCTTCTTGCACACGTCGATGTGATTCTTCTGTACCGTCTCCTAAGCGAATAACCCATTCCGAGGAATGTTTTAAATGATATTTAGTTTCTTTCAAAGATTTTTCTGCAATTCCAGCCAATCTTTCATCCGTTGAATTACAAAGTGACTCGAATACCAATTTGCGATATACATCAAAAAAGAATTGACGCACAATAGTATAGCCAAAATCTACATTTGGTTGTTCAACTAATAATAGGTTAGAATATTCTTTTTCTAAACGTAAAAACGCTAATTGATCTATGTTTTTACCTTTGTTTTCAATGGAAACAGCAAGTTCGTATAGATTGTTAGTTTGACCAATTAAGTCTAATGCGATATTTGTTAACGCAATATCTTCTTCTAAAATTGGTCCATGACCACACCATTCAGAGATACGTTGCCCTAAAATTAGACTATCGTCTCCAAGGCGAACGATGTAATTATAAAATGCTTCTTGAGTTGTCATAAGGATTACATATGAGATATTCCATCGGGAACATTATAAAAAGTTGGATGTCTATATATTTTACTTTCAGATGGTTCAAAAAATTCTGCTGACTCATCTGGATCAGATGCGGTAACTAATTTAGATTCAATTACCCAAATACTAATTCCTTCACTTCTGCGTGTATAAACATCACGTGCATTGTCAATTGCCATTTGTGCATCAGCAGCACGAAGACTTCCAACATGTTTGTGACTTAATCCTTGTTTACTTCGAATAAAAACCTCCCAAAGTGGCCATTCTTTTGAACTCATAGTGTATGTATTAATGTGTCAATTCTTTTTTCTTTCTTTTTTCAGCGAATGCATTTGCAGCCTCTCTTACCCAAGCACCATTTTCTTTTGCATTACGACGTGCGTCAATACGTTCTTTATTGCATGGTCCGTTTCCTTGAATAACTTGATTAAACTCTTCCCAATTAATAGTTCCAAAATCATAACTACCTCGTGCTTCATTCCATTTCAAATCTTTGTCTGGAATTGTTAAACCAACCATTTCTGCTTGAGCAACTGTAACATCTATAAATTGTTGACGTAATTCATCATTTGAGGAACGTTTGATTTTCCATTTTATAGATTGTGCTGAGTTGGGTGAGTTGTCATCGTTAGGTCCAAACATCATTAATGCTGGCCACCAAAAACGATTCAAAGAATCTTGTGCCATCTGTTTTTGTTCCGGTGTTCCGTTTGCTAATAAACTTACAATTTCGAAACCTTGGCGTTGGTGAAAAGATTCTTCTTTACAAACACGAACCATTGCACGTGCATAAGGTCCGTAAGAACAACGGCATAACGGCACCTGATTCATGATAGCAGCACCATCAACTAACCAACCGATAGTTCCCATATCTGCCCATGTCAAAGTTGGGTAATTAAAAATGGAGGAGTATTTCGCTTTACCACTATGTAAATCATCAATGCTTTTTTCTCTATCTAAGCCTAAAGTTTCCGCTGCAGAATATAGATATAAACCATGTCCAGCTTCGTCTTGCACTTTGGCAAGTAAAACCGCTTTGCGTTTCAAACTTGGCGCTCGGGTAATCCAATTACCTTCAGGCAACATCCCTACAATTTCAGAATGTGCATGCTGGGAGATTTGGCGCATTAATGTTTTACGATATCCCTCAGGCATCCAATCGTTTGGTTCTATTTTGATATCAGCATCGATTTTTGCTTGAAATTCTCTTTCTAATTCCTCAATATTTTTTGTGCTCATATGGAAAGTTTAGTAAACAAATTTACATAAAATCGCACTAAAATAAAATCTATATGCTAGAATAAATTAAAATAATCACCAATCTTACCATCGTATACAAAGTGTGGATATTTATTTTAAAATTATACTTAACTTTTTAGTAATTTTGAAATCGAAAAAATAGAATATGAAGCCAAGTTTTCATCGATTAATAATTAAAGACATTGTAAAAGAAACAAAAGATGCTGTGTCTGTTTCTTTTGAAGTGCCAGAAGAACTTAAATCCTCTTTTTCGTACAAGTCAGGACAATATTTAACACTCAAAGCAATAATAAACGGAGAGGATGTTAGGCGTTCTTACTCCTTATGTTCAGCACCTCATGAAGATAGTTGGAAGGTTGCAATCAAAGCAATTGATGCTGGTAAATTTTCTAATTATGCTAATAACGAATTAAAAAAAGGAGATTTGCTAGAGGTGATGAATCCGATGGGGAGTTTTGTTTTACCACACGAAATTGAAAATAAGAATTTTGTTTTTTTTGCGGTTGGTAGTGGTGTGACACCAGTTTTATCCATGATAAAGTCTGTTCTTGCAGGATCAAAAACTTCTAATATTAGCTTTTTTTATGGGAATAAAGGGTTTGCATCTATTATTTTTAGAGAAGAAATTGAGGCGCTAAAAAATAAATACATGGATCGATTGCGTGTGGTGCATGTATTATCGCGTGAAAGTCTTGGGAATGCTATTCAAAAAGGAAGAATTGACGGACAAAAATGTAGCGATTTGATAGATGCTTTTGTTCCAGTAAAAACAATTGATGATGTTTTTATTTGTGGGCCAAAAGAGATGATTTTTGCAGTTAGAGATACTTTTGTTTCTAAAGGGATTGAAGAGAAATCAATTCATTTTGAGTTGTTTACATCTGGAGATTCTAATGTTAAACAAGAGGTGGAGAAACAAGAAGATGCGATTAGTTCATTAGTTACTGTAATTGTAGATGGTGATGTATTGGAAATTCCTTTGAAGTCTAACGATATCAATATCTTAGATGCTGCATTGAATGCTGGTGCTGATCTACCTTTTGCTTGTAAAGGTGGAGTTTGTTGTACATGCAAAGCGAAAATAGTAGAAGGTACTGCAAAAATGGATGTAAATTATGCATTAGAAGCGGATGAAGTAGAAGCGGGATATATTCTTACGTGTCAATCTCATCCTACATCCGAAAAATTAATTGTTTCATTTGACGAATAAATATGGGATTTTTAGATAAAATATTCAAGAAAAAAGAGGACGTAAAATCTCCTAAGGGATATAATACATTACGTGTAAAAGAAGTAGTTAAGGTAACTACAGACAGTGTGAAAATAGTGTTTGATATTCCAACGGAATTAAGTAAGCAGTATGTTTTTGTTCCAGGACAGTATGTAACACTTTCCATTACAGTGGAAGGAAAAGAAGAACGTCGTTCTTACTCCATTTGTAGCGGACCGCATGAAGCATTGGCTGTAGCAATAAAAGTAGTTCCAAATGGTAAAGTTTCGACATGGGCTAACCAAAAATTGAAAGTAGGCGATGAAGTTTTTGTTTCCAAACCGGAGGGTAACTTTAATTGGAATACAAAAGATGCGTTTATTGTTGCTTTTGCTGCTGGAAGTGGTATTACTCCAATGCTATCTATCGCAAAACATTTGGAAAGTCAAATCGGTGACATGCGCCTTTTTTACGGAAACAAAAGCGAATCAACTACTATGTTCTTAAGTGACTTAAAAACATTGAAAAACACAAATACGCATTTGTTTTTAACACAAGAAATAAAAGAGGGTACTACAAATAGTCGATTAAATAAAGAAGCGATTAGTGAATTAATAAAGTCTGATTTGAATTTATTGAAAGCGGACGCCTATTTCTTATGTGGTCCTGAAGAAATGATTAAAAGTGGATTAGAAACATTTAAGTTATTTGGTGTGTCTAAAGAAAAAATTCACTACGAATTATTTACGACACCTGTTTTGTTGGTTGAAAAACAAGATGAAGTAACGGAGGTTTTTAAAGGGACTAGTCAAGTAACTGTTTTTTTAGATCAAGAAAAAATTGAACTTACAATGGATGAGAATTCCACTTCTGTCATAGATTCTTTAAACAGAGAAGGATATGATCCTCCATATTCTTGTCGTGGTGGTGTATGTTGTGCGTGTCAAGCAAAAGTTATCGAAGGAAAAGTAACGATGAAAATGAATTATTCGTTAACAGAGCAAGAGGTTGAAAATGGCTATATTTTAACTTGTCAAGCGCAACCAGCTTCTGAAAAAGTTACCATTAGTTATGATGCGTAGTGCTATTGTAATTGGAGCAAGTAAAGGAATAGGTGCAGAACTGGTTTCTTTATTAGCGCAAGATCCATCGATTCAGGTACATGCTTTAGCAAGAAAAATCGAAAGTGAAAATAAATGGGAAGCATATAAAAATGTGCAAGTACATAATTTTGACTTACAATCGGAAAATTTAACTGCAGAATTACAGAGCATACTGTCGAACATTTCTACTGTCGATTATGTCATAAATAATGCTGGATATTTAGTGAATAAGCCTTTTTTAGAACTTTCACGAGAAGAAATTTTAGATAGTTATAATGTAAATGTATTAGGGGTTATGTCTGCACTACAGCTTCTTATTCCGAAAATGTTACCAATGGGCGGGCATGTGGTAAATATAAGTTCGATGGGTGCTTTTCAAGGAACCGTAAAATTTGCAGGTTTATCTACTTATTCTTCTTCCAAAGCTGCATTGACCAATTTAACGGAAATGTTAGCAGAAGAGTTTAAAAATACAAGTTTGAAATTCAATTGTTTGTGTTTAGGTGCGGTACAAACAGAAATGTTAGCGAAAGCGTTTCCTGGTTATTTAGCGCCCGTTACTGCACCGGAGATGGCAGAATACATTGTTGATTTTACGCTAAAACAATGGAAATGGATGAATGGAAAAATTATACCTGTTTCTTTGTCAACGCCTTGATTTATTTAATACAGTCTAAAATGAAATCTACTACATAGTTGATAACTTTCAACAATCTAGATTATCTTTGTGTTTAATTATTAGGATTTTAATTATAAAAATGAAAATAACTCTCAATTACGTAATTGCTTTTAGTTTGGTGTTGTTTTTTGCCAGTTGTGCAAAATCTAAACATAAAATAGGAAGTATGTATAAAGGTGGATATGTGTTCAAAATCAATATGTTTGGTCATGGTTTGTGTGCAGCTCCGAAAGATTTGAAACCGCAAGAATGGGGGTGTTATGGAACATTAATCAACGGTGCAAATGGGGATGCTATTGGCGATGGAAAACAAAACACAAAAGATATTGTTGCTGGTTGCACTTCATTTTATCCATTTGCTGCTAAGTCTTGTGATGAATTGGTGGTGGATTCATACGATGATTGGTATTTACCATCTTTAGATGAACTTTTATTAATGCACCGTGAATTATATTCGCAATCTTTAGGAGGTTTGAGTTCTGGAGAATATTGGAGTTCAACCCAAAATTATTCTTTAGGGGCTTGGAAAGTTGATTTTTCTACTGGTGAGAAAGGAAATAACTCTAATAAAGCAAATAAAGGTTTGAGAGTAAGAGCAATTAGATCATTTTAATATATGAAGGCACTCTATTTAAAAGAAATACGTAGTTTCTTAAGTTCGGTTATTGGTTACGTCTTTATATTAATTTTTTTGATTACTTCTGGTTTGTTCCATTGGGTGATTTCTTATGAGACCAATTTATTAGAAGGTGCAGAATCAGATTTAATTCCTTTTTTTAATTTATCACCTACCATTTTTCTAATTCTTATTCCGGCAATTACCATGCGTTCTATAGCGGAAGAGAGAAAAAATGGCACGATCGAATTACTTTTTACGAGACCAATTTCAGATCTAAATGTGCTGTTAGCAAAATATTTTGCAGGAGTTACGCTTGTAGCAATTGCGTTAATTCCAACGGTGGTATTTTATATTTCCATGCATTTTTTAGGGAGTCCTGTTGGTGTTATAGATGATGGTGCAACGATTACTTCTTACTTAGGTTTATTGTTACTTGGTGCCTCTTTTGTTGCCATTGGAATTTTTTCGTCCTCCTTAACAAGTAGTCAGATTGTTGCTTTTATTCTTTCAATGTTTCTTTGTTGGGTATTCTATAATGGATTAACACTTCTAGGATCTTTTAATTTAATGGGAGATTTTGATTTTATCATTAAATATTTTGGAATGAGTTATCATTACGATTCCATTCAAAGAGGTGTTATTGATTCAAGTGATATTATTTATTTTCTAAGCTTGATCTTTTTGTTTATTGCAGGTTCATTGACAGTTATTAAATCATTAAAAAAGTAAGCAAAATGTCTGAAAAAAAAGCCAAAAGTTTTGTTTATAATTGGACATTCCTAACCATTATTGTTACCGCAATTATATTAATTAATGTGATTGCTGGAATTGTATATTTTCGTTACGATGCTACGGAAGACAAACGTTATTCGCTTTCGGATGGTACGATTGAGTATCTTTCGAATGATAAGAATTTCTCCGATCGATTATTACTGAAGATTTATTTAGATGGAAATTTACCTGCAGAATTAAAACGCTATAAAAATGCAATTGAAGATAAATTAAAAGAGTTTAAACAATATGCTGGTAGTCGTTTAGAATACGAATTCATAGACCCTATGGAGGGTACGGAAGAAGATCGGCGTGCGCTCTATGAAATTTTGTATAATCGAGGAAAAGGCATCATGCCGATGGAATTGATGTACATGAAGGATGGGACGAATAATCAAATGTTACTTTGGCCTGGGGCTGAGATCGAATATGGAGGTAGTACCGTCAGTCATATTCAATTAATGCCTGGGACACCTCAAGGCCAATACTATACCTTAAATCCAAAATTAGAATCTCAAATTCAAAATTCCATTAATAATTTGGAATATATGTTGTTGAGTTCAATTCGACGAGCAACACAAACTGAAAAACCTCGCTTAGCTTTTCTACAAGGCCATGGAGAATTGTCGTTTATTCAAACACAACGAGTTAGAACATTAGTTTCTCCTTATTATTCGGTGGAGGATATTTCTTTAAATGATTCCATAGATGCACTTAAAGGGGTGGATGGATTGGTAATTGCAAGGCCTACAAAGCCGTTTTCTGAAAAAGATAAATATATTATTGATCAGTTTTTGATGAACGGAGGACGTTTAATTTGTTTTATTGACAAATTATTTGTGCCAGAAGATTCCTTGAATCGAAATGGATTTACACATACTATGCGATATTCACTCGAATTAGATCGTATGTTGTTTGATTACGGTATAAAAATTAACGATAATTTAGTGTTTGATAAAGAATGTGCTCCAAAACATATTCCAACTGCAAAACAACAGTTAATTCCTTGGTTTTTTGCTATCCGAGCCTCATCAACTTCGCATCCAATTTCTCGAAATATTGAACCTGTTTTGTTAAAATATGCATCTCAAATTCAATTTGTTGGCAATGGTAAAACGGTAAAAAATCCAATTTTAACTTCTTCTTCCAATGCTTTAATGACTGGTTTAGCACCAATTATTAGTATTGTCATGCATAAAGATGCTTGGAATAATCCGCAATTTGTCGCTGATCCTACGGATGAGGTGAATAAAATTTGTTTAGGTGGATTAGTAGAAGGATATTTTGATTCACATTTTAAAAATAGAATTATAGGTGCGTTTGCAAATAACCCAGAATCTGGATTCAAAGAGAAAAGTACGAAAGAAGGCAAGGTTTTGGTTGTCGCAAATGGACGATTTATTGAAAATAAATACGATTCAATGCCAAATAAATCTGGAGGATATTTATATAAAGCACGTTCATTTAATGAATTGAAAATGGATGAAACGATGGCAAGTTTAAATATGCAGCCACTAATTTATGGTAATCAAGAATTTTTTCAAAACCTGGTTGATTACATGATGGGCGATAACTCTGTTTTAGATTTAAGAAGTAAACAAATCGATATTCATGCTATTGATAAGGAGAAGGTTAAATTGGAAGCTGGTTATTACAAATTTGTAAATATGTTTTTTCCGAGTGTAATCGTAATTACATTTGCTACTTTGATTTATTTTATCCGTAAACGAAAATATATTAGAAATGAGAAATAAAAATATAGGTATAGTTATAGGTTTAGTGGTAATTGGTGTTCTAGGTTTTTTTGCTACAAATTTGGTGAGAAATCGTGGTAAATCAGATACGGAATTATTGGAATTTTCTATAAAAGATACGACAACAATTAATAAAATCATTGTTACAGAACCAAATGGTATGAAAATATCACTGGTTAAAAAGGATGGTTTATGGTCAGATGAAGATGGAGTTTGTGTTACCCAAGAACCGATTTTTACGATGTTGGAAACGTTCAAGAACATCCAATTCAAAGGATACGTGCCTGAAAACTCAAGACAAAACATCGTGAAATTAATGATGGCTTCGCACACCAAGGTGGAGATTTTTCAAAATGGAGAATGGACTAAAACTTGGTATGTTGGTTTTTCTACACAAGATCATTATGGTACCTATATGTTATTGGAAACACCAGATGAAAAAAGCGATTTACCAGTAATTATGAAAGTTAAAGGGCTTTCGGGTATTATTGACCCTAGATTTTTTGCGGATAAACGCAAATGGAAATGCACCGATATTTTTAATTTAAGTCTAGAGGAAATAGCAGAAGTCAATGTGAAATTTTATGATGAACCATCCAGAAGTTTTTCTGTGACCAAGAATAAAGCACATTATTCTGTAAAACAAAATGGAAAACGTTTGGTTAAATTAGATACTTCCATGGCAATACAATATCTGTCTAATTATCGAAAAGTGCATTTTGAATTGGCGAATTTTGAGTTAAATACCAAACAAGTGGATAGTTTAAAGCGAACCATGCCATTTGGAAAAATCAGTGTGAAAGAACAAAATGGCAAAAGTACTAAACTCAAAATGTATCGAATGCCTTCTGAAGTGAAAACACTTGGGTATTATGGTGATTCTGTTACGTACAACCCAGATCGTTTCTGGTGTGAGTTGCCTTCTGGCGAATTGGTAAAATGTCAATATTTTGTTTTTAATCCATTACTAATGGGTCATATTTATTTTGCAACGAAACCGGAATAGGTTTTAAAAACTTAATGTATCTTTGTTCACATAAAATAATATTACTATGAATTTTGTTGTATCAAGTAACGTACTTTTAAAACATTTACAAAGCATCAGTGGTGTATTAACAACCAATAATTCACTACCAATTTTAGATAATTTTTTATTCGAAATTCAAGATAATCAATTAGTAGTTTCTGCTTCTGATGTCGAAACAACGATGAAAACAACCTTGGAAGTACAAGCGACAGATTCAGGTAAAATTTGTATTCCTGCTAAAATTTTGTTAGATATTCTTAAAAATCTACCAGACCAACCTTGTACCTTTCTAGTGGATAATTCCAATTTTGGGATTGAAATTTCTTACGACAATGGTAAATCTAAAATGGTCGGCTATAATGGTGAGGATTATCCAAAATCCCCAGCGATGGAGGGTGGAAGTCAAGTGAAATTATCTGCTGAAATTATTTCTAAAGCAATTAACAAAACTATTTTTGCTACTGGTAATGATGAATTAAGACCTGTAATGAGTGGTGTGTATTGTCAGTTTTCACCAGCAGAGATTTTATTTGTCGCTACTGATGCGCATAAATTAGTGAGGTACAAACGTACGGATATAGTAACTTCTTCAAGTGCAGCATTTATTCTGCCTAAAAAACCATTAAATCTGTTAAAAGCAAACGTAGGGAATGAGGGAGAAGTATTGGTAGAATTTAATGATTCTAATGCTGTATTTACGTTTGGTGACATTATTTTAATGTGTCGTTTAGTAGATGGTAAATACCCAAATTATGAAGCGGTTATTCCGAAAGAAAATCCAAACGTTTTAACGGTAGATAGAGCACAATTTTTAAGTTCTATCAAACGTGTTTCTATTTTCGCAAATAAATCAACACATCAAATAAAATTACATATTGCCGGTTCGGAATTATCTATTTCAGCGGAAGATTTAGATTTTAATAATGAATCAAAAGAACGATTAACGTGTTCTTTTGACGGTGATGATATGGAGATTGGATTTAACGCACGTTTTTTAATGGAGATGCTTTCCAATATGGAATCCTCCGAAATTAAAATCCAAATGAGCGTACCGAGTAGGGCAGGATTACTTGTACCTGCAAACAAGGATAATGAAAATGAAGATATACTTATGCTGGTAATGCCAGTAATGTTAAATAGATAATAATTTGAGCCATCGAAAGATGGCTTTTTAATGAAATAAAGATGAATACAATCCATATTACACATACAAGTATTGGTAAAGCAATCGAAATTATTGATAATTTAGATGATGATGCATTAGATGCAATTGCGGAAAAATATGCGGAAGAACAACCAGTATTAATTGGGTATGCTTTGTCAGCAGCACAAGAATATGAAAATGAACAACTACAAGGATTGGTTATTTATTATTTCTGTTTGTTAAACGAAACTTTTGCACAACAAGGAGTTAAATGTCGTCAAATTGAAGAAGAAGATTTAGATGCTTTTGAAGGACCTTTTCACGAAATGTTAGATCAGTTTTTTGAAGAAGATGACGAAGCAATTCTGGAAGATTTCTGTGATCAACCAGATTTAAATCAATTTATTGCGATAGAAATTAGTGAGGAGGATGAAGATGGGACATCTTTAGATGACGATACTGCGACACAATTATTTATTGTTGCAACTGCATTAATTACCTTGTTGTCTAGAGCAATCGTTTCCGAATGAAATCACCAGCGAGTATTGTTGCACAGATGTTAGCGTGCGACGATTTTAGCACATGGTTAGGGATTAAGATTCTAAAAGTGAATCTAGAAGAAGTAGTCCTAACACTAGAGGTACAAGAAATTCATACAAATGGATTTAAAATTGCACATGGTGGTATTTGTTATGCACTAGCAGATACCTGTCTTGCATTTGTTTCTAATTCCTATGGCTATAAAGCCGTAAGTGTTGAAACAAGTATTTCGCATTTTACAAAAGTTTATGCTGGTGATCAGTTGGTTGCGACTTCTAAATTGGTTTACAAAGGAAATTCATCTGCTGTTTATATGGTGGAAATTGAAAATCAAAATAAAACAATTGTAGCCCATTTCAAAGGTACTGTTAGAATATCCAAAGAATTGTGGTAGACTTTAAATATTATTTCTATATTTAAATATTGGGTTGAATAAGGATTGTAAGAATCTATTTCAACCCTGTTTATATTGAAATTGTAGAAAAATGAATAGAAATATTAGAAAAGTTGCCATCCTTGGTTCCGGTGTGATGGGGTCAAGAATTGCTTGTCATTTTGCAAATATTGGGTGTGAAGTAGTATTGTTAGATATTCAGCCAAAAGAATTAAATGATAAAGAAGTAACTGCTGGATTGACAATTGAATCCGCTTCTTTTAAAAATCGAATTGTAAATGATGCGCTTCAATTTGCATTAAAAACAAATCCTTCTCCAATTTATTCAAAACGTTTTATTTCTAGAATAGTTACTGGAAATTTCACGGACAATATGCCATTAATTTCAGATTGTGATTGGATTATTGAAGTTGTTATTGAACGTTTAGATATTAAAAAACAAATATTTGAACAAGTAGAAAAATTCAGAAAACCGGGTACTATTATTTCTTCTAATACTTCAGGGATTCCTATACACTTAATGTTGGAAGGTAGAACTGAAGACTTTCAACAACATTTTTGCGGGACGCATTTTTTCAATCCTCCACGATATTTGCAATTGTTAGAGATTATTCCGACATCTCAAACAAAAAGTGAAATTGTCGCTTTTTTAATGGATTTTGGAAGTCGTTTTCTAGGGAAAAAGACGGTATTGTGTAAAGATACTCCTGCTTTCATTGCGAATCGTGTAGGGGTTTATTCGATTATGTCTTTGTTTCATTTAGTTGGTGAAATGGATTTAACGGTGGAAGAGGTAGATAAATTGACAGGTCCTGTTTTAGGTCGACCTAAATCTGCGACATTCCGTACCTGTGATGTTGTAGGTTTAGACACCCTAGTACACGTTGCAAATGGTTTGAGAGATAACTGTATACAAGACGAAGAAAATAAAAAATTTGATCTACCTAAATATGTATCGACCATGGTTGAAAACAATTGGTTAGGTTCAAAGTCAAAACAAGGATTCTATAAAAAAGGGACGAATGCAGAAGGTAAAAGTGAAATTTTCACATTAGACCTTAATTCCATGGAATATCGTTCTGCAATTAAAGCAAAATTTAGTTCATTAGAAGCAGTTAAATCGATAGATGACTTAAAACAAAGAACCAAAGTTCTTGCTTCAGCGAAGGATAAAGCGGGAGAATTCTATAGAAAATTATTTGGAGGTTTATTTGCTTATGTTTCAAATCGTATTCCTGAAATTTCAGATCAGTTGTATAAAATTGATGATGCATTAAAAGCAGGATTCGGTTGGGAATTAGGTCCTTTTGAGACTTGGGATGCAATAGGTTTAGAAGCAGGTTTGAAATTGATTGAGGATGCTGGTTGTAAAGTAGCCCCATGGGTTTTGGATTTTGTTAAAACTGGTCAAAAAACATTTTATACGCAATGTGAAGGAAAAAAATATTTTTATAATCAGATAGATAAAGAAAATCAGATTATACCTGGAACGGAAGATTTGATTATTTTGGATTCATTAAGAGAGTCACATACCGTATGGAAAAATTCGGATGTTTCGATTATAGATATCGGAGAGGGTATTTTGAATGTTGAGTTTCATACAAAAATGAATACCATTGGTGGCGGGGTAGTGCAAGGACTTCATAAAGCAATTGATTTAGCCGAAAAAGAATACCGTGGTTTAGTGATTTATAACAATGGTCAAAATTTTTCTGCAGGTGCAAATGTCGGAATGATTTTTATGATGGCAATCGAGCAAGAATACGATGAGTTAAATTTTGCAATAAAGGCTTTTCAAGATGTGATGATGCGTATACGTTATTGTAATGTTCCAGTTATTGTAGCACCCCATAATATGGCTTTAGGTGGAAGTTGTGAAATGTCGATGCATGCGGACAAAGTAGTTGCGCACGCTGAGTTATATATGGGATTAGTCGAATTTGGCGTTGGTTTAATTCCTGGTGGCGGTGGTACGAAAGAGTTTGCTAAACGACTTTCAGATGAATTAAAAGATGGTGATATAAAAATCAATAGATTTAGAGATAAATTTCTAACAATTGGACAAGCGAAAGTTTCTACATCGGCTTATGAAGCATTTGATCTTGGGTATCTACGTGTTGGTGTAGACGAAGTAGTTGTAAGTAGAGATCATCAGTTGTTACGTGCTAAACATGCGTGTTTAGAATTGGCGGATGCTGGTTATATTGCACCAAAAAGAGCAAAAAATATTACAGTCCTTGGAAAAGAAGCTTTAGGTATTGTCTATGTTGGTGCTCATTCTATGTTATCTGGAAATTATATGTCTAAACATGATCAAGTGATTTCAGAAAAACTTGGGTATGTATTAGCAGGTGGTGATTTATCTGAAAACACATTAGTTTCCGAACAATATGTTTTGGATTTGGAAAGAAAAGCATTTCTTCAACTATGTATGGAAAAGAAAACATTAGAACGCTTACAAAGTATTTTGAAACAGGGAAAAATTTTACGTAATTAGACAAAAGAAGTGTAGACAAAAGAAAAAAGACATACGTGAAGCATAATTTTAGAGAATTGAAAATATGGAAAGACTCAATGAGTTTAGTTAAAATTGTTTATCTAACTACTCAAAATCTTCCATCGAATGAAAAATTTGGATTAATTTCTCAAGTTAATCGATCAGCCGTTTCTATTCCATCTAACATTGCTGAAGGTTCAGGTAGGACCAGTGAAAAAGAGTTTGTTCATTTTTTTAATATCGCAATTTCATCTTCATTCGAATTAGAAACGCAATTAATATTAATTTCTGATTTATTTGAATTAGATACTTCTCATTGTTTACAGAAAATAGTAGAAATACAGAAAATGATTTCAGGATTTAAAAAATCCTTAATAAAAATTAACTAAGTCAAAAAAATAAAGGAAAGCCAAGTCTTTAATCTTTGTTCTTTTCGTCTTTAATCTAAAAAAAATATAACAATGAAACAAAACTCATACATAGTAGCAGGTTACAGAACTGCAATAGGAAAAGCTGGTAAAGGTGGTTTTCGCTTTTCTAGACCGGATGAATTAGGTGCAGAGGTAATTCGACATTTAATGAGTCAGTTTCCTCAATTAGATCCAGATCGTGTAGATGATGTGATTGTTGGTAACGCAACTCCAGAAGCGGAACAAGGGTTAAATATGGGGAGAATGATTTCTTTGATGGGCTTTGATTCCGTGAAAGTTCCTGGAATTACTGTAAACAGATATTGTTCTTCAGGGTTAGAAACAATTGCGATGGCAAGAGCAAAAATCGAAGCAGGAATGGCTGACTGTATTATCGCAGGTGGAGCTGAGTCTATGTCGATTATGGCAATGGGAGGATGGAGAATTGTTCCTGGTTCCAAAGTAGCAAAAGAACATCCGGAATGGTATTGGGGGATGGGATTAACGGCGGAAGCGGTAGCTAATCAATTTAAAATATCTAGAGAAGCGCAAGATACTTTTGCGGTTCATTCACATGAAAAAGCCCTAAAGGCGATTGCAGAAGGGAAGTTTAAAGAAGAAATAGTACCAATTACCGTGGAGCATATTTTTTTGGATAAAAACGAAAAACGTCAAGTTAAATCCTATGTCGTAGATACCGATGAAGGCCCACGAAAAAGTACAGTTGAAGGACTTGGTGCATTAAAACCTGTTTTTGCAAATGGTGGTTCAATTACAGCTGGAAATTCCTCGCAAACTTCAGATGGTGCTGCATTCGTACTTGTAATGTCAGAACGTATGGTGAAAGAACTGAATATTGAACCAATCGCGCGATTAGCAAGTTATTCTGTAGTAGGTTTAGAACCAAGAATTATGGGGATGGGACCAGTTGGAGCAATACCAAAAGCAATTGCGCAAGCAGGCATAACAATGAATGATATTAGTTTAATAGAGTTGAACGAAGCTTTTGCTAGTCAGTCGTTAGCGGTAATAGAAGAATTAAAATTAAATACCGAAATTGTCAATGTAAATGGGGGCGCCTTGGCCTTAGGTCATCCACTTGGTTGTTCAGGTGCAAAGTTAACGGTTCAAATGTTGTCAGAATTGAAACGAAGAAAACAAAAATATGGTATCGTAACGATGTGTGTGGGTACAGGTCAAGGTGCGGCAGGTGTTATTGAGATGCTATAGATTTAGAGAATAAAATAAGTTAAAAAATGAAAAAGGTTACTTGAAAAAAGTGACCTTTTTTTATGTTTCAAAAATTTAATTTTTTATAACTAATTGTGGATAAAAACAAGTGTGAAATATTAATTCATAGACTTTTTCTTGTATTTTTGTTTCTAGTATTAATTTAAAATTTTATCTATGAAGAAAAAATTACTATTATCATTTGCAGTTTTCGCTACGGCGTTGAGTGTGAATGCACAAAAAAAGAATGCATTAAGAGTTAAAGACTCTGATAATTCCTTGAAAACAATTGAATACTATACTTCTGCTGAAAGAAGTACTTTCGAGGGAGTAAAAAGTAACAAAAGAGGTGGTGTTTTAGTTGTTGATACTGTAGGTATGTTGCAAGAAAAATATTATTATGCTTCTCCATTTAGAAGAACTAAAACAGTTCAAAATTATTTTTATAATGATGCTACTGATTTATCAGTTGCAAATGCAAATAATTTAGATACTACAGATTTAGAGTTTACTACTTATACTCAAATGGTTGTAAATAACGCGAAATTTACATTGAAAGGTTTGAAATTTCCATATGTAGCAATTAATCCTAATTCATTTGATGTTAAGGTATATGCTGTAAGAGATGGTAAATTGCAAAAATTAGCTTCTAAAACAGTTACACCTACTAAGACTGGTGCTTGGGTTACTGGTAGAGTTATTTTTGATGCTGCAGTAAATGTTGTAGATGATACTTTGTTATACCAATTTGAACCAGCTGAAGTTAAAACTAAATTTGTATTACAAGTTGGAGGTATTTATGGTAAAGCTTTTGAATCAACAGTTGCTACTGTAATTAAAGGAACAGCTGACGCTGATACTTTAAGTGTTACTACTTGGAAAAAGGAAGGTAATTATTCGCATTCGTATTTCTTTGGAGGTCAAGTGGTTAAAGGTGATTTTTTAGACGCTGGAACTACAATTATTAAGCGTGTAGGTCTAAATAAATATTTAATTAAGCCTCAAGCTAAACTAGGTGCTAATTTTGCAGTTGCAGGTGATGCCTTAAGATATTTGGCAGATAACAAAAGTGATGCTTATGTTATTTATACTAAGTTTCCTACTGTAAAATCAGCGTCTGGTATTGAACCAGATTTTAATCAAAATCCAAGTATTACTCAAGAAGGTATGTATTATACTCAAACTGGTGTAGATGCTAATCAAAGACCTATTTACAGAATGGAAGATACTGATATTGATTTTTCACCAATTGTTGAATATACATTGGAAAGATCTGCTACGATTAGTAATAAATGTTTAGCTACTTCTAAGACTGTAGAAATTACTGTTACACCAAATGATTATTCTAAAAATCCTATGTTTAATTACTATGCATTTGCTGCTAAGTTTTTGAATAAAAAAGGTACTGATGGTATTTTATACTCTCGTATTTTTAGTACAAATTCATTAGTTTCTGGTGATACTATCGATGTTGATAATGATGTAAATAAATATACTTTTACATATGCAGCTACTGACAAAAATGATACTTTAAGAATGTATGATAGATTTTTTGCTTGGTCTAAAGGTGCGAATTCTCCAGGGGTTGATTTCTTAATTAGTTCAACAGTTTCTGCTACTACTTCTTCTGTAAAAGCTACTTATAGTCAGTCAAATGGTAAAGCAAGTGCAACAGTTGCAGGAGGTTTTTCACCTTACACTTACTTATGGAGTAATACAGCAACTACTGCTGATATTAATGTTGCTAAAGGAGATTATTCAGTTGTTGCTACTGATGCTAATGGATGTGCATCTGCTAGTGCTAATGTGACTGTTGGTGAATATGCTCTTTCAATTCAAGATTTAGCAATTTCTAGTTTAGCTATTTTCCCTAACCCAACTGCAAATGAATTAAACGTTAAATTTAACGCAAACTCAAATGCTACAATTGAATTAGTAAATGTTTCAGGTCAAGTTATTGATACAAAGGTTGCAAACCAATTTGCTAATGTAACTTTCAATACTTCTGCTTTAAATGCAGGTGTTTATTTTGTAAACATCAAAGTTGCTGAAGGTACATTCACACAAAAAATCATCAAAGAATAATAATTAGTTATTATTGATTGGAGAAAGCCGACGAGAGTCGGCTTTTTTTATACCTAATAATTTAAGTTTTCAATGTATTCTTTTTATCTTTGAAAAGATTAAAAAAATTAATATTTGTTGTTTGATTGCTAGGTGTTTATTTCTGATTTTTAGTTCCGTGTTTATGTCTTTCATAAATGCACAAGTTTTGTTTTCTGAAAATTTTGAAGGAGTAATTTCTAATACTACAAAACTACCTTTGAATTGGCAAGAAACAGGTAGTTCATTAGATGGTATTTATACAGTTGGAGATAGCAGCCTTGCCAATTATTTACTGAATCAAACATCACTATGGAAAGTTCCAAATCACACCAAATTTGTCATGACCAATGATGTTAGGTGTAGTTATGAAAAAGGAATAGGCTATTG
Organism: Flavobacteriia bacterium; assembly: GCA_947446925.1. Taxonomy (GTDB): domain Bacteria; phylum Bacteroidota; class Bacteroidia; order Flavobacteriales_D; family Crocinitomicaceae; genus CANHVK01. The sequence goes on from CANFHU010000006.1 coordinate 91,920, forward strand.
TAATAAATCAAAAGACCGATTAATACTTCCGGTATTGAATATTCCAAATTATTCAGGTAGTTTAATCCTTAATTTTGATCATTTTTTCACGGGTAAACTAGGTTCTCAAGCTGCAATCGAGGTAAGTATTAATGGAGGAAGCACTTGGATTAAAGAATTTGATTTAATTGCAGACGAATCTAAATGGAGATCAAATTCAGTTAATTTATCTAAATATATTGGTGTTGCCAATGTCTTAATCTCATTTTTATATAATGATAATGATTTGGTGAGAGATGGTTTAGCAATTGACAATGTAGAATTAAAAAAACAAGTGCCTTGGAAAGATGTTAGTCTGGACTACGTCGATGCTGCAAAATATTCAATTATTCCGATTGCACAAGTAGATTCGATACCATTGCGATTTATATTTCATAATGAAGGAACACTTGTACTGGATACCGTTCAATTAAACGTACAAATTATAGAGCAAGGATTCCCAAAAAAAATTCTATTTAATGCAACAGAAATATATCAAAACTTAAAATTAAAGGATACAGTTTCATTCTTATTAGGTAAATTCTTACCAACAAAAAAAAATACTACCTATATTATTAAACATTGGGTGAAAACATCTAAAGATACAGTGATTCGAAATGATTCATTAAATATTCCAATATACATTTCACAGGGTTGTTATGCAAGAGATAATGCATCCGTTAATTCAACATTTGATTTATCGAGTGCAAATACTATTACCATCGGGAATTTATTTTCGTTTAATAAAAAGAGTTTTATAGATTCAATTTATTTTGAATCGGGTAGTGCTACAAATGGAACAAGTGTACAAGCCTTTATTTTTCCTGTTATCGATGGAAAAGTATCACTTGTGGAAATAGGAAAAAGTGATGTCTTTACCCTTTCTAATGGAGTAAACACGAAGTTTTTAAAAGTGAAAAGTAATTTATCGGACAAGGTTTTAATAGATACAGGTGAATATTTAGTAGCAATTCAAAAAACGAATGGTGGTGGTTCGATGGGGATAAAGTTATGCGATAATTTTTATCAAAAAAACACTGTGTTTATGCGTATTGGACAAGTCTCTTTTCAAACATTAGACTCTTATTTTTCTGGCACAAAAAAATCAGTCCCAATAATTCAGGCTTTTACCTCTCCATTTTGTAATTTATCTACAAAAATTGATAAAATTAATACCAAATGTCAGTTCGCTACTGGTGAATTGAAAGTTACACCTGTACAAGCAACGTTTCCTGTAACTTATTTATGGAATACAGGTGAAACGGATTCTGTTATTTCTAAACTTCCAGTAGGACTATATTCTGTTAAAGTGACGGATTATCATAATTGTGTCTTTGATTCGATAAACATTTCTTTAAACCCTTTTTCCAAGCCAATCATCGAAATAGATAGCCTAAGAAATCCGTTATGTTACAACCAATCAAGTGGATATATTTCAATAACAACTGATAATCCAGGTATTATTACGAAAGTGAAATGGAATGGAGTTACTAGTAATCAAGTTTTTATTGATAATGCAAAATCTGGGCTGTATACAGTTAAAGTGGTAGATGGTAATAATTGTGAGGACTCCTTAAAGGTGACTCTCAGTAATCCTGATTCTTTAACGATTGATTATTTAGTTAAAGATGAGTCTGTGAAAGCGAAAGGTATAATTTCTTTATTTGTTTCGGGTGGTAATTCGCCTTATTCTTATTATTGGGGGGATACTATTTATACGAAAAATAGAACGGAATTGATCGGGGATTCTTCCTATGTTGTGGTAGTGTCTGATACAAATGGGTGTAAAAAATCTACGCAAATATATGTTGGTAGTACCCTAGCGATAGAGGAGGAAGAGTTAGAATTTATTACTTTTTACCCGAATCCAGTAGAGGATATTTTAAATATAGAAACTTTAGTAGATATTAATAAAATAGCGGTAGTTGACTTGTCTGGGAAAATTTGTAAGCAAGTTGATTTTATTCGAAATTTGAATACAATTTTTTCGATTGATTTACATCAACTGGAGAAAGGAGTTTATTATTTGTATGTGCAAAGAAACGGACTAAATAATCAATATAAATTCCTTAAAAATTAATTATATCAAATAAAATAAACAAAATTAATCGTTATATTAGATAAAATTAAACGTCATGATAGATACAAATAAAGCAATAAAAGGAGGGGAATTTTTAATAGCTAAAACCTTACCTTCCGCTATTTTTACACCAGAAGAATGGGAGGAAGAGCAGTTGATGATTGCGGAAATGTGTAATGATTTTATCGCACATGAAGTTACTCCCATACTCGATCGTATCGATGCAATGGAACCTGGTCTAATGCAAGTTTTGTTAGATAAAGCAGGGGAACTCGGTTTGTTAGGTCTTTCGGTTCCAGAAGAATTTGGAGGGATGGGGGTAGATTTTAAAACTTCGTTACTTGCTACGGAATATTTAGGAAAAGGGCATTCTTTTTCGGTTGCTTACGGCGCGCATACAGGAATTGGATCATTACCACTTTTATATTATGGTACCCAAGAACAAAAAACAAAGTATTCTCCTTTATTAGCATCAGGTGAATGGAAAGCAGCTTATTGTCTTACAGAACCTTCTGCTGGATCTGATGCCAACTCAGGAAAAACAAAAGCTGTCCTATCGGAAGATGGTAGTCATTATGTATTAAACGGTCAGAAAATGTGGATTACCAATGGTGGTTTTGCAGATTTATTTACTGTTTTTGCAAAAATTGATAACGACGCAAATTTGACTGCTTTTTTAGTGGAGGCAAAAAGTGAAGGTATTTCACTAAATCCAGAAGAGAAAAAAATGGGAATCAAAGGTTCGTCAACCCGTCAAATCTTCTTTAATAACGTAAAAGTTCCAGTGGAAAACATGCTTTCTACGCGTGAAAATGGGTTTAAAATTGCTATTAATATTCTAAATATTGGGCGTATTAAATTATCTGCAGGCGTTTTGGGTGGTTCTAAAGAAACAATCTCCGATACGGTTGTGTATGCGAATGCACGTGAACAATTTGGAAGATCTTTAGCAAAATATGGAGCAATTAAACATAAAGTTGCAGAACAAGTAATACGTACTTTTGTTTTAGAGTCCGCAACATACAGAGCAGGACAAAATATTGAAGATGCAATCAATCATTTGATTGAAGGGGGGATGACGAAAGGGCAAGCAACTTTGAAAGGTATCGAAGAGTTTGCTGCTGAATGTGCTATTTTAAAGGTTGCTGCATCTGAATGTTTAGATTTTGTAGCAGATGAAGCAGTACAGATATATGGAGGTATGGGATATTCTTCTGAATCCGCTGTAGAAAGATCTTATAGAGATTCAAGAATTAATAGAATATTCGAAGGTACGAATGAAATAAATCGTATGCTTTCAGTAGACATGATATTGAAAAAAGGGTTGAAAGGCGAATTAGATTTGTTAGGTGCTGCTACAAAAGTTGCTGGTGAGTTAATGAGCATTCCTGATTTTGAAGATACAGAAGTGACAGTCTTGTCACAACAATACGCGTTGTTAGAAGGTTTGAAGAAAACAATACTATTAGTTGCCGGTGCAGCTGTTCAAAAGTTGGCAACTTCATTAGGAAAAGAACAAGAAATTCTAATGAATATTGCGGATATGTTAATTCTTACCTATCAAGCGGAATCAGCCCTATTAAGAGTAGATAAAATTATTCAAAATAAAGGTGAAGAAAATTCTTTGGTACAATTAGCGATTGTGAAAACGTACTTTTATGATGCTGCCGATAAAATTGCTAAATCTGCAAAAGATGCATTAAACGCTTTTATGGAAGGGGATGAATTACGTATGACATTGATGGGGGTAAGAAGATTTACGAAATTAGAACCTTTTAATTCAAAAGAAGCAAGACAAATAATTGCAAATTCAATCCTTGAAAAAGGAGGATATGAATTTTAATTCTTGATATATTAATTAATTTTGTGAAAAGGGTTACATCGATGTAGCCCTTTTTTAGTTTTTTATTTGATGAAAAAAATTCTTATTATACAAACAGCATTTATTGGGGATGTTATTTTAGCTACTCCAGTAATAGCTGAAATATATAGATTGTGTCCAAATAGTAAGATAGATGTATTAGTCCGTAAAGGAAATGAAAGTTTGCTTTTGAATAATCCCACAGTAAATTCTGTTTATGTACTTGATAAGAAAAAAAATAAAATATCCGAACTGATACGATTATTAAAATTGATAAGAGGAAACAAATACGATGAAATAATTAATTTACACCGTTATTTAAGTTCTGGAATTTTAACCTGTTTAGGTGCTGCAAATGAAACAACTGGATTCAAATCTAATCCGTTGTCTTTCTTTTATTCAAGGAAGATTGAGCATTCATTGAACATAGAAAAACATGAAGTAAATCGAAATTTGGAGTGCATCTCACATATCGGTAAGACTCATTTTATTCGTCCTCTTCTTTATCCTTCTCCTCTAGATTTTGAAAAAGTGAAAGAGTATACAAATGAGGTTTATTTTTGTTTAGCGCCATCGTCTGTTTGGTTCACAAAAATGTTACCGGTTCAAAAATGGGTTGAATTAGTCAAAATACTTTCTGAAAAAGGTAAAGTTTATTTGTTGGGTGGTCCAAGTGATTTTTCGTTATGCGAATTAATTATTCAACAATCAAATATCAAATCTGTAGAAAATTTTGCTGGTAAATTTAGTTTTTTAGAATCTGCTGCTTTAATGAAAACTGCAAATCGTAATTTTGTAAATGATTCTGGACCATTACATATGTGTTCGGCAATGAATGCGCCAGTTACTGTATTTTTTTGTTCTACAATTTTAGGATTTGGTTTTGGTCCGCTTAGTGAAGACGCTAAGGTTGTTGAAGTAGTAGGTTTAAATTGTAGACCTTGTGGGATTCATGGACATAAAGCATGTCCGTTAGGACACTTTAAATGTGGTATTGAAATAGAATTAAATATTGATTAATAAAATCAGGAATTTATGTCAGTCGAAATTACAAATGGAATCAAAGTAAGTGTTGAATCTAGATTTAGCGAACGTTTTTCTACTATTGTGGAAAACAAATATATATATCAATATACCATTTCAATTACGAATAAAAGTAATTTTAGTGTGCAATTACTTAAACGAGAGTGGTTTATTTTTGATTCCTTGGATTTTCCTAGAATCGTAAGAGGTGAAGGAGTAATAGGTGAACAACCTATCATTGAGCCAGGAGACACGTTTTCATATTCGAGTTCCTGTGATCTTCAAAGTACATTAGGTAAAATGGAAGGGAATTACATTTTTCAGAACTTAGTAACCTCTGAAATTCTGAAAGTGAAAATACCTACTTTTCAATTACTGTACCCAAACTTATTGAATTAAGAAAGCGTAACCACAACTTGTAAGTTGATAAACATTCATTAAATTTGAAAAAAAATAGATTATGGCAAATGCAATATCAAAAGTACCTGTAGCGATTAACGAACCTGTTAAATCCTATGCTGCTAATTCTCCTGAAAGAACAGAATTATTAGCGATGTATGATAAAATGTATCAACAAGAACCGATAGATATACCGATGTATATAGGTTCTGAAAAGATATATACTTCCAATAAAAAGAATTTAACTTCTCCCCACGACCATAAAAAGGTTTTAGGTTATTACAATGCTGGTGAAGCAAAACATGTTGAAGAAGCAATAGAAAAGGCTTTGTCTGCTAAAGATGCTTGGGCAACTTTACCATGGGAAGAAAGAGCAGCTGTATTTTTGAGAGCAGCAGATTTATTAGCGGGTCCATTTAGAGCTAAACTGAATGCAGCAACTATGTTGGCACAATCTAAGAATGTTTTTCAAGCAGAAATTGATGCAGCATGTGAATTGATTGATTTTTTCCGATTCAATGTACAATACATGTCGGAAATATACCGTGAACAACCAGAATCTTTACCTGGAATGTGGAATCGTTTACAATATAGACCTTTAGAGGGATTTGTTTTTGCATTAACTCCATTTAATTTTACATCGATTGCAGCGAATTTATCAGCTGCACCGGCGATGATGGGGAATGTTGTTGTTTGGAAACCAGCAGAGACACAAATTTATTCAGCGCAAGTTATAATGGAATTGTTTCAAGCTGCAGGATTACCAGATGGTGTTATCAATATGGTTACTGTGAGTGGTGAAATTGCGGGCGATGTTATTTTTAAACACAAAGATTTTGCTGGAATTCATTTTACTGGATCTACAGCAGTGTTTAGAAGTTTATGGAAAACAATTGCTAACAATATTGAAAATTATAGAAGTTATCCTCGAATAGTTGGAGAAACTGGTGGAAAAGATTTTGTGATGGTACATAAATCTGCGAATGCTAAGGAGGTAGCTACAGCATTGACGAGAGGTGCTTTTGAATTTCAAGGTCAAAAATGCTCTGCCGCTTCTAGGGCTTATGTTCCATCCAATTTATGGGGAGATGTAAAACAAATATTAGTTGAGCAATTAGGTTCTATAAAAATGGGGACACCAGCAGATACGTCTAATTTTGTTAATGCAGTTATTAGTGAACGTTCTTTTGATAAAATTGCAAGTTATATTGATTTTGCAAAACAAGCTGCAGATGCAGAAATCATAGCCGGCGGTAAATACGATAAATCAGTAGGGTATTTTATCGAGCCAACGGTGATTGTTACCACAAATCCGAAATTCAAATCGATGGTGGAAGAAATTTTCGGCCCAGTATTGACAATTTTTGTTTACAATCAAGATGCATATGAAGAAACTTTAAAAATTGTTGATACTACTTCTGAATATGCTTTAACAGGTTCGATAATTGCAAATGACCGATATGCAATACAGAAAGCGTTAATTGCTTTAGAGAATAGTGCTGGAAATTTTTATGTGAATGATAAGCCAACCGGAGCTGTTGTAGGTCAACAACCTTTTGGAGGTGCTAGAGGTTCTGGTACAAATGATAAAGCAGGTGCACCATTAAATTTATTACGATGGGTTTCTGCACGAACAATCAAAGAAACATTTATTCCTGCAAATGATTATAGATATCCATTTTTAGGGTAGAACGATACAATATCACATAAAAAAACCAGAGTGAAAACTCTGGTTTTTTTATGTGATATAAAATTATATTTTGTGTATTTTATAGGTATAACTATTAGTTCCAGAAGTTAATTGAACAAAATAGATTCCTGGTATTAATTCGTTAGTATTTAAAATTTCAAAAGTTTGGCCTTGTGATAATTGTTTCGTTTGAATCGTTTGACCAGTTAATGTTGTAATAGATAATGAACCACTCTCAAGTAATTGGTCAAAAGTTACGTGTAAATTATCCGAAACAGGATTCGGATATACTTGAATATTTAAGGAGTTTTCGGTAATAGACGATTGAATTTCATAAAAATATACATCGCTTTCTTTGAATAGTAAAGATTTATAGATAAAAATATCATTTGTTCCAGCACTTGTATTCGATTTTGAATCCTCCAATGATATACTCCCGCTATACGATCCAGAAATAAAGACATTATTCATTGTATCTGCTTTAATGGCAGAACCGTAATCAGAACCAGAACCAGCAAATTGTTTTACTAAGAATTTTCCATCTTTGTCCAATTTAATTTTTCCTTGTTGGTCAAATTTAATGCAAAACGCATTTGCACTACCTGATGATCCTAATGGTTTCCCTAAAAAATCAGTAGTAGTTCCAACTGAATTATTAAAAGTGCCTGATAAATAGATGTTATTGTATTTATCGATTTCTAATTGTCTTGAATTATCGTCTTTGTCGTTACCTATTTGCTTTATCCAAAGTAATTTACCATTTAAATCATATTTTCCAATAAAGATGTCTTTACTTCCAGCACTTTTTAAATTAGAAATTCCAATAGTTGAAAAGTCAAAATCAACCGTTTGAGATGTTGAACTGATGTACCCAGATACATACATCTCATTTCCTTTAATTACTATAGTATTTGCCTCATCTGCTGCAGTACTTCCTGTTTTTTTAACCCAAATAAACTCGCCTTTTGCATTTAATTTTTGTATAAAAATATCAGCGACAGAATTAAAAGTGGTTGATAGTAATGAATCTTTTATACTTGAAGGATTAAAATCTACGTTAGTTCCAAATAATCCGCCAACATTGTATAGATTACCAAGTGAATCTGTAGTAATTGAATTACTTACTACACTACCTTTAGTACCAAAAGTTTTAGTCCAAGTTACATTTCCATCAAAATCACGTCTTTGGATAAACATAGTATTAGTATAACTTACATTTTCCAATTTACCAGTAATTTCACCGGATAAATAGATTCCATCATTATTTATTGATAAACTTCTTGCTCTAGAATATAAGGAGTCACCAATTGATTTTACCCATACAAAATTCCCTAGAGTGTCCATTTTTGCAATAAAAATTATACGTTTTGCTTTAGTAGAAGGAGCTATTCTTACGACTCCAAAATCTACAGTATCTTCTATAGTACCTGTGATGTAGATGGATCCTTTGTGATAAATCATCGCATTAGGACGATCATTTCCTTTGCCACCGATTTTTTTGGAGCGAATATAGTTTCCTTTTTTAGTTCTTTTTTGCAAAAAGATATCGTCCTTGCCGGTTGATGTAAGTTTATCCGATCCTCCATCATTTCTGAATTCTCCGTTTCCTGAAAAACTCCCAAGTATGTATAAATTTGCTTGATTGTCAACTGCTAACGCAGCACACGTATCCGCGCTAGATCCTCCAATAGATGTACTCCAACCGTAAAATTGAGCGGACGCAGAAATAGAAACTGAAATTAAAATAAATGATAATAAAATTTTAAGCATAATGAAAAGTATTGATTTTGTATTAAAGATAATAAATAAAGTTAATATAAGCCAATCTAGGCAGTATTAATTCTTGGTCAATTTTTCCATCGGAATTAATATGTTTTTTCCTGGGTACAGATTCGTAAAATCTTGCATTATTCGCTTGGTTTTGTTAGAACTCCAAGAATGACTAGGGAAAACAAAATAATTTGTCGTATTTGACTTTATTATTTGAAAATTAGGATATTCTGAATGTATATATTTAAAATTCATTTTATTGTTGTTTAATCGAACATAAAATATATGGGTAGAAATTATGAAACTAAAAAACAAAGCAAGGTAAGTCAATTTAATCTTTTTTTGAATTAATGAGATAAACAACAAACCTATAATAGCATATAAAATTAAAATTGTCAATTTGTTCATGCTAAAACCTTTAGCAGTTGCAAAAGGGAGTTGACTAAAAAAGTTAACAATCACTAACATACAAGTCATCGTTTTTTGGAGTATGATACCTAGGATAAGTTTTATTGGGGTAATCCAAAAAAAAGAAAATAATAATATGCCAAGTAGTAGTATTACAAATGAAAAAGCCATCAATGCAATATTTGTAAGTATAAAGTAATTAGGGAATTGATGAAAATAAAAAATGGTTAAAGGGATAGTAGTTATTTGAGCAGCTATACCTACCATCGTACCTTCAATGATCAGTTGTATTATTCTGAATGGTGAAATAATAACATTTTTTAAAAAAGGATAGAATAAATATATCCCTAACATAGCTGTATACGAAAGTTGAAAACCAATATCGTATAGATAGATTGGTTTCCAACTTAAGATTATAAAAGCAGAAAAAGCGAGAAGGTTCAATTCAGAATTTTCTTTTCCTTTCATTTTCCCAATAAGTAAAAAACTAAACATGATAACGGAACGAATGACAGATGGCGAAAAACCTGTAATTAGTGCGTATACCCAAACAATGCATAGTGAGAATAGAATGGCTTGATTTTTGGTTATCCACTTTTCAAAAAAATGAAAAATGCGCAGCATAATTTGCAGTAAAATTCCTATATGTAATCCAGAAACAGCTAAAATATGCATTGCTCCAGTATCACTAAATCCTTGTGTTGTTTCTTTTGTTAATAGATTTCGTTCTCCTAATATTAATGCATTTGCCAAGGCAAGTTCTTGTCCAGAGAGCACTGATTTTAATATTTCAGTGAGTTTTTTTCGGAAGTAGGTACTGGATAAATATGTTTGTTTTCCTTGATTTAATAGTTGAATATTTGATTCGTTATTGATGAATCCAATTTCGTTTATCTCTTTATTTTTCCAATAATATTCGCTGTCAAATTCACCAGGGTATCCTAAATTCCGAATTTGTTGAAAATTACAATGAAAAACAATTGTGTTATTTTCATTTAAAGGTGAATTTTTGTGGTTGTTTTTTATAAATAGCAGTTTTTTGCTGGGGATAAGTGTTGTTTTACTTTGTTTAATTGGTTTACATAATACTATGTATTTTATATATCCCGATTTTGTAACGGAAGCTTCTTGAATAGTGCCAAAGTACTTTGAATTAGTAGTCTGTTTTTTTTGTGAAGAGTTATAGTTCATTTTATCGATAGTCGTAATGCAATTACCAAGCATGAAAAAGCATGAAAAAAGCAAGATAGATCGAATAAAAGTTTTAGTAATTAAGTTATTTGTTTTAAAAACAAATAGCAGTAGTAATAGATTAAAAACACATAAGGGAAATCCAATTAAAAGGGGAAGTTGAACAATTTTAGATGAAGTAATTCCTAAAATAAATGGAGTTATTAACCAAATAAATGGAATTTTATAAAATTTCATTTCGTGTGTTTTTAAAAGTTTACAAAAATCCTAATAAAAAATGTTTTTCTAGTGTTTATTACATGATTTTTCCATGTTTTCGGTTGATTTAACAGTAGTTTAAGTGTATATTTGCTTTCAAAATTGAATAAAATGATAAAAGTTACATTGCCAGATGGTACTTTGCGTGAATATGCGAAAGGAACTACTGCATTTGATGTCGCATTGAGTATTTCAGAAGGTTTAGCGCGTAATGTGTTAGCTGCGAAAGTGAATAATGAAGTTGTGGATGCAACTAAGGTATTGCCAGAAACAAGTACTTTGAGTTTGTTGACTTGGAATGATGCTGAAGGGAAATCTACGATGTGGCATTCATCTGCGCATTTGATGGCGGAAGCATTAGAATTTTATTACCCAGGAATTAAATTAGCAATCGGTCCACCTGTTACCAATGGTTTTTACTATGATGTCGATTTTATGGAGTATTCTATAAAAGAAGAAGATTTGGTGAAGGTGGAAAATAAAATGAAAGAATTAGCGAAAGAAAAATTAAAATTCATTCGTCAAGAAATTTCTAAAACTGATGCAATAGCCTATTTTACAGATAAAAATGACCCGTATAAATTAGAATTGTTAGATAATTTAGAGGATGGAAATATTACTTTTTATACACAAGGTAATTTCACAGATTTGTGTCGTGGACCACATATTCCGGATACATCTCCTATTAAAGCGGTTAAATTGACTTCAATTGCTGGAGCTTACTGGAGGGGAGATGAAAAAAACAAACAACTAACACGTATTTACGGAATTACTTTTCCTAAGCAGGCTGAATTAACAGAATATTTAGAGAAAGTAGAAGAAGCCAAACGCAGAGATCATAGAAAACTAGGGAAAGAATTAGAATTGTTTACTTTTTCTCAGCGAGTAGGTCAAGGGTTACCTTTGTGGTTACCTAAAGGAGCTGCATTACGCGAAAGACTTGAAAACTTTTTAAAGAAAGCACAAAAAAGATCTGGTTATGAACAAGTAATTACACCACATATTGGTAGTAAAGAATTGTATGTATGTTCCGGTCACTATGAAAAATATGGGGCAGACTCCTTTCAGCCTATTAAAACACCAGATGCAAACGAGGAATTTTTATTAAAGCCGATGAATTGTCCACATCATTGTGAGATTTTCAAGTCTAAACCACGTTCATATAAAGATTTACCTGCTCGTTTTGCTGAGTTTGGAACGGTGTATCGTTACGAACAAAGTGGAGAGTTACATGGGTTGACACGTGTAAGAGGTTTTACACAAGATGATGCGCACATATTTTGTACCCAAGACCAAGTATTGGGAGAGTTTAAAAAAGTAATCGATTTAGTTTTGTATATTTTCAAGACTTTAAAGTTTGAAAATTTTAAAGCTCAAATATCGCTGAGAGATCCTGAAAATGAAACTAAATATATTGGTTCGGATGAAAATTGGGAGAAGGCAGAATCTGCAATTATCGAAGCTGCAGAAGCAAAAGGCTTACCGACTGTTGTAGCGTATGGCGAGGCTGCTTTTTACGGACCAAAACTTGATTTTATGGTGCAAGATGCCTTAGGTCGTGAGTGGCAATTAGGTACAATTCAAGTAGATTATAATTTGCCAGAACGTTTTGAACTTGAGTATACTGGAAGTGATAATACTAAGCATCGTCCTGTAATGATTCATAGAGCACCCTTCGGTTCCATGGAAAGATTTGTGGCGGTATTATTAGAACATTGCGCTGGAGATTTTCCATTGTGGTTAGCCACAGAGCAAGTATATATTTTACCAATTAGTGATAAATACAACGAGTTTGCTGAAAATGTATGTAGTTTGCTAAATAATTCCGATATTCGCTCTTTGGTTGACGACCGAAATGAAAAAATCGGAAAGAAAATCCGTGAGGCTGAACTTAAAAAAGCTCCATTTATGTTAATAATTGGAGAAAAAGAATTTGAAAGCCAAACAGTTTCTGTAAGACAAAGAGGTTCGGGAGATTTAGGGTCTATGACGATTGAATCTTTTACCGAAACCATAGAAGTCGCAATTAAAAATGAATTAGCAACAAATGCTTTAGTAACTGAATGAGAAAAGAGCCAAGAAAAAGATTAGTACCTCAGCAAGAGCCTGATCAGCACAAAATTAACGATAAAATTTCCGCAAGAGAAATACGTCTTGTCATGGAAGGTGAGGAACCAAAAGTAATGTCTACGTATGATGCTATTAAATTAGCAGAAGAGCAAGAGATGGACTTAGTTGAAATTTCACCAAATGCTGTTCCTCCTGTTTGTAAAATCATGGATTATAGAAAGTTTTTATATAATCAAAAGAGAAAACAAAAGGAATTAAAGGCGAAACAAAGCAAGGTCATAATTAAAGAGATTCGATTTGGTCCAAATACAGATGAGCACGATTTTCAATTTAAATTAGTACACGCTAAGAAATTCTTGGAAGAAGGTTCAAAGGTTAAGGCGTATGTTTTCTTCCGTGGTAGAACAATTGTTTTTAAAGATCGTGGTGAGATTTTATTATTACGTTTTGCACAAGAAATTGGCGATTTAGGGGTATTAGAGTCAATGCCAAAATTAGAAGGTAAGCGAATGATTATTATGCTTAACCCTAAGAAAGGAAAATAAGAAATTGTCGATAGACAAAAAATAGCTGATATAGAGGTAACACTTAAAAAAAAGTAAAGATGCCAAAAATGAAAACTAAATCCAGTGCGAAGAAGAGATTCACGATAACTGGAAGTGGTAAAATCAAGAGAAAACACGCTTTTAAAAGCCACATTCTTACGAAAAAAACTAAAAAGCAAAAGAGAAATTTGACACATGCAGGACTTGTTCATGCTTCAGATGAGTCAAATATCAAATTGCAATTATGTATGAAATAGTTTCATACAGGTTCAACGTTTAACCCAATAGTGGAGTATATAAGCCTTCTGAAATAGTGAAGCACCCTCTTTTAAAAAACAAAAAAATATGCCAAGATCGGTAAATCACGTGGCTTCAAGAGCGAGAAGAAAATCGTTCATGAAGTTAGCCAAAGGTTACTTTGGAAGAAGAAAAAATGTTTGGACAGTAGCAAAAAATGCTATTGAAAAAGGTTTGAATTACGCCTATGAAGGCCGTAAACAAAAGAAAAGAAATTTCCGTTCGTTATGGATTGCGCGTATCAACGCGGGGGCTCGTCAACACGGATTAAGCTATTCTCAATTTATGGGTGCTGTTCATAAAAGCGGAATCGAATTAAATCGTAAAGTATTAGCTGATTTAGCAATGAATCATCCTGAAGCTTTCAAAGCAGTTGTAGATACTGTAAAAAAATAATAAGTAACTGACTCTATATCGCATAAAAAAGGCTCTCAATTTGAGAGCCTTTTTGTTTTTTTATATACTTTCTTTTGTGTTTTCAATCATATTTGCTAAGAAATCTCTAGCTCGGAATAGTTGCGCTTTAACGGTTCCTAATGGAAGATTAAGCGTATCAGATATTTCTTCATAACTTAACTCATCAAAGTATCTTAATTCCACTAATTCACGGTATCTAGGTTTTAATTTGGTTACAAGATGTCGCATCATTTTTACTTTTTGGGCATGAATGATAGCTTCCTCTGGGTTGTGCACATCTGTGCGAGCATCGAAATGTATCACTTCGCCATCGTCGGTTGTATATCCCGCATCCATAGAGGTAACTTTAATTCTTTTTTTTCGGATAAAATCAATACAATTGTTAGAGGCGATTTTGAATAACCAAGTACTAAAAGCAAAATTTGGCGAATATTGGTCTAATCTACTAAATGCTTTTCCGAATGCTTCAATTGTTAAATCATCTGCATCATCTGTGTTTTTGACCATTTTAAACATCATAAAGTATATGGAATCTCTATATCGCTCCATTAACTCAGCATAAGCAGATTGACTACCTTTTTTTGCTGCATCTAGTAATACTAAATCATGTTTGGCTTTATCCGATAAATTTTCGCTTACTTCCATTTTGATATTCTTGGTTTTTCCGAAGTATAGTATAAAACAGGTAGTAAGATTGCGTAGAATAACTCAAAAAACGGGAAGAATGCTATAAAGTTTTTACCTTTTAATTTGGTAAAGCATCTACCCTGAATTATCCATTTTACTGTAATTACACCAGTAAAAATACTACTTGTAAAAATGGTATACTCTGTATCAAGGAGTAAAATAACAAAAGAAAACCATAATAATATGAGTGTTAACGGATAGATTCCTAACAATGCTTTTTTAATAACCTGGTATTTTCCAGCAGTAGAGTAGTGTCTTGATTTTTGTGCAATCCAAGATTTCCAGGTATTTTTTGGTGTTGAGTAGCAGTAAGTTTCAGGATTAAGTTGAATGTTGTAGTTGTTTAATTGCGTTGCTTCTTGAATAAATAAATCATCATCTCCAGAACTAATCGCATAATGAGATTTAAATCCACTCACTGATTTGAAAGCAGTCTTGGTATATGCTAAATTTCTGCCAACCCCCATATAAGGGATTTTAGCCAATGCGAATGAAAAATAATTCATCGCTATAAAAATAGTGTCGAATCGAATTACTTTATTTAAAAAACCTTCCTCTTCCCGATACGGACCATATCCAAGTACTATTTGATTCTCGTTTGCAAAACCGTCCACCATACCTTTAAGCCATAAATTGCTATTTGGTTGGCAATCTGCATCTGTAAAAACTAGATGCTCATATAATGCAGATTTAATACCAAGTGTTAATGGAAGTTTTTTGCCAATACCTATATGTTTACTTCTTTCTACTTCAATCATTCGTAGATGAGGGTATTGCATTTTATATGCGTTAATAATATGATATGATTCATCAATAGACTGGTGATTAACTACAATAACTTCAAAATTTGGATAATCTTGTTCTAAAATTAATGGAAGATTGGCGAATAAATTATCGGAATCATTTCTTGCCGCAATGATAATAGATACAGGGGGTGTGGTAGGGTTTTGTATGTTTTTTTTCTTGAAAGAGGAAAATGCTAACCGACTGAAAAAGTAGAATATATAGATTAATTGTAGTAATGCG
Source organism: Flavobacteriia bacterium (assembly GCA_947446925.1). Classification (GTDB taxonomy): domain Bacteria; phylum Bacteroidota; class Bacteroidia; order Flavobacteriales_D; family Crocinitomicaceae; genus CANHVK01. The sequence goes on from CANFHU010000006.1 coordinate 107,660, forward strand.
CAGAATGCAAAAAAGCAGAAGATAAAAAGTGAAAGTTGTGTCTCAAAACTTGGTAAAATTTCCATTTTAAATATCCTTTTTGTTAAAAATGAATCAAATCAGTAAATAGCAGTTATCTTTGCTTTGTTTAATTTAGGTCACAAATATATGCATTTTGAACTTCATCATACGGATTCTGCCTCAAAAGCACGCGCAGGAGTATTACATACAGATCATGGAATAATTGAAACTCCTATTTTTATGCCTGTTGGTACTGCGGGTACAGTAAAAGGGGTTCATCAACATGAATTAAAAGAAGATGTAAAGGCACAGATAATATTAGGGAATACCTATCATTTATTTTTAAGACCTGGACTAGATGTCTTAAATGGTGCTGGTGGTTTACATAAATTTATGAACTGGGATGGACCTATTTTAACAGATAGTGGTGGTTATCAGGTTTATTCCCTTTCTAATTCGAATAATATTTCGGAAGAAGGAGTTCGTTTTCAGTCTCATCATGATGGAAGTTATCATTTTTTTACGCCTGAAAGAGCAATTGAAATACAGCGCGTGATTGGCGGGGATATTATTATGGCGTTTGATGAATGTACTCCTTTTCCATGTGATTATGCATATGCTAAAAAGTCATTAGCAATGACACATCGTTGGTTAGGTAGATGTTTTGATGCTATGGATAAGACGGAGCCATTATACGGACATAATCAGGCTTTGTTTCCAATTGTTCAAGGTAGCACTTATAAAGATCTTCGAAAGGAGTCTGCAGAAGTGATTTCTTCGTTTGATGCAATAGGGAATGCGATAGGTGGTCTTTCAGTTGGTGAGCCGGATGAAGACTTATATGAGATGACTGATTTAGTTTGTTCGATTTTACCAAAAGATAAGCCTCGATATTTAATGGGGGTAGGTACGCCTGCTAATCTATTAGAATGTATTGCACTTGGTGTAGATATGTTTGATTGTGTGATGCCTTCTAGAAATGCCCGTCACGGAATGTTATTTACGTGGCAAGGTACTATAAATATAAAAAATGAAAAATGGAAATGTGATTTTTCTCCATTGGATTCATTAGGTGGCTCTTATGTGGATGGGACATATTCAAAAGCATATTTAAGACATTTGATAAAGTCGAATGAAAATTTAGGGATTCAAATAGCCACTCTTCATAATTTGAATTTTTATTTATCCTTGGTTAAAGAGGCGAGAAAGCATATTTTGGATGGTACATTTACAACATGGAAAAATACGTTAGTGCCAATTTTAAGTCAACGATTATAGTGATATGCTTACTATATTAGATAAATATATAATTAAGAAATTCTTGTCGACATATTTTTTTATGTTGGGGATAATAATGTTTTTATCTATAGTATTTGATATTTCCGATAAGTTGAGTGATTTTATTTCGAATAAAGCACCGATACGATTGATTTTTACAGAATATTATTTGAATTTTCTTGTATACTACGGTAATACATTTTCTTCCATTATTGTATTTATTTCAGTTATTTGGTTTACGGCTAAGATGACACAAGATTCGGAGATTGTGCCAATGCTTTTTAGCGGTCGTCCTTTTATACGAATTTTGAAACCTTATGCTATAAGTGCTACCATTTTATTGCTGCTTTCGATATTTGTTAATCATTATTTACTTCCTATTTCCAATAAAATTCGCTTAGATTTTGAGGAAAAATATTATAGAGCAAATATGATTGTTGAGAATTATCATGCAGAATTTAATAAAGAAAAATATGTCTATTTTTCTTCTTATAATAATGAAGACAATATCGTTTATAATTTTAACTTGGAGCAGTGGAGTCCTACAAATACTCCGCTATATTTCATTCGTGCAACGATGGCAAAGAATTATCCGGGTACATTTCGTTGGGAGTTAACTAATTTTTACGAACGTAAAATTGGCGACTCAGTTGATAAATTGCTGGTTGGACAAAAGAAGGATACGGTTTTTACGTTTAAAATTGAAGATTTAGCATATCGAGATAATCGAAGCGAAATCATGAAAAATTCTGATTTGAAAGCATTTATTAAAAGAGAAGAAGCAAAGGGATCTCCAAATGTTGCTGTACATAAAATTGTTTTGTATCAAAGAACTGCGATGCCATTTGCTGTTTATGTTCTTACTTTAATAGGCGTATCAGTTTCTAGTAGAAAGAAACGAGGTGGAATTGGGTTGAATATTGCGATTGGATTAGGGTTTGTTTTTATTTATATCTTTTCAATGAAGATAGCCGCTGTGGCTGCAATTAATGTTGGTTTTCCTCCATTATTAGCAGTTTGGATACCCAATATTTTGTTCGCTACAGTAGGTATTTATTTATACAAAGTTTCACCAAAATAAATTAGTTATGTTTGGAAAAAATCAACAAGAGATGCTTTTAAAAATGCAACAAGCAATGGAAGAAAGCAAACAAAAATTAGATCAAATTATCGTGAGTGGAGATGCTGGTGGAGGATTAATTCGAGTTGAATTTAATGGGAATCGAAAACTTACAAATTTAGAGATTAATGCATCATTGCAAGATATTGATAAAGAGGATTTAGAAGATTTGTTATCTGTTGCAATATCAAAAGCGTTAGTTGAAGTTGAGATTGTCCATGAACGCACTATGTCTTCTTCTGCAATGAATTTTTTACCAAAATTCTAGATGAATAAGAAAACATTACGACTAGAATATATAGCCAAGCGTAATTCGTTAGACTTAACCGAAAAGAGAGAAAAAGAAGAAAAAATAAAACATATTTTATTTGAAAATTTTGACTTTTCAAATAAAATTACAAGTTGTTTTCTTCCAATAACTTCAAAAAATGAGATAGATACTTGGATTATCCTATCTGAAATAAAAAAAATAGGAGGTGCAATTGCTTTAACGATTTGGGATGTTCATACTAATTGCATCACCCATCGATTATGGACTAACGAAACACAGATTTTAATCAATTCATTTGGCATACCAGAACCGATTAATGGTGATTATATTCTTAATAATCAGTTGGATATAGTTTTGGTTCCGTTATTAGCAGTGGATAACATTGGAAATAGAGTAGGTTATGGTAAAGGTGTGTATGATCGTATGTTAGCTAGTTGCTCAGTTAAAACTATATTTATTGGACTATCACTTTTCGAATTGGTTGATCGAATTGAGGATGTAGACGCATATGACATTCCTTTAACTTATTGTATCACACCAACTAAATGTGTTTTTTTTGAAAAATAATCCAAGAAATCAAGGTAAGTTTCATTTACTCGCAATTTTTGGCATTCCAGTGCTTCTCATCTTGATATTTGTTGTAAAATTAATTTGGTTAGTTTTAGTTTACATAGTTTTTTTGTTCTTACTTACCAAATACCTATTTAAAGGTAAATGAAACAATAAATTAGTTCTTACGTATCTGTTCTAAAGTATTCAATTGTATGAATAGGAACTTATTACATAGTTTAATTCTTCTTGTTTGGACTATCACTTGTTCTGTGAGGCCTAATCCTTCACTTCGAGGAGTGTTTGCAAGTAAAGTCTGTGTTCAAGGTAATGGAGATCTATTTATGTTGTTTGCTTTTATCGATAATGGCGTTACATTGTCACATATGAAAATTTTATCGAAAGATGAGTTTGTAAAATTTGCATCTGGTTATTGGCCAAGTATTTATAACCCTGAAAGAAGAGATTTTTTTAAAGAACATAATTTGGATTGTGGTGTAGTTGAAAATAAAGAATTTGATCAAAAAATTCCGTATTGTTTACCTTTAGATTCTATATGGAAAATTCGATACTCTATATATCCGTTTATAAACAATAATGATAAAGGTTGGAGCGAAGGGGTTTACAGGCCTTCAGACAAACAGTCTCTTTATTTGTTAAATAGATATGGAGTTAGTAGTTTTGAATCTAGTTATTTCTTAGACGAAAAGTTTTGGTTATTATTGAAAGATATTCAAGATCCTGCATGGGTGTTGATGTATAAATCTTTATAATTTGTATTTTTAGCGTAATTAATACTTTTACGTTATATGATTAAAATATATATTCTCTTAGTCATTGTATCTTGTACTTTTTCTTTAATTACATATTCAAATGTAAGTCCATTTTCTAAAGTTGTCCCTGAAAAAGTTTTGTATTCGGAGTATTCTACTATTCCAAGTTGGGTCGTTTTTACAAAAGGTAACGAATTAAAATTAGAAGATGTAACTAGTTTTTTAACCAATTATTCTGAAAGTAGTTCTTTTTTTGCATTGAAATTAATTGATAGTCAGAAAGATGTGCTTGGATTTATTCATAATCGATATCAACAACTAATCAATGGTATTCCCGTAAATTATGCTTATTATGTAGTTCATATAAAATCCAATAAAGTGGTTTCTATGAACGGTCAATTATTTGATAATATATGGTTTAGTGAAGTTTTATTAAATGAATATATTGCCGTACAAAAAGCAATACAGCATATTTCTGCTGAATCTTACATGTGGGAGGATAAACAGGAAGAAAATTTATTGAAGAAACAAACAGGTAATCAAAATGCAACCTATTTTCCAAGAGCTGAACTATGTTATTTTGTTGATCCATCGAATTTAAATAAACCAGCAACTAAAGCATATAAAATAGAAGTATATGCATCTTATCCATTGTCAAAAAAAAATGTATTTATTGATGTATCTACTGGTGATGTATTATATGTCGAAAATCTTTTACAGTTTAAAGATGTAATAGGTACTGCAAAAACAGTGTATAGTGGTACACAGACTATAACTACAGATAGTTCAAGTATTGGTTACACATTAAAAGAAGTTGGTAGAGGGAATGGTATTGAAACCTATAATATGAAAAACTCAACTAATTTTTCTGTAGATTTTATAGATAAAAATAATCTTTGGGACACACTAAATAATCAAAAAGATCAATATGCAGTGGATGCACATTGGGGAGCAGAAAAAACGTATGATTATTATTTTCAGAAGCATAATCGAAATAGTGTTGATAATAATGGGTTTAAATTAATTAATATGGTTCATTATGGAAATGCTTATGGAAATGCATATTGGGATGGAAGTCGCATGGTTTTTGGAGATGGAGATAACGTCAATTCTATGAATCCGTTAGTTTCTTTGGATATTATTGGGCATGAAATTACACATGGAATTACTTCCTTTACTGCAAAATTAATATCACAAAATGAGTCCGGAGCTCTTAATGAATCCTTTAGTGATATTTTTGGTGCAACAATTGATTTGTATACACGACCTGATAAAGCAAATTGGAAAGTGGGGGAAGAGGTAAGTTCAGTGTATCGTTCTTTAGAAGAACCAAATGCTACCAAGCAACCAGATACGTATCAAGGTAATTACTGGCTTCCAATAAATGATGTTGATTTTGGTGGGATTCATTGTAATAATGGCGTGCAAAATTTTTGGTACTATTTGTTAGTTTCGGGTGGAAACGGTACTAATGATAAAGGAAATAAATATAATGTTGCAGGAATTGGGTTAGATAAAGCGGCAGCAATTGCGTATCGAAATTTAACAGTTTATTTAACTAGTTTATCCAATTTTCAAGATGCAAGATTTTATTCTATAAAAGCTGCGATTGATTTGTTTGGATCTTGTTCACCTGAAGTAGAATCTGTAACAAATGCTTGGTTTGCGGTAGGGGTAGGATCTCCATATCTATCGAAGGTTACAAGTGATTTTATTGCTACGTATGGTAAATCATGTAGAGAATTAAAAGTTAATTTCACAAACACTAGCAGTAATGCGAAGAGTTATTTTTGGGATTTTGGAGATGGAAATACTACGGATACTCCAAATCCAACGCACACATATACTAAACCAGGAACATATACTGTTCAATTAATTGCTAGAGCTTCTAATGCTTGTGGAATTTCAGATTCTATTAGTAAGAAAGATTTGGTAGAGATACATCCTATCAATCCTAAGCCTATTCAAGTTACGATTTGTCCAGATGATTCAATTATATCTCTGATTTCTGAAATGAAAGGTCCATTAGCATGGTATTCTTCGGATACATCACAAACAATTCTTGATACTTCAAATATTTTTACGTTTAATAATCCGAAAAATGATACGAGTTTCTTTCTAGCTAGTTCTAGGATAGTAACCGATAGTATTATGTATGTTGGAGAAAAGAATGTAAATACAAATATTGGAAATTATGCTGCAACAGTTCGATATCAAATTTTTGATGTATTTAAACCTTTGGTACTAAAATCAGTATTGGTAAATGCATACGCATCTGGAGAAAGGGTAATAGAGTTGCGTGATGCTTCAGGGAATGTGTTACAGTCAAAAAACATTAATATACCATTTGGAATTCAGCGGGTAGAATTGGGTTTTGAAGTGGATCCTGGAATGGATTATCAACTTGGTTTGAGTGGTACATTAGCTTCACTCGGTAGGTCTGATTCAGGGGTGAAATACCCTTATGAAATAAAGGATTATATTTCGATTAAAGCTAGTAATGCTTTAAATGCAGGGCTGCAATATTATTATTCTTTTTATGATTGGGAGATAGTTTCTGTTGGATGTAACGATACTCGCCAGGAATATCAAGTGAAAATTATACAGGATGCATGTTTGAAAAATGGGTTGAATAATGTAATCCTAAACCATGTAAGTATTTTCCCAAATCCGACACAACGATTTGTTAAAATAACAAACCTATCTAATGGCAAATTAATCGTGAAGGATTTATTGGGGAAAGTTATTTTAGATAAAATTACTGTAAATGGAGACTTAGATCTTGATTTATTTTCGTGGGAAAAAGGTGTCTATTTATTAGAACTTAACACCACGGATGGTGTGGGGGTTATTCGTATCATAAAAGAATAAAGTTAAATAATCGAAAAAAAAATAGGTGTTCGTATTTTTATTCGATTAAATTGCATAAATTTACCATGGTAAATAAAAATAACTTAATTAAAATTAAAAATGAAAAAATTAACATTGATTGCAGGTCTTGCATTCGGATTATTTTCTTTTGTTCCAACAGAAGCTACAACTTGGGGGATTGACGGTGTACATTCACGTGTAGGTTTTTCTATTAATCATTTAGGAATTAATGATGTATTAGGATACTTTACTAAATATGAGTCTATTATAACTTCTTCAAAAGAAGATTTCTCGGATGCAGTTTTTGAATTTTCTGCTGAAGCAGCAAGTGTAAGTACTGGATTTGATGGTTTAGATGGACATTTGAAACAACCTGATATGTTTGATGTAGTTGCTCATCCAAGATTAACTTTCAAAAGTACTTCGGTAGCTAAAAAAGACGATAAAAATTACGAAGTGAAAGGTGATTTAACACTTCATGGTGTAACAAAATCAATTACGTTGAAAGCTGTAAAAAGTGCTGCAATTGTTCATCCAATGACAAAGAAAACAGTTGTTGGATTTAAATTATCTGGTGTAATTAACCGTAAAGACTTTAAAGTTGGTGTTGAATTACCTGGAGTTGTTGCTAGTGAAGAAGTTACAATCATTGCTAACACTGAGTTTGCTAAAAACTAATATGAAACATATTACTATGTATGTTGCGACGCTGTCCATTCTATGGATGGCGTTTGCTTTTTTACCACAAGAGAAACTTGGGTGGAAAATAGATAAAAAATACAATGTTCATTTTTCTAGTCCTTCGGTAGGAGGGGTGTTTACTGTTTTTAAAGGAGAAGTAGTATTTGATAAAAATGATTTAAATACTGCTTCGTTTAAATTAACAATTGATCCAACCTCTGTAAATACTGGAAATGCGATGCAGAATGGGCATATTCAACAAAAAGACTGGTTGGACTCAAAGAAATATAGCTCTATAGATTTTGTTTCCACTAGTTTCCTCAAAGATGGAGAGAAATATACCGTATTTGGTGATTTGACGCTACATGGAGTGAGGAAATCGATAAAAGTACCATTTACTTATATTGAGGAGAAAAAGAAATCAAAAGTCTTGGCGGCTTTCTCGTTTAATCGATTTGATTATGGGGTGGGTAGTCCGAATGATGGAGTAGATTCTATATTGAATATAGATGTGGTAATGCCATTAAAAAGATGAAAAAAAAATGGGGTTAATTAACCCCATTTTTTTTGTTTTATTTTTTGTCTATTTCAACAGACGCTAATTCATCGGATTTATATTCTCCTGAATCAAGTTTAGATTTTAATTTTTTGAATGTTTCCAATGTGTAATTTACATCTTCCAAGGTATGAGCAGCTGTAGGGATAATACGCAGCATAATTACATCTTTTGGTACAACTGGATAAATTACAATCGAACAAAAGATATTGTAGTTTTCTCTTAAATCATACGTTAAGTTTGTAGCTTCTGCTAACGAACCCTTCATAAATACTGGAGTTACAGGAGAATTAGTTGCTCCAATATCAAATCCTGCCTCTTTAAATCCAGTTTGTAATGCGTTTGTGATTTCCCATAATTTATTTTTCAATTCTGGACGTGTACGCAATAATTCTAAACGTTTACGCGCACCAATTGTAATTGTCATTGGCAACGCTTTCGCGAACATTTGCGAACGCATATTATAACGAAGGTATTCAATAATACTCTCATCACCACAAATAAATCCGCCTATAGAAGACATGGATTTTGCAAACGTACCAAATAAAACATCAATTTCATTTTGTACGCCTTGCGCTTCTCCGGCACCTTGTCCTGTTTCGCCAAGAGTTCCAAATCCATGTGCATCATCCACAAATAAACGGAAATTGTATTTTCCAGACTTTCTAAATTCTACAATTTCTTTTAATTTTCCTTGATCTCCAGCCATACCGAAAACTCCTTCGGTAATCACCAAGATTCCTCCTCCAGTTTGTTCTGCTAAACGAGTTGCATTGCGCATTTGTTTATCAAAACTTTCCATGTCATTGTGTTGGAACACAAAACGTTTTCCTGAGTGTAAACGCATTCCATCTAAAATACATGCATGCGATTCACTATCGTAAACAATAATATCAGAACGATCTACTAATGAATCAATTGCGGAAACCATACCTTGATAACCAAAATTCAAAAGGATACAATCTTCTTTTTGCATGAAATCCGCTAGTTCATTTTCTAACTTTTCGTGCTCTGCTGTTTGACCAGTCATCATACGTGCACCCATCGGATATGCTAATCCATATTGTTTCGCTGCATTTGCATCTGCTTCACGAACTTCTGGATGATTTGCTAAACCTAAATAGTTATTCAATGACCAGATTAAACATTCTTTCCCTCTAAAAAGCATTTTGTTACCCAATTCACCTTCTAATTTTGGGAAAGTGAAATAACCATGAACCCCTTTTGAATATTGTCCAATAGGACCTCTATTTTTTTTGATTTTGTCAAATATGTCTTGTGCCATAATTGCAGTGTTTACTAAGTATAAAACAAATGTTAATTGATGCGAATTTAGTGAGTTTTTGGGTTGTTTTTTCGCACTAGTTTTCTTTTTATTAACAGCTTTGGTTCATAAAAAAGGATATTCTAGGTGACTATTAAAATGCTAGTGTATCTAGCTACAAGGATTTATTTATATTTGCACAAAAAAATTACTAATGGCTTTAAAATGTGGAATTGTTGGGTTACCAAATGTTGGGAAATCCACCTTGTTTAATTGTTTGTCTAACGCAAAAGCGCAGTCTGCAAACTTTCCTTTTTGTACAATTGAACCGAATGTAGGAACAATTTCAGTTCCAGATCCACGTTTAGAAGTCTTGGAGACAATTGTTAATCCTGAAAGAGTTGTTCCAACTACCATGGAGATAGTGGATATTGCTGGATTAGTAAAAGGTGCCTCAAAAGGAGAGGGTTTAGGAAACCAATTTCTTGCAAATATTCGTGAAACAGATGCAATCATTCACGTTTTACGTTGTTTTGACGACGGGAATATTATACATGTGGATGGAAGTGTTAATCCAATCAGAGACAAAGAGGTGATTGATATTGAATTACAGTTAAAAGATTTTGAAACGATCGAAAAACGAATTCTAGCACTTTCAAAAAGTTTAAAGACTGGGGATAAAGATATTCTTAAAGAAAACGAAATAGCTTACCGCGTAAAAGATCATTTAGAAAAAGGACTTTCTGTTCGTTCCATGGAATTTGATGAAAAAGAAATTGAGTTTGTCCATAAATTTCAATTGATTACTTCAAAACCAGTTTTATATCTATGTAATGTAGATGAATCTTCTGTGAAAACGGGTAATAAATACGTGGATCAAGTAAGAGAAAACGTGAAAGCAGAAAACGCTGAAGTATTAGTGATTGGTGCGAAAATTGAAGCGGATATTACGGAATTAGAAACGTATGATGAGCGTCAAATGTTTCTTGAAGAATTAGGGTTAGAAGAGCCAGGTGTAAATAGATTAATCCGTTCGGCTTATTCCCTGTTAAATCTACAAACTTATTTTACTTGTGGTGTAAAAGAGGTTAGAGCTTGGACTATTACAAAAGGGATGACCGCACCTCAAGCAGCAAGTGTAATTCATACCGATTTTGAAAAAGGCTTCATTCGTGCAGAAGTCATGAAATATGTAGATTATACAACATTGAAATCTGAAGCAGCGGTTAAAGATGCCGGTAAATTTAAAGTCGAAGGAAAAGAATATGTTGTGGAGGATGGTGACATTATGCATTTTAGATTTAATGTTTAAATTTTTTTATTTGTAGAGATATGGTATGCCATATCTCTACAAATAAAAAAAAGTACAAAAAAATCCCGAATCAAAAAAAAATGATTCGGGATTTTTTATTGAATGAATTATAAGTTAGATTTTTTGAGGTAGATAAAAAATTAAATTCCGGAGTGTACAAAAGTATATGACGGATTTAATTTTGAAATCGAACGAAGAAAAAGCAGCTTATAATTTGTTCAATTAATATTCATCTTCATTGAAAAGAAAATCATCTTTAGAAGGGTAGTCAGGCCAAATTTCTTCAATACTTTCGTATACATCGCCTTCATCTTCTAAATCTTGTAAGTTCTCAACAACTTCTAATGGTGCTCCATGACGAATTGCAAAATCGATTAATTCGTCTTTAGATGCTGGCCAAGGTGCATCTTCTAAGTAGGATGCTAATTCTAATGTCCAATACATAATATACTAGTTTATTAAGTTTTGTTTTTTGCACAAAAGTAATTTTATTTTGATAACATTATAATTTTTAATTATAATCTATTTGTTAATTTTTAAACAATTTTGAATGGATATCAAAATAAAACACAGTAAATATTTTTATATTTGATTAATACCTTGGTTTCCAAGGTGATTCATTTGCGTTTAACTCTTGAGATAACTTTCTAGAAAGTACGAACAAATAATCGCTTAATCGATTTAGATATTTTAGAATAACTGGATCTACAACACTAACTTCGTTTAAGTTATCTGTAATTCTTTCCGCACGTCTACATACGCATCTAGCAATATGACAATAGGAAACAGTTGAATGTCCTCCAGGTAATACAAATGATTTCATTTCAGGTAAATTTGTATCCATTTCATCCATGCAATTTTCAAGAAATACGACATCACTTTCCGATAATTCAGGAAGTGTCATGGTGTTTGTCTCAGGATCTGCAGCAAGTAACGAACCAATTGTAAATAATCGATCTTGAATTTCAAGAATTTGGTGGATATATAAAGAGTTTATTTCTTGGTCTCTTATTAAACCTAGATGTGCATTTAACTCATCGATTGTACCATAGGATTCAATACGTAATGCATGTTTAGGGACACGTGTCCCTCCAATTAACTGGGTAGTTCCGGTGTCTCCTTTTTTAGTGTATATTTTCATAATTAGTTTATAGACTTGTTAATACGTTTTTTAATTTTATAATAAAGTGTTCTTTTTCTTTTCCAGATTTCTTCATAATAATTCCCATTTTAAATAAATCTAATGTCAAATGAAAATCTTTGCTTGCAATTATTGTTTTCCATGCTTCAAACATATCTTTACTCCAACGAATGTCATCTAGTACAAAAATAGTATCATCATGACTATAATTTCCTAACATGTTCAAATACTTTAACAATGATTCGCCACGATGATCTCCGTCAATATAAATTAGGTCAAATTTTTGAGGTTCTAAATTTTTGATGAAATCTTCAAATTTGGATTGCACAAAAAGAAGGTTGTCGTGTGTAAGGTTTTGTTTCGCAATGTTTTGTGTTTCAATGCAACCATCAACACTAACAATTTTCGCATTCGGATTTCCTTCATGTAAGAAAAAAGTTCCAACTCCGAGGTTTGTACCAAGTTCTAATACGGATTTTGGATGGTAGTAATTAGTTAACTTATAGAGTAATTGTGCATACGTCCTTTTACAACTAGCATTTTTATAAATAGCTGAAATTGTGCGAATTTCCCCCATTTTTTTGGATCCTGCTCCAAAATCGGTTGTCTTAACTTTTGTAAGGCTGGAGGATAAACGTTGTGTAAATTGTTTCGTTTTGTTTTTAAATGCTTGAGGTATCTTAGTTTTTAGGCAAGAATCAACAAAATTATACACAAAAGGGGAGTGTATTTGGTGTCTTCCTTGGGCTTTTCGAATGTAATTAATATATTCGCGTATCAAATGCATAGTGCAAATTAATAAAAATGATCGTAGAATGCATAATTCAATCGTAGAAATAACAAATGTGGAAACACAAAGAGAAAAAGTTTTTGGTGTTCAACCAGATTTAAAGTTGGTATCACCATGTAAATTAGGTGATGGAGTAATTGCTTTTCCGGAAGAACAAAAAGAATTGTTAATGGATAAGTTTGAAGCATCTACGCCAAAATCTACTTTTTTTATTCCTGCATCTGGTTCTGGTTCTCGTATGTTTCAATTTCTATTTGATTTTTTAGAAAATCCAAATGACGAAAATACGAGTCAAGTAGAACGTTTTTTAAATCATATTGAAGATTTTGCATTTTTTCATAAGTTACCATTAGAAATTCGTAAAAAAATAAAGAGTCAAGATATTATTTTGGATGATTTCGTACGCTATTTATTGACGGATATTGGAATGGGATTTGGAGATTTACCTAAAGGTTTGATTCCTTTTCATAAAAATGGACCTTTTGTATTGAATCCTTACCAAGAGCAAATGTTACAAGGATTGTCTGTGCAAGAAGAAAATATTGCATTTCATTATACCATCAAAGAAAATTTTGAATCCAAAATTCAAGAAGGGATTTTTGGTTTAAAAGAGTTTATTGGTCAAGATATAGATTTGTCATTTTCGTATCAAAATCCGGAAACAGATGCGGTAGCCTTTGATAGTGAACAAAATCCATTGATAACGGAGTCAGGGGATATATTGACTCGTCCTTCTGGACATGGTGCATTATTGGAAAATTTAAATGCGATTGAATCCGACGTTATTTTCATGAAAAATATTGACAATATTCAACACTACGATAAGTCAATTGAAATGAATGAAACCTGGAAATATCTAGGTGGGATGGCAATTTGGTTTCAAGAAAAAATTACCAAATTGATGAAGTCTCCTTCTTTAGAGGAACTGACAAAGTTAAATACTACTTTTCAATTTATTTCTTCCAAGGAATTAGATAAAATCCAAGAAGAAGATATTCCAAAATTATTAAATAGACCGTTTAGAATTTGTGGAATGGTTCGTAATGAAGGACAAGCGGGTGGAGGACCTTTCTGGGTGGAAGAAAATGGTTTTATTACAAAGCAAATCGTAGAAAAGTCTCAAATCAAAATGCAAGGACAACAATACCGTTTGATGGTACAAAGCACCTATTTTAATCCTGTTGTAATTGCTGCAGTAACAAAAGATGTTTATGGCAAAAAGTTTGATTTAAACGAGTTTTCAGATCCATCTAAATATTTTGTTGTCAAAAAGAAATACAAAGGAAAAGAAATCTTCTTCTCTGAATTACCTGGGTTATGGAATGGATCTATGGCTTTTTGGAACACGATATTTGTAGAAATACCTTCTAAAGCATTTAGTCCGGTTAAAACGGTGTTAGACTTGTTAGGGAATGAGCATAAATCAATTTTGTAATTGATCAAATACGCATTTTTTGTCTTTTAAGTAAATATTGTTGAAGTACGAATTCTACTCCTTGTGTAATATCTATATCAACAAAATCGATATTTAATTGACCACATTTTATTTTTATCTGTTCAAAATATTTTTTGGATTGTTCTGTAAAAGTCTTTTTAATTTCAGAAGGTTGTAGTTTCATTTCTTCTCCTGTTTCCATATCTACAATTTTCAAAGGGCGATTTCCTAATTCTAACTCTAATTCGCTTGATTTCTCTAGGGTATGAAAGACAATAACTTCATGTTTGTTGTGTCTTAAATGTTGAAGTGCCTCAATAAACGCTTGTTCGTTGTGTACATTATCCATTAAGTCGGTGAAAAGTAAAATTAAACTTCGTTTATGTGTTAATTCTGCAATAGAATGAATACAAGCAATGCTATTCGTTGGTTGCATTTTGTTAGGTGTAAACAAATGCAAGCGTTTTTCTAATTCTTGAAGTAAATAATGTTGATAAGTTAAAGAGGATTTTGCTAGGGTGTTCAGTTCTAAAGTGTCTGTAAATAAAGAAATTCCTATCGCATCACGTTGTTTTTTTAACAACTCCATAAACGATGCGGCACATAATAAAGCAAACTCCATCTTGTTTAACTGATTTTGTTTTCCAAAATACATAGAACTTGAACAGTCAATTACAATTTGGCATCGTAAATTAGTTTCTTCATCATATTTTTTGGTGAATAATTTATCTGTTTTACCATATAGTTTCCAGTCTATGTGTTTTGTAGACTCTCCGGTATTGTATAAACGATGCTCTGCAAATTCGACTGAAAAACCATGAAAAGGACTTTTGTGAAGTCCTGTTATAAATCCTTCAACAACTTGTTTTGCCAATAATTCTAGGTTCCCAAATTTTGCTAAATCTGCTTTATTGATTTTATTCATGTTTTTTAGGTTTTACAAAAAGATTAACTAAAACACCCGACAAAATGAAAATAATACCTAAAATAGAAAGAAAAGGTAAACTTTCATTAAAAAAATAAATTCCAATGATTAATGCATAAATAGATCCTAAGTATTGAAAAGGACTAATAATACCAATTTCTGCAATCATAAATGCGCGGGTCATCAATACCTGAGCAATTTGCGTAAATATCCCTAGTAAAAGCAGGTATATCCATTCTTCCTTTTGAGGGAGTACAAAATCAAAACAGGACCATATACCCATTACTGGTAAGGAAATCATTGGGAAATAAATTACAATGTTTAAAGGAGTTTCCGTAGCTTTTAAACGTGCTACAGAGATGTAAGCGATACCGGAGAAGAATGCAGAGATAACCCCGATAATTATCCATTTCCAGGAGATTTTACTAGCCAATGTAGTGACTTCTAGTTTGGAAAAACCAAGAATGAAGACTCCTACAAGTGCAATGGATATACATACCCATTGGGCAATAGTAATGCGATCTTTTAAAAAGTAAGAAGCTAAAATGATGGTGAAAATTGGTGCAAGATATTGAAGTGTCGAAGCGATAGCAATAGGAAGATGGTGAATTGTGTAAAAAAATAAGGTGAGTGCGATCATGCCAGAAAATCCTCTAACAAATAAACCCTTCCGGTTTGTACCTAAAATGGAAAGATTTCGTTTGCGAAGTAAAAAAGCACTTATGGAGAATGAGATTATCGAACGAAAAAGTACAAGTTCATGTGTTGGAAATTTAGAATATACCGGTAATTGTGCAATAGTATCTTGACCTCCAAGCAGTTTTACAAGAAAGTTTACGACCATAAAGCAGAGTCCAGAACCTATGATGTAAACAATTCCTTTGCTATTATTCATGTAAATTTTGAAATTATTTGTTTTTGAGTATTATTAATGTTAAATTTATGTTATCAAGTTTAATTTAATGTTAATACCTTAATATTTTAATATCATGAAAACAGTTGTTTACACATTAAACCTATTTTTTGTTGTTTCATTAATGACAAATGTAGTATTATCTCAAAGAATAAAAGAGGTGAAAGATATAGATGGTAATAATTATTCAGTAGTACGTATTGGTAAGTCTGAATGGATGACTGAAAACTTGAGGGCAATGCATTTTAATAATGGAGATTCTATTTTAGATGAACATTTAACAATTTCAAATCCAAATTCTTTATATGTAGGAAAATATTATTCCTGGAAGGTAGTTAATGATAAAAGAAATGTTTGTCCTTCTGGATGGACAGTACCTTCAGATCAAGATTGGTTTTATTTAGAAAACAAGTTGGGTGGTGAAGATATTGCAGCAATAGATATGAAATCCGATAAAAAAGGAGTTTGGGAAGATCTCGATTTTTTTGATTTAAACGCTTCTGGATTCAGTGCTTTTCCTATTGGGTATGTTACAGAAAAAGGAAAGTTATCCAATGTAGGTATTCATGCTTATTGGTGGAGTTCTACTGAACAGAACGAAAAACAAGCGATTGGAAGAGCCATTGGAATAAATGAAGATAACGTATACAAAGGTTTTGCCTCCAAAGAAGATGGGTTAACCATACGTTGTTTTCGTTATGTTAAGTAATTGTTAATGGATTGTAATCAAGTTTTATTTTAATTAATATTGCGAATTAAAAAACAAATTTACTTCGATGAAAAATAGCTTGATTATACTTTTAATAGCATTGACAACTATTCTCAATTCTAATGCACAAACTTCTGGAAATGGAGTGATTGATATTGATGGTAATACTTACAAGACGATATTACTTGGAAAACAAGAATGGATGATGGATAACCTGAAAGTTACAAAATTTAAAAATGGTCAGCCTATTCCGCATATTCAAGATAGTATTGTTTGGAATGCCTGGAAAAATGGTGCTTATGTTTTTTATAAAAATGATACTAAACACGGAATTTTATACAATTGGATGGCAGTAAACGATGTTAGAGGCGTTTGTCCAACTGGATGGCATGTTCCGGCAGGATTTGAATGGGATACACTTGCTAAGTATTTAGGTGGAGATGAGGTTGCAGGGGGTAAAATGAAAGCCAAATTGCATTGGGAAACACCAAACACATCTGCAACGAACGAAAGTGGCTTTCATGCTTTACCAAAAGGAATGTATGGTGTAAATGGATCCTTCAATAATATTGGTAAAAATGCCTACTGGTGGAGTTCAACAGAACACGGTGTTTCTAGTGCTTGGGGAAGAGAAATAGGTTTTAATGAATCTGGACTTTTCGCAGGGCATGGAGATAAACGAGATGGATTATCTATTCGCTGTATTAAAGACTGATTTTAGATAATAAATGTTAATCATAGGGGGTGTTTCAAATAGAACACCCCCTTTTTTGTATATTTACTTTTCAAATTAAAATATGCGAGCTTTAGAGTTTTATTCTAATCTTTTAGGGGATTTAGAAATAGAAAAACAAAAATTACAACGTATCTTACGAAATTATAGGGGGGTACGTTTAGGGATTTTTTTAATAACCATTATTGGAACTTATCTGACTTTTGGGAATCAACTTCCATTTTTTGTAGTAGTTCTTTTTTCTATTGTTTTGTTCTTGCTAGTGTTAACAAAATATACGGATTGTAAGACAGCACTTGAAATAGTACAGAATAAAATCAAATTGATAAATTCTGAAATTAATGCTTTACATGGTGATTTTACAGAATTTAATGCAGGGGAAAAATACGCTTCAAATAACCATCCTTTCTCAGGAGATTTAGATGTATTTAAGCATAATGGTTTATTTTCATTTATCAATAGAACTACGAGTAATTTAGGGGAAAAAGAACTTGCTGCTATGTTAATGTTTGGGAATGAAAAACCAAAGGAGGTGAATGAAATAGTAGAGAAATTAGCGCAAAATACCAAATGGGCTTTGCATTTCCGAGCAGTAGGTGTCATGAATTCAAGTGACAAGGTGAAGGATGTTTCTTTAAATCCTATTTTGGATTCCACATTTTCTGTCAAATCTTGGTTTAATCTAGCCAAATTAAGCATTCCAATTATTGCTTTTACATCTATAATCCTATTTAACATAGATGTTATATCTACTTCTATTTTTTCGTTGCTAGTCCTATTAACTTTAATCCCTACAAGTTTAGAACTTAAAAACACAAATGCTATCGCAAATCAAATTTCAACGATAGAAAATAGATTAGTGGTAATGCGTAATCAGTTTAATGCTTTGGACGAACTCTCTCAGAAGGTGACCAATGATCCTTGGATTTCTACTTTTTTCGAGGAGAATCCTAAAGTTATAGTAGAAGAATTAAATCAATTAATAAAAATCATTGGAAGATTTCATACTAGAAATAATATGTTGTTAGGAATGGCAATCAATATATTTTTAGCTTGGGATATAAGACAACGTTTAACATTAGCAAATTGGAAAACGAAAAATCACTTGAAATGGAATGCTTGGGAGCAGGAATTAGCTAAAATTGAAGCGTATATTTCTGCTGCAAACATACGTTTTAATTATCCAAATACCGTATTTGCTCAATTAAATGAAAATGGAAATCGGGAAATGGAAGGTTTGATACATCCTTTATTAGCGCACATTTCCTCTGTTCAGAATGACTTTAGTTTAGTTGATAAACAACAGTTTTTAATTTTAACTGGTCCAAATATGGCAGGAAAGAGTACATATTTACGTGCCATCGGATCTGCAATTCTTTTTGCAAATGCCGGATTCCCTGTGTTTGCATCTAAATATAGTTATCCAAGAGTTCAACTCTACACTTCCATGCGAACAAGCGATAATTTAACTGAAAATAGTTCCTATTTTTTTGCTGAATTAAGTCGTTTAAGAAAGTTGATGGATGCGGTAGAACAAAAAAAGTCCATTGTTTTTGTATTGCTCGATGAAATTTTAAAAGGAACAAATAGTAAGGATAAAGAGGAGGGTTCGTTTAAGTTTATGGAGAAAATGCAGAGTTTAGGCGCGGAGGGCGTAATTGCAACACACGATTTATCTTTGTGTAGATTAGAAAGGCAGAATGAAGCATTTTTTACGGGGCATTTTGATTCAACTATACAAGCAGATGAATTAACATTTGATTACCATCTAAAAAAAGGAGTATGCCAAAATATGAATGCTTCTTTTTTATTAAAGAAAATGAATTTGGTGAATTAATTTAGGTAATTCTCTAAGTAAAACCTGTATTTTTTGTATATTGGCTTATCCATTTTTTTAACGATAAAATACATGACAATGCATAAGTTTTTTTATTTCACAGTACTATTTGCTTTACTTTCCTTTTATCCTTTGACTTTGAATGCACAGTCTGTAGAGGAAGAGGATAATGAAGAATCTGAAACATATGGACGAATAAAACCGCACCATTCTGTAAGTTTGGAAGTTGGTTTGCCTGTTGCAGTACGAAATAAAAATTTTAATGGATATATGCAGGGAATCGTTAATATCTCTCCCTATTATCACTATTCATTTAAAAACTTAATTACTACCGGAATCGGATTTAATTACAATTATTTTTGGATAAACCATGTTTTAACAAATGATTTATCCAAAAACTTAGGAGGTATTCAATCCCTTGGAGGATTTCTTCGAATTGGATATGAAAAATTCCACACAGACCGTTATGGGGTAGATTTAAATGTGAAAATTGGACAATCTACATTAATTTTTGATACAGATAATAATAGAAAATTAAGTAAACTGCCAACCTTGAATGTATTCTCTATAGAACCTTCTATTGGATTTGTTGTTACGGCAGATGATCAATCTTCGTATCGATGGGTTGTCAGTTACACTGCTCAAAAATATGATTTTAAACCTAGTTTACTTGGTTTTGCACCTGATAATTCTTCGTCCAGCACTAAAACATTTACACAGTTTCTGACAGTTGGATTTGGTTATACATACTATATAAAACAACGTTAAAAAATGTTTGTAATTCAAAATACTGCAGAAGCGGTAAAAGGGTATTTTTTAGAGCGATTAATATCCCTTTATTCGGAGAGAGAACTAACTACTTTCTATAAAGAATCATTAAAAAAAAGATTGAAATTAACGGATGCTGATTTTTTATTACAAAAAGAAATTCGCCTGTCTGAGTCTGATTTACTTTATTTTAGATCTATTGTAAAACGATTGCAAAATCAGGAACCTTTTCAATATATACTTGGAGAGACTTATTTTTATGATTTAGTTATTCGTTGTGACGAACGTGCTTTGATTCCAAGACCTGAAACAGAAGAATTGGTAGAATGGATTTGTAATTCGGTGGATAAAAATGAAAAGTTAGAGATTTTAGATGTTTGTACAGGCTCTGGATGTATTGCATTAGCGCTAAAAAGTATGTTGAAAGCAAGTAATGTTTCAGCAACAGATATAAGTCCAGAAGCACTTGCATTAGCGAAGAAAAATGCAATGTTACTTGCTTTAGATATAAATTTTCTTCAAGATA
Source organism: Flavobacteriia bacterium (assembly GCA_947446925.1). GTDB lineage: Bacteria > Bacteroidota > Bacteroidia > Flavobacteriales_D > Crocinitomicaceae > CANHVK01. The sequence goes on from CANFHU010000006.1 coordinate 128,112, forward strand.
ATGCTTTGGTAGAAGATGCAGATTTATTTGATGCGAATTCATTAGATTTAATTGTTTCAAATCCTCCCTATATTCCGATGAAACAAAAGGAAAGTATGGAGAAAAATGTATTAGATTTTGAGCCACACTTAGCGTTATTTGTAGCGGATGAATTCCCGCTTATTTTTTACAAAGCAATTGCAGAAAAAGCACTTCAATTATTAAAACCAAAGGCCTGGTTGTTTTTCGAGTTACATGAATCCTTTGCTGAAGAGACGAAAGAACTTGTAATTGCATTGGGGTATGAAGACGTGGAAATAAAATTGGATTTACAGGGTAAAAGTAGAATGCTAAAAGCGAAGAAAAAATAGAATATGACAGCGTTAGAGGCAAAACAAGAAATTGAACGATTAACGAAAGAATTAAATTACCACAATCATTTGTATTATGTGGAAAGCAATCCGGAAATAACAGATTACGATTTTGACATGCGCTTAAATCGCTTGCAAGTTTTGGAACAAAATTTTCCCGAGTTTGCATCCGAAATAAGTCCAACAAAACGCGTTGGCGGTGATATAACTAAAAAGTTTGCTTCGATAAAACATCGTTTTCCAATGCTTTCTCTAGGAAATACGTATTCAAGAGAAGAAATTATTGATTGGGAAAATCGAATCAAAAAAAGCATTGAAACAAAAATTGAATATGTTTGCGAATTAAAATACGATGGAGTCGCAATAGGTATTGCGTATGAAAATGGTAAGTTAGTTAGAGCGGTAACCCGTGGTGACGGAACTTCTGGGGAAGACGTAACAGCAAATGTTAAAACGATTAAAACAATTCCTCTTCAACTCCAAGGAGACTATCCAAAAGATTTTGAAATACGCGGGGAAATATTTTATCCGATCGCTTCTTTTCATAAAATGAATGAAGAACGAAGAGAAAATGATGAATCCGAATATGCGAATCCTAGAAATTTAGCATCAGGTACACTGAAGCAACAAGATTCACGTATTGTAGCGTCTCGTGGTTTAGATTGTTTTTTGTATGGGATATATGGAGAGGATTTACCAATAAATAGTCACTTCGAAAGCGTTTTAAAAGCCAAAGAATGGGGATTTAAGATTCCTGTTTTAGCAGAAAATTATATACACAAAACAGATTCTATTGATGGAATCATGGAGTTTATCGAATATTGGGATAAACAACGTGAAAATCTCCCGTTTGAAATTGATGGTGTTGTGATAAAAGTAAATAATTACGAAGCACAACAAGAACTTGGTTTTACGGCTAAATCTCCTCGTTGGGCAATTGCCTATAAATTTAAAACAGAACGTGTAGAGACATTATTAGAATCTGTAGTTTTTCAAGTTGGTAGAACAGGTTCAATTACTCCTGTTGCTAATTTAAAAGCGGTGCAACTAGGAGGAACTGTTGTGCGACGTGCATCTCTTCACAATGCAGATCAGATAGAAAAAAACGATTTATACCTTGGAGATTCGGTGTATGTTGAGAAAGGGGGGGAGATCATTCCTAAAATCGTTGGAGTAAATTTAGAAAAACGTGCTGCAAATGCACATAAAGTTGATTTTATTACACACTGTCCGGAATGTCAAACGGAATTAGTTCGTCGTGAAGGAGAATCCAACCACTTTTGTCCAAACGAAAAAGCTTGCCCACCGCAAGTAACAGGTAGAATGGAGCATTTTATCGCTCGAAAAGGGATGAATATTGACGGACTTGGAGTAGAAACGATTGTTCAACTGTTTCAGGCCGGTTTAGTGAAGAATGTAGCGGATTTATATACCCTGACTTTTGATCAAGTGGTCAATTTAGATCGTATGGCAGATAGGTCTGCGAATAATTTATTGCAAAGCGTGGAAGCATCCAAGCAAATTCCGTATGAACGCGTATTATTTGCTTTGGGTATTCGTTTTGTAGGAGAAACCGTTGCGAAAAAATTAGCAACTAAATTTGATAATATTGATTTATTAGCACAAGCTTCTTTTGACGAACTTATTGCAGTAGATGAGATAGGAGAACGAATAGCAATTTCGGTACAAAGTTATTTTTTAGAGGAAGAGCACAAACAATTAATCGAAAAATTAAGACTAGCTGGGGTTCAATTACAAGGGGTAAAAAAAGAGTTGCTATCCAACAAATTTGAAGGGATGAACTTTGTAGTTTCCGGTGTGTTTTCAACTTTCTCTCGGGATGAATTGAAAAAAGTCATCGAAGACAATGGAGGAAAAAACGTAAGTTCGATTTCTGCTAAAACTACCTATATTGTAGCAGGTGAAAATATGGGACCAGCTAAATTAGATAAAGCGACAAAGTTGGGTGTGAGTATTTTAACTGAACAAGAGTTTATTGAATTTCTTAATAATTAATAGTAAGTTATTTTAATTTTAACTTCATACTCAATTTGAGATTTTTACTGTTATTTCTGTTTTTTTTTAATCTGACTTGTTTTAGTCAGCATAAATCATCTTTTATCAAAAAAGAATGGATGTGGAATGTAGGATATTCCTATCAAAACGTGAATACGCTCGATGTAGGTTTAAGACGTACTTCAAATGATAATGATAATGATCAAACTGACGGGCAATATTTTATGTCGTATTTGATGTATTCATATTCAACTTTTGGATCTGAAATTAATTTTGTAGGAAATAAAATTAATTTTGCTCCTAAAATTGGATTAGGATATCATTTTTTTCTCGCAAATGCTAATTTAAATTTAGTAGGCTACAATGATGGAATTCATTTCAATCCTACCTTAGTACCAGAAATAGGTCTTTCAGTATTTGGGGTTGTACAAATAAATTACGGGTATAATTTTTTCTTAAATTCAATGGATTCTTTCAGTCTTGGAAGAAATAAGGTATCTTTAAAACTCGCATGGTTTATCAATTCTTGTGGTTGGAAATTAAAAAAAACAAAATCAAATTAAAATTTCCTTATATTTTCTAACTTTGAACCTATATTGACAAAATAAATTTCAATCGATATGAACAACTTCAAAGGTTCCGGTGTAGCATTAGTAACACCATTCAAATCAGATAAATCAGTAGATTTTGATGCATTACGTAAATTAGTTCAATTGCAAATCCAAGGCGGAACAAATTTCTTGGTGGTAATGGGTACTACAGCGGAATCTCCGACATTAAGTAAAGAGGAGAAGGAACAAATTTTGCAAGTGGTTATCGAAGAGAATGCAGGCCGTTTGCCTATTGTTTATGGAGTAGGAGGAAATAACACCTTAGAAGTGGCCAAAGCAATCACTAACGTTCCTGCTGGTGTGGATGGAATTCTTTCTGTTTCACCTTATTATAACAAACCTACACAAGAAGGTATTTACCAGCATTTTAAATTTTTGGCAGAGGCTAGTAAATTACCAATCATACTATATAACGTTCCTGGAAGAACAGGTTCAAACATGTTGCCAGATACAACCTTACGATTAGCGGAATTACCAAATATTGTTGCTGTGAAAGAAGCATCAGGTAATTTCGAACAAATTATGGATATTATAAATCGTAAACCAAAAGGGTTCAATGTGCTTTCTGGAGACGATGCTATCACCATGCCATTAATTGCTTGTGGTGCAGACGGTGTGATTTCTGTTGTTGCGAATGCATTGCCAGAAAAATTTTCTACAATGGTAAATGCTTCATTGAAAGGAGATTTTGATTTAGCGCGACCAATACATCATGAAATGCTAAACATTACTAAAATGTTTTTTGAAGAAGGAAATCCAGGTGGTGTGAAAGTGGCTTTAGAAAATCGTGAAATTATGCAACAAAATTTACGTTTGCCTTTAGTGCCTGTTTCTTCTAACTTAGCAAACAGAATCAATCAAGAAATAAAATCTATTTTACAACTAATTGCTCCGTTGGATTTGTAATCCGGCGGTAACTTTTGTTAACCATCGCTTCGTTGGAATTTTATTCCTGCGATCATCTATACTATTATGATACAATACACTCAAATCAAACAATTAGTAGATTCCACTTCAAACATAGTTATTACTTCGCATAAATCGCCAGACGGAGATTCAATTGGGAGTTCAATAGCACTTTATTTAACTTTAAAAGCTTTAGGAAAAAAGGTTGTTATCTGTCATCCAGATCCTTTTCCTGATTACCTTGCTTGGGTACCAAACGTCAATGATATTGTAGATTTTGAAACGAAGGAAAATGAAGTTCGTCAGTTATTAAATGATGCAGACTTGATTTTTTCTTTAGATTATAACGAGCCATCCCGTATGGGGGATGCAATGGGGGAAGCACTGCGTGCCACACATGGTAAAAAAGTGATGATCGATCATCATTTAAATCCGGAAAATTATGTGGATGTAATGCTTTCGGATACAACGTCTTGTTCTACGTGTCAATTAGTGTATGATGTGATTGAGGGGGCTGAATGGATCGAACACTTAACTCCTGAAATTGGAACAGCTATTTATCTTGGAATAATGACCGATTCCGGTTCGTTTCGTTTTCCTTCTGTTCAACCGCGTACACATGAAATAATTTCAAGAATATTGCCATTAGGATTCAATCATGCAATTATCCATGAAAATATTCATGATACCAATACCTTAGATCGTTTGCGTTTGAAAGGGTATGCATGTTCGGATAAGTTAGTTGTAGATGAGAAAATGCGCATAGCCTATATTTGGTTAACCTTAAATGAATTACATCAATTCAATCACCAAAAAGGCGATACGGAAGGATTGGTAAATACAGCATTATCTATTTTTGGAATGCGCGCAGCAGTTTTGTTTGTGGAAGCTGAAGGCGGATTTGTTAAAATTTCTTTCCGATCCAAAGGTAAAGATAACCCAGTCAACGAAATGGCAGGAAAATATTTTCAAGGTGGTGGTCATGCCAACGCATCCGGCGGACGTTTTGATGGTAATATCGAAGATGCTATTCAATTGTTTTTAAATGTCGCGCCCCAATATTTCTCGTAGGGATGTTGTATTTGTAGGGATGTTCTACTAGAACATCTCCCTCAAAAATAATCGTAAAACGATTATTTTTGTTTGATTATTAACAAAATCCAACAAAAATTAATATCGTCATAAAACCAACATATACAACATAGTATTCATGAAATCAATAGTATTTATTTTAATATCAATTATTTTATTCAGTTGTAATTCAAATCTTGAAGAAAAAGAAATCGATTGGAGTAAGCAAAAATCGATTGAAATGAATCAACGAATTGCACAAAAAGAAAAATTAAATATCGCCATGTATTTGGAGCATCGAAAAATGCTAAACATACAACAAACTGGTTCCGGTCTATATTATGGTATTTATAAGAAGACAGAAGGAGATTCTGCTAAAACTGGAATGGAAGCGGGAGTGAAATATATTATTACCTTCCTAAATGGGGATACCTGTTATGTAACACCAAAAGATGAAATAGTTTATTTTAAGATAGATAAGACAGATATTGAATCAGGTGTTCAGGAAGGAGTTAAAAAGATGAGGTTAGGAGAAAAAGCAGTTTTTATTATACCTTCTCATCTTGCACACGGTATTTCAGGGGATAATAATAAAATTCCACCAATTACACCTTTAGTGATTGATCTGGAATTACTTAAATTAAACAATTAATATGAAAGCAAAAATAGTTTATTTCTGTCTGACTTTGAGTCTTGTTGGATGTAACGTAGAAGGGGTAAAAAAAGAGGTAAATGAAGATAAAAACATTTTTTCGGATTTAAAACAAACAAATTCAAAGAATAAAACCCTTGCGCCTACGAAGATTGTTAATGAATTGAAGTTAAAGGACGGTCTTAAGATTAAATGGTTCAAACATGGAAAAGGGGATAATTTGAAGGAAGAAGAGGTAATTCAAATTAATTATCAAGTTTTCCTAGAAGATGGAACGTTAGTGGATGGTAATGAATTACTGAATCGTTCTTCACTTCCTTTTTTAGTTGGTTACGGAATGCAAACAAAAGGCTGGGATTTAGCCTTGTTACAATTAAAAGTGGGTGATTTTGTAGAGATATTTTTACCTTCGAAATTAGCACGTGGTAAATACGGAGTAAAAGGGCTTATTCCGCCAAATGCCAATAATATTATACGATTGAAAATTTTAAATAAGGTTCAGCCGTCAAAAAGTATTGATGGTGTAAAAGTTTGGTTATTAGAAGAAAATACAACCGAGAAAAAGAAAGCTGTAGAAAGTAATGCGATTGATTTTCATTATATGGTTGGTACAAAAACGAATCCAAAATATGACATTAGTTATCGAAGAGGAGTGCCATTTAGGATGAGATTTTCCGATCGAGGATTAGTTTCTGGGTTGAAAAAAGCAATGTTAGGGGTGAAAAGATCGGATAAGGTTTGGGTGCTTGTTCCACCAAGTGAAGGGTATGGAACGGAGGGATTGATAGATCTTGTGAAACCAAACGAAAAACTATTCTACGATATTTTTGTGGTGGAAGTGTTGTAAATATTAACTTGAAAATCGTTGCTGATTTAAATAATTTGAAGTTAAACATATCCAAAATACGTTAATTTTTGAAAGTTAACTTTTGAAATCTCTATTAAAAATTGTATATTTGGAACGCTTATGCTATCGGGACGTAGCTTAGCCCGGTAAAGTGCGCGTCTGGGGGGCGCGAGATCGGAGGTTCGAATCCTCTCGTCCCGACTAAATTATTACTATGAAATACTTATATATACTTGTTTTAGCGACCTTTTCATTCACTTCTTTTGCTCAAAATGCAAAAAAAAGAAATGCAGACGATTTAATTTTTGAATCAGATGAAGATTTTACGTTAGAAAATAATTTTGATGGAATATTAAATTTCGATGTACACAAACAAGTATCCACGAATCCAAATCTTAATTTCTCTCAAACTTGGGATACAGAAACTTGTTTCTCAGCAAAAAAAAGAAACTCATTTGCGAATGTAAATGATACGTTATGGTTGTGTGTTGGAGATACATTGTCCGAAGAGTTTAAAATTCCATTTGATGGGTACATGACTTCTCATTTCGGACCGCGTCATGGGCGTGCACATCAAGGAATTGACATTTCTTTGAAAACTGGTGACTTAGTAGGTGCTGCATGGAGTGGTAAAGTTCGTTATGCTAAATTTAATAAAGGTGGTTATGGAAATTTAGTTGTAATCCGTCACTACAATGGATTAGAAACATTTTATGCGCATTTAAGTAAGTTGTTAGTAGTTCCAAATCAGGAGGTGAAAGCAGGAGATATTATTGGACTTGGAGGAAATACAGGCCATTCTTTTGGTGCGCATTTGCATTTTGAAGTTCGTTTTTACGATATTCCAATTAATCCAGAATATATCATTGATTTTGCAAACAAAAATGTAAAAGACGAAAACTTATTGGTTCATAGAGATTTATTTAAACCTAAAAGTAATTCTGTAGTTCCTTCCAGAGTGAAAGAAGTAGAAATGGAAGAAGAGTTTGAAGAAATTGATAATAGTGTAGAAGCCACAGAAGTTCTTGCTGGTGTTGCTATTGCTTCCAAAAGTACTGCTCCAATGAGAACTGAACCTGTAAGAGAAGCTAGAAAATACCATAAAGTTAGAGGTGGAGATTCTTTGTTTAAAATAGCCAAAAACTACGGATTAACAATTGATCAATTATGTCAATTAAATGGTATTCGTCAAAATAAAACACTAGAAGTTGGTGTAACAATTCGTGTGAAATAATCAATTTATAAACGTTTATGCGTGTTTTTAATTGTTCTCTAGTTATTTTAGGTGTATTACTTAGTGCTTGTTCTGAATACGCTAGGGTAGTAAAAAACGACGATTACAAACGTAAATATGAATTGGGAGTTAAGCTCTACGAGCAAGAAAATTACTTGAAATCAATTACATTATTAGAGCAAGTATATCAAAGAACTCCAAAAACGGTTGATGGAGAAAATTCTTATTATCGACTAGGGGTAGCAAATTATAGACTTGGAGATTATTATACTGCGCAATATTATTTAGCATCCTTTGGAGATAAGTATCCATCCAGTGTAAAAAGAGAAGAAACATCTTTTTTATATGCCTTATGTTCTGTAAATAATTCACCTAAATCTTCTTTAGATCAGGCAGAAACTGAAACAGCATTAAATGAGTTACAACTTTTTATCTATAAATTTCCGCAATCAGATAAGTTAGATACGTGTAATAAATTAATGGATCAATTACGATTTAAACTTCAGTATAAAGAATACGAATCACTTAAAGTTTACGATCGTACAGAGAATTACAAAGCGGCAATTGTAACTTCTGAAACTTTTTTGAAAGAATATCCTGGTTCAATGTATCGAGAAAAGGTATGGGAGATTCTTATAAATAATTCATATCATCTAGCAAAACATAGCGTTGAAGACAAAAAAAAGGAAAGAATTGACAAAACAATGGAAAGATATAGTAAATTTGTACTAGAATTTCCAAAGTCCGAGCGTGCAGAAGAGTTGAAAAACTTGGTTGGTCGCTTGATTTAAGGAGTTTAATTTAAATTTTAACATAAATCATCGTATGAATTTCAAAAACACAAATTCTGAGCGTTCAACTATCACTAGAAATACTATTGATTTCGAAGAGAAAACAGGTAACGTATATGAGACGATCGTTGCAATGGCAAAAAGATCTAACCAAATTTCTGTTGAATTAAAAGAAGAGTTGACGAGTAAATTACAAGAATTTGCTTCTACAACAGATAATTTAGAAGAAGTTTTCGAAAATCGTGAACAAATTGAGATCTCTAAATATTACGAAAAGCTTCCAAAGCCAGTAGCAATCGCTATGTCTGAAATGTTGGAAGATAAAGTATACGTGCGTAAGTACGAAGACGACGACAAAAAATAAAATGAAAGGAAAAAAAATACTTTTAGGAATTACTGGAGGTATTGCAGCGTATAAAATCGCTTTCCTTATACGATTATTGAAAAAAGAAGAGGCAGAAGTCAAATGTATAATGACTCCTGCCTCTTGTGATTTTATAAGTCCACTAACTATTGCTACACTTTCTGAAAATCCTGTTTATATTGATTTTTGGAATCAAAAAGATGGGCAATGGACCAATCATGTAGAGCTTGGTATGTGGCCAGATGTGTTTTTAATCGCACCACTTACAGCAAATACCCTTGCAAAACTAGCAACCGGATATTGTGACAACTTATTGACTGCTACCTATCTTTCTGCAAAATGTCCGTTGTTAATTGCGCCTGCAATGGATTTAGATATGTATGCACATCCTACTACAACGAATAATCTGAATTTATTAGCTTCCTACGGCGTTCAAATTCTACCAGCAGAAAGTGGATTTCTTGCTAGCGGACTGATTGGAAAAGGTAGAATGACAGAACCGGAAGATATCGTTGTTACTTTAAATAATTTTTTTATGCTTAAAAATTCCATGCTTGGAAAAAAAGTATTGATTACTGCTGGACCTACCCATGAGCATATTGATCCTGTGCGTTTTATAGGAAATCATTCTACTGGTAAAATGGGCTACGCAATTGCTGAAGAATTTCTAAATAGAGGGGCAGAGGTATTACTAATTTCGGGACCAACAAATTTAACTTTACTGCATCCTAAATTACAGATAAATAAGATCATATCAGCAAATGAAATGCTTTCGGTTGTGCAAAATAATTGGCTTTCCTATGAAATTGGTGTTTTTTGCGCTGCGGTTGCTGATTATCGACCTATTGTACAAGAAGTGCGAAAAATTAAAAAAAATGATGAAGAGTTAACAATTACACTTATTAAAAATCCAGACATCTTAGCGTGGGCAGGAGAAAAAAAGAAAGAGAATCAATTTTTACTTGGTTTTGCATTGGAAACTAATAACGCAATTGATTATGCTGAAAAAAAGATTATAAATAAGAATTTAGATGCGATTGTAGTTAATTCTCTCGAGAATGAAGGTGCGGGCTTTGGATACGATACAAATAAAATATCAATAATTTCGAAAAAGAAGCAAATTACGGATTTCCCAATTAAACAAAAAAAAGAACTCGCTTCAGATATAGTTAACTATATTTCGAAATCATTTATAAAAAAGTAAATGCAGTTGTTCTCATTTAAACCTTTTTCAGTAGATTTATATAACAATTTATAGTTATGCATAAAATCTTTTTCTTTTCTGTTTTACTTCTTATTTCTTATTTATCCAATGCGCAGGAACTTAATTGTCAGGTAACAGTTGTTAGTGATGCGAAATTGGAAGTTTCATCAGTGGAACAAGAGATATTAACTCAAATGAAGCAAACAGTATTTGAGTTGATGAATAATACGAAATGGACAAAAGATAAATTTTCAGTAGAAGAAAGGATTAACTGTAATCTCCAAATTCAAATAAATGCTATCCCATCTCCAGGTGTTTTTGAAGGTACTATGCAAATTCAGTCCTCTAGACCAGCATATAAAAGTACGTACAATACGACCGCTTTTAATTTTGTAGATATGGATATATCTTTTCCATTCTCTAGAAATTCCGTATTAATCTATGCTCCAAATCAATTCCGGGATAATATTACTTCGGTACTTGCTTTTTATGCCTATTATATGCTTGGCGTGGATTATGATTCAATGTCATTAAAAGGTGGGAATCCATTTTTCGTTGAGGCACAACAAATAGTAGCTAATGCACAATCCTCCAATATTAAAGGGTGGATGTCTAACGAATCATCTAAAAAAAATCGCTATTGGTTAATAGATAATACTTTACATCAATTATTTGAGCCATTACGCGAATGTAATTATGAGTATAATAGAAAAGGATTAGATAAATTATATGAAAACAAAGAACTTGCGAGAAAAAACATTTTCAATGCATTGAATAAATTAAATAAAATATCTACTACAAGACCTAATTCAATCAATGTAAGTATTTTTATTCAAGCGAAAACTTCTGAGTTGAAAAATTTATTTTATGACGCTACGTTAACAGAAAAAACAGATTTGGTAAACTTGTTAAAAAAAATAGACGCTGTTAATTCATCAAAATATCAAGAAATATTAAACTGATGTTACATTCTTTATATATTCAAAATTTTGCACTTATTGAGAAAGTAACCTTAGATTTTTCAAAGGGTTTTACAGTAATCACAGGTGAGACAGGTTCTGGCAAGTCAATTTTATTGGGAGCACTACATCTTATTTTAGGAGATAGAGCAGATTATTCTGTGATTCGAAATAAAGAAGAGAAAACGGTTGTAGAAGCAGTGTTTAAAATTCTAAATTTTGATTTAGATGCTTTTTTTAGTCTGCACGAACTTGATTTCAATGAAGAAACCATTGTTCGTCGTGAAATTTCAGCACAAGGTAAGTCACGTGCTTTCATTAATGACACTCCTGTACAGTTAAGTGTTTTGAAAGAATTAGCAGAAAAATTAATACATATTCATTCGCAGCACCATACCATCGATCTAAAAAACATGGATTTTCAAATGGAGTTGTTAGATGTTCTAGGCGATACTATTTCCCTAAAAAATGAGTTTAACATTCTATTTACTGCCTATAAAACAACCCGGCTTCAATTAAATCAAAAAGAAGAAACCTTAAAAAATGCATTATTAAATGCTGACTATGTAAAGTTTCAATTGGACGAATTGGAGAAGTTGGAATTAATGACTACAAATTTTCAAGAAATTGAAAATGAATTAAAAGCAATTGAAAATAGTGAAGATATAAAAGTTGGATTTTCCGTTCTAGTAGAACAATTAACGGATGAAGGTGGTGCAAGTAATGCTTTAAATCAATTAATTCAAGTAAAAACAAAGTTAGATAAATTAGCAGGTATTTATCCTCAGTTGGATGTATTGACACAAAGATTTAAGGAGACTTATTTGGAATTCTTAGATATTGGTAATGAGGCAATTTCGAATTTAGACGATTTAGAAGTAAATCCAGCGCAAAAAGAATTGCTTACGGGTAAAATTGATTTGTTTAATTCAGTGTTAAGAAAGCATAATGCATTAAATCAAGAGGAATTAATAGAAATTTATTCCAGTTTATCTACAACACAACTTTCTGTGGAAGAACTTGAACTTGAAATTACGCATATAAAAAATACGTTAAAATTACTGGAAGTAGAATTAACTCAAAAAGCAGAAGTGTTACATGTGTCACGTGTAGGTAAAGCTTTAGATATTCAAAATCAATTGATTGATTTGTTGATGGATTTAAAATTACCTCATACTCAAATTGTTTTTGATTTTGTTAAAACAGATAAATTTTCTGTGAATGGATTTACAGATATGAAGTTGTTATTTTCTCCAAATAAAGGAATGATTCCTTTGCCAATCGAAAGAGCAGCAAGTGGAGGTGAATTGTCTCGCGTTATGTTGGCATTTCAGTACCTTATTTCTGCAAAAAAACAACTGCCAACTTTAATTTTTGATGAAATTGATACGGGTGTTTCTGGGGAAGTTGCTCAGAAAATAGGGAATATTCTACATAAGATGGGAGATTATATGCAGATTTTCGCAATTACGCATCTTCCTCAGGTAGCAGGGAAAGGACAAAATCATTTGAAAGTTACCAAATCCCATGAAACGGAAATTACGACGACCGAAGTGTTAAAATTGTCTAAACAAGAACGAATAGAGGAAATTGCAAGGTTAATGAGTGGAGATAATATAAATAAAGCGGCATTAGAAAACGCAAAAGCATTAATGAATTAATATGAATGTTTTAGATAAAAGAATCTTAATAACTGCAACGTTATTTATTCTCTTGGGAATTATTTTTGGAGCACTAGGTGCTCATGCATTAGAAAAAGTACTGTCAGTTAATCAGTTAGCCTCTTATGAAGTTGGTGTAAAGTATCAAATTTACCATGGAATTGCCTTATTAGCATTAGTTGCATTAACGCACAAACTGAGTTTTGTACTTAAAATTATTTACCGATTTTTAGTAATCGGTGTGATCATTTTTTCGGGATCAATTTATGCTTTGGTTTTTCAGAATTTAATTGGAGTTAAACTTGGTATGATATTCGGACCATTAACTCCAATCGGCGGTTTGTTAATGATTATTGGTTGGTTACTTTTTTTGATTAAATTACTAAAATCTAACTGCGATTAAATGGAAAACACATTAAATATTACAGTTTTAGGATCAGGAACATCTCAAGGAGTTCCAGTAATTGCGTGTAATTGTAAGGTGTGTACTTCTAATAATTCAAAAGATAAACGTTTAAGATGTTCTATCTTAATTTCTTACAATAAGGAAAATTATGTAATTGATGCAGGTCCTGATTTTCGTTATCAAATGTTGCGTGAAAATGTTCAGACTTTACGTGCGGTTTTGTTTACACATGAACATAAAGATCATGTTAGTGGATTGGACGATGTCCGTGCCTTTAATTTCAAAGAAGAACGGGACATGGAAGTATATTGTTCTGAAAGGGTGGAGAAGGCATTAAAACGCGAATTTCATTATGTATTTGATGAGGATAAATATCCTGGTGTGCCATTAATTAAATTACATACAATTGATAAGGATAAATTTATCTTACCAGGTGATTTAGAAGTGCAACCAATAGAGGTTATGCATTATAAAATGCCCGTCAATGCTTTTAGAATACATGATTTTGCATACATAACGGATGCTAAAACAATAAGTGATGCCGAAAAAGCTAAATTGAAAGGAGTAAAAATATTAATTGTTAATGCGTTACGTATTCAAGAACACATTTCACATTTCAATTTGGAGGAAGCATTGCAATTAATTGATGAAGTAAAACCAGAAAAAGCTTATTTAACACATATTTCACATTTGTTTGGTACCCATGAGGAAATTCAAACTTTATGCCCTCCAAATGTTTATCCAGCTTTTGATGGACTTAAAATAACGTTATAAGACGTTTTTTCTTTCTATATTTGTAACCAAAGCAAAATAAAATGGCAAATAATTTATTAAAAGGTAAAAGAGGTATCATTTTCGGAGCATTGAACGAACAATCAATTGCTTGGAAAGTTGCTGAAAGAGCACACGAAGAAGGAGCTCAATTCGTATTGACAAACGCACCTATCGCTATGCGTATGGGGGAAATTAATAATTTGGCAGAAAAAACTGGCGCAACTGTTATTCCAGCAGACGCAACTAGTGTGGAAGATTTAGAAAATTTATTTGTGCAAGCGCAAGAGATATTGGGTGGTAAAATAGATTTCGTACTTCACTCTATTGGTATGTCGCCAAATGTTCGTAAAGGAAAGCATTATACTGAAAATGATTATAAATTCTATAATCAAACGATGGATGTTTCTGCGATATCATTACATAAAACATTAGCTACAGCACATAAATTAGATGCGTTGAACGAATGGGGTTCTGTTGTTGCATTGACTTATATTGCTGCACAACGTATTTTCCCGGATTACAATGACATGGCGGATGCTAAATCTTTATTAGAGTCTATTACGCGTTCGTTTGGTTACCATTATGGTATCAAGAAAAAAGTACGTGTAAACACAATTTCTCAGTCTCCAACAATGACAACTGCAGGTCAAGGAATTAAAGGATTCTATGAATTTATTAACTTCTCAGAACAAATGTCTCCACTAGGTAACGCTTCTGCTTTAGCTTGTGCTGATTACTGTGTATCTATGTTCTCGGATCTTACGCGTTACGTAACAATGCAAAACCTATTCCACGATGGAGGTTTCTCTAATACGGGAGTAACTCAACAAGTAATTGAAAAATTCGGAGAATAAGAGTTTAACTTCTTTCAAAATCTTAATTAAGGTGTTCAATTTTTTGGACACCTTTTTTTATGAATTAAAGTTTCTGAAGTTTTGGTAAATGACTTTTAAAGAGTTTTTTCAAAGTGGAAAGACTGTTTGTATTCTTTGTCACCGTAACGCGCTAATAACGCTTGTAAAGTGGATTGAACTCCAATGTAATTGTTTTTAATGCCATATCTTATCCATGCTACTTGGATGTTTTTATTAGGATGCGTAGTTAAGTGAAACTGGCTATCTAGTTGGGTAAGTTTTTTTGCGTCCGTTCTATTAGGTAACAAGGATATAAATGTTAACCAGTCAAATGGAGTAAATCGATTAAATGTCACTTTCGTTTTACGTAATCGAAAGAATCGTTTATTACTTAAAAAGGATTTAACAAAAATATGAATTTGAAGATGTCTTTTAGAACTTATTTTATAGTTGAAAGAAGGGATTTTTTTGCCGTACAACCAAGTTTTTAAAGGGAATCGTATAACTTCTTCTTGAATCAATAAATGATTTAATTCTCGCTCAAAGTCTGCAAGTGAATGTATTTGATTTTCTAGTAAATATTTTCGAACAAACTTATCTAATTTGTTTGTTCCTAGACTAGTTTCTAAAGATTTCATAAGTAAATAACCTTTCAGTTGTTTGAACGCTATTTCTTTCGTTGGAATACCTCTTTTTCCATTACAATTCTTTGTATATACATTGAGTGGGAGGTATGGAGTTACAAAGTCCTCCGCTTGAGATAATAAACAAGTGTTTATAAATAGTTTAGAGGCTAATTCAGCCTGTTCTTTACCGTGATTTATTAATACAAATCGATTAAGGTAGTAATTACTTATTCCTGTTTCTAATGCAATGTTATTTTTACAAGTAGTAGAGAAAAATGTGCTTGGCCAATGGGTTAATAAAAATTTTTCAAGGTCGTAAGAAGAATTTTGATATTTAGAAAATAAACTTGGGTGAATAAAGTAACTGCATGGGTAGGTATAGGTATGTAAAGAGGAAGAGTCGGGTAAGATTATAATATTAGTTGTTGACCAAGGGGATTTGCCATATGTTTTCTCAATGTTATTAAGTAGTAATGGAAGTGTTTTTGTTTCTTTTAAAATGGATTTATTGATTTTGGAGATGAAATAAACACCTGATTTTTCAGATAGTTTTTTATGTTTAAAATTACCAATGGTCAATCCAATGTCATATAGGGAAACAGGTGTATTACTTGAAAAATGATAGATGCTGCTATCGTTTTGTTTTGTTGGATTGATTGTTCCCATGAGAGGCAATAGTCCTTTAGGGACGCGGATAGTTGCGGAATAGTTTATTTTACGGTATCCTATATCCTGTGTTGGTATCCAATTTCGAATAAATTGTTCTCCTGGTAATGTGTAAACAAAGTCAGGTTTTTTTATTGTTTCAACCAAAGAATCCTTTTGGGTGGAGTCTTGTTTGGATAAAGTTGCTGGTTTTGTTTTATTCCAATGTAAACTTGTGGTTTGATCCGTAGTTTGATAATAGATATTGATATAGCGAGTTTTAGGTGTTATTAACACACTTAAGGGCGCACCATTCACAGAATCTTCAATACCAATAATATAACTCGTGTTTTTTTCTTTTCCCTTTAACCCAATAGTTACCTTTTGAATCTGTAAACCTTTAATATCAAAAACAGCAGTATCTGCATGGTTATTTTCTATTTCATGTCGAGCAATACCATAAATCGATTTATTGTCAAAATTAACATCCAAGTCTAGGTGCAAGTGTTTTGTACTTACTCTATAAATGTTTGCATAACTATTGTCTTCTCCTGCTTCAATCGAAGTTAATGCGCCTATTTTTGTTGGTACTTCAGAATCACTACAAGCGATTAAAAACAAGTATAATCCAATAATTAAACGATTTGCTCTAAACTTCATTTTTACACTATTTATTTAGTTTAAATTAATTTTTTAATTATATAAATATATTTTTATTTTATTAATTATCAAATTTTTAAACGTAATTAGTTGAATTGATTATTTAATATTTTATAAATATTAAATTAACTTAAAAGTGTTACTCTGTATCTGTTTCTTGTTGTTCGTTTTCGCTATCTTGTTTAGAGCACAGGTGTTTAATAACTTCAGCTGCTCCATGTAAGCCAAAAAGTGCTGGCATGTAACTAACTGTTCCATAAAATGAACGTTTGTAATTCAAGCCATTGGTCATTTTTAAGGATTCTTTTATTTGTACTTCTGAAGAGAATACTGCTTTAACACGTTTAAAGTTAATGCCTTCACGTCGTAAGCGTTTTTTTATGTATCGCCCAAGTTTACAATTGTTTGCGTTTTCGAGTTTAGCAACTTTAACTTTAGAAGCATCTATTTTCCCTCCAGCGCCTAGATGAGATATGATTTTTACTTTTAAACGAAGGCATGCTTTAATCCATTCTATTTTTGGTGTGACTGAATCGATGCAATCCATTACATAGTCTGGTTTGTATTCCTCAAGAATAGTCCAAACGCGTTCCGGTAAAACAAATTCTTCAATGATGTTGATTCGAATTGCTGGGTTTATGTCTTTTATTCGTTCAGCTAATACAACTGCTTTATTTCTATCAATAGTTGAATCAAGTGCAGTTAACTGTCTGTTTTTATTTGTTGTATCAAAAACGTCTCCATCTATAATTGTCATGGTTCCAACTCCAGATCGTGCGATAAATTCACCTGCAAAAGAGCCTATACCACCTAGTCCTACAATAAGTACATGTGCATTTTTTAGCTGTTTTATCTTATCTTCTCCCAAGATAAGTTCGGTTCTTTCTAGCCAATTTCCCATTTTTTAAAAGTGTTTATTGTGTTAAAATACAACTGATCTTCTAGTGTTTGCAAAGATATGTTTTTTATTGAAGCTATTTTTTCATAGACATCCAAGATCTTATAATTTGTGTCATTATCAGTTTCTAAAAACAATCTTTCTAAAGGGATTTTTTTAACGTATTCTTGTAATTTTTCATCCCAAATTACCGCTGTTCCAATACTGATGAAGGTGCCTGAATCTATTACGGAATTGAGTAAATTTGTTTTTCGGAATCCATGAAAAACCCAAGGTTGATTTGGATTGATTTCTTTCTTTACATGTAGAATTTCATTCCAACCTTTAACGCAGTGAAGTATAACAGGAAGTTGATGTTTTTCAGAATCAAATATTTGTTTTTTAAATGTTTGAATTTGTTCATTTAAATTAATAGTTGAATTTTTATCAATTCCAATTTCACCTATTGCTAAACAGTTTTTGTGTGCGTAAACTTGGTCTAAAAAAAGTGGGAATGCTGGGTCGTCTGGATAAGTTTTATTTACTATTCCAAATGAAAAATAGTTTTCGTTTTCTATTTTGTCACTTTGTAAGATTTCTTGTTTGTTGTTTTGATTAAAATGGGTGTGTATATTTATTAACATGAGAAGTTATTTATCAAAGGAAAGATGTTAATTAAAATTTATTTCCTACTTTCACGATTCAAATTTATAATTTAATAATGGATTCGAATAAAGATTTAATTACAAGAATTGAAGCACAGGGTACAATTTTTGGTCATCCTAAAGGTTTGTTTTTATTGTTTTTCACTGAAATGTGGGAGCGCTTTAGTTATTATGGAATGCGAGGTATCTTGATGCTTTACATGACAAAACTTTGGATTGAAAACGGTTTGAATATACCTAGTGCTGATGCTTCTTTAGTATATGGTTTCTTTACAGGTTTTGTATATTTTACTCCTTTGTTTGGTGGGCTTATAGCAGATAGATTTTTGGGGCAACGATTAGCAATTACGATTGGTGGTATTACCATGTTCGTAGGTCAATTGATTTTGTTTTTATTTAATACACATTTAGGGTTAGGAGTTGGTTTGTTTTTATTAGTAATCGGAAATGGATTTTTTAAACCTAATATTTCTACTATAGTAGGACAGTTATATAGAGAGGGGGATTCAAAGAAAGATGCTGCTTTCTCCATTTTCTACATGGGAATTAACCTAGGTGCTTTGTTAGCTCCGCTAGTTATTGGTACATTGGCGGAAGATACTTTTGCTGTTAGAAATACTGGAGGAGAAATTATTAGTTATGGTTTTAAATATGGTTTCTTAGTTGCTGCTATTGGTATGGGACTAGGTCAAATATTTTTTAATTTATTGGCTAAGAAATACTTATTAGAGATTGGCTTAAAACCTAAAAAAGTAACTAAAGAAGAGAAGCAAGAAGCGAAATTAGCCAAAGCTAATGAAGTGGTTGATCCACAGTTTAAAAAAATCGAAAGACAAAGATTGTGGGTTATATACATTTTAACGTTTTTCGTGATTTTCTTTTGGGCAGGTTTTGAACAAGCTGGTTCTTCCCTTACTTTGTATACAGATAAGTATATCAATCGTTATGTTGGTGGTTGGGAAATACCAACAACATTCTTTCAGTCTTTCAATCCGATATTAATAGTTTCTCTTGCTCCGATTTTTGCTTGGTTGTTTACTTCAAAGTTTGGATCAAAAATTAGTACTCCTGTAAAAATGAGTTTGGGAATGATTTTATTAGGATTAGGTTTCTTATTTATGATTATGGCTACATTTGAAGTGAAAACTACTGGTACTGGTAATACAGAAGTGGTTACTCAAAAAGCTGCGTTAATCTGGTTGCTATTAACTTATTTCTTGCATACGATTGGAGAGTTGTGTCTTTCACCAGTAGGTTTATCAATGATTACGAAACTTGCGCCGATTCGTCTAGCTTCCTTGATGATGGGTGTTTGGATGCTTTCCTCTTTTGTGGCTAATATTTTAGGAGGTTTCATCGCAAAGTATACAGAAGTATTAGGTGCTTATACAATCTTCATGTCTATTTCTGTTTTTGTAATTGCTTTAGGTTTGATTTTATTATTCTTATCACGTCGTTTATCTAAAATGATGCATGGTATAGTATAATTTTACCTTTTATAATTTTCTGGGCTGTATTCGTACAGCCCTTTTTTATTCCGTGTAGTTTTTGAATCTATCAATTTCTAAATCTCTTATTCAATTTAACAATTTGTAATCTTCCAATCTGCAATCTATCAATCTGCAATCTATCAATCTATCATTCTGAAATCTGCCAATTTGTAATCTTCTAATCTATAATCCTAAAAAATGAAAAAGTCACATCCTAAAGCACTCCCTTTCTTATTCTTCTCTGAAATGTGGGAACGTTTCGGTTATTATTTAATGATTGGAATTTTTACATTGTATTTAAAGGATACGGTAAATGGTTTTTCGATGACGGAAGCGGAAGCGTCAGATTTGTACGGAACATTTATCGCGTTTGTGTTTCTAACCCCTTTTGTCGGCGGTTTGTTAGCGGATCGAGTATTGGGTTATCGCAGATCTATTACAATCGGAGGTATAATGATGGGGATTGGATATTGTCTTATGTCTGTGCATTCATTAACTATGTTGTATGTTGCAATGTCTTTGGTGATTTTAGGGAATGGTTTCTTTAAACCTAATATTTCTACACTTTTAGGTAATTTATATAATAACGAACAGTATAAGGATAAAAAAGACGAAGGGTATAATATATTTTACATGGGTATAAATATTGGCGCTTTTGTTTGTAATTTCTTTGGAGCTGCTCTTTATAATATGATAGGTTGGGGTGCAGCTTTTATTGCAGCTGGAATTGGAATGTTTATCGGGATAATTATTTTCTGGGTTGGCACGAAACATTTTAAGCATGTAGATGTAATTAAGGAAAAATCCGAATCAGATTTACCGCTTTGGAAAATTTTTGCGGCGGTACTCTTACCTTCTATTGTTTTTGGTTTAATTGGATATTTTTTACCAGAACCACTTGTGGGCTCTCATTCCACGGACGCTTTCTTGTTTGGTTGTATACCAGTTGTTGTTTTTTACGGGCGTTTATATATTAAATCACCAAAAGAAGAAAAGAAACCAATTGCCGCGATGTTAGCGATTTTTTCGGTTGTAATTTTATTTTGGGCGGTGTTCAAGCAAAATGGGTCTACATTAAATACATGGGCAGATCGTTATACGGATCGCGAAGTACCAAATGTGTTAGTGCCAATGTTATCTCAGTTGAAATTAGTGGATGAATCGAATGTGTATGTCAAAGATACATTTGTTGTAATGGATGCTCAATTTAGAGTTATAGATAAAGAGAAGATGTCTGTCAATTATCCACCATATTTTAAGAATGTAGAAAAGTCAAAACTACCAAAAGAAGGGGAGGGGGTAAAATTGATCAATACGAATCTATTTCAATCGGTAAATCCTTTTTGGGTTGTTTCTCTTACTCCTTTAGTATTAGCATTTTTTGCTTTTTTGAGAAGAAAAGGGAAAGAACCATCCACGCCAGTTAAAATTGCATTTGGGCTAACTATTTCTGCTCTATCCTGTTTTATTATGGTTGCTGGGGTGTATGCTAGTCAAAATGGTATGATCAAATCATCAGCTTGGTGGTTTATTTCTTCTTATGGTGTAATAACAATAGGAGAATTGTTTCTAAGTCCAATGGGATTATCCTTAGTTTCAAAATTAAGTCCTCCAAGATTAACTGCATTAATGATGGGGGGATGGTTTTTGGCAACATCTATCGGTAATAAATTATCTGGAGTTTTAAGTAGTTTATGGGATGGGTACGAAAATAAAGCTAATTTTTTCCTTGTGAATTCTGCATTATTAGGAGTTGCTGCATTAATGATGTTCTTTATGTTAAGATGGTTGAATAAGATATTTAAAGAGTTTGCTTAAAAATCGTGAATTAATATAGTATAGAATTGATGTTATAAAATACATTAATAATTTGATTTTCAATACTTTAATAAATAATATTAAATAAAATTGAAAAAGTTTTCAAAAATCCATTGTTAATTCAAATAAGTGTTCTATCTTTGCACCTCTCAACGGAGAAACGGTCACTAAGATTTGAAATACTGAGTTAAACAAAAAAAAAATAATTTTTTTTCATTTTTTGTTGTTTAATTAAAATTAATACATATCTTTGCACCCCACAACACGATAGAGTGTTTGAGTTATTAAGATGGAAGTTTTGGAATAACTGCAAAAGATTAGTTCTTTGACATATTAGGAAATAAGGAAACAGCGTAGAAATACAATAGAATGAGCTCAACAAAAATTCAACGTTTTATACAACGGAGAGTTTGATCCTGGCTCAGGATGAACGCTAGCGGCAGGCCTAACA
>CANFHU010000007.1 GCA_947446925.1 Flavobacteriia bacterium
GCTGCTGCTATCGAATCTGCTTCCGCTTTTTTACGAGCAATTTCCGCTAAACGTTCTTCTTCTAATTTCTTAACTGCTGCGATAGAATCTGCTTCTGCTTTTTTACGCGCCTCTAATTCCTGCGCTTGTCGAAGGGCGGCTTGACGTTCTTCTTCTAATTTCTTCGCTGCTGCGATAGAATCTGCTTCTACTTTTTTACGTACCTCTACTTCCTGCGCTTGTCGAAGGGCTGCTTGACGTTCTTCTTCTAATTTCTTCGCTGCTGCTATCGAATCTGCTTCCGCTTTTTTACGTGCCTCTACTTCCTGCGCTTGTTTAAGGGCCGCTTGACGTTCTTCTTCTAATTTCTTCGCTGCTGCGATCGAATCTGCTTCCGCTTTTTTACGTGCCTCTAATTCCTGCGCTTGACGAAGGTCGGCTTGACGTTCTTCCTCTAATTTCTTTGCTGCAGCAATAGAATCTGCTTCTGCTTTTTTACGTGCCGTTTCTGCTGCTGTATCCGCTTGCATTTTATTTATGGATGCTATGCGATCTTTTGCTTCTTGACCATCTACTATTTTTAGCGCATCATTGTATTTATTAACTGCTTGTTCATACAATTTAGAGTTTTCCAACGTTTTACCTTCTGCTAATAAGGTTTGATACTTGGTTTGTTTATCTTTTAATAGTTGATTTTCAATAATTAATTTATCAATTTCTTTTATTTTAAGTAGTGCTTCTGGACGTAATTTATCGCTATTTTTTGCTTCTTGAAATTTAATTTTTGCTTCTTCCAAATTACCAGCAACTAAAGCCAATTCACCAGCTTCCATTGCTGTCTGATATTTTTCATTTTGTTTAGCAACCAGTAATTCTTGCGAAATTTTAGCATCCATTTCACTAATTTTGACTTTAACAAAAGCTTGTGAAGGATCAATTTGTTGTGCTAAAAGAAATTTATTTTTCGCTTCTGTCCAATTTGAAATTGTGATTTCACTGTTCGCTTCCGAGATAGTTCTGTCAAATTCTTTTTTTATTTCTTCTTTTTTAGCCAATTCATCCGCTGCTTTTTTCGCTTTTAGTTGATCGATTTCCTTCATTAATGCGTTAACATGTGTCAGCATTGACTCCGCCATGTCCAAATTAAAAATAATCCCATGTTCTTGATGGTAGGAATATTCTGTACCAGGTGTTTTTTTAACATATGAAAAATCGATCGAAGGATACTCATCAAATAAATAGACATCACATGCTCCTCCTCCAGGATTTGCACTTTCTTCTTTCATGGTTTCTTCGTTAATATCTACTAAATTAACGATTACAGAACGTGTAACTTTTCCGGATTTTGTAATTTCTACTTTGTATTTTTTCCCTGAATCTAATAATAATCGAACGTCTCCAGAAGCTGGAGTTACCTTAGTTAACACGACTGTCGCACCATCATATACAGTAACCGATGCTCCAGGTTCTTTTTTATTGGTATAATAATTTATTGTACGAACAAAAAAAGGAATTTCCATTTGCGCTAATACTCCATTTACACAGATCCAAGCAAAAAAAACAACTAGAAATATTCGTTTCATTAAATTTTATAAAAAGCACGACAAAAATGCCAAAAAAAAACAAGAAAATCTATTTCAATTTTGAATAATGTGTCGATGAGACAAAACTAGAATTGAACTTAAAACTTAACTGTAGTGCACAATTAATAAATCTTTACGAACTTTGCAGTAAACCTCAACCTACTTTGTGGTTAAAAAAAACAACATGGGAAAAAAAATCAAAGAAATTAGCAAGCCTAAATTACACTCAAAAAACAAACATTTAGAAGGATACGATTTTAAACTTCTTACTAAACATTTACCAGAATTAACTCCCTTTGTTCAAAAAAACGAGTTCAACCAAAAAGACACTATCGATTTTGCTGATCCAATCGCAGTCAAACTTTTAAATAAAGCACTTTTACTAGCCCATTATGAAATAAACTATTGGGACATCCCAGAAAATTATTTATGTCCTCCTATTCCTGGTCGTGCGGATTACATTCATCACGTTGCAGACTTATTGCAAGTTTATAATTACGGAAATATTCCTACAGGGCCTGAAATTAAATGCTTAGATATTGGAACAGGCGCCAATTGTATCTACCCTATCCTTGGTCACCAAGAATATGGATGGAGTTTTATAGGTTCCGACATTGACCAAGTATCTGTAGATTCGGCTAAAAACATACTTTCTCAAAATGAAAATTTAAAAGATTTTGTAGAAATACGTTTACAAGAAAATCCAAAAGATTTATTGTTCGGAGCAATAACGAAAGAAGAAATTATCGACGTAACTTTTTGTAATCCACCATTTCACGCAAGTCAAGAAGATGCGCTAAAAGGAACACTTCGCAAAGTAACTAATCTATCAAAAGGCAAAGAAATAGTTCCAACCCTAAATTTTGGAGGTCAGAGTAACGAACTTTGGTGTGAAGGTGGCGAAGATTGGTTTGTCAATAAATTAATACGAGAAAGTACAAAATTCGAGAAGAATGTATTTTGGTTTACCACATTGGTTTCCAAACAATCGAATTTAAAAAACGCCTACAAAACGTTTGAAAAATACCGTGCGTTGGAAGTGAAAACGATACCTATGGGACAAGGGAATAAAACGAGTCGCATTATCGCTTGGACTTTTTTAACCAAAGAAGAGCAAAAAGAGTGGAAGAATTCACGCTGGAATATTGATGCTTCGACAGGCTCAGCATAAATTCGAAAGGCTCAGTATAAAATTTAAAAATGAAATCATCTTAAATTCTTTATAAAGATTAAAAACTAATCTAAATTTTTGATTAGTTTTCGCTATATTTATTCTATAAACAAACAATTATGGAATATATACGCTATCAATCAAACTTTTACAAGGTTAACAACCTTATCCTTACAACTTCGATATCCTACCCTTAATCAAAATATTATTTTTTAAGTCTAGATCATTTTAGCATTTGAATAAATAATGTTCCCTTAAAGGGAACAAATTGAAATAATTTGTATATTTGTAAGAAGAATGAAAAACATAGTTTCATTGAAAACATTAAAAGAACATTGGGAAAAACCAGGAAGAGCAGATTCTGAACAAGCTTTAAGAGCATGGAATCAGGAAGCGAAATTTTTCAGATGGAAAAATCCTAATGAAATTAAATCGAAGTATAAAAGCGCAAGTATTATAGGAGATAACCGCGTGGTCTTTAATATCTGTGGAAATAAATATCGATTAGTAGTTAAAGTAAATTACGTAACCGGTTGGATATACATCCGATTTGTAGGTACTCATGAAGAATACGATCAAATTGATGCTATGACAATTTAAAAGTTAGATCCCATGAAAGCAAAATTGATTAAAACAGAAGAAGAATACACTTTAGCATTAGTTCGCATGGAAGAACTTTTTGATGTAACGCAAGAAAGTGAAGATTTTGATGAAGCAGAACTTTTAATTACATTAATTGATCTTTACGAAAATGAACACTATAAAATAGAAGCTCCGGACCCAATTGACGCCATAAAATTTAGAATGGAACAAATGGGTTTGAAAAAAATTGACATGACCAAGTATTTCGGAACACGCGGAAGAGTTTCAGAAATTCTAAACAGACAAAGAGAATTATCTCTTACAATGATTAAAAAACTACACAAAGATTTTGGAATTCCTGCAGAATCGTTGATTGCATAGATCTTATTCTAAAACAATCTTTTTTGTTGCTATTTCTTTTCCGAAATCATCAATAATACGTAAAAAATAGATCCCTCGTTGAACATTATTTCCTAGAGGTATATTCAAGGTATTTAAATCATTGTGCTGATTGAAAATTTCAATTCCATTTAAACCAATAATAGAAATAGTTGAATTTACCGCATTTTTTAATGTAATAAAGTTAGTAGCAGGATTAGGAAAAACTTGAATTTCATCTTCTAGTAACATTTCTAGTGAAGCCACATTACTTACCTTACCATTTTCATATGTAAAACTTGCAGTATTAGCTACTATATCGAAACTCAAATCTGTAACCGTACCAATAATTGGTATCTTTAAAAAGTGAATGTTTTCTTTGATTTTAGTTGAACTTGCAATTCCAATATTATAAATATTACTTTCAATCATTTTCTCTATTAATAATTGGTTATCTAATACTATTGGTGTACCTAAATTAGAAAAGTTATTTTTAAAAGCTAAATTTAAGCCATACAATGCTCCTTTAGCTCTAAAAACTAAATTGTTTTCCTCAATTGAAACGTCAATCGTTGCTGAAATTGCATCTCCACCTCTTTTTTTAATATCTGCTTGGAACTCTTTTATTAAACCTAAATATTTTTGCAATATTAAGCTAGCATCGTTTGCTGTTATTTTCCCTATCGTATCTACATTTGCAACCATACACCTCCAATTACTCCAAGGAAGAGGATCCATAGTAGGTAAAGGATCTAAACCCACCGAATATTTCAAAGCATATAAAGCGTCCGTTTTATCAATTATTTTATTTGTATCTATATCTCCAAAAAGAGTTGGTAATACTGTAAAATATTTATTTGTTAAAGGAACTGAATCATACATATAACCATATTTATCCATGGCTTTAATTTGTACAAATACTTTACCATTTCCTTTTTCTACTATGTGTAAAAAGGAAAATGTAGAATCATTAATTTTAGATGAACTCGTATAATCGACTTGATTTTCACCGTATAGTTTAATTTGCGGAACAATATTATGATTTATTGAACTATTAAAATTTATATTTATCGTTAAAGAATCTCCTTTTC
This sequence comes from Flavobacteriia bacterium, assembly GCA_947446925.1. Lineage (GTDB taxonomy): Bacteria > Bacteroidota > Bacteroidia > Flavobacteriales_D > Crocinitomicaceae > CANHVK01. The sequence goes on from CANFHU010000007.1 coordinate 4,785, forward strand.
TTAGAAAATTTGGATCCTTTGAATACTGTACTTGATAATTATTGTTATTTAATTCAAATGCAAATATTTTATTTGCTTTTTCTCCTAGATAACCTGACGCCCAAAATTTACCTTTATCATACACCAAAAAATCAAAATAAGAATTAACTAAACCAAATGTCTGCCAACAAGGATAATTTCGCCAGTTTACACCGTCATACATCAACATACCACCATATGGATGCCCACTTCTAACATACTGAAAAAATAAATTACCTTGTTTATCTTTTACACTAAAAATGATCGTATCAAAAAAATCATCTTGTGTTTGTGTAGAAAACTCATCCAATTTTTTTCCATCATATTTATAAATCCCAAGTAAAGTGCCCACAAATATGTTTCCATTATTATCCGAAATTAGATTATAAGCTCCAGAATTTCCCCACCCCATTCTATCAGGTAAAACCAAAGAGTCATTATCTGTTATATTATGTACATTAGATTTGGAATACCACCTAGTATAAGCCCATAACTTATTATCGCTTTCATTTATCCATAAATCAGTAAAATAACCCTTTTGAGTTCCAGTTTTATTGGAAATTTTAACCCATTGATTTCCATCAAATTTTACGATTCCATATCCAACAAAATTCAAATACAAGGAATTATTAGTATCTGTTATTATACTAGTAAAATTTCCTTTTCCTGTATATCCAATACTATCTTTAGTGTAAGATTTCCAAATTAATCCATTATATACACTCAAAGTACTATCACTCATAAACCAAATAGAATTGTTTTTTGATTTCACTATTTTAATGATTTTATCAGATTTCAATCCTGAATTTGTTGTGGTATAATTCTCCCAATTTGTACCGTTAAAATAATTAACTCCTTTATTATCATCAATCACCCATAAATTATCGTTCTGATCAACTACAAAAGATTTCGGTATTGAAACTTTTGTAGAAGTGCTATATTCTGTAAATTCTTTTATGATTTTTTGAGTAAGACCTGAAAAACTAAACAAAGTAAACATGATTAGTAATAAGTAAGCATGATTTTTAGACATAAATTGGATGTGTATTTAATTAATAATCAAAAATATAAAAAGGCAATGAAATTCAATATATCATTTAATAAATGTTTTATCTTTAAATTTAAAATCAGCTATAGAAAATGACTTTACTACCACTCGTTAACAACACATACATTCTAAAAAAATTCCCTGGAAAAGGAGGCTGGACCTATGCTTCAATCCCTGAAGTATTGCAAGACAAAACAGCTCCTTTTGGATGGGTGAAAGTACGTGGAACGATTGATGATTATGAATTCAATCATTTCAAATTAATGCCCATGGGAGACGGCACTTTGTTCTTCCCTGTCAGAGCAGAAATCAGAAAGAAAATCAAAAAAGAAGCAGGAGATGAAGTACACATTCTTCTCTACCAAGATCTTTCTGCTATAGAAATTCCTGAAGAACTATTGATCTGCTTGAAGGATGAACCGCTTGCCTACACACGATTTCTTGCATTATCCGAAGACAAGCAAAAAGAGATAATAGATTGGATTTCTCAAGCAAAAAAAGAAGAAACGAAGGTTGAAAGGATTGCTAGTTGTATTGAAAAATTATTGAAATAAAACCTAACAATTTTCACCTACCTTAATCCCTCCACAAGTAAGAAATTTTATGTTTAACTTCGAATAATTATGAAATTTAAATGACTAATTCGAAACACTAACTTCCCCCTTTGATGGGGGACCGAGGGGGATGACTTTACAAAACAATATTTAGCATCCTCGTCACCTCCCTTAGTCCCTCCTCAAGGAGGGAAACCAAACGTTCATCCAAATTTAAACAATTTCAATAATCCCAACATTCTAATTATTTTTGAATTAAGATTTTCCAATAAATCATTGTATCTTTACGCTAAATTTCAATAAACATGATTTCTGTAAATAATCTATCTCTACAATTCGGGAAACGTATTCTTTTTGATGACGTTAACCTAAAATTCGGTCAAGGAAACTGCTACGGTGTGATTGGTGCTAATGGTGCTGGTAAATCCACTTTCTTAAAAATATTAACTGGTGATCAAGATCCTACAAGTGGTCGTATTGAATTAGAACCAGGAAAACGTTTAGCTGTATTAAGTCAAAATCACTTTGAATTTGATGCTTTTCCAGCTTTACAAACAGTAATCATGGGACACAAACGTTTGTTTGAAATCATGGTTGAAAAAGATGCATTGTATGCTAAAGAAGACTTTTCGGATGCGGATGGAATGCGTGCTTCCGAATTAGAAGGTGAATTTGCGGATTTAGAAGGTTGGAATGCAGAAACTGACGCGGCAAGTTTATTGAGTAACTTAGGTATTGATGAGTCGAAACATGATACATTGATGTCTGATTTACCAAGTGAAATTAAAGTACGTGTGTTATTAGCGCAAGCATTATTTGGTAACCCAGATGTTCTTGTACTGGATGAGCCTACGAATGACTTGGACTTAAAAACGATTGGTTGGTTAGAAGATTTCTTATTAGATTTCAAAAATACGGTAATTGTTGTATCACATGACCGTCACTTCTTAGATACGGTATGTACACATATTTGTGATATCGACTTTAGCAAAATCAATATTTTCTCTGGTAACTACTCTTTCTGGTACCAATCTTCTCAATTAGCTTCGCGTCAACGTAACGATAAAAACAAAAAAGCAGAAGAGAAAAAGAAAGAATTACAAGATTTTATTTCTCGTTTCTCTGCAAATGCTTCGAAATCAAAACAAGCAACTAGCCGTAGAAAATTATTAGATAAATTAGATTTAGATGAAATTCAACCATCATCTCGTAAATACCCAGGAATTGGATTTACAGCAGATAGAGATGCAGGAAATCAAATCTTAACGGTTTCCAATTTATCTAAATCAGTGGATGGTGTTTCTTTATTCAAAGGATTGAACTTTACATTGAACAAAGGAGATAAAGTGGCAATCATTTCTAAAAACTCGGTTGCAATCACTGCTTTCTTTGAAATTTTAAATGGTAACCAAACTGCAGATACAGGAGATTTCACTTACGGAACAACTATTACTACCGCTTATTTACCAAACGATAATAGTTCGTATTTTGAATATGATCAATCCTTGATTGATTGGTTACGTCAATACGCTCAAACGGACGAAGAAAAAGAAGAAGTAAGTATTCGCGGATTCTTAGGTAGAATGTTATTCTCTGGTGAAGAAGCATTAAAATCTGCAAAAGTACTTTCAGGAGGTGAAAAAGTACGTTGTATGTTGTCCAAAATGATGTTAGCGAAAGCAAACGTATTGATGATGGATGAACCAACAAACCACTTAGACTTAGAGTCGATTACTGCATTGAATAATGGAATGCGTGATTTTCCTGGGAATCTTATTTTCACATCGCATGACCACGAGTTGGTGAATACGGTTGCTAATCGTATTATTGAAATTACTCCAACTGGATTTATTGATAAGATGATGCCGTATGATGATTATCTAGCGGATGCTCGTATCGCAGAATTACAAGTAGAGTTGTACGCCTAACTCTTTACACATAACTCATAACTAAAAAAGCCTCTTTTAGAGGCTTTTTTTATTTCGTATTCTCCAACATCGGAACAAAACTAAATACTCCAAACTCCTCGGTTTTAAACTCTGTTTCCGAAATTTTGGTAATGCGTTGCATGAGTTGTTTTTCGCCTTCTCCGATTGGAATTACTAGCATTCCTCCAACTTTTAATTGTTGTAAAAGTGCATCTGGAATGTATGGCGCACCACAGGTCACCAAGATTTTGTCGAAAGGAGCATCGAGTGGTCTTCCTTTGTATCCATCTCCATAAAACAATTTAGGATTGTAATGCATGTGGTGGATAATCGGCTTTGCTTTTAAGTACAATTCTTTTTGGCGTTCTATAGAAAATACTTTCATTCCCATTGCACACAAAATCGATGTTTGAAAACCAGAGCCAGTTCCAATTTCTAATACCTTCTCCCCTTTTGTTAGTTGCAATAATTCCGTTTGAAAAGCAACTGTATATGGATGTGATATCGTTTGACCAGCACCAATTTGGAATGCCATGTTGGAATAGGCTTGTTTTTCGAAGGCAAGGTCTAAAAAATAGTGACGCGGAACTTCAAAAAAAGCTTCTAATACTTTCTCATTCGAAATTCCTTTTTGACGCAACTCTTCAATGAGAAGTTTACGGAGTCCTTTATGTTTAAACGAATCTTGCATGATACAAAAATAAGAGAATTTGCGGGGTGATTTTTCTAAATTATTTAATAATATACACGCGTTAATGTTGGAATATTTTTGTCACCCCATCAATTCAAATTCCAAATCAAATCCTTGTAACTGTTTCACAAACTCATTATTCGGGTCAATGCGAATATTTTTGGATGGCAGTGTAACCTCCAAATTATCCAACGGATCATAAATCACGAATTTCACCGCACAACGTCCTTCGTTTTCCAAGAACAAACGGTTCAAATCTTGTATCATGATTTGGTTTAATTTCTTATTGGAAATTTTTAGTTGAATCGTATTTGCACGCTTCTCCTTTAAATCGTGTAATAACTCCATCGTTTGAATCACAAACTCTGGTTCTTTTCGGTGACGCGGAATTTCGAATTTCCCTTTAATTGACACAAAAGTACCTGGAACAAAAAACGGCTTGAATTTTAAATAATTTTCTCTGAATAAAAATAATTTATAGGAATCGGTATAGTCTTCAATCACCATTGTACCAAATGGTTCATTATTTTTAGTCATCCGATTCTCACATTCTGAAATTACCGCTGCCATCAAAACTTCCTTATTGATATTTTCCACTGGATTATTCAACATAGAAACTTGACCATTACAAAACGACTCTATCTCCAAACGGAAATCATCTAAAGGGTGACCAGAAATAAAGATACCTACTACCTCTTTTTCTTTGCTCAATTTATACATGGATGGCCATTCGTCTGCTTTTGGGATTTCAGGTTCAGGAATTTCTGCTCCTGAAGCTTCACCAAACAAGGATGCTTGTGATGAATTCGCATTTTCTTGAAAACTATTTCCAAAACGAATCGCATTTTCTAAGAACATTCTACCCGATCCATCTTCTTTGAAATATTGCGCACGATGTACATTTTTAAACGAATCAAAACCACCCGCATACGCCAAACTTTCAAACGCTTTTTTGGTACATACACGTAAATTCACCCGTTTAGCAAACTCAAAAATCGAAGTATACGAACCATTTTCTGAACGCTCTTTAATCACAGCTTCTACAGGCGCTGTTCCCATTCCTTTAATAGCACCTAAACCAAAACGGATTGCCCCTTCTTTGTTTACTGTAAATAAATAGGAAGACTCATTCACATCTGGCCCAAGCACTTGAATCCCCATACGCTTACATTCTTCCATGAAAAACGTGACTGATTTGATGTCATTCATGTTGTTCGAAAGTACCGAAGCCATGTATTCCGCTGGGTAATTCGCTTTCAGATATGCCGTTTGGTATGCAATCCACGCATAACACGTCGAGTGCGATTTGTTGAAGGCATACGAAGCAAACGCCTCCCAATCCTTCCAAATTTTCTCTAATGCAACCGTGTCGTGCCCACGTTCATTCCCTTGTTGAATAAACTGCGGACGCATTTTGTCGAGTAAGTAAATTTGTTTCTTACCCATCGCCTTACGCAAGGTATCTGCCTCACCCTTAGAAAATCCAGCTAACTTCTGTGAAAGTAGCATTACCTGCTCTTGGTATACGGTAATACCGTAGGTTTCTTTTAAGTATTCCTCACATGCATCCACATCATAGACAATAGGCTCTTCTCCATGTTTACGTTTAATAAACGAAGGGATATACTCGATTGGTCCCGGACGGTACAAGGCATTCATGGCAATTAAATCGGCAAATACAGTCGGTTTTAACTCCTTCATGTATTTTTGCATCCCGGGCGACTCGTATTGGAATATCCCTACAGTTTCACCACGTTGGAACAACTCATACGTTGGTGTATCATCTACCGGGAATTCATCTGGAACCAAATCAACCCCATGACGTTCTTTTACATTTTTGACTGCATACTTAATTAAGGTTAAGGTCTTTAACCCCAAGAAGTCCATTTTCAATAATCCAGCCTCTTCCGCAACCGAGTTATCAAACTGTGTACACCACATGTTAGAGTCTTTCGCAGTTGCAACAGGTACAAATTGTGTAATATCAGAAGGCGTAATAATCACCCCACAGGCGTGAATACCAGTATTTCGTACCGAACCTTCCAATTGCTTCGCCTGCTGAATTACTTTGGCAGACAAATCTGTACCTTGCGACAAACGTTTTAATTCATTCGCTGCTTGAATATCTTCCGTTTTATTTTTCAGTTTGGATGCTAATTCTGCATCATCTAGGGAAAATAATTTCTTAAGTGAAATATCTGGAACCAATTTCGCCAATCGATCCGCTTCAAACAAGGGTAAATCCAATACACGTGCCGTATCGCGCAGCGAAGATTTTGCTGCCATTGTACCATAGGTAATGATTTGTGCTACTTGGTTTGAACCATATTTTTCAATTACCCAATCGATGACACGTCCACGACCCTCATCATCAAAATCGATATCAATATCCGGCATCGAGATACGATCCGGATTCAAGAAACGCTCAAAAAGTAGGTCGTACTTGATTGGATCCACATTGGTAATCCCTGTACAATATGCTACCGCAGAACCAGCAGCAGAACCACGTCCAGGTCCTACAGACACACCCATATCACGTGCTGCCTGACAAAAATCTTGTACAATCAAGAAATAACCAGGATAACCAGTACGTTCAACCGTTGCTAATTCGAAGTCGATACGATCGCGAATTTCATCCGTAATCACCGGATAACGTTTTTCAGCACCTTTATAGGTCAAGTGACGTAAGAACGCATTTTCTCCGCGTTTCCCACCATCAATCGCGTCTTGTGGGTCTTGAAATTCTTCCGGAATATCAAACGCTGGCAAAAGTACATCCCTTGCTAAACCAAAAGGTTCAATTTTAGCAATGATTTCACCAACCGTTAAAATTGCTTCCGGTAGGTCCGCAAACAATTCTTTCATTTCATCCGCAGACTTGAAATAATATTCTTGATTTTCTAAGCCATATCTAAACCCACGCCCGCGACCCACTGGCGTTGAAACCAATTCATTATCTTTTACACACAATAAAATATCATGTGAAACAGCATCTGCTTTATTTAAATAGAAGGTGTTGTTGGTAGCAACTAATTTAACCTGATGCTTCTCTGCAAATTTAATTAACGTTTGATTGACACGCTCCTCATTCTCTTGACCATGACGCATCACTTCTAAATAGAAATCCTCTCCAAATAAATCCTTCCACCAAAGCAATGCTTCTTCCGCTTGTTTTTCCCCAAGATTCAAAATCATGTTTGGAACTTCTCCATACAAGTTACCAGATAATACAATAATATCTTCGTGGTATTGCCTTATTAATTGCTTGTCAATACGCGGCACATAATACATACCTTCCGTAAAAGCAATCGAAGAAAGTTTAATTAAATTTTGGTATCCTACCTTATTTTTTGCTAATAAAACAATTTGATAACCATTATCTTTCTGTGTCTTATCTAAATGATTACTACAAACATTAAATGTACACCCAATGATTGGAATAATTTCTTTTTTGGTAAACTCCTCTCCTTTCTCCTCCGCCTCTTTTCGTTCTTCTCGTACCTTTTTGTTATGCCCACTAATTGCTTTTTCGAAATGAAAAGCAGCCATCATATTACCTATGTCCGTTAGTGCAACCGCATCCATTCCAAGTTCTATTGTTTTTTGGACAAGACCTTGAATGGAAATAGTAGATTGAAGAATCGAATATTGTGAATGATTATGCAGATGAACAAAGGGAGCGTCCTTAAGGTGTGTAATATCTTTTATTGCAGCGCTACCAATGGAACTTTCTGCACCTCTGGTTTCTGCCTTAAGCGCAGCGCTTGCTTCCTTTAAATTTACATGCTCCAATCCTATCGCTTGAATAATTGTAGGATTGTACTCTCTAAAACGATTGAAATAGGCAACTTCTTGCTTTAACTCTTCTACTGTAAATACTTCTTTACGAATCAATTCAAAGAAACAACGGGTAGTTGCCTCTACATCCGCAGTTGCGTTATGTGCCTCTGCAAATGGCTCATTAAAAAGTTCTTTATGTAATTCAGATAATGTAGGTAATTTATATCTACCTCCACGCCCTCCTGGTAATTTACATAAAGTAGCTGTAACTTCTGTACACGTATCTAAAACAGGTAAATTTTGCCATTCATTTCCTAAGCCTAAACGATGGAACTCACAACCAATAATATTTTTATCGAAACTAACATTTTGTCCGACTATGAATTTTGATTTTGCTATAGCCTCTTGAAATTCGGCCATTGCTCGCTCAAGCGTCACCCCTTCATGCAATGCATACTCCGTAGAGATGCCGTGTATTTTTTCAGCATCGTATGGAATATCAAAACCAATTGGCTGAATGATATAATCTTTTGCTTCGATTAATTCCCCGAGATCATCATGTAACTGCCAAGCAATTTGAATTGCGCGTGGCCAGTTATCGGTATCTGTAAATGGTTTTTTCCAGTCTTTAGGTAGACCTGTTGTTTCTGTATCGAATATTAAATACATGATGTCTTCTGTAAATTGCTTTTTTTCGTTTTATAAACTCTTTTTAATTCCCTGCACTACCGTTTGGTCTTCGAAAGCAAAGTTTTCTCTCCTCATTTACTAAAGTAAACTCCGGATTTAATTTTTGGTTTGCCTCAAAAAATCTAATTTCTAGAAGCCACCATAAACTTTAATTTGAACATCAAATTTACAAAATCAGGATTGATTTTCGACTATGATAAAACAGATATAAAAAGATGTTACAAACATAAATAAAAACTTAAACTAATATATATTAAATACTTATAATTTAAAAATATATAATATTTTATATAAAGTTATTATTTAATAATTTTTATTTGATAATTTCAGTATAAAAGAAACTCTCTTTCAATTTAAATTGTACATTTAAGGTACTATAATACACCCAAACAAATCAAATTCCTATGAAAACAATTTTTCACAAATCGGACACACGTGGCTTTGCGGATCACGGTTGGTTATTAGCGAAACACTCCTTTAGTTTTGCTGGATACCATAATCGAAATAGAATGCATTTTGGCGCATTGCGTGTTTTGAATGACGATGAAGTTTCTGCAGGAATTGGATTTCCTGAACATCCGCATGACAACATGGAAATCATTACTATTCCATTAGAAGGAGAAGTTGCGCACAAAGATAGTATGGGGAATTCAGCGACAATTTCTGCAGGACAAATACAAATCATGAGTGCAGGAACGGGAATTTATCACAGTGAATACAATCCAAGTTCGACGAACAAAACAAAACTGTTGCAAATTTGGGTCTTTCCCAACAAACGTAATGTTACCCCTCGTTACCAGGAGATCGATGTGAAAGCGACGCAAATACCCAACGAATGGAATCAAATTGTATCTCCAAATGCGGATGACGCTGGCGGATGGATACATCAAGACGCATGGTTTCATCTTGGAGAAATGGATGCTGATACCACCAAAAAATATTCATTTCAAGGTGAATTGACAGGGATTTACGTTTTCATTATTGAAGGTAAGATACGCATAGACGGACAAATCTTAGAACGTAGAGATGGTATGGGAATTGTAGAGACAAAAGAAGTTACCCTATCTATCCTTGAAAAAAGTAGGGTTCTAATTATGGAAGTTCCGCTTGAATTTTAAAAAACACACGTAAAAAACTAAAAATCAATACACTATTATTTAGACAAATTACAAACTACTATTTTTCTACCTATCAAGACAACTTAATTGATTATTTGTCGTTATACTATTATACAAAAAAAAAATTATGAAAATATCCTTTTTAATTTTTGCATTGTTCAGTTTTTTATTCATTTCATGTGAAAGACAAGGCACTGGAAACTGCACAGAAACCAACATAAGTACAATAAACAGGTCTAGCCATCATCGTGGAGACGATTGTACCACTTGCCATAAATCAGGAAGAGAAGGAAGAGGATGTTTTTCCATTTGTGGTTCCGCATTCAAAAGCAACAAAATTACACCGATACAAAATGCTGTAATGGTTCTATTCTCTAAAGACGAAAACGGAAACATTACAGATGCCAGCAAAGCTATTCCAATTGACAAAAGCGGGAATTTTTACACCACGGAAACTATTTCTTTCACAGGCAAATATCCAGCAATCATCTCCAATGGAGACACTTCGATGATGGGAGGCGCATTAACAAATAACGCATCTTGTAATAAATGTCATGCTACAAATGGTTCTCAGGAACCTATTTATTCGCAGTATTAGATTTTGATTTTTAGAGAGGGTTTAGTGTCGGGTGAATCTCGATTCACCCGAACCACGATTCACCCGAACCACGATTGAATATTTGCGGGTTAATCGCGATTAACTCTTACGCGCGATTAATTCTTACGATTGGAGTACTCCCTCTTTTAAGGAGCAAGGAGAAACTACTATTTTTTGTATTTCAAGCTGCTGAATCACCCAACGCGTTTTAATCGCAGCAATAGGAGCCATTTTTCGACGTATAGGAATGATATGTGGGTTTAAATCACGCTGGGACTGACTTGACATAATAATCCAGTCTAACGTGCGCACAAAGTCATTTATCGGCAATTCTTCAGTTTCTGTAAAACTTGGAAGCGGCTGTTTGTTAATCATTTCGTAAAACGTTTCAAAACATCCTGATGCACCTATTAAGGTTTGACATGTTTTTCCTTTCATAAATTCGCTAGCACGAGAAGAAATCCATTCCTCCACTTTTATGCATTCTTCGGGTGTAAGCGGATCACTCAATTCTAATTCTTGAAAAATACGAGAAACACCAATATTTAAAGAAATCAAATCATCTACCCCATTAGGTCCTGCAAAAATAAATTCGGTACTTCCTCCACCAACATCCATGACCATGGATTGTTCTGTGAACTCATGCGTCCATTTCACTCCTTCATAGATATAGTTTGCCTCTTGTTCTCCGGTGATGATTTCTACTTTAACACCTGTTTCTTTTTCGATAAGTTGAACAAAATCGCGCCCATTTATTGCATCTCGAATCGCAGATGTGCCAAAAGCACGAATTTCATCCACTTCATGACGATTACACATACTCGCAAAATGAGTCATTGTTTTTACTGCACGTAAAATAGCATCCGACACAATAACACCGTCATTAAGCCCCCCCATTCCAAGTGCAACACCATCTTTTTCTGCATGTATTACTTCTATTTCTAGTTTAGAAACATCCGCAATCAACAAATTAAAAGTATTGGTACCTAAATCAATTACTGCAATACGCTTACTATCCATTTTTTAACCAAGTAACAAATTGTGTAAGTTTTAAACGATGACCAAATTGAAGTATTCCATTTTGATATAATCGTCCTGCTATTCTCAATGTAGCAAATGAACTCAGCGCTAAGATAATAAAAGAAACATAAATTTGATAGCCTTCCCCTAAAGAATAACCTTGCGCCAACTTAACCATACAAACCATTGGCGAGGAAAAAGGAACAAACGACAAAATATAAGTCAAATCACTTAATGGATTTTGCACCGTATAATACCCTGCCCACAAAGCGATTATTAACAAAGCCATAATAGGCAATACAAATTGTTGCCCATCATTTTCAGAACCAGAAGTAGCTCCCAAAGCTGCGAAAAATGTACCATAAAAAATATACCCCCCTATAAAAAACAATAAGAAAAATACTAACATGTCGCCAAATTGAATACGCGAATAGACTAATTCTACAAAATCATTATATGCTTTGGAACGAAATAAACTATCTTCCATCCCAGAAGTTGTTTTGGATGTCATTTCAGATAAATCCCAATTGGAAATATGAAGCATATTCGGAAATAATGTTTCTCTTAATATAAATAAGCCTATCCATATTAACACCGTCCAAATAATAAACTGAACAATCGCAGCAATTCCAATTCCAGCAATTTTACCAAACATCAATTGTCGAGGTTTAACCGATGCTAATAAAACTTCTACAATACGATTCGATTTTTCACTTGAAACACTTCTTAAAATGGTCATCCCGAACAACAAAATAAAAAGTAAAATTACTCCACCAAAGAAAAAACCAACCCAACTCGAAAGACTATACGATTCATTTTTAGGGTCATACAAGTTTCTAAATGCAATTGTTACCGGTTGTTTTATCCCTCTAAATTCTTGGACCGACATTTTCGAAAATCGACCAACCATCACCTCTTCCAAGCGACGCTCCAAATGAAATTGAATACTTGTCGCGAATAGAAAACTTGGTTTTTCTTTATAAAATAAAAATGCCGCCTTGTTACTTATAATTTTTTCATTCAACTCTAATAATGCATCGTACTTTTGAAACCGTTTACTTTTCTCAAAGTCTTTCAACTGCACATAATTATTAGCAAAATCATAACCAATACTTCCAGTAGTATTCGCTAAAATTTTATTGTCCATGATTCCAGCCGGATCCACAATCAACACATTCCAATGTGGCTTATTATTTTCACCAACTGAAAATAAAATATAAACCAACAACATTACCAATAAAGGCCCTACTATAGCCATCCCTATAAATGAACGTGTTTTAATTCGCTCTTTTAACTCACGCTGCGCCACTAACCAACTTACATTCATATATTTTTGCCAGTTACAGTTTCAATAAATATTTGTTGCATGGAAGGAAGTACTTCCCAAGCCGCTTCTATTTCAATTTGACCGATTAATGTTTTTAAAAGATCCTGGAAATTATTTTCTCCTCGCATTGCTACGTATGCTACGAATCGGTCTTTAGCAAGTTCTTCTTTTTCTATTAGTTCAAATCCAGTCCACAATGCATGGGTAAAAGCCAACATATTACCTTTAAACTTAATCGCAAAGCGGCCATCTTTACGATTTTCTCGTAACTCTAAAACACTTCCTTCAAGTATTTTTTTGGATTGATGAATCAATGCCGCACGATCACAAATTTCTTCTACACTCTTCATATTATGACTAGAAAGAAGAATTGTTTTGCCTGCTTTCTTCATGGATTTCAATTCATTTTGAATCAACTCGACGTTTACAGGGTCAAACCCTGAAAAAGGCTCATCTAGAATCAATAGTTTAGGTTCATGTAACACAGCACAAATAAATTGCACTTTTTGCGCCATCCCTTTGGATAACTCTTCAATACGTTTGTTTTTCCAAGAGGTAATTTCAAATTTTTCTAACCAAGTATTTAAACTACGATTCACTTCTTCTTTTGACATTCTGCGCAACCTACCTAAAAACACAGCATGATCATACACCGTCATGGTTTTGTACAATCCTCGTTCTTCTGGCAAATAACCGATTTCCGCCAAATGCTTACCTTTCATTAATTCGCCATGGTAACGAACTTCTCCTTTTTCAGGTTCAATAATTCGGTTAATTATACGTATCAATGTTGTTTTACCAGCACCATTAGGTCCAAGCAAACCAAAAATTTCACCTTCATTTAAAGTAAGAGACACATCGTCTACTGCAATTTTCTGAAAATACGATTTGGTTATCGACGTGAGTTGAAGCATTGGAATTAATTTGGATAAAAATACGATTTAATTATTTATGGGAACTTCTATACCTTTCTTTTTCTTCGTTCAACTACTACATTAAACTACTCATTTACTACTGTAAACTTCGAGTATAATTTCTTGTCTACTTCAAAAAATCTAATTTTCAGAAGCCCCCTTTCCCCCTTCCGTTTGATCGGAATTTTCCAATTCAATCGTTTCAAATAATACTTTCTTCCATGATTTCCATTTGTATACTTTATGATAAATAAAAAGTAACATCGGAAAAAACACCAATACAATTATCCATAAATCTATTCCAATAACTGGCTCAGAAACATCCATAAATAGTGCATCCGTCTGAAAAACCTGCCAATTGTTAGTAACCATTAACGCACCGAAAATATTATTTATGGTATGAAAACCTAGACTTAACTCTAAACCATCATCTAAAACCGTAAGTAAAGCCATAAATAGACCACAGGAAAAATAATAAAGTAAAATTTGCGTTCCTAATTTTTCAACTTCAGGATTATCGATGTGTAAGCCAGCAAAAATAATGGATGAAACGACAGCAGAAATTATAGGTTTTTTAAAAACGTTAATACTCCCTTGCATCATGTATCCGCGAAACAACAATTCTTCTACAGCAGTTTGGATCGGTAATATAAAGCATGATATTCCTAATAGCATCCAAAAAGAATCCTTCTGATAATTCCACTGAATATTTTCATTCGTTAAACTAGCATAACACAAGCCACCACCTAAAACAACCCCAAACAAGGTAAAACTTAGAAAAAAACGTTTCCAATCAAACGTATTTCGCGCCGAAAAAATGGACCATAAAGGTCGCTGATGAATATATTTAATAGACAGAAGTAAAGCAAAAAAAAGCGCAACAAATGGCAAGAGATTAATGATGAAAAACAAATTATTTCCCATTAGTTCGCGTGCTTGCACTAATGAATAATTCGCCAATTCAGAAGTCTGCACTCCAATTAAGGACATTCCTGTAGCATAGGAAAGTTGACCCGTAACTATAAAAACAGAAATAATTCCAGTGATGGTTATCACATACCGGAGGTAGGACCTTTTTCCAAGAGCCGCTAATCGAAGATACCTCATCCGTTATTGTCGTTTTATTTTCACAAAATAGTAAAACAAAAAAAGCCTTAGATTTCTCTAAGGCTTTAACACTTAACTTTTGCGGTCTGGACGGGACTCGAACCCGCGACCCCATGCGTGACAGGCATGTATTCTAACCAACTGAACTACCAAACCAATATCTAAACTTCATTGAAGCTCTAACTACAGTTAGAATTGCTTTATAATATTGTGTAAGCCTTTCGTTAAATGCTTTGCAAAGATACACCTATTTTTTGTTTCTGCAATACTTTTTCAAAAAAAATCGTAAAAAAAATTAATTTTCTACAATTAATAGGTAATTCGTCTTCTTTCCTTTTCCGATTAACACAAACTTATCATTGATTAAATCACTAGAAGTCAACACATACGCCTCAGATACTTTTTCTTTATTGACAGCAATAGCATTTGCTTTTAATTCACGTTTCGCCTCTCCATTACTAGACAAAAAAGCAGATTTAGAAACTAGCGCATCCATAATCACTACTCCTTCCCCAAAATCAGCACGTGAAATTGATGCTTTTGGAACACCATCAAACACTTCTAAAAACTGTTCATTATTTAACTTTCTCAAATCTTCCGAGGTCGATTTACCAAATAAAATATTACTTGCAACAATGGCAGCTTCTAACGCTTCTTTTCCGTGTACACGTGTTGTCACCTCTTCTGCAATTGCTTTTTGTAGCGCTCGTAAATGAGGGGCTTCCTCGTGTTCCTTTTCAATGCGTTCAATTTCATCTCTAGAAATTAATGTAAAATAGCGAACTAATTTTTTCGCATCTTCGTCTGTTGCGTTCAACCAAAACTGATAAAAAGTATAGGGAGTAGTTTTTGTAGGATCTAACCAAACAGTACCTGATTCTGTTTTTCCAAATTTTCCACCATCTGCTTTGGTTAATAAAGGACACGTAAAAGCAAAAGCGTCTCCTCCACCTTTTCGACGAATCAATTCTGTTCCAGTGGTAATATTCCCCCATTGATCTGACCCACCGATTTGAATTTTACAATCGTAGTTTTTATGTAAATGTAAATAATCGTATCCTTGAAGCAATTGGTAGGAAAACTCCGTAAAAGAAATTCCAGTTTCGATTCTTTTCTTCACAGAATCTTTCGCCATCATATAATTTACCGTAATGTGTTTCCCGATATCACGAATAAAATCCAAGAAAGAAAAATTCCGCATCCATTCGTAATTATTCAACAACAAGGCTTTGTTTTCTCCATTTTCGAAATCCAAGAATTTTTTCAATTGATTGGATACTCCCTCTACGTTTTTATTTAACGCTTCCTCATCTAACAAATTTCGCTCTGCAGATTTCCCAGATGGATCCCCAACCATTCCAGTGGCACCACCCACCAAGGCGATAGGTCTATGTCCAGCATTTTGTAAATGAACGAGCAACATAATTGGCAACAAACTACCTACATGGAGCGAATCTGAAGTTGGATCAAAACCCACATAGCCTGTTGTCATTTCTTTTAACAACTGTTCTTCTGTTCCAGGCATAACATCCTGAATCATTCCTCTCCATTGTAATTCTGCAATTAAATTTGTTTTCATGTGCACGTTTCTAAAGGTGATATTTGGTTACAAAAGTAAAAAGATTTTTACAAGTGAAATTTTCCGGTTGCATCTATGCTTCCATAAGTGTGAAAAAAAGTCTAAATTTGCTTAAAAACATATATTATGAAACAGACTTTGCTTATTGCTTCCGTTATTTTATCCAACTTTTTATCTGCACAAAATTTCACCTTACCTAAACTTCCTTACGCATACACTGCCTTAGAACCAACGATTGATTCAGTTACGATGCGTTTACATTACACTAAACATCACCAAGCTTATATCAACAACCTAAATAAAGCAATCGGAACATCTAACACAAAAAGTTTAACCGAATTATTAAACACAGTAAGTACACAACCTGCTGTTGTTCGTAATAATGCCGGTGGACATTTTAACCACACCTTGTTTTGGGAATTATTATCTCCAACTCCATCCAAAACACCTTCCATTGAATTAAGCGCTCAAATCACAAAACAATTTGGCTCTTTGGACTCTTTACAAAAAACAATTACTGCTACAGGTACAAGTTTGTTTGGTTCCGGATGGGTTTGGTTGATCGTAACACCTACCAATGATTTAAAAATTACAACAACTAGTAACCAAGACAATCCGTTAATGGATCTTGTTACCGATAAAGGGACACCTATCCTTGCAATTGATGTATGGGAACATGCCTATTACTTGAAATATCAAAATAAACGTGCAGATTATTTAAAGAATATCTGGAATGTAATCGACTGGAAAGCAGTAAGTGATAAATATGCTGCCACACTTAAGAAATAAGGAATGAAAAAAACAATAATCGTAACTGGAGGAGCGGGATACATTGGCTCCCATACCATCCTTGAATTAATCGACAAAACTGACTTTGAGATTGTTTCAATAGATAATTATTCCAATTCCTCCGCAGAAACATTTTCAAGAATTGAGAAGATATCTGGAATAAAAATATATAATCATCCAATTGATTTATGCGATAAAAAAGGATTGTTTGATTTTGTTTCTACTTTAGAAAACGTAGTTGGAATTATCCATTTCGCAGCATTTAAATCTGTTCCAGAATCTGTTGAAAATCCTTCATTATATTACCACAACAATTTAGAATCCTTAATTAATGTAATTGAGGCATGTAAACAGTTTAAGATCGACAATTTCATTTTCTCTTCTTCTTGTTCGGTATATGGAAACATAGATTCTCTGCCAGTAACTGAAAATACACCATTTAGTCCTGCTGAATCTCCCTATGCTCACACAAAACAAATTGGTGAACAACAATTAGAATTATATGCAAAATGTGGCGTAAACTTTAAAACGATTGCATTACGTTATTTCAATCCTGTAGGAGCACACCCATCTGGTTTGATTGGAGAATCTCCGATTAATCCACCAACAAGTTTGATTCCGATTATCACCCAAACTGCCATAGGAAAACGCGACAAAATGTTTGTACATGGTTATGATTACCCAACACGTGATGGCTCTTGTATACGAGACTATATTCATGTATGCGATATTGCAAACGCGCATGTCAAAGCTTTGAACATATTAATAGAAAGAAAAACAGATTTAAACTATAATGTCATAAATTTAGGAACAGGAGATGGCGTGAGTGTAAAAGAAGCCATTGCAAGTTTTGAGAAAAATGCAGGCCTTTCATTGAACTATGAGATGGGACCACGACGCGCTGGTGATGTTGTCTCCATTTATTCCGACACTACGAAGTCTACCGATTTTTTACATTGGACAGCAGAGAAAACCTTAGATGACATGGTTACTTCTGCTTGGATTTGGGAACAAAACATTACGAAAGAAACTAGATAAATCAAATTAATCGAAAAACGCATATCTTTACACTTCAAAAAACCAAACGATGCACAGCAACAAGACTAAAATTTTAATTACAGGTGGCGCAGGATTTGTTCCAAGTTCTACAGCAGAAAAATTATTAGAGAATCCTAACAATTATGTTGTATTGGTGGATAATTTTTTGACTGGAAGAAAGGAAAATATTCCAAACCACCCGAATTGTAAATTTATTGTTGCAGATGTAAATCATATAGACGAGATTAGTCCAATTATGACCTCCTACCAATTTGATTACGTGTATCATTACGCTGCAATGGTTGGGGTACTTAGAACTTTAGATAATCCTATTCATGTATTAGAAGATATTCAAGGAATTAAAAATATTTTAAACCTGGCTAAAAGTACAGGCGTAAAACGTGTGTTTTTCTCCTCCTCTTCTGAAGTTTATGGAGAACCTGTACACTTACCTCAAAACGAACATACAACACCATTAAATTCTCGTTTACCCTACGCAGTTGTTAAAAATGTTGGCGAAGCCTATTTTCGTTCATTCGAACAAGAATATGGTTTAGATTATACTATTTTCCGTTTTTTCAATACCTATGGTCCTAAACAAAGCGAAGATTTCGTAATGTCTAAATTCATGTCTGCTGCTGTTAAAGGAGAAGATATTACGATTTATGGAGACGGAAGTCAAACACGTACTTTTTGTTTTATTGATGACAATACGGAATTTTGTGTTGGTGCATTAGAAAATATTGAAACGATCAACCAAGTTTATAATGTTGGAAATGACATTATCTATACGATTAAAGATTTAGCAGAATTGATTATTCGTAAAACAAATTCTACTTCCAAAATAATTTATTTACCACCATTGAAAGATGGAGATATGACACGTAGACAGCCCGATATTTCTAAAATGCGTGAAATATTAAAACGTGATTTGATCCAATTAGAGGAGGGGATTGAAAGAATTATTTCTTCTGGGAGGTTTAACTAGCCTTCGATAACCTCAGGCTACACTTCGAGAACCTCGCCTTCGAGAGCCTCAGGCATCGGTCTTGAAAAGATAGATTAATCACATTGCTCGAAATAGCTCTAGGTATTTGTTTTTCAAAGCATTTACTGAAAAGTAATCCTCTACAGTTTCATCTCCTTTTGTACCAACGTGCATACGTGCTTCTTTATTCTCTAATAAATACGAAAGGATGTCGTACCATTCTTGTTCCGTGTCGACTAGATACCCATTTTCTTTATCTTGAATCAAGGATTTATTTACTCCAACCGGAGACATGACTGTTGGAATCCCCAAAGACATGTATTGCAAGCCTTTAAATGCACATTTACCTTCCGACCACTCGTTATTTCTCAAAGGCATCACACCTATATCAATTTTACACAAATCGTCTACTTCATTGATTTTATCCCATTTACAATAGACTAAAGATTTTAACTCGAAAGTTGGTTTACGATCGGAAATTACCAAGAAATCAAACTCATACTTTTCTTCCAAACGCAATAACACAGGGTAAATCATATCCAAGTAATGCATCGTAGAATGTGATCCCGTCCATCCAATTGCTAGACGTTCCCTTGAATAATCAATGGTTTTGTTATGCATTCCAACGGTATCAATGGTCGTAGGAATAATATGTACATTTTGATTATATTGTTTTGCGAAATCTGCCAAATATTGATTTCCACATTGCACCGTATGTACCCATCCACAAATGGAGTTCACTTTGGAATACCATTTTGTAAAGGAAAGTAAGGCATTACTATCCGAGTGATTTTTCAACCAAATCGCATCGTCGTAATCATATAAAATCTTTTTCCTTAAGACTTTCGCTAAGATAAACTCAACTACTGGCGGACCAAATTGCATGGCTTCGCGATGCATAAAAATGAAGTCGTATTTACGCACATTGAATAATAAAGCAAAACGATTGCATGTGCTTTTCAACATTCCAATGGTCTTTTGCGCGAATAATCCTGGTTTGTACAATAGATCCCAAAGTTGATAATCGATAAACGGTTTTACGGTAATATCAAAGCCATTTTCTTCCAAAAAAGGCAGGTATTGCTCAAAACGAAAACGTTGGGATGGCGCTTTTCCAATTGGATACGGACAAAGTAATAGCACTTTTTTAGATTTCATTAATGCATCCATTTTTCGTACCACATCTGAAACATCAACAGGTACCAAATTTTATAATCTAACTCTTTTTTTCCGCCTAAAAAATCTTGTTTCAACTTAGAAACATGTTCCCAATTAAATATATCTTGGGATTCTATCTTCTCTTCATTGATATACGTTTCTACTAAAGGACGTAAATCCGTAGCCAACCATTTTGCTATTGGAATTGCAAATCCCATTTTTGGTCGATCCATCATTTCTTTAGGAACATACTGATGTACAATTTCTTTTAGAATGTATTTTTGATTTCCTTGGTGTAATTTATAGTCGTTCGGCAATTTGGCAGCCCATTCAATCACGCGGTGATCTAAGAAAGGTTCTCTCCCTTCTAAACTCACTGTCATGGTGGCACGATCCACTTTTTGGAGAATATCATCCACCAAATAGGTTTGATAATCCACCGCTTGCATGTATGCTAATGGCGAATAATATTGCGCCGCTAATTCTTTAGATTGATACGCCGTTTTCAAACGATGAAACGAAGCGTGCATCACTTCTTTCATTTGCGTATCTGTGTATTGTTGACTTAAACTCAACATAATATTTTCTTCCGAAGGATCTTTCAAAATCCCCTTCAGTTTTTCATAGCGGTTATGAAAATTATATTTGTGTTTTAGAATTGGAAGTGCATTCGAAGGAATAACATTCATTAATCCAGCGATAGATTTTCGTGCAAATCCAGGGATTTGTTCTAGTTTACTCCTGTATTTCAACAAATAACTGTATCGATTGTAACCAGCAAACACCTCATCCCCTGCATCTGCACTTAAGGCAACTGTCACTTCTTGTCGCGCGACTTTACTCACTAAAGTAGTTGGTAACGCACTACTATCTGCAAAAGGTTCATCGTAATAAAAAGGCAATTCTGGAATCCATTCTAAGACTTCTTTTTCTGTACACGCAATTTCAGTATGTTTTGTCCCCAAATAGTTTGCCGTTTCTTTTGCAAATGCTGCTTCATTCAAACCAATATCAGGAACAGCGATGGTGTATGTTTTCAAAGGTTCTGTTCTATCTTTTTGAAGTAAGGCAGTCACACAGGTACTATCGTATCCACCACTTAAAAATACACCTACTGGCACATCTGCCACCATACGATAATCACATGCACTTTGCAGAATTTTTTCGGTTTCTTTTTTTGCTTCCTCAAAAGAAATATCCAATTTAGGCTGATTGTAGGCATTGTATACCGACCAATATTGGGTTTGCTTTATTTCATTCAGCGGTTGAGTCAAGGAAAACTTCGTATAATGCCCTGGCTTTAATTTTGTGGTATATTCAAAAATACAGTGAGGAGTAGGAACGTTTCCATACTGCATAAAGGCAGCCACTGCATCTAGATTTATTTTCTTCTCAAAGTTTGGGTGTGCATGAAACGCTTTTAATTCAGATGCAAACAAGAATACACCGTCTTTCAAGTAATAGAAAAAAGGTTTTACTCCTGCACGGTCACGCACACAAAACACTTCGTTTTTCTGGATATCGTAAATTACAAACGCAAACATCCCGATGAAACGTTCTACACAGGCTTCCCCCCATTGGGTGTATGCATGTAAAATCACTTCGGTATCGGAATCACTGATAAAGGAATGACCTAGATCAGTAAGTTCGTTACGAATTTCTTTATAATTATAAATTTCTCCGTTGTATGTAATCCAATGTTGATTGAATAACATTGGTTGTTTTCCAGATTCGGTGATATCTATGATTGCGAGTCGACGGTGGGCTAAACCAAGGGTGAAATTTGGTTCTTGAAAAAACTTAAGGTCTCCCCCATCTGGTCCACGGTGGAACAAAGTTTGACTCATAGCAAGTAAATCTTTTTCCGTAGATTTTTTATTTAAATCAATAAATCCTGCTATTCCACACATAGTTCATCGGTTTTGTATGGTTGCAAATATACGAAAAATGCAGAAAGTCTTTTTAAGTTTGTATGATATCAACTGTTACAAAAAATACCGATTATATTCTGTATTACTTTCGTATTATCCGAGACGTTCCTTTTATCTACATTTTTAGCTATCGTCTCCCAAATCTTATATTAATACACCGTTTTTAAATAGTAAGTTGTCTATCTTCCTTTGCTATCTGAAGATAGAAAATTCGAACTTGATATTTTTTACTTTATATAATAATCATTGCTATGACATACCACTTGTCTGAGTGTCTATGTTTCCATTGGAAAATATATCGCTTTAATTATACATAGCCATACCACTTGTCTATGTTTCCATTGAAAAACAACTTATTTTTTATTTTACATATCCATTTTTCTATACTTTATTTTAATCGATACCCTCCCGTTTTCGGTGCTCCATCAAATTCTATTAAATCATTATCTTTCAATATTTTCAAGTATCGCTCAACTGTTGAAACACCTTTATTTAATTGTTCAGCTATTTCATTTGTTTTTTGTAAAGGTTTAATCTTAAGTATATTTATTATTGAGATCAATTCGTTTTTTACTCCCTCATTTACTCCCTCAATTTCTTGAAATACTCCCTCATTTACTCCCTCATTTACTCCCTCACTTGTGATTTGATGCGTTAGACCAGGGAAAATAAGTTTGGTTGTGTTATTCTCAGATATCCAATCAGGTTCTGATAAACCATTGTTTTTGCAATCGGTTATCATTCGAATAGTACCAGTACCTAACATTTCAATTAAACCGCGTATAAAACAAACTTTTGCTATATCTGGATTTCTTAAATAAGAGCCGTGTTCCTTTTTTAAATCAGCAACTTTTATTTGACTTAACAATTCTCCTGAATTTGTAATTTCTACTTTATTTGAAAAAATTTCAACGGAAAGATTTCCCGAAATCAAAGAATAATCACGATGTACAAGAGCATTCATTAACCCTTCTCGCAAAGCTAACCTTGGTAAGCCTTTTTCATTTCGGTAAATACCATTAATTACAGTTGATTTTTTAATGTAAGTCTCTAAAACTTCATAGGCAGTGTTAAAATTTCGAAATAAGTTCCCCTCTAATAAACGGTCAAACAAAAAAGTATTTGTGTCTTTGTTTCGTTCATAAATGGTAATTCTCATTCTACACTGAGGTAAAAATCGAGTAGGATTATTTCCAAATAAAACGATAGCAGCATTTGTTAAACTACCACCTTTCATTAAACCAAGACGTGAAAGAAAATCTTCTGTATCAATATTTCTTGAATCTGGCTTGTCTTTTATATAATGTTGTAATGTTTCGTTGATTTCGGAAATATCCAAATCTTCTAATTCTGCACCTAACACTGTTTGACGTTCCCAATGAAATTCAGAATTCTTTCGTTCAGTATTTAAAGAACTTAATTGATCATTTGTTGCTACAATTGTATTTCTATTTTCTTTCGTAAAAATAATTCCCTTATAACTATACGGTTTATTTCCTCCCGGCCATACATTAATAAGAACAATAGGACGGTTATGATAAGTAAAAACATTCATTGAAAAAGGTGCTAAAGGAGAAATTGAATTTCGAATAGCAGACTCAATATTTTTTGAATGTTCAATGTTAATTTTTGAATCATTTTGATTCAATCCAACAATTATATCTCCTCCATTCGAATTCAAAAAAGCACAAATTTCTTGAGCAATTACTTTTTCATCCAAATGCGATACAAAAACCAAACGCTCGTTTTCACCTTGTTGTAAAAGATTTTCAATAATTATTTGATGTTCCATAGTTTTATTTAATCAATGTTAGTAAATTGGAAATAAATCATTATTGTTATTTTCATCATTACCACTTCTTAAAACTCCAAATATAAAATCTTTATCTTCGTATTGAGCTTTAACATAAATTAAAGCCTCATCTAAACGATAAAACTCTTGTGCCCAATTTCCTGTTCTTGTTGCAATTGGTGTACCTTCTTTAATGACGTAATCATAAATTTTAAGTGTTCGTTCATCAAACACATTACTTTTTTTGATTTGCACATTTGTATTTTCATTTCCTGACTCGTCAATAAAATAAAGATATTTCTTCAATTGTCTAGTGAAAACAACATCCCTATGAACTAAAAACCAATAAGGTTTATTCAATTTCATCGCTAGCTTTATTTCTTCAAAAGTAATGTTCAACTCATCTATGTTCCCTGTACCATAATAAGGTCGAATAATTCCTAAAAATACATCACACTCCCTTACAGCATTCAAACAGTTTTCTAAATTGGATAAATTTGGATTTACTTTGATTGATCCAATATGTGAGTTCAGAACATGATACCCCATCGTACTCAATTCAGAACAAATTGTTGAAATATTATCTTCAAAATTATAAATGGTACTGGCGACCATTATTTTTATTGGTTGTTGCATTTAAAAGTTATGTTACGCTAAAATAATTGACTTCTTCTCCATGTTCCAATTATAAGGTCATTGAAACTCTGGAACAATATTTTTTGTTTTGCATATCTGTCAATAATTTTCTGATATTTTTTCTAATTACGATTAATTCTGCCATCTCTTTTTTTAGTTAAATATTTATTCAATATCATCCAATATTTATCCAATCGCATCCTTAACTGCTTGGTAATTCCAATAATATTTACCGTTTTCTAAATAATAAAGTGCAATATGTTTTCCATGATTCTTTATGCTTTCAGGACATTTTGATCTATCTACTTTCGCGGCTTTGTACATGATAACAATTCTCATTTTACCCTCTAAGGCTGTTTGAATTGCTTTGTCACACTCATATTCAATATAGCTTGAGTAATCGATGTAATACCCACGTAAACAGTTTTTTGACAAACTATTATAACTTTTGCAATATTGACATCCTCCACTTCTTACAGTTTTTGTGTTTGAACCAACTATTAAGATGAAAGTTTTAGTAGCTTTTAGTCTAGTGTTAAGAGAAGTTTTAATATTACAATTTAAACTGCTGTCTCGTGCCTGAGTTAATTCATGCGCATCAGTGAAAGACAAACTCCATTTTTTACTTTCATTCCATTTATGTAACTGTTGAACTGTATCCTTATCGCCATCCCAATCTGCTGCGATATATGTTTTTGTTCTGTAAACCATTTTAGTCTGAGTTTAATTTATAAAAATTGATTTTATCTTTCTTGGATTCATGTATTATTATTTTAACCACAGAAGGATAAGTAAACTTAATTCTACTGTTTTTAAATGACCAGATTAATAACTCAAGTAATTCTTGCTCTGAAATTGAATTGTATTCCTTGAATCGGGTGATTCCTGAACCTAATAGAGGAATTGACAATGAGCGTCCAGCATAAATAATATCAATTTCATTCCAAAAGTTTAAGAGGAAATTAATGTATTCATTCATAGAAAGATAAGCTCTATTGTCTTTATCAAATTTCGAGAATGCGGTGAGTATGAAATCATCATTCTGAAAAATGGTACCAAGTTCATACAACTTTTTCTTTCCGATCAACCTACTATAATCGTGTTTTAAAACTTTTTGATTTAATCGATCATTTGAATCAATAAGGTTATCTAATAATCCTACATCATTTACTTTAGATTTTATATAAATACCATTAAGTGATGATTCAGCAATAATATGATTGTCAACGATAGTATCAAAATATTCATTAAAAGCAATGACTTTTAGATTATTCTCTTCGAATATATTTCCTGTTTTAATGACTATAGTTGAATTATTAATCTTTAAAGTTGTTTTTGTTTTCAAATTTGCCTTTATCCACATTAGGAAATAAATTCCTAAAAGAAGTATAACAAGACAAATCCCGATTGATAAATTAAGACATTTAGGTATTTCGATTACAAGAAATGCAAATGAACAAAAAAGACTTATCACAGTTAAAACTGTAAAATAATTTGTCATTAATTTTTTGTCAAATAATTTTACTTTAAACTTCATTCCATTTTTAATTTGCATTTTCAAGAAAATCAAGAATACATACGCTTTTTCGAAATGCACTAAAATCAGTTGTTTTTTGATCTAAATTTAATTCCCATATCGCTTTTAAATATTCACGTAAAATCGCAACATCTGTTTTTTTTAGTCCGTAATATGGTATATATTTTAAAGCAGAAACATCTGGATTATCCTTAATTAGATCAGTGAGTGAAGAATATTTAGCTGTATATCTTTCATGACTTTTTTTCGTGGTTTTTGCTTTGTAATCTTCCAAATTGATTTTTGAGGAATTATTTAACACTTCATTATTCTCTTGCACCACCTTTAATGAATTATCAAGATTCAAATTTCCACAAATGCGATTGAATTTGAAAAAGGGAAAAAAAGAACTCTTATTGATTTTTGATGGTAATAGTTTATCAATAATATCTCGATAATTGTCATGTGGTATAGTATCATAAATGATATCCTCTAACAAATCTTTTATTTCAATACCTACAACACCTTTTTGTTGCAATTTGTCAATATTACCTATTCCTAATACTACTTCTAAATCCTCAATTTTATCTAAATTTTCAAATCCAGTAACCAATATTTTATTGGTTGGTTCCGACGTCATAACAAAATCATATACCATTGACTCAAGTTGTTTAAGAACCTCGATTGGTATACTTCTTTTTAAGTGAATTAATACGTTTAATACATCTTTATAATCGTGTAAAACAATTTTGTGAATAGGAATAGAAATTGAATTAAGACTATATGTTGTAGGAATTAACACTGGTTCACAAGGTTTATCTTGCCAATCCACAAAAAATAAACGATCTTTCAATTTGTCTTCTTGAATATACTCTTGTCTTAAACAATCAACTAGGTTTGAAATAATTTTTTCAATATTTCGATCAGATAATGAATACCCCATGAAGATTATGGGAAAGTCTACCAAGAGAGTTAATATTTTTGAATTTAAATAATGACTCTTGTTAATAAATAATTCATAATCAGCTTCGGTTACAACTAGTGTTTCTGGTCTTGAAGCGCAACCATGAATTTTAAAGATTTCACCAATACTTTTTTTATCATTGAAAATAATTTCCTTTTGACCTATTCTTGGCTGAAAATTTAAAAATTTACTTTCTAAAAAATTATCCCAGTTGGTAGTAACCAGTCCACTAATGACAGTTTTTGAAAACAATTCGATTTCTTCCTCCATTTCTTCATTTTGTAAAATACTATCATTTAACAAAATACAAAGTTCAATTTTGAATGGTTTTTCTTTATCTAATACTGCAATTGACCTGAATTTAGCTCTAGAATCTTTAAATCGATCTTCTTTCCACCAAAATTCGTGGAACTCAGATGCCAAATTGGAAGCCACAACTGCCAAGTCTCTATTTGCTAATGACGAATAATAACCATATTCGAATTTAAATAAATCTGAAAATTTTGATACGAATTGTTCTAATAATGAATCCCATGTAGGTGAATTCACATATCTCCTTGATATTCCTGACCCAATAAATAAAAAGGGAGCGACTCCAGCTGAATTCAATTTTTTCGTTAATTCAAGAGAAAAGGTATCTGCTTTATATTCCATAATTATTAATTCTATTTTTCTTTCGAATTTCTCCGTCAAACAACACCTTCGGTTGTCCCTTCTACTATTTTGATCTCCTCTTCTGTCAATCCATAAAGCTCATATACCAATTGGTCTATTTGGTTTTCAAATTTTAAAATATCTGCTCCCTGTTGTTGTTTTGAACGTGCCTCCACGGTTATTTTTTCTAAATTTTCTATCGATTTATTATTATAAATGTTGGGTAAAGGGAAGTTATTAATATCATAAACCAAAATTTTTGGAAATGCACCTTTAGTTGCTTTTGGAGATGAATTAAAATGATAAAAAGTTGCAACCTTTGAATTTAGAATTGCCCATAAAAATTCAAGAGAGTAAGTTTTATCATTTTGAATAATATTAATAATCTGTGGGTCATTAACAAATTCTTCTTCTACAAGACAAGCTATTATTGAAGGATTAGTAATTTCTCTTATTAAAATTCGTTTTTGATTGAAATATTTTAGGTCTACATAAGTTGCCAAATGTTTTCCATACCAAATGAAACTTCCAGTTCGTTTATAGTCATATTTTGTAATTGATTCTCCCCAGATTTCTTCTTTATACTCATTATTTATTTTTCTGTTAGAATGCCATTCTCTATTTTTGACAATTGAATCAGCTTTTTTCTCTCCGTAAAGTTTTATCAAATCGGATTTCCTATATGGAATATAACCTTGAGTGACATCATATTTTTCTTGAAGTAAATTATTTGTTTTTAATTTCTTAATTAAATTAAGAACGCTATCATTTAGTTTAAAAACTAATCCCCAATTTTGAATATTACTTGTTGCTGTTTCTAGGGATATTCTCAAACGTTTTCTTATAATTAGATTATCAAAACTTTCAATATTTGAAGTGTTTTTATATCCAAGTATATTTTCTTTTTTATTTGATTTTGTAAATTGAAAAATAATATTCCTTACTGTGGCATCTTCAAAAAGATTAAAATTTGTACAATCTAAAATTTCATTTAATGTCCAAAATTCAAATAAATTTAAACGATAAGATTGAGCAAAAACGTTGAATAAAATGGTGTTTGGAATAATGTATGATATTTCACCATTACTCTTCAAAACTTTATGCCCTAGATTAATAAACCAATAATAAATTTCAAAATCAGGAACTTTGGATAGTGAAGAGATTAATATCTCACGTTCCCTATTGTCTTTTATTGATACACCATAAGGTGGATTCCCAATCACAACATCAAACCCAACAAAATCCCCTTCATCATTCAACACTTCTGGAAATTCAAATCGCCATTCAAAAGCATTTTCATAAATCTTATTGGCTTTAATTTCTTCAATTTCTGTTTCGAGTTTTTTAGTTTCCTTCGTTAGTTCTGCAACTTTTTTATTCCAAGCCGTTTGCTCCTTTTTACCTAAATCAAATAATTGAGTTTGAGAAGTTAGATTAAAAAGTTCATCACGTACCTTTCTATATTTCACCGCTTTTGGATCGGTTAATGAAATTTCACTTCTAAAATCGGATTTAATATCAGCAATCAAGCGTTCCATTTCCTTTTTTTGCTCTTTGCTTTTAGCATTTCGATAGGTATCAACTGCTATTCTATAACTGTCAATAGTCCATTTACTTTTTTTCAATGCTTCTTTCAAATCCGCATCAATAGCAAAACGACTTACTAATGAATTTCCACATTTGATATTAATATCAATATTTGGAAGTGTCTCCAATTCTGTTTCATTTTTGTAATAAGCACTTTTTAATAACTCTATCCATAAACGTAAACGACAAATCTTTACTGAATTAGAATTAATATCCACACCAAATAAACAATTTTCAATAATTGTTTGCTTTTCGTGAAATAAAGTTTCCTGTATGCGTTGGCTTTCATTACGTTGCAGTGCGTCTAATGAATCAAGAGCGGGTTTGTATTCGAAAAAACTTCCGTCTTCATCCGTAATTATTAATTCATCATTTACAACTTCAACATGATATTCTTTTAATCGCTTTCCTGTTCTGTCTTGTAAAATTTTCAAATCACTTTTGATAGCAATCATTTCATTCAATGCAGAAACCAAAAAGTGACCAGATCCAACTGCGGGGTCACAAATTTTAATACTATTAACAATAGTATTTGCTTCTTCTCTGTCTTTTACTTCAATCTTATCATGTAATTCATCAAAATCTTTACAATCCCAATTTTTAGTTTCATTGAACTTTTGAACTACAGCTTTTCGAATGGTTTCTCTACACATATACATGGTGATGAAACCAGGGGTAAAAAATGAACCATCTTTGTAGCCATTAATTTTTTCAAAGATTAATCCTAATACAGAAGCATTAATAAGAGTTTTAGAATCTTCTTTTATTTCTTCCGAACCTTCACTGCTAAAATCATACGCATCTAAAAACTTAAACAAGTATTCCAAAGCATTAATACCTTCATTTAATTTCTTACCAGCTTCATTTTTTAGTACAGAATTGGAATAAATTGGAAGTTTTTTTTCATCTCGCAGATTGCTTATGAATACCGTTGCATGCTCCAAATCGGTTGGTTCAAATAGGGAACTATTCAAATAGGGAACATTTTTGAATTCATTTATTATATCCGGATTTCTTTCTTCAAATCGCTTTGCTAATACTTGAAAAAATAGACTATTTAAATCATCATAATCGTGGATTTTATCTAAACTTAAAAAAGCATAAGACTTATCATTTTTGTGATAAGAGATTAATTGAGCTTCTAATAATTTTAAAAATAAAATACGATTAACCCAAGTAATTACCAATTCTAGCCCTACATTGTATAGCCTGTCTTCATTCGTTTCTCCATACAAACTAGGCTTTTCAAGCCTACTTATTTTATCTAAACTATCTAATTGAATAATTGCATTTTCAAGTAATGAACCAGAATTTCGTTCTCCAACCTCATTTCGTTGAATTACTTTTTTTCCACCATCTTTAGTTTCTGTTAAACCTATGATGTGTAATAATTCACCATAAAAACGCTTATCTAAACTATTACTATCATTAGCAAAGGGCAATTTAAGTAGATGTTCAGGTGAAAGAAGTTTAAATAAAGCGATAAGTTTTGTATCGTCCTTTGCATCATCGTTTCGTAAAGGCTTATCGTATTCTCGAATATGAAAATAAGTGTATTCAATTTCAGATTTAATTTCTGAAATAAAAGGTTCAGCAATATTCTTATAAAAAAAGTCGGTTGTTTTACCTGAAAGTGAACCAGCCTCAAAATCTTTAAATTGTTTAACTAGATTTTTATTCTGAGCAAAACATTTTTCAAAAATAGCAGCATCAAAAATGAACCATTCATTGATGTTTGTTGCTACTAAATATTTAACTTCTAAATTATTTTGTGTTATCCTCTCACGCAAAAAATATAAAACCAATTCTTGAAATGCTTTCACATTGATTTTATTATGAGAAATCATTTCAGCTTTATTTGTTGGCTTTTTAGCTTCGATAATTACGCCAACATTACTTTTTGCGTTATTTTCTAAGTGGATAACTAAATCATTTCTTCCTTTGGTATTGATAAAGTGTTTACCATCGTAGTAAGTTTTCTTTAAAAAGTCAGAAACAAGATTTTTATGAAATTCTTCAGATTCAGTTGTGTTAGAATGATCCAATAACTGAATAAGATTACTTTTAAACAATTCGATATCCGAACGATTTGGCTTAATTTTTAGAAAAGCCTTATTTAAAGCAATTCTTGGTTTTAGTTGTTTTAATATCATTATTTCTGAAAATCAATAATTCTGTTTAATTAAATCTTTTACTTCAACATTCAAAAGTCGAGCAATATAAAAAAGCATTTTCAAACTTGGTTGTCTTCGATTATTACAATATTCATTCACAATAATATAACTTTTGCCTATTTGTTCAGCCAACCAAATTTGCTAGATTCCTTTTTCACTCATTACTTCCTTCAATGCGATTCATTTTAGAAAAACTTATAAAAGTTTTGAATTTAAGAATTATATCAAATTAAATTACGATTTAACATTGTATTTTCTCATTAAAATACAGTTAATAATTTCACTTTTCAAAGTAAAATGAATTCAACAAACGACTCATCTTTAAATGATTTTAACTTGGATGATGTACCGTTTTAATTAGATGTAATCTTCCACAAACATTCCGTTTTAATCACAGGTAACAACTCTACCATAAATTTATCACTCGGAAAAATAAATGCCATCTGATTGTTTTCATCTTTGATGATAAGTGAGTTATACTGAATTTCAACGTTTCCTACTATGTTTAGCTCTTTGAATAAATTTGATGAATGGCTTAATGATTCTTCGATTGGTTTGATAGTAAGGTCATACACACCTATAAAAACGTTTTGTTTATCCAATTCAAAACGAACACCTAACATTTTTTCAAATTGAGATTTTGAGTATGTTTCAAATTCCCCTTTTTCATGTTCACTTAACGCATTTAATTTATTGATAAGTGCAACGGAAACTTCTTGTTTGTAATCTGCATGTACATTTACCAAATACAAACAATACCAAGGAAGTTTTTCGCTCAATTTGTCTATTGCAGCTTCAAAAGTCGAATATTCATTCTTAATTGCAATGTTCATTCCCTCATCCGAAAAATCGGTTTCGTTATGGTTGTAAATATAGACAGTTCCAGTTTTTCTTTTCTCACGATAGATAACGATGGAACCTCCTTCTCCGCCAATTTCAAAAATACATTCTTGTTTCATTTCGATTGTTTTAGGTAAAGGTACGTTTGGTAGTACGTAAATATTTTATGTTTTACTATGCAATAAACCTAAGGTTAATTGTGAATGCTAAATTCCACTGATTTTAAAATGTCTTCATACACATAATTATCAGAAATAGAAAAAAGTAACATTTCAGTTCGATACAATTCTTCTGGATATTTATTCTCCCAAAGTAGTTGATGTACTTGTTTAATTAATAGGTTAAGTTCCTTATAAGCAACTTTTTTATCTATAAAAACCTTTCTATCAAACGTATTAATCATTTTTTTGTTCGCTAATGAATTTTCTGCAGTTGGATTGTATTTATCCTTTAAACCCAATCGAATCAACACATTCATATCAAAAGCCATCATCTTAGAATTTCTCCCATCGGGTATCGGGAAAAAATTAGATGACTCCCCATTTTTCAATAATATCCAGTTTAAGGAATAGGCAACACGAGAATCATAGATAATTAATTCTTCAGGAAACATGAATGCTCCAACTTTAGACGAACTAGCAATTCTATCAAAAGGCATGTTAGATTTAGTATGAACTATTTGTTTTATTAGTTCCTCTGTATTATTTCCACCTGTTATACCACCCCAATCCTTAATGATCCAATTTGCTAATTCTTTAAAATTATCCTCATTTGTTTGATGTAATTGATTCAAGTATTTTTTTACAATCTTTTTTAATTCCAATTCTTTTTCAAACTTTCCACCATTAGTATTTTCTAAGGAATCTATTTCATCTTGCGTTAGTATTTCTAGCCCATACAATTCTTTAAGGTTAGGATTCCAAGGGTATATAGATGGTAATGTATGTTTGATTTCTTCTAGATAATCAGCTATTATTTTTGCTCTAGTGATATTCATTTGGTTTAATTCGTTAATTAATTTTTCAAATCTAAGTTTATTCTTCGCCAAATCTTGTCGTAGTCTCTAATCTATTTACAAACGATAAACATTATTTTCGTTCTACATTTTTATCCGATTTTCATTCGGTCAATTTCATCACAAATTTTAAGAACCCTATCTAAACCATATAAAAGTGATGATTCATTTATTTCCATCCAGCGAAATAATGTGAGAATCATTTGATAATGTTGTCGAGTATAATTTGTGCACTTGATGGCTTTACCGGGTAAAAAACAAATAGGCTCATGATGAGCAATTCGATTTCGAATATCGTTGATTTTAGCAAGTAGATTAAATATATCCGTATTATTTATTATACAGACAGAAGTACTAATCGGTTTGGAAGGAAGGATTTTAAGTAAATTTTTACCAGTTGCCCTATATTGATTTTTTGAGAATAAATATCTCCAAAAACCAAATCCTAATTCAGCTACCAATTTATTATGTGAATAATTGCTGTTTAATTTTCGAAGAGAATCTTCAATATTTTTTTTAGTAGTTTTAGTATGAATTTGATCAAACATTCCGCCAAGTTCAATCGATGCCTTTAACCAATCTTCTCCTAATGTACTTATAAAATGTTGGTCTATACGATTCCGTAATGAAATTTCAAAACAACTAATTATGGTGAAAAATTCCTGTGATAAGAGTAAATTTTTACGATATAATACCATTGCATTTCTTGTGTTTCCATTACAAGCTGTTACATACCTTTTTATTCTAGGAGGTGAAAAAATATTCTCAAAATTTATATAATCCAAAGCTTTCTTAATTGCGATACACTATCTAATTTAATCAATATTACCCTTGAGAACAAAAATATTTTAAAGAAATTTAATTAAAATTTGATTTATATATTAAACTATCGTAATTTTACAAAATCTTATTCCCGGTTGTCCCTGAAGCGATTCATACCTCCGGGTTTCGTTTTTTATACAAGATCGTTTCTTCCATTTTTTTACAGAAATTAGTAATTCCCTAACGTTTTTAATAATCGTTCTTTAATCAATTGTTTCAACGATTCAGGTGCAATTACTTTCACTTTTTCTCCTTGTTTTAAGATTTGTTCTTCCAACTCATAATTGACACGAACGTTCAGTTCTATTTGTAATTCATCCGCTGTTTCAAGAAGAATACGTTGAGAAGCGTGTAAAGGCTGAGACTTAATATACTTTCCTTGAAGTGCAGTGTAAGAAAGAACTACTTTTTCTTTTTCACTTGTTGAATAAATCATACCAACTATATCATCAAAATATTCTTTCGGTTTTTTGGAAATGGGCTTAAAAGTTTGGTTTAGCACTTCTAATTTTTGTATCCTATCCAAGCCGAAGGTTCTAAATTCATCGCCATTTATAGTCCCAAAAACATACCATCTATTTTGATATTGTTTCAACAAATAGGGGTTAAAGTCATACTTTTTGGTATCGTCTCTCCGAAAATTTTGGTATTCAAATAGAATTTTTTTCTTATCAAAAATTGCTTGGAGTAAGTTTTCTAATATTCGCTCAGAGATGATTTGTTTATTTCTATCAAAATCAATGTAATCAATGTTTTCCTTGCTTTTTAATAGTGTTTCGTTGATAACTTTCGCAGTTTGATACAACTCAAAAAAAGACAACCATTCATCAAACGTTTTTTGACTTTCTTCGTCGATATAATAACCATTTTTTGCTCGATCAAACTTTACTTCAATCAATAACATATCTCGTATGGATTTAATATCACGTTGTGTGGTGCGTTCACTCGAATCATAACCAACATCTATTAATTTTTGTATTATCATTTCCATTGTCGGAAATTTTACTTCATGGATATAAAACAAAATTGTTTTAATGCGATCGATGGATTTTGACATGATTTTATTTTTTTGTGAAGATAGAAAATTTGAACGACAAGATTTGGCGGAGAAATTGGTTTGATTTGGAGAAAATAAATCATTATGAAAAAAAAGAAGCAAAAATCTAAGCCAAAAAGAGATGAAAAACCGTTGTCTCCTTTTGAAAAGCGAATGAGTTTTGAAGAAGGTCCTATAGCGCCAATAGATGGTAAGTATACGATGACTCGTGAAGAAGCACTTAAACAATTAGGATTTGAATCAGATTCTAATGATTAATATTTTATTACTTGATAATATATTTATTAATTTGTGTTAGGTCTGGTTGTAAATTAAGTTCTCTTGTATATAAATTAAACGAATAATTAATTTTAAATCCAAAATGAAATAATTAATAGAATGAATTACTTAGAAAAATTTATACTGATTGGTCATTGGTGTATTGATGATAAATTTAAATCCAACAAATCTTTAAAGGATGAGGGTCTTAGAGGAATAAATTTTAAAATTGATAACCAGTATAATCAATGGAAAGACATTGTTTATATTTTTAAAAGTAACGAAGAAATCTTTTACATTGGAGAAACTACGAGTGGTATTTATAATAGATTTTCATCCTATCGATATGGGTTCGACAAACTTGAAGACACTGACAATAGAGTGAAAAGGGAGATTACTAAAAAATTAATAAATGGTGAACAAATCTCTATTCATATTTGGCAACCCGTTACTGAATTTGTAATTGCAGATGAAAAAATTCAGATACCAATTTCAAAACCAATAGAAGAATTCTTGATTAACAAATTATCAGAAAGTAATAATCTTATCAATAATAAAGGAAACCAGTTTAAACTTTCTAGAGAATTGACTCCATTTGAAAAAAGAATGAGTTTTGAGGGAGGAACATTTACTCCTCCAGATGGAAAATCTACTATGACACGAGCTGAAGCGCTTAAAGAATTAGGATATGAACCTGATTCTGAAGAATAGTTATATATTTATCGCATGGCAGTAGATTTATCCAACGTTTTAGTTATCGGTGTTTCGACACGTTCCTTATTCAATTTAGAAACGGAAAATGAAATCTTCGAAAGAGAAGGTGTAGAAGCATTTCGAGAATATCAATTAGCGCATGAGAATGAACCATTAGAACCTGGAACAGCCTTCTATTTAGTGAAAAACTTATTAGCACTAAATAAGGTTTCGGATAAGCAATTGGTGGAAGTGGTCGTTATGTCTCGCAACAGTCCAGAAACTGGTGTTCGTGTACTAAATTCATTGCAACATTTTGGGTTAGACATTACACGATTGGCTTTTTCAGGTGGTCAACCACTCGCTCCATACATTGGTGCGTATGCCATCGATTTATTTTTATCGAAAGATACTCACGATGTTCAAAATATCATCGATAGTGGTATATGTGCTGCTGCGCTTATCTATGCCCCACCGACCAAAAATATCACGGATGA
Source organism: Flavobacteriia bacterium (assembly GCA_947446925.1). Classification (GTDB taxonomy): domain Bacteria; phylum Bacteroidota; class Bacteroidia; order Flavobacteriales_D; family Crocinitomicaceae; genus CANHVK01. The sequence goes on from CANFHU010000007.1 coordinate 41,566, forward strand.
TCTAACAGTAAAAATAGCCTTCGATGCGGATGCCGTACTTTTTTCAGATGAGTCGGAACAACGTTACAAACGCGAAGGATTGGAGGCATTTCAACAATTTGAAAAAGAGAATGAAAATATTCCACTTACCGCTGGCCCATTTGCGAATTTATTAAAGAAATTATCCAATCTGCAACATCAATTACCACATGGCATTGAAGCTTCCCCTTTAAGATTGGCAATAGTCACAGCAAGAAGTGCTCCTGCTCATCTACGAGTTATTAAAACCCTTCGAGATTGGGGAGTGTATGTCAACGAAACATATTTTTTAGGTGGTCTAGCAAAGGATAATGTGTTAGAAGCTTTTGGCGCACATATTTTCTTTGATGATCAAGATCACCACTTAGAATCTGCCTCTAAAGTAGTGCCTTCAGGTAAAGTTCCGTATTCATCGGGTTCTCCGTTAAATAAAGGGTAATACCCTTACAGCCCCAACGTATTTATCACCCGTTCAATAATAATCTGAATAATACGTTTATTCATCGTTTTGGCATTTTCTCTGAAAAACCCGTATTCTTCCAGTGTGAAACAGCCAGAAATCAGCCCAATAACTTCACTTCGAATCGCATTTCCTTTAAAAAGAACGGTTTGAATAAATTGTTTTTTAGCTGCTCTGGTCAAATTTTGAAATGCCGCTTGACTTAACTCAATTTCCAAACGCACGAAAAGTAAATCGTGTTGCATTTTGATAACCGGACGTAGGGTTGTGTTTTGAAATTTTTCCTCGTTTGTCATGTTTTCGTTTACAAGCGCGGTTGGAATTAGTGGTCGAATGGAGGTTTTTGAATGTTGTATGTTTGTCATGAGAATTTTATTAAAAAGTAAATTGATTCCAAAATGAATCAGTAATATAAAAAACAGTATCAATAAAATAAAGTACCTCGTTTTTTGTCAACACATTTTCATCGTGTAAATCTTCTATAATTATCCCTAACTCTGTATTGATATAATCGTTATTTCGATTATTTATGAAGCCATTGGATTTTAAGAATTCTTTTACTAACTCTAAATTTGTGGTTGAAGTGACGGTTACAAAATTTTGTTCTACTACTGCATAAAGTACGTTATCTTCATTGGTGAAACCTAAGAGGTTATATGCAGTATCTGGAAAGAAAAAATTATGCAATAATAAATTAATTAAATAATCTCTCCAGCTATTATAATAGATCCCATCGTTTAACTTTAGAACATGTTCCCCATTTTTTAGAAAAACTCGTTGTTCTGCACCTTCACTAACATATTGAGAAAAATCTATATTATCAATCCATAGATGGTTATGATTAATAAATTCAATTAATCTCTTTTTCTCTTGTTCTTTGAAATGCTTTTCGTTTTCAGCGTTTGAGCTTGTGTTTTTGCAATCTCTAAGGTAACAGGTAATTGTTTGGATAATAGTTCCATTGCTAATTTCGCCCTTTCCTGAAATGATATTGAATAATTCATTTTTTAAAGTATTATGCATACAAACAAATATACAAATTTATAGAATGTTTTTTTGTATGATTAACCATTATTTTCTATTTGTTTTCCAAACCATACATCGTACATTTGTAGTAACACCTTAAAAATAAAATCATGCGTGTAGAACAAATGTATACTGGCTGTTTGGCGCAAGGAGCCTATTATATTTTTTGTAATGGAGAAGTTGCGATAATTGATCCACTTCGTGAAGTGCAATCTTATATCGACAAAGCGAAAGCAGATGGTGCAAACATTAAGTATATTTTTGAAACGCACTTTCATGCAGATTTCGTGAGTGGACATTTAACCCTTGCAGAACAAACAGGTGCAGAAATTATTTACGGACCTACGGCTGTTCCAAATTTCAAAGCGACGATTGCGGAAGATGGACAATTATTTCCTTTGGGAGATTGTTTCATTAAGGTACTACACACACCAGGACATACCATGGAAAGTTCTACGTTTTTATTGATTGATGCTAACGGTAAAGAATATGCTGTTTTCTCCGGAGATACTTTGTTTTTAGGCGATGTCGGCAGACCAGACTTAGCTCAAAAAGCAGCAAACATGACCCAAGAAGAATTAGCAGGATTGTTGTTTGATAGTTTACGTACTAAAATCATGACTTTGCCAGATGATACTATTGTTTACCCAGGACATGGCGCAGGATCCGCATGCGGCAAACACATGTCGAAGGAAACCGTAGGAACTTTAGGGGAGCAAAAACAAACAAATTATGCCTTACGCTCAAACATGACAAAAGTGGAATTCATTCAAGAGGTTACAGATGGTTTACTTCCTCCTCCCTCTTATTTCCCACTTAACGTGATGCTGAATAAACAAGGGTATGAAAGTATCGATACCATCATTGAACGAGGTACTTTAGCATTGACCCCTGAAAAATTTGAACACCTTGCTAATTCTACGGATGCCATCGTTTTAGACGTTCGCTCCGAAAAGGATTTTATTAAAGCACATATACCAAACGCTATATTTATTGGTGTTGATGGAAACTTTGCTCCATGGGTAGGTGCCTTGTTACAAGATGTAGTACAAGAAATATTGTTAGTCGTTCCTGAAGGTCGCGAAAAAGAAGTTGTAACTCGTCTTGCACGTGTGGGATTTGATCATACCATCGGATATTTAGCAGGAGGGATTGCAGCATGGGAATATGCAGGAAAAGAGACTGACTCCATTGCATCTATCACTGCGGAAGCATTAAAAATGGAATTAAAAGAAGACTCTTTGGTATTTGACGTTCGTAAAGCAAATGAATTTGAGAGCGAACATTTACCGCAGGCACATCTTGCACCTTTGGACTACCTAAATGAACACTTGACTGAATTCCCGAAAGAAACACCTTATTTCATACATTGCGCTGGAGGTTATCGTTCAGTAATCGCTGCTTCTATTTTAAAAAGCCGTGGTTACCATGGAATGATTAATGTGGAAGGAGGCTTCAATGCGATAAAAAAGGCTGGTATCGCTACAACTGATTTTGTTTGTCCATCCACTTTAAGAAATTAATAAAAATGCTTTTTCATCGTTCAACTTCGAAATTAAACTCCTCATTTACTAATGTAATCCCGATTGCTATCGGGAGCGGATCTAATTTCTTGTTTGCCTCAAAAAATCTATTTTTCTTCATTTCTTCTGAAATATATAATTAAGTCTTACGTTATTATACCTTGTGAAAAATCGCTTGTTTCTTATTTCGTGTTTGTTTTTTCTACTTTTGACGGTAGGACTTACTTCTTCCTGCAAGAAATCGAGTGGACTGTCACAGGCGAATGTAACATTTTCAACGGACACATTACTTTTTGATACCGTTTTTACCACATTAGGGTCTACTACGCAACAATTCAAAATATATAATCCTGACGCCAAAACAATCATAGTTCAGGAAGTAGAATTAATGGGAGGAAAAAGTTCTCCATTTCGCGTAAATTTGGATGGTGTTTCAGGAACAAAATTTGAAAATTTAAGTATCGAAGGGAAAGATAGTTTATTTGCCTTTGTAGATGTTAAACTAAATGTAAACAACCAAAATTTACCCATGGTGGTGGAAGATTCTATTCGTTTTAAAACAAATGGAAAAAACTATTATTTAAATTTAGTTGTTTGGGGACAAGATGTTTACATACACAATAACGAAATTTTGGAAGAAAGTCTTTGGAAAAGTGATAAACCACATTTAATCTACGGAACCGTCGCTGTTGATTCTGCAAAAAACCTATCCATCGAAGCCGGAGCGAAGATTCACCTACATAAAAAAGGAATGTTAATGGTGTACAAAGGTGCTTTACATATAAATGGTATGAAAGAGAAACCTGTTATTTTCCAAGGAGATCGTTTGGAGGATTTTTACAAAGAAGTATCCGGACAATATTATGGGATATACCTCCATGAGGCGAAGGCGTCAACGATTAATTATGCAGAAATACGCAACGGAACTGTTGGAATTCATGTCTACAGTGCAGACAAAAGCAATCAGCAAGCCACTTTAACTTTAACCAATACCCTGGTGCAAAACCATGCAAGTTATGGCGTGTTTTTATTTGCAAATCCTACCTTAAAAATGGAAAACTGTATCGTATCGAACAATCAAAAATACGGGGTATTTGTTTTACAAGGTGCACGTTATTATATCAACCATTGCGATCTTTTAGATTATGGAAGAGATGAAAAATCCGCTGCATTAGTACTCAAAAACAATTATTATAATCCAACGGACAAAACGACCTATCTTTCAGACCTGGAGGGTACTATAAATAACACTGTAATCTATGGACCAAGGGAATTGGAGGTATTGATAGATACTATTCAAAATGTAAACGCAAAAATTAATCTGTTGTTTAATTCGTGTTTGATTAAATGGAACGAAGAAAATAGCGGTTCTAATTTTAAAAACATCCGTTGGAATTTAAACCCGTATTTTAAAAATCCTGCTAAATACGATTACCATTTTGAAGTAAACTCTCCCTTACAAGGTGGTGCAGATCCGAATCTAATGAATGCTTTTGATATTGAAGGAAACCCTAGATCTTTAACTGCACCAGACATTGGGGCTTATGAAATGAATTAATTGAAGCAGTTCAAAACGACATATACTATGAAATATAATCTATCTGAAATTACCGAATTGATAAAAAATCGTAGAACGATTTATCCAGAACAATTTAGTTCCCGTAAAGTACATCGCGAGCAAATTGAAGCGATGTTAAACAATGCTATCTGGGCGCCAACCCATGGGAACACGCAACCATGGAGATTTACTGTTTTCACGGAAGAATCTAGACAACAACTTGCAGACTTTCAAGCACAATTATATATAGATACAACACCAAAAGAAAACCAAAAAGACAGCAAAGTTTCAAAATTACTTACGCGTCCATTGCAAGCATCTGCAGTAATTGCAGTTTGGATGAAGCGCGATGAAACAGAGAAAATCAGAGAGATTGAAGAAGTAGAAGCCGTTGCATGTGCGATTCACAATATCCAACTTACAGCAGCAGCCTATGGAATTGGGGCTTACTGGTCTACCTCTGCTTTTATCTATACTCCCGCAATGAATGCATTTTTAGAGATTGAAGAAAAAGACAAATGTCTAGGAATCATTTATTTGGGTTATCCAGAAATTGAATGGCCTAAAAGTCACCGAAAACCAATTGAATATTTGACAACTTGGAAATAAATGAAGTACGGTCTACTGCTTTTATTGGTATTAACGTTTAGTGCTTGGAGTTATTCACAAGTATCCACTTCTCGCGTGAAGGCTTTTTTTGGTATTCAATATAAACCATTGATTGCAGGTGATTTTATTGGTTCATCGCGCTTATTAATCAAAAACGACACCTTACAGGGGGAATTTACCCAACAATTAGGTTCTTCGTTTGGAGGAGTAATTCGTGTACAATTCAAGAAAAATATTGCATTAGAAACTGGCATTAACCAAGTTCAACGTCACTATAACATCCAATTTTCACAATTAGATTCCGCAATTACGACCAATAAAACGTTGAAAATTGTAGCATTCGACATACCAGTTAACGCCTTGTTTTTTGTGAAATTAGCAGACAAAATTTACATGAACACTTCTTTGGGGCCTTCTTTTGTTTTTAATCCTTCCAATGTCGCTACGAATCTCATTTACAATAAATTCAACGTTTTTCGTGCAGAAGGAAGAATGCGAAGTGTATTTGCAGTAGAACTGAACGCCAATATCGGTTTTGAATATCGTACAGTAAGAAATGGTTTCTTTTACTTGGGCGCTTCTGGTCGTGTTCCATTTAAACCAATTTTCGATGTTGCAGTTAGTAATGAAAATACGGTACAGCACCAAAAAATGGTCATCTATGGAAGCATGACTGGAACCTATATATCCTTTGATTTTCGCTATTTCTTTCCCTATAATAACAAAGCAAGTTTGAAGAGTGGAATGCCGATTGAACAGTAATTAATTTGAAAATTTGAAAATGGACGGATGTAACAATGTATTCAATGTAGCATGTGTAAATTTATTAATGTGGACAATGGGCTTCGAGCAGTACACGTGCCTCATCATTACCTAAATACGCAGCACGATTAAAATCGGCGCAACCAGCAAGAATATTATTTACATTATGGTATGCAATTCCTCGTTGGACTAATGCGTCATCGTTATTTTGGTCTAACTCGATGGCTTTAGAAAAATTTAGGATTGCATCTTCGTATTTTTCTTGCAAGCTTAATAATTTTCCACGCTCCACATAATAATTCCCTTCTGTTGGCTTTAATAATATCGCTTTTGTGAATGCTTTGTTAGCTTTTTTCAGTTGATGTGTAGCAGCGTAATAAGTTCCATATAAAAATTGCACCTTGGATTTCTCTTTAGTTATTTTTTGAAAGCGTTTTATATCGGTTAATGCCTGCTCGTATTTTTTTAATCCTAACAAACAATCAAAATGCGCCTCTAAAGCAGGTTGATTATTAGTATTTAACAACAAGGTATTTGTATAATTCTCAAGTGCCTTTTCAGGTTGATTGAGTGCTGCATAACTTTCACCTAAAAGAAAAAAAGTATGTTCCAATACTGCATCTTTTTGTGCTATACGCAACAGACTTGTGTAATATAAATCATTGATTGCTTCTGTGTGGTAACCTTCTTGTGTAAAGACAACTCCTCGTTTGAAGTAACACAAACTACATTTGGAATCGAGTGCTATTGCTCGCGTAAAATACTGCAAAGCCATGGAAGGATTTTTTGCAGAAATACAACTATCCCCTTTATTTATGAGGTCTGAAAGACTTTGGGAGAAGGAAATATCTACAATAAAAACAAATAAGATACTGATTAAAAAAAACTTCATACTAAGGATATTATACACAAAGATAAATTTTTAAAAGGTGTTCAATTCTCTCGAATTCGTAGTTTTGTAAAAAAAATATAATGGAAAGTCAAAAATTAAAATCTGAAGTTGAATACAGACGTGCTTTACAGCGATTTGAAATGATTTTTCTATCAAAAAAAGATACTAAGGAAAGTAATGAAGCAGATGAATTAGCAAAACTTATTCATGAATATGAGGATCTACATTATAAAATTGATACCCCAAAATAAATAAATAAACATATTAAATGAACTCAGAAATTTCCAACATCATCCATAAACTTTCCCTACAACCGCATCCAGAAGGCGGATTTTATAAAGAAACGTATCGTTCTGCAGACACCTGTTTGGATGGTTCACGCAATCTTCAAACGGCTATCTATTTTTTATTGACTTCCGATCATGTTTCGCATTTTCACCGAATTAAAAGTGATGAAATTTGGTATTTCCATGCTGGAAGCCCATTGATTGTTCATACATTAACCGATGAAGGTCATACACAACACTTAGTTGGAAATGATCTGTTAGCAGGTCAAACACCTCAACTTCTTGTGCCTAAGAATACCATATTTGGTTCTTCCGTTCTTGAAAAAGACAGTTATTCATTGGTTTCGTGTTCGGTTGCACCTGGTTTTGATTTTGCAGATTTTGAATTATTTTCGAAAGAAGATTTAATGAAAGACTATGCAGATTTTGAAGGGATTATTAATTTATTGACGTGATTTTTTTGTATATTTGATTGTAAATTGATTAGATATGAAAATCACAATTAAACAAGGGACTTACGATGAAATTAACGTTATTAACGTAAAAGAATTTCAAGAAAAGGCAAAGTTTGTCCTAGAAAACATTGTTAATCCTCAGATAGAAATTGCGAAACATAATTCTATTCAATTAACTAATGTTCAAAAAGCACATTCAAATTGCAACATCCAAATTTAATTATCATTGCAGGTTGTAACGGTGCTGGAAAATCTACCTTTTCCTCTACATTAGTAGATGATTTAGTACCTTTTGATTACGATAAAAGATTTTTAGAGGTTTATGAAACATTAAGAGATTCCGAGTTTCGAGAACAATTTGCTATTAATCACGTTACTGAAGAGTTAACCAATACTATTCAAAAATCATTTTTAGAAAAAAAATCATTTTGTTTTGAAACTAATTTTCATGTTTATCCTTCAAATTGGATAAATGAAGCAAAGAAAAATGGATTTATAATACAATTATATTTCTTTTGTCTTGAAAGTCTAGATATAGCAAAAGATCGAGTTAAAACACGAACTTTAAATAAAGGTCATTTTGTAAATGATAGTACAATAGACTTTAAGTGGAAAGAAGGATATAAAAATTTCAATGTACATTTTTCAGATTTTGACAAAATAATTGTTATAGATAATTCTACTATCAATCTTCCAACTGTTTTATTTCAAATGACAAAAAAAACTTCAGATTCCTATGAAATATTAGTGCCCTCCCAACAATTTCCAGAATTTATAAAAAATCGATTACCTTCAATATTTGAATTACTACCAAAAAATGACAAATAATTTAGATTCTGATATCCGTTTCATGCAACGTTGCATCGACCTCGCTCAATTGGGAAGTGGTTATGTTGCTCCAAATCCGATGGTTGGAGCTGTGATTGTACTAAACAACGAAATTATAGGCGAAGGCTTTCATCAAAAATACGGTGAGGCGCATGCGGAAGTAAATGCAATCAACGCTGTTGACGATAAAAGTCTACTATCTGAAGCTACCATTTATGTAAGTTTAGAACCATGTGCTCATCATGGAAAAACACCTCCTTGTGCGGATTTATTGGTGACACACAAATTTAAAAGGGTGGTCATTGGATGTGTAGACTCGAATGAATTAGTAGCAGGAAAAGGTATTGAACGACTAAAAGACGCAGGAATTGAGGTAACTGTTGGAGTTCTTGAAAAGGAATGTAAATCGCTCAACAAACGTTTTTTCACCTATTTAAACAAACAACGTCCTTACATCGTATTAAAATGGGCACAAACCCAAGATGGCTATATTGATCGTCCACGGGAAGAAGAAATTACAGAACGAAAAATCAATTGGATTAGTGCACCCGAAACACAATCGCTCGTGCATCATTGGCGCAGTCAAGAACCAGCGATTTTAGTTGGTTGGAAAACAGTGGAGCATGACAATCCTAGTTTGACAGTTCGTGAAGTTAGCGGTAAAAATCCTTTGCGCGTGATCATTGACAGTCAGTTGAATATGCCACAAGATTCTACTGTCTACACCGATGGTGACCGCACCGTGATTATCAATAAAATCAAGACGGAAACGATTGGTAATGTGGAATTAATCAAACTCAATCAAATCAATACAAAGAACATTCTGGATGTATTATACAACCTTCAAATTAGTTCTGTGTTTGTAGAAGGCGGAAGCAGTACGATCCAACATTTTTTAGTGGATGGTTACTGGGATGAAGCACGTGTAATTGTTGGTCAGCATACTTTTGGTGATGGAATTAAAGCACCAAGAATGTCAGGCGCACCGAGTAGAACATATACATTCGCAGGAGATACGGTGCATCATTATATGAAGTAAAAGATTTATTTTTTTAACACAAAGACACGGAGATTTTCACAAAGGACACAGAGTTTTTTTTGTTTGTCGCAGCGATTGTATGAGATTTTGACGCATAAATATTTGTGTTTTTCCGTGCCATTGTGTTCTTCGTTATTAAAAACCATATTAAAACCGTCTCAATAGAAATATTATGTATAATTTAATTCAAGTATATAACTCAAAATTTATAAATCATAACTCATAATCCCTCCCATGTTCTCTATCCTCATTTCTGTACTCGCAACCACTTGGATTTTCATTCTCTTCAAACTTTTCCCTAAATATGGAGTAAATACTTTTCAAGCGATTGTTATTAATTATCTCACCGCATGTATTTGTGGTATCTTGTTGTACGGAAACACCCTTACCAAAGACGCATTTGAACATACTTCTTGGATTCCATTTGTGTTTTTGTGTGGGATATTATTCATCAGCCTTTTCTATTTAATGGGACTCAGTTCCCAGCGCAACGGAATGTCCATTACCTCTGTAGCAGTAAAAATGAGCATGGCAATTTCCATGGGATTGATGATTTTCATTTACCACGAATCTATAACAACATTAAAAATAGTCGGAATCCTACTAGCAATTCTCGGCGTAATTACAATGAGTTATGAGCGAAAACAGTTACGAGTGACGACAGTTATAAGTGAAGAAACTCGTAACTCGTCACCTATTTCTCGTAACTTAATTCTATTTGCAATCTTCCTCGGTTGCGGACTTTTGGATGTTATTTTAAATTACGTGCAATCTTTTCATCTAGATCATTTAAGCACTTCGTTATTTAGTGCTTTCGGATTAGGGATGGCGGGTGTTTTTGGAGGAATTGTATTGCTTGTTACTATTATTCACAAAAAAGAAAAACTGGAAAAAAAGAGCATCCTTGCGGGGATTTTACTAGGGATACCAAATTATTTTTCCATCTATTACCTAATCAAATCGTATTCTTCCACTTCTTGGTCAGATTCAACAGTGTTAGCAGTATTAAACGTTACGACGGTAATTACCTCTACCCTAGCCGGCTTGTTACTATTTAAAGAAAAACTAAACCTTCAAAAAAGCATCGGATTGGTCTTATCTCTACTCGCAATCGCCTGCTTTTATTTTGCGTGAACTTCTATAAATTGCTTTTTCTTCGTTTTTTTATAAACTCCTTTTAATTCCCTGCGCTGCCGTTTGGTCTTCGAAAGCAACGCTTTCTCTCCTCATTTACTTATGTAATCCCGATAGCTATCGGGAGCGGGTTTAATTTTTTGTTTGCCTCAAAAAATCTAATTTTTAGAACTCCCCTTGCGAAGTAATTCCTTATTTTTGTGTCATTATGATTCAATACAAAAAAGTTGCTTTTTACACCTTGGGTTGCAAATTAAATTTCTCAGAAACATCTACTATTGCTCGATTATTTGAAGATGCTGGTTTTGCCAAAGTAGATTTTGAGGACGCACCCGATGTCTTTGTGATAAATACCTGTTCTGTTACTGAAAATGCAGATAAAAAGTGTAAACAACTGGTTAAAAAAGCCTTGAAAGTGAATCCGAATGCATTCGTGACCATTGTTGGCTGTTATGCGCAACTTAAACCAGAAGAAATCGGAAAAATTCCTGGGGTGGATTTGGTATTGGGCGCGAATGAAAAATTTGATATTCTTGCTTATTTAGAGCAAACCGATAAAAAAGAAGAAGCACAAGTTTCTTACCAAAACATCAAAGAAACGCAAGAATTTATTCCGTCGTTTTCCTATGGTGACAGAACACGCTCATTTTTAAAAGTACAAGACGGCTGTGATTATTTCTGTACGTTTTGTACCATTCCATTAGCACGCGGTAAAAGTCGCAATGCAAGTATCGCCGAAACCTTAGTGGAAGCAACCAAAATTGCAGAAACAGAGATTAAAGAAGTCGTGTTGACAGGCGTGAATATTGGTGACTTTGGTCAAGGAGAAGGAGAAAATTTCTTTCAATTAATTCAAGCCTTAGACAAAGTAGAAGGCATTGATCGTTATCGTATTTCGTCGATTGAACCAAACTTACTTTCTAATGAAATCATTGATTTTTGTTTGACCGATTCGCGAAAATTTGTTCCGCATTTCCATATCCCTTTACAAGTTGGTAATGATCGTATCTTGAAAGCAATGCGCAGAAAATACGAGCGTTCCTTGTATGCAGAACGCGTAACACAAATCAAATCTTTACGCACGGATTGTTGTATTGGTGTGGATGTGATTGTTGGTTTCCCTGGAGAAACCGATGAAGAATTTTTAGATTCTTACAACTTCATTCAAAGTCTTCCGATTTCTTACATACACGTATTTACCTATTCCGAACGCGCGAATACAAGCGCACCTAAATTAGGAGAATTCGTACCGATGGAGAAACGTAAAGAGCGCAGTAAAATGTTACATATCCTTTCCGATAAAAAGAAACGTGCTTTTTACGAGGAGAATATTGGAACCGAACGTACCGTACTTTTCGAAGCGGAGGAAGAAGAAGGAATGATGTATGGATTTACCGAAAATTATGTGAAAGTAAAAACACCTTTTCAAGCGGAATTGGTGAATAATTTCCGTAAGGTTCGCTTGACCAACATCGATCGCGATGGGATTATGAAGATTGAATTCATTTAAATCAACATTATGAAAATGATTAAATTAATTTGTCTGTTACTTTGTTTAAGTACAGTTAATATTGCTATGGGACAAGATTACCTTAAGCGATTCAAACAACTCGATGTACTTAACTATGATTTAAAGATTAATCTCTTTGAAAAACAAAACAAGATTGTTGTTAATGAAAATGTGACCATTCAATTTCTGCAAAAAACAGATTCTTTTCAATTAGATTTGGTTGGAAGGTTTGAGGATAGTTTAGGGATGAAAGTGTCTTCTATCACTTATGAAAATCAACCTATTTCTTTTAAACAGTATTCAGATAAAATAACATTATATTCTAGTTCAATTTCCAAGGGGGATAATAGTACGTTTAGCATTCAATTTGAAGGAATTCCTACAGACGGATTAATCATTGGACAGAATAAATTTGGCGAGCGTACCTACTTCGCTGACAATTGGCCAATGCGCGCGAAACATTGGTTTGCCTGTGTGGATCATCCTTCGGATAAGGCGATGGTGAAAATAGAAATTAAAGCGCCAAAAGGATATGAAGTTGTTTCCAATGGAATGGAGATTAGTTTCACGACTTCACATCCACAAAATACATCTATATATTTTGAAACAAAAATCCCAATCCCAACAAAAGTAATCGTTTTCGGAGCCGCGAACTTCGAGAAACAAACTTTAGCTCGCAAGAAAAATCAAGTAGAAATCACCAATTTTGTGTATCCACAAGATAAAGAGAAAGGATTCAAAGATTTTGAACAGACAGATACCATTTTATCATATTTCGAGGCGAAAATCGGTAAATTCCCTTTCGAAAAATTATACAATGTGCAGTCGACTACTATGTATGGAGGCATGGAGAATGCTGGGTGTATTTTTTACGATGAAAAAGTAATTACAGGAAAAGGGAACATCAACGAATTAATCGCGCATGAAATCGTGCATCAGTGGTTTGGGAATTCGGCAACGGAACTCGATTGGCCACACCTATGGTTGAGCGAAGGTTTTGCTACCTACCTAACCGATTTATATATCGAAGATCACAAAGGGAAAGGCGCTTTTTTGAGTCAATTGCGTAAACAACGGGAAGCTGTTATTCGTTTCTCTACCAAAAATAAGTTACCATTGAAAGACACCCTTTCGACAAACACCCAAGACATGCTAAATACAAATGCCTATCAAAAGGGGGCATGGATTTTACATATGCTTCGTGAAAAAATCGGCAAAGAATTATTTTGGAAAGCAATTGCAACTTATTACGACACCTATAAATTCAGTAATGCAACATCCAAAGATTTTATACATGTATTTGAGCAAGTGACACATACGAATCTTACGCAATTTTACGAAGAATGGATTTGTCAATCAGGACATCCAATTCTAACGTATTCTATAGCGCAAAAGGAAGAAAAGGTGAAAATAAAATTTAGTCAAATTCAGCCAGAAAACTTTCATTTCTCCTTAGAATTTTTAGTTTTGTATGAAGACAATACGAAAGAAATAAAAACGTTATTATTTAAGGATAAAGAAGCCAACTTAGAATGGGCAACGCAAAAAAAAGTAACGAGTCTTAAGTTAGATCCAAATTTCAAATTATTGTTTGAAGAAAAAAATAAACCATGAAGTTATTACTCTTAAGTTTAACCCTTTTCCTTTTCTCTGGTGCGTCCTTCAAGACGGATGATATTTTGGGTATGTGGTTAGACGAGAGTCAAAAACTGATTGTGGAGTGTTATAAATTTGATAACAAATATTACGCGCGCATCAAATGGTTTAAAAATGAAAATAAAAAAATAGAGAAATTTTCCGAAAAAGGACTTCCAAAGTCGCAATGGGTGAATTATAAAGTAATGGAGCACTTCACCTTTAATGGTGAATATTGGACCGGAGGAACAATTCACCAAATCAAAAAAGGGACCTCTTACGATGCGACTATTCACATGAAAAGTTACAACGCAATTGTGGTACGAGGATATGTCTTAGTGACACTTTTGGGTGACGACGTGAATTTTTCTAGGTATACAGGAGGGTTACCGAAGCAGGAATGATGGCTTCGAGAGCCTCAGCCACCATTGTTTGAGAGCCTCAGCCACCATTGTTCGAGAGCCTCAGCCACCATTGTTCGAGAGCCATAATCGTCATTATTAAAGACCAAAACATACCTCAAAAACACTTTTTTTCTTCTATTTTAAAGTATTAAATGCGATTTTCTTTCTTAAATTAATGTAGAAAAGATTAGAATGAAAGGGTATATGTACATTTTAGAATGTTCAAATGGTAGCTATTATACTGGCAGCACGATTAATTTAGAACGTAGAATACAACAACATCAATCAGGCGAAGGAGCAAAACACACAAAAAAATATTTACCTGTAAGATTGATTTATTTTGAAGAATTTAAACGCATTGATGAAGCCTTCTATAGAGAAAAGCAAGTCCAAAATTGGAGTAGAAAAAAGAAAGAAGCTTTAATAAATGGAGAACTAGATAAATTGATTTATTTATCAATAGCTTTCAGAGATAAGCGTAGTTAAGGTAAATTATAATTAAGCAGTTTATGCTGTTGATATTAGATTAGAGTATACTATACTGACTGTGACAGAGGCTCTCGATTTTAACGGTGGCTGAGGCTCTCGAAGCCCCGTCACTCGATTACCATCGGATTCTCCAACACCGCATCCACTAGTCGTTCTGTGTATTTCTCCATTGCTGGGTTCATCACAATTTTTTGACATTTCGGGAAACTTTCGGTCATACGAGTTACATGGGCAACAGAACTGAATTTTAAGCATTTTTCAGAATCAACTACTAAAAAGTATTTCAGTTTATTGATGTTAATACCATTTTGAAAATAAAGTTCATTTACTCGTTTTGGAGTACCAATAACAATGTCGGCACCATTAAACAAATCGTTACGTTGTTTTACTTTTTCACGACTTTCATATGTAAGCGTATGAATCATTTCTGTACGCTTCGATATTTTCACCCAAAGTGCTTCGATATCTAAACAGGATTGGTTATCCGCTGCTACGATAAGAATACGCGGTGCATCATCGTTCGCTGGAACTTGAATTTTTTCAACAAATCCAGCAAGTAACGCGATTATCGCTTCTTGTTTTTTATCGTTTAAAATGAGAAGATCTCCCCCACTTTTCACGCGTTTTAAACAAGCAATTTGAAATTCTGAATCTACTTTTAATTCAAACTTTTCTAAATTTTCGATAAGTTGCTCAAACTTGATGTACTGCATTTTGGAAGGTTTTGGAAGGTTTTGGAAGGTATAAAAACAAAAAAACGGACTTAAAAAAATCCGTTTTCGTTTAAAAAAATGTAGAATTACATTAATTCATTTAATTTGTGGATAAAGTTTACCGCTGTTTCTTCCACTTCTTTGTGAATTGCAGGGAAATCTTTAGTAGTTTTTGCTTGGTGAATTTTCTCCGTCATACTGTTTCTAAACCCAATTACTTCTTCAATTAATTTATTAGTAACTTCTGTTTTAGATTCGTTATATAACTGTACGCTGAAGCATTCTTCCACTACGTCAAAAACCATTTTGTTAAGGTCTTTTTTAAAATTTCTTTTACTTGCCATTATTCTTATATTTTCTGTAAAGATACGGCTTTCTTTAGATTGAAAAAATAGTTTGCCGTTAAATATTTTTTAAGGGAACACTCGTTAAGTGCGATTAAATACGATGTTGCACTATTTTTTTTGGATTTCACTACATTTTCCCTAATTTTGCACTCAACTAAAAAAACTACTTATGGCAACTACTGCAGATATTAAAAACGGATTATGTATTAAGTTTAACGACAAACTTTGTCAAATCATTGAATTTCAACACGTAAAACCAGGTAAAGGTCCTGCATTTGTACGTACAAAATTGAGACAAATTGAATCTGGGAAAGTAATTGACAATACGTTTTCTGCAGGACATAAAATTGAGCCAGTTCGTATCGAAAACCGTGAATACCAATACTTATACCAAGAAAGTACGGAATATGTATTCATGAATAACGAAACATTTGAGCAAGTAAATATTCCTGCAAAAATGATTGAAAAACCTGGTTTCTTAGTTGAGGGTATGATGTGTAACATCTTGTTTCACGCGGAAGAAGAGAATCCATTAGTTGTTGAGTTACCATTCTACATTGAATCTGAAGTAACTTACACTGAACCAGGGATCAAAGGAGATACTGCTACGAATACAATGAAACCAGCTACCATTGCTACAGGTGCTGAAGTTCGTGTTCCTTTGTTTATTGACAATGGAGAAAAAATTAAAATTGACACGCGTACTGGAGTTTATGTGGAGCGTGTGAAGAAATAATACGTGCAATAACTAAACCCATTTTAGGCATATAAGAAAGGCTACTCGATTTGAGTAGCCTTTTCTATTTGAGGTTAGATCTTAATTGAGGTGAACCAAGGTTTGTTCGTTCAATACCTTCACTGTAGTCACAGACTTGCTGTAATTTAAAATTGCTTCGATTGTTTTAGTGGATGGTTCGCTAGCTAAAACAGCTGATGAAGTCGGAGTAATTGTTTTAGAGTAGTGTTTATTCATAGTTACTTTTTGAGGTTATAAAATAGATAACGTGAAGTTTATTGGTTTCGTATAAATCAGTGTGCTTTTTTTCTACAGATCTTCTAAAAATTTCACTACCTCCTCAAAACTTGGTCGTTCCATCACTACTTCTAGCATACATTGCTCAGATAGTTTAATCAGCGATGCTTTACCTTCTTCATTGTCATGCATTAGCGATGCAATATCTTGCACTAAACAACCAAAAGCACGTACATCCAAACGTTCTAAATAAGGGGCTATTTCCGAGTTGTTATCATAAAAAGTGGCAGCTCCAAAATCACCAAAATAAGCCTTTCCTTCCGAATTGTATAAGGTGTTGTGCGCATATAAATCCCCATGCATAATTCCTCGTGCATGCAGGTGTTTAGCTGCTTGTAAGACTCCTTTAAGTATACATAATCCTTTGGTAAACGTAAACTTTTGATCTCTAGAAAAAACATCACGGGTACATGTGGCAAAACTTGGTGGTTGACCCAAATTTCTATACTCCGAAGGAATTAACTCCATTACAATCCCTTGTTTTCCTTCTGGATGCTTTGAAATTATTCCTGTTAAAGGAACAATGTTTTCATGTAAACCAGTTGACAAACAAGTTGCTAATTCGTCATTTGGGTATCCATCACTTGTTACATCTCCTTTGAAAATTTTAATCGCCACTTCATTTTCTCCGTCGATTATTGCTTTGCAAATAATACCAGATGCACCTTCCCCAAGTTGTTGTTCAACATGTATACGCGACCAATCGATACGTGGTAATTGGACTTCGTTTGTCGGCAGATAGGTAGAAGGATTTCCAGAGAATGCTAACCAAGATAATTTTGGCATTTGCACTAACCAAGTTGGAATCTTAACAAGTTGGTTTGCAGAAATTCGAAGTAATTCCAAATTTTTACATTGTGCTAATTCCTCTGGTAATTCTGTTAAACGATTCCCAGCCAACATGCATTTTTGTAATTGTTGATGTTGACCTATTGATTTCGGTAATTTATCAATACAATTATCGGTTAACGTCAACCACTGAATGTTTAATGGAATTGAATTTTCAGGAAATTCGATCAATTGATTTGACTTAAAACCTATCATCGTCAATGCAGGACAATCGGCTAATTGTTTGGGAAAAACAGTAAACTTATTTTGCGAAAAAAAAGCAATTTTCAATTTGGTAAAACGGTACATATCTTCCGGTAAACTAGATAGTTGATTACCAGATAAATCAAGGATTTCTATAGTTTCAGCATAGTCAAATAAAACTTGTGGAAATTCTGTTAATCCACATGAAAGTGTAATTCTTGTTGGATTCGAAAAGTTCCCTGATTGTAGGTCTTTTAAAGTCGTCATAAAACAAAAATAGGTAAATATCCATGAATTATGACTAATAAATAAACGACTAATTAGTATCGTTAATTTCGCTAAAGCAAGAGAATTGTGGTTTATAAAACCGAAAATTATTCCATTTGATTTTTTACTAATTCAAAATACTTTCCTTTTTGAGAAAGTAATTCATGGTGGTTACCTTTTTCGACTAATTTTCCTTCATGCATCACTAAAATCATATCGGCATTTTTCACTGTACTTAAACGATGTGCAACCAAAATGACGGTTTTACCAATAAAATAATGGTGTAAATTTTTCATTATTTGCGCTTCGTTTTCCGTATCTAAGGCGGAAGTAGCTTCATCAAAAATAAAATAGGCTGCTTTTTTGTAGACTGCCCGAGCAATCAATACACGTTGCTTTTGACCACCACTCAATTGTAAGCCATTGACACCAATTTTAGTTTCTAAATTCCCTCTAAGATTGTCCCTGACAAATTCTGTAAGATTTGCAATTTCAATGGCAAGTTGGAATCGTTCCAAATCAATTTCTTCTTCGTTTCCTAAAATAATATTGTATAAAAAAGATTGATCAAAAAGATATCCTTGTTGCATCACGGTTGAAAGTTGACTTCGTAACACTCTAGAAGGCAGTTGGTTCAAGGCATGATTACCTATCTTTAATTCCCCTTCATATTCTTGATAATAACCTAAAATTAAGCGTAATATCGTCGTTTTCCCACTCCCGCTCTCCCCTACAATGGCAGTCGTTTTTCCTACAGGAATTACCAAATTTAAGTCTTGAATCATTGATTTATATTGACCATAATATTTAAAATTAAAAGAACTAAAAACAATATCCCCAGGAATTAACTCCATACTTGTTGTTGAATTTTCTTCTTTCAATAATTGAATACTCAACAAACGATTCATACTTAACTTCGCTTCTTGTAAAGAATGTGCAAAAGTTAAAAGTTGATTCAACGGATTCGTCGCTTGACCCAACACGAATGACAAACTCAGTAAACCTCCAAAAGAAAGTTGCTCGTTCATAACTAGTTGTGCTGCTAGGTAGGTAATTATAATGTTCTTTCCAGATTGAAAAAACGAATAACCTATGGATTGAAACATGTCGATTTTCGTGCTTTTCAGAGAAAGTTTAACCGAATCCTGTTGGGTTGTTTTCCAATTCGCATTTTGTTGTTCTTCCACTCCAAACAACTTTACGTCTTGTATTCCTCCAACGATCTCGTGAAGAATATTCTGACTCTCCACGTGTTTTTGAAATTGTAAATATTCCACTTTTCTACGTTTAGCTTGAAATGCATACATCCAAACAATTCCGAGTAGTATACTAACTATGAAAATAGTAAATATGGTCACACCATACATCCAAACCACAAACGAATAGATGATAATATTGGTAACCGAAAACAAAGTATTAACTAGATCAGAAGTCAAAAACTGCTCCAATCGCGAGTGGTCATTGATTCGTTGTGAAAGATCTCCATATGATTTTGCGTCAAAAAATCGCATCGGTAATTTGAACAATTTCTGAAGAAAATCTTGAATAATATCTAGACCAATTTTACCTGAAACATAGGTCGTTAACCAGGTTCTAAAAAATGAGATCAATGAATCTCCAAAAAATAACCCGAGTTGAGAAAAGAGTAACAATTGAAGTAGTTGTTCATTTTTAAATTTCATTGCTTTGTCAACCATCAACTGAGTTGTGTAAGGAATAATCAACGTGACTGCACTTGCTAAAATCATCAATCCGATGATTTGTAAAAATTGACGATAATAGGTTTTGATGTATTTGAGAGTGTATTTCGAAACTTCAAAATTACGTTGTTGGTTTTTCAAATTATCGAAAGCAGCTTCTTTGGTGAAAAGCATTACATAGCCAAAATCTGCATCCTGTTTCAAAAAGTGTTTTACAAAAACAGCTTTCGTAATCTTATGTTTTTTAAAAGCCGGGTCAGCAATGTAATAATAGGTTGTACGACCAATGTTTTTCACCTTGTACAATACGACAAAATGGTTATTGTTCCAATGAAGTATACAAGGTAATGCCTCCTCCGAAAAATCATCCACGCCCATCCGAATTGCTGAGCTTGACATACCCAGTTGCTGAGCAGCGGTCGACAAACTCATAAAATCGATGCCCAATACAGACTTTTGACAAAGTTCATTTAAATAGTCTAAAGAATACTTAGCACCGAAGTAGCGCGCTACCATAGACAAACAAGCGGTACCACAGTCGGTACTATCTATTTGTCGGATAAATTTTATTTTTCGAGAGGAGAACATTAGGTATTAATTGATTAGAGAAGCAAGGATAAGTTTGTAAATTTTAATGAGGTTAACCTCATATCAGTTGATTTGTCCTTCCTTGCTTCTCAAGGTTATTAGATATTACCAAAAAATTGTAACCGTAAATGTAGTTGTAGTTTTAGTCGTAGTTTTTGATGCCACGATTGCAATTTTTCTTGGAGTTGTAGCTGATTCTAAACCTCCCATAATTACTAATTGTTCTTCGATTGTGATTAATTGATTTTTCATTTTTTAAAATTTAAATTGTTATAAAATATTCCTTTAAGTTTTACCACATCAAAGGATTACGGTGGTGATGTACATCGCTTATCGAAATCGATTTAAGGCCCTACGACTTCAATGCGAATATTTTTTTTCTCTTATTAATAACTAATAATCGGAGTGAATGTTGTTGGAAAAGGATTAGGATTATATGGAGGCGTTCCCGTTGGAAATGGCAATTTTGGTTTTCTAGGACCGATTTCATTTCCACCCATAACTTTTCCTAACTCATCTATCGCAATAGATGCAGTGTTTGTTTTATTGTTCATCTTAAAAAAATTACATTGATTTTCTGTTCACCAAAGTTTATTCACATTCGGTGTTCCTGGTGACGATGTACATCAGTTCTTAAAGTCTTTTTGGGCCTTCGACTTTAATCTCTAATAAGTAGGTGATTATTCTTTTGTACGTTCGATTTCTTCGGTGTTTTTGATCTCACGATCTTCCACTTGCACTTTAGTATTTCCAAAATTATAAGTCAATGAAAAACGAGCTGAACGTTGATCTTGATAATTCATTACATCCAACAACACTCCGTTAGAATACATTTGCAATTTTGGTCTCATAGATCGAAAAATATCGTTAAATGTAATCCCTAATACAAACTTCTTATTCTTTGTGCGATACAAAAACCCTGGATTTATAGTATAGAACGTTTGCATTTTCACTAATCCAGTTATTCCAGGAAAACTATATATTACTCCCAAATTCATTGTCAATCCTTTTAATGGCATTTTTATCTGATTGTTAAGATTTATGGAAGAACTGAATCCTTTTAAGGAAGAGTAAGTGATTTCAGAATTGGAATATGAATTGGAGTAAATTAAATCCCATTGAACATCAGATTGTATTACCCTGTTTTTTATGGAATATACCGAAGCTAATGATAGGATGTCAGAAGTTAAAAAATTCAGATTAGTATATACTTGTGTATTTGTTTTTTGATCGACAATTGGAATTTGGCTATATAAATTCTCATTATGAGAATAATTTAAAGTACTCGAAAATTTGTCTTTAAAAATATAGTAAATGTCGATGTTGTTTGTAAATGAAGGTCTAAGAAATGGATTACCGATTGAATACTGATTTGCATTCATATACAATCTAAAAGGATTTAATTCTGAATAATTTGGTCTGTCGATTCTCCTAGAGTAAGACCCTCCTAAATATACCTCTTCTTTCAAAGCATAGAGCACATATAAAGACGGGAAAAATTTCAAATAATTATAGTTATTTACAGTATTGTAAGTAAATGACTTACTTTCAATGATCGAATTCTCCGCACGTATGCCAGCACTAATTTCCAACTTATTGAATGATTTAGAAAACGTAAAATACAAAGATTGAATCTTTTCATTATACAAAAACTTATCTTTTTCAAGAAGTTGTGGCAAATTATTTACTTTATACTCATTATCAAAAAAATTAAGATTTTCATTACTGCTAAGCCTTCCTCCAGTAGAAATTAAAAATTTCTCAAAAGGCAATTCAAAATCTACATCTAAAGAATTAGATAATACCTCCTGTATACTTGATGTTTGTATAGTAGACAAATTATATGGTGAAAATAAAAATTGTGTATAACTTTCGACTAATCGATTTTTGGATTGATCATAACTGAAATTATTGTAATCTATCGACATTTTTTTTCCTAGTGTATCAAAAATGTAAGAATAATTTAATCCTGTATTGATTGACTTTAAATTAGAATTACCATCTCCAAAAGATTTTGTAATTGAATCACTAATCAAATTTCTAAGGTAATTAATATTAGTTGTATTCGTAAGTGTAGGTTGAGAAGAATTAATTTGGGTAGAAAGTACAATTCTTGATCTTTCATTAATTTTATACGTTAGATTAGCGTTATTACTTAATCCAACTTGATTGTTTTTTGCAACGGAATTATTTTGATTATTACTCGTTGGTAATTTCAAATCAACATCTATTAATTGTTGAAATACATTTTGACTTGCGCTTAGTCTATTCTTAAAACTTATTTTTCCCTTATTATAAGTCAGTCCTCCACTTACAGACTCTGACCAATAGGTATTTCTAGAAATTGATGAATTTACGTCTCCAGTATATCCTTTCTTCAATACCGACTTCAAAACAATATTTATAATCCCAGAAGAACCCTCAGCTTGATATTTTGCTGGAGGATTACTTATAACTTCGATACGAGAAACATCCTCGCTTGGCACATTCATTAAATAATTGATTAAGTCTTCTCCAGCCAACTGTACCACCTGATTATCGATGTATATGATTACTTCTCCTTTACCTACAATCTTTACGGATTTATCATCAACCCGAACTCCTGGTGTCATTGCTAACATGTTATAAAGATTATTCCCATAGGAAATCAAAGAATTCTCCACATGAAACACCATACGATCCGCATTGCGTTTAAACACTGGTTTTTTATTATTAATAGTCGCTGCCTCTAATTGTTTGGACTTCGCCATTTCAATCACAATGGTGGTATCACTAGAAATCATGGCAACTTGCTCCGTTACCACTCCGTATTGCGAAACTTTAAACGAATATTCTCCTGCAATAACTTTTTGAAATACACATATTCCGCTACTATCTGTATATTCCGTTTGTAAAAAAGCATCTTGCTGACGCAATGAAACGGTTGTCAATTCCATCCCTTTACCTTTAAAATCTATAATTTTTGTTGTAACCTTGAACTGAGCTTGTACGCTTGTTACTAGAAGACAAGAAATAAAAAAAAGGAATAAATAGAAGTACTTTTTCATCTGTATTTTCGTTTATTTTTCTAGAACAAAACTACTAACAGATTTCACAACTACCAAATTATCAGTGTAAATCGCGTATAAATACGATGGTTTTCAATCGTGCTTTTTGTCAGATTTAGACAAAAAAAAGACCGCTTTCACAAGCAGTCTCTTACATTTTTTAAGTTCTATTTTTTACTTCTGCATCTCTGCAATGAAGGTATTCAAAAGTGTAATGTAGGTTTTATTATTTATTTTTTCAGCGACAACTAATCCTGCTTTTGCAGTCTCCATTGCTCCTTTTTTATCCCCTAACTCTTTTTGAATCATTGCTTTTGTGCGGTACATATAATACGCTGAAGGATTCCCTTGAATTGCTTTGGAAACCCATTCTAACGCTTGTTTATTATCTATTTTATTCGTGTAATAATAGTTTCCTGCAGCATAATAATCCGATGCAGATGGACCTGCCATTACTTTTTGAATATTTACAATCGTTCTTTGCGCAGTTAATAAGGTAAAAGGAAAAGTTACCGATGTTTTATCCCACGTAAAAGTCAATGCTGCTGATTCGTTTTCTAGATTATCTAGCGCTATCGTAAACGTTTCTACCACTGATGGTAAAGTAGTAACAGCAGCTTTTGTGCGTAAAGCGACCTTGTTTTCCTCCCATTTTTCTGGTGTTCCCCAATTGGTTACATCCGTATAAAAAATTAATTCCCAACTATCTACCGCTGGTTTAGTGAAAATTGCATACGTCCCTGCTTTTAATGTATCTTTTCCGAAAATCAATACATCGCTTGTTGTAATTTTAGTATTTTCGTTTGCACCAGTTCTCCAAATTTCATTCAAAGGAACTACCTCTCCAAAGACATTCCGGTTATTTTTTCCTGGTCTAGAATATTCAATTTTAATATCTGTCAAACCTACACGTTGCTCCATTTTTGCAACTGGACTCGCTTTTGGCGTTTGTAACTGTGCTCCTGCACTTACTGCTAATCCTAAAATTAAGACAATACTTGTGATACTTCTTTTCATAATTAATTCGTTAAGTGTTTTAAATTGATTGTGTACAAACCGACCATGATACCTGACCACAATAATAGAGAAAGGACATCTTCCATCGCAATAAGTTTGGTTGGTAATATTAAATACAAAGAGATAACCGATAAAACAGAGTATACCAAATATAAATAATACCCTGAACGTTGACGTTTTTTGAACATTTTGAAAACTCCAAAAAAGCCCAGTGAATACACCCAAATATTTATTGTTGCATTTAAATAAAATTTGTCATTCATCACTTTTTGCTTTTCGTATGCTAATTCTAACAAACGTGCTTTTTCCTGTTTACTGATCGAATTTGGGACTAAAGAACTTACATTTTGAAATGTTTCGTTCAATTCCGTTTCAGACATTGGTCCAGAAAACAAGCCGAAAATTGCTGGTATTAAGATGATTCCGATGTAGATAAAACTCAAAATACAAAGTACCTTTAAAAATATAGGCATCTTTTTTTCTTCTTGAATTTCTTCTACTTCTTGGTATTCTACATTTTCCATGAAATATTTTTTACAAAGTTTGTACTCGCACTAATTAATGGATGTAAATAACAATCTTCCTCTACAAATGGCACTACTTCACGGTACGAAGCATGTAAACTTTGTAAAATGGAACTTGATTTTAAAGGCTTTCTGAATTCGTATGCTTGCGCTGCGTTTAACAATTCAATTCCCTGAATCGTATAACAATTCTCCAACACACGGTATAATTTTGTTGCTGCATTTGCCCCCATACTCACGTGGTCTTCTTGCCCATTGGAAGAATCTACAGTATCACAACTTGCTGGAAAACAAAGCGATTTATTTTGACTCACAATCGAGGCACAGGTATATTGTGGAATCATGAACCCAGAATTTAAGCCTGGATTTGCCACTAAGAATGCTGGTAAACCTCTTGTCCCTGAAATCAATTTATACACACGACGCTCAGAGATACTTCCCATTTCAGCCATTGCCAATGCTAAGAAATCCATCGATATCGCCAATGGTTGTCCGTGGAAATTTCCTGCTGAAACTACCAACCCTTCTTCTGGGAAAATCGTAGGATTATCAGTCACCGCATTGATTTCGTTTTCAACTACTTTCGCACAATGTTCGATCGCATCATAACTTGCACCATGCACTTGTGGTATACATCTAAACGAATATGGATCTTGTACGTGCGCTTTTTCTTGCGCTACAATCTGACTTCCTTTCAATAAATTGCGCATTTCTTCTGCGGCATGTATTTGACCTGCTTGTTTACGAATTTCATTCACAGAAACGCCAAACGGCTCGATACGACCATCGTACCCTTCTAAGGATAAAGCTGCAATGTGGTTGAATTGATTCCATAATTTATAGGAAGTTGCTACTGCATACGAAGCATAACTACTCATGAATTGTGTTCCGTTCAACAAGGCCAAACCTTCTTTGGATTGCAATTCTACTGGCTCTAATCCACAAATTGCTAAAACCTCTCTTCCCGAAAAACGTTTTCCTTGGTAGGCAACTTCTCCTTCTCCAAAAATCGGTAAAGACAAATGAGCCAAGGGCGCTAAATCTCCCGAAGCACCTAAACTTCCTTGTTGGTAAACAATTGGTAAAATATCGTTATTGAAGAAATACACCAAACGCTCTACCGTTGCTAATTGTACCCCTGAATGTCCGTGCGACAAACCTAATACTTTCAATAAAAGCATACGTTTCACCAAATGACTAGGAACTTCTTCTCCAGCCCCACAAGCATGGGAAAGCACTAAGTTTTTCTGTAATAATGCTAAATCTTCGTTTGGAATCACGGTATTACACAAGGAACCAAATCCAGTGTTAATTCCATAAATAACGCGATTTTCCTTTGCAACAACCTCATCCAGGTACGCACGACACTTCGTGATTTTTTCTTTTGCATTCTCGGATAATTCAATCGTATATCCTTCATTTAAAATCTCTTCTAGTTGTTCTAGAGAAATCCAATCGTTGTTAATTAAGTACTTTTTCATTTTATTATTTTTATTCTTCCCCCTTGGAAGGGGGACCGAGGGGGATGACTCTGGTATCTTTCACCCCACTCATTTTACTATTTAATTAAATTTTCAAAAACATATTTCAGTGCATTATCAGACTCTACTTCAAAATTTGGTGCTACACCAACTTTATCTAATCTAACTCCGTCATTTGTAAAATAATCTGTTGTAGGCACAGTCAATATAAAGTCATCGGACAAATTAATAAAGGACATACCTAACATTGCGCCAGCAGTATTCTCACCAACAACGATACCTCTTCCCGTATTTTTTAATGCGTATACTAAAGGTTCACAAGTACTTGCAGTACGTTTGTCTGTTAAAACAAATATTTTTCCTTTATAAACTTCTTTCGCTGGTATTACTTTTAATACAATTGCTTTTTCAGTTTTCATCTGAGCTAAAAACTGAAATAAATCTGGTTGAATTACATAAGGTAAGTCTGTATATTGCAGAGATGTTGGAATTACATTTGTTGAATCAAACCATCTTCTAGTCAGAAAAACACCTGTATTCAATTCATTTTCAATAACTCTTTTTCCAAACATTAATGAAGAAGCTATTCCTCCTCCACCATTTTTTCTTAAATCAACTATCAAATTTTTATAGTTTTTAGATAAAATAATTTTAAAAACACTATCCATTTCTTCTGCAGAACCAGCAAAAGATTTGATTCTTAATATACCTGTTTGTCTTGACAAACTATCTGAAAGAAATACTGTATTGGAAGGAGTTCCATTTCCAAATTCCATTTTTCGTATTAAATTAAAATGCGAAAAAGGAAATTTCTTATTTTTTCTAGTTGAAAAATAATGAAATATTAATAATTCTAAATCATCCTCAATATGAATTGGTTTACGTAACTTATACTTGTATCTTTTCCAAATTCTATGATTTAAAATAGCCTTATCGTAGATATACTTACTTGTAGTATCAATTATTCCTGACATTACTCTAGAATAATCAGTTGTATTTGTTGTTTCCTTATTTGAAAAAAATGTACCTATTTCAGAATGATTTATTTTAGAATAAATTGTACCCGAAATTTTAGAATTGTAGAGATAACCTTCAATATCACCTGATTGATTTAAAACATCAGAATAAGTTCCCTTAATGAATAATGTATCATTCTTAAGATAAGTTGTTCCATTAGTAATTTTAACCAACGATCCATCTGAAACACTTTTTATTACTTTTTTAATGAATTTAGATTTAATTGATCCAAAAAGATCCTTTAATACATTTTTACGTGTATAAGCATTAAAGGTATTTGATTTGGTTTCAAAAATTAAATTAATTCTATATTCACCAAAATTAGTTTCAGGAAAAACTACATTCCATTTACCCTCCAATAAATTAGTCGAGTTATCTTTTTGGGCATGAACACTTAAAGAAAAGAAACCAATAATTACTATCGGAATAATTCTTAACAATTTTAATGTGTAATTTTTCATTTATTACTTCTTTTCACCTCCCTCAATCCCTGCACTTACGTTTGGTCTTCGAAAGCAATGCTTTCTCTCCTCACTTCGACAAGCTCAGTGTAAACTCGGGAAGTCTTAAATTTTGCTTCTATTTATTATCTTCAATCGTTTCCTTGTCTTCGACTACGCTCAGACTGACGGAAACCCTCTTCGTCCCCCTGAGCGGAGTCGAAGGGCTACTTTTTAACTAAAGAGATCAACTCCTCCACACTCACTTCTTCCTGTTCTCCTGTTTCCATGTTTTTTAATTGGATGATCTCATTGGCCATTTCATCTTCCCCAACAATCGCTACGTATTTCACGCGCACATCGTTTGCATACTTCATTTGCTTTTGCATTTTCGCTTTGGATGGATACAATTCACAGGAAATACCGTTTTTACGAATGTCTTTCACCAATGGTAGACAATATGCTTCTTCCACTGCACCAAAATTCACGAACAATACTTCCAATCCTTGCTCTACTTCTTTTGGAAACAATTCTAATTCTTTCAATACATCATAAATACGGTCAGCGCCAAACGAAATCCCTACACCAGACATATTTGGCATTCCAAACAAATCCGTCAAGTTATCGTAACGACCACCACCGCAAATACTTCCCATTTTTACGCCATCCGCTTTTACTTCGAAAATTGCTCCCGTATAGTAGTTCAAACCACGTGCTAAGGTCACATCAAACACCAAGCTTGCTTTTTCTAGACCTAGTTTCGTAGCCGTATCTAGCACATACACCAACTCTTCGATTCCTTTCAAACCAATTTCACTTGTCGCTAAATAGTTTTTCATCGCTTCGATGCGTTCTTGGTTCGAACCAGTCATCGTCAACAACGGCTTAATGCGTTCTATCGAACTTTCAGCAACTCCTTTTTCCTGTAATTCTTTGATAACACCATCTTCCCCAATTTTATCTAACTTATCCAAAGCCACTGTGATGTCAATCAAACGATCAGACTCCCCAGAAACCTCAGCGATTCCAGATAAAATTTTACGGTTATTGATATATATTGTGAAGGCTGGCAACTTTAAATTGCTCAACACCTCATCAAACAACTGAATAAAATCCACTTCGTACAACAACGAGTCGCTTCCTACCACATCCGCATCGCATTGAAAAAACTCCTGGTAACGACCATGTTGCGGACGATCTGCTCTCCAAACCGGTTGAATTTGGTAACGCTTAAACGGAAACGATAATTCATTTTGGTGTTGAACCACAAAACGTGCAAACGGCACGGTCAAGTCATAACGCAAGGCTTTTTCCGCTAAGGAATTCGCAAAACGCGCTAAGTTCCCTTCTTCCAATGCTTGGATATCTGCTTTCTTTTGCTTGTCGCCCGAATTTAATATCCTAAAAATCAAACGATCTCCCTCTTCGCCATACTTCCCCATCAAGGTAGAAGACAACTCAAAGGAAGGAGTTTCAATCGGTAAGAATCCAAAGTTTTTATAAGAGGCCTTAATCGTGTCGAAGATATAATTTCTACGAGCTACTTCATAAGGTAAAAAATCACGTGTTCCTTTCGGTATGGATGGTTTTTGCGCCATGGTTGAATAGTTTGTCGCAAAGATAAGTTTATTAATTTGAAAATTTGAAAATGAGGTACACTTCGATAAACTCAGTGTAAAATTTGAAAATTAATGTAGCAATGAATTCAATGTAGCAATGTGTAAATGGAAAGTAGAAATCTTATTTTCTAAATCTCTTTTACTTCATGGAGGATTCTTTCTTTTACTTGACTCCAGGTAATCGGAATTAACATAATAGGATCTGGCTCAATTTCAGCATCATCAAAATACAATAAACTTTTTAAGACCATAAATTCAGATCCATTTGGATATTTTTGAGAATAAAAAGTCAACATCTCGGACAACGAGAAATCATTCAGCAATTGATAAACATCCATAAAATCCTTTTTACTTCCGCGTCCAGCAATAGCATTAAGCTTCATCGCTGCTATATCTTTCTTTGAAACTAAACGAATACCATCAATAACATTTACAGGTTCTAATAATTGAAAATTATAGTCAACAAAATCTACCTTAATGTTATTAATTACATAAATCAAAATTTTTGAACTCTGAGAAAGAATGATTGTTTCTCCTTTGTCTTTCAATATTTCAGTAAAAAAATCAGGATTAATCTCACTTTTACCAAATAAATCAATGTCTACGGATAATCGATGTCCCTCATACAATGCTAACGCAGTTCCTCCAACCAAATTAAAATCAGTAAATTCATTTACTAACATTAACTCTTCTAATAACTCCAATAATTCTGGTTTGACTGCTTGTTTTTGTAGCATTTAAATTCGGATTTATCAATTTTATATAGGTTGGATAAAAAAGAAATAGAAACATCATCTAAAGTGGGTAACTGAACAGCAAGTGCTTTTATATTCTCAACCCCTATTATAGATTTAAGTAATAACCAATCCTTTAAAATACCATATTGTAAAACTCTTTGCAACACAAAAACACCATTCTTCTCCATGTCTACTGACTGAACATCAACATCCCAAAAAATATGTGGTGACAAACTTGTAATTAAAGATGACATCTTTTCCTATTTGATATAAAAATACAAAATTTAAAATTTAAAGCCTAAAAAAATATGTAAACTAAACTTACCAATCAGTATGTTACTAATAGGTAAGTTACCTAATGGTAATATTTTAATAAACTCAATTATAAGTGGTAAAAGAAAACATTAATAATTTAGTGGTAAAATCAATTCTCCAAATACTTTACAACCTCATCTACCCATTCTACTTCAGGGACTAATCCTTGAAAATAAATATCTGGCTGAACCCCTACGTCGTCGATACAAAAATTCGGTATACGATAACTTTTGGTCATACCATAACAAAAATTCAAATTACCATCTGGGGAATTTATGCAATTCAAATTAGAGATATCTAACATTCCACCAGTTGTACAACCGAATATTTTGACTTTTTTGCTTTGACGAGCTTCCATTAAAAATGCTTCATCAGTGCTTCCATTATTTTTATTGCAAATAATAGCTACCTGTTTTGGATATTCAGATTTTATTAATTCTAATTTAGTTATAGTATCTTGTACAAAAAATTCTGAATAATCAACATCGATCATTTTTCCTAGATTGTCTCTCATCTTTTTTGCAATTTCAGTACAAAATCTCTTTGACAGACTATCTTGAATCATGTTCGCATAAAATTCATAACCTTTAGAATTTAATTCTGTAGCATAATACTGTTGACCGGTACTATAAGTAGTATTTGTCTGAATAAAAGGGATTAATCCTCCGTATGAATCATCACTTCCCCCAGTTCCATTACGAATATCGATTATTAAATTTGGAACACTTTTAATTAATGCTTCATTTTGTTTTAAGATACTATCGATAATTACTTTATTCTCATATCTAAAAGAAGGTATACGTAAATACAATGTTTGAGGTGTTAACTTTTCAAAATAAGGCTTAGTATTTGTAAAAAAATTATACGTTGAACTTAGTGTTTGTGTAACATTCGTATTATCTGGTAATTTAACAAAAAAATGTTCGATTCCTTTTCTATAATAACTGAGTGTGTTTCGTAATGTATCTAAAGTCAATTTATCTCCTTTAATTAAGTGATATAAATTGTTTAATAAATAACTTTTTTGTGTACTATCATAATCCACATCAAAAATGATATCTATATTTTCAAAATCCACATCATACGCAAGCTTGTAAAAGGAAAAATTATTAGGATTATTTTCATTTTGTAGTACTCCAAATTTTGTATTCCATTCCGGAAAAAGCCAAATACCCTCTAAAAAATGAGATTTCTTTTTCTTGCCAATGATTTTTAAAATTTCCTTTTCTGAATAATTCTTACCAAATAGTTTGCTTGTTGCTTTTTTAACTGTTTGTTCTGCAAATTCCGTGAAAGAACGATTCCAACCAACTTGTATATGTCCACCTCTAAAAAAGCTGGTATACTCACCCATTAACTTCATACAAGTTTTTGGAGTCAAAGTATCATTCAATTTAGCTGTCAAACGTTTTTTATAATCTTCGTAATAATCTTTCCCCTTCTTATCCAACACATATTGAAAACCTGCGTCATTCTCTTCAAAGGTTTTTACCATCCAATTAAAATTCTCTACACAATTACACGATTGACCAAATGACAAACTAGAAAATAACACTAACAAAAGCGTCCCAATAAATGAAGTTATACTATTCATATCAATAATTTTAGTCGCAAAAGTAAAAGTTTCAAATAAAGAAAATCCAATTTCCTTTACACGTTTTATTTTCATGTAAAGATTTTTCGATTTTCTTTACACGTTCTACTTTTCATGTAAAGATTTTTCGATTTCCTTTACACGTTCTGTTTTCGTGTAAAGATTTTCCGATTTTCTTTACCCGTTATTATAGATAGTATGAAAACAACCTGACTTTGAGATTTAAAACAATACTTTTTCTAGCATCAATTTATAAAAGTTTTCCCCTTGAAAAGCTTCAATCTTTTGCTTAATCAACTTCTTGTTGTCCTCAACAATATAAAAATGTTTCAGTATATCAGAAGAAACTTCTGACAATTTACCATTCTTATTGATAATACCATCTATACAATTTTCTACCAGTGTTTCATTGCAATAATTTAAACGACGTAATACTTTCATTGCATTCGTTCGTGTTGCAAATTCATAGGAAACGGAAGTATACCCAACCAATTGCTTGAGATAAGACGTGTCTTTTGTTTGAACAAACGCGATACGAAGCCATTTCATTCGCACATTTTTTCCAATCGTCCCCTCCACGTCTTTTGTTTGTTCTAAATAGGAAAGCGTATTTTTCGGGAAATTTTGTGCTAACAAATCCAATGTATTACCAATCAAATCATAGGAAGAATCGTTCAAAAGCGCCTTATAATCCGCCTCTAAACTTGGATGAATTTTCTTCGTGTTTTTAACAATTTCTTTTCGAAGTTTAATATCGGAATCCGAAAGTCCTTTTTTAATCATTTGAAGTACGCGTGTAGAAGTATCCGACTGTAATTGACTTAGAACCTCTCCTTTGATGACATAAAACGTATTGGCATTGTATACTTCTTCGAATAAACTGATTTTCTTATCTACCGGAACGTTTTTAAGTGCTAGTAATGCTTCATAACGATCCAACATATTTGTTGCTTTCAAGGCTTGCGCTTTAAGTTCTTCCAAACTTCTTTCAAAGGTCACCGTTTTCAACACGCGATTATTTGGATCAAACAATACAAAAGCAATCTTCTTATTTTTGGTATTTGGAACACGTACCACATGTCGTTGTTTTTCTATCCATTCCGTTACTTTCTCACTCGTTCCATCGGTATAATGCACCTCAAATTCAATCGGCATTTTAAAAAGTCCAATTTGCTCATTTATGGTATGCGTTTGTGTAACCACGATTTCCGTAAATCGCTTTTTATCGGCACCTAACAGGTCTGTATATGCTACGTTGTAAGCAGGCTCCCCTTCACGATAAATCCATTGATCCCAAAACCAATGGAGGCTTAAACCTAATTCATCGTGAAAAGCATCTAGTAAATCCTCGGAATCCACATTTGCGTATTTATGATCCGTTAAATAACGTTTAATTCCTCTATTAAAAGCTTTTCTTCCAATGACATATTTTAACATTTCAAGCACCTGTGAACCTTTTTGATACACTAATTCTACTGGTAAATTAGAAGTTGCCAAAGGTTTTTTATTGGTAACAGACAAAGCTGAATTACACGCTTTTAAACGTTCCCAATCAAAATGATCTTGGCCAAAACAAACTTGTTCCGCCAACTGGTTATAATGTGTCGCAAAACTTTCTTGCAACCAAACATGTGTTGTTGTTCGTGCTGTAACTAAATCCCCAAACCATTGATGTGCTAATTCATGTGCATTTACGGATACATAATTTTTATCGTTATAACTCCTTGCATCTACCATGAAAAAGTCACCAAACAGAGTAGCGGTAGTATTCTCCATTGCACCATACATAAAATCTTGCACCGGAATTTGTGCATACGATTCCCAAGCATACGGAACTCCTATTTCTTGTTCTAAAAAATCAAAAATCTTACCCATAAACTTATAGGTTAAATCCACACGACTTTTCCACTCCGGATAATAATAAAGTTTCATCGGAACACCAGACAACGATTTCGTTTCCAAAATATCGTATTTACCAATCCCTAACATCAACAAATAAGTGGGTTGCGGATGATCCATTTTATACCGCCATGTGATTGTTCGATCTGCATTTATTTTTTCGGATAATTTACGTCCATTCGACAAAACTTTATAATCACTGTTGAAATTTACAATTACCTCGGTAATCAACTTGTCATTCGCTAAATCGAAACATGGAATCCAATAACGATTATCAAATGCTTGTCCTTGCGTCCAAATTTGTTTTCGGGAAAGATTATTTGGATCATTCCATCCGATAAAATAGAGACCTTTTTTAGGATTAGCTTCATAGGTAATAGTCAAACTATCTTTCGAGCCCCAAGTCAATGTTTTTCCTGTAAAAAAAGTAATTCCTGTATGGTCATTTCGAAATGTAATTGGCTGACCATTCAAACGTGCTTCTTGAATTCGAATATCTATCCCATCAAAATAAATAGAATCTACTTTATCGCGCAACGGCGTAAAATAATGGGTTACCTCCCCTTTCACAAGCCCCTGCTCTGGTACAAATGAAACTGACAATTTCATGTGTTCAACATCAATAGGATGTTCTCTCGGAATAGATACTGGGTCAAACAAATGGGTTACAGTGGTGCACTGCGCAAATACAGTTGCATTACTTAACAGAAAAACGAATAAAAAAAAGATAACTCGAAATGAAACCATGGAATATTTTTATTAAAATGGAATTAGGTACTTAATCAAATACACAAAAAGTTTTTTGGTTAAACGAAAATAAATAAATAACACGAAAAAGTCATACGAATGCGCTTCTAATCCATACTTTTCTTATTGAAATTTAAACTTTTACACATCTACTACAAACGTTGAAATTGAAAAATCATAAAAACTAATCGCCATTCCTCCCTCCTAAAAAACACAATCCCACCTCCTAAAAAGACCGCAGGTCTCTCAATTCCCCTCTAACCAACCATTCCCTCCACTTCTAAATGGTAAACCCTACCCTCCAAAAGCAAAGCGACTCAAAATCCTCCGTGTCCTTCGTGCTCTCCTTTCCTCCGTGTAACAAAAAGTCCCCTTAAATTTGTCTACACCCACCTCCTAAAAAGACCGCAGGTCTCTCAATTCCCCTCCTAAAACCATTCCTCCACTTCTAAATGGTAAACCCCACCCCCCCAATAGCAAAGCGCCTCAATAACCTCCGTGTCCTTCGTGCTCTCCTTTCCTCCGTGTTACAAAAAAGTCCCCTTAAATTTGTCTACACCCACCTCCTAAAAAGACCGCAGGTCTCTCAATTCCCCTCCTAAAACCATTCCTCCACTTCTAAATGGTAAACCCCACCCCCCAAAAGCAAAGCGCCTCAATAACCTCCGTGTCCTTCGTGCTCTCCTTTCCTCCGTGTAACAAAAAATACAACCCCCTTAAATGTGTCAACACCCTCCTCCTAAAAAGACCGCAGGTCTCTCAATTCCCCTCCTAAAACCATTCCTCCACTTCTTAACTTCTCCATGGTAAATCCCACACTCCAAAAGCAAAGCGCCTTAAAAACCTCCGTGTCCTTCGTGCTCTCCTTTCCTCCGTGTAACAAAAAATCCAGCCCCTCAATTTGACACATCCTGCTCCTCTTATTTCCACATAGTACCTCTGTCCCCCTCCTCCTCAAAAGACCGCAGGTCTCTCAATCCCACTCCCCTCCAGCCATTCCCTCAACTTCTTAATGGTACCACCCCCCAAAAAAAAGCCTATCAATTTGCCTCCTCCCCCACAAACAAGCCTTCCATAATGCCTTAATGTCTCAATAGTTACACAAACTCCCCAACTAAAATGTCATTTTGTCACTTCCTCCCCCTTGGCACAATCATTGTCAATTCCCTACCATATCAGTTTAAATTCTAAAAAAAATAAAACTATGAGAACAGGTCAAATTAATGTATCAACGGAAAATATCTTTCCAATCATTAAAAAATTCTTGTATTCGGATCACGAAATTTTCTTGAGAGAATTAGTTTCCAATGCAGTGGATGCGTCACAAAAATTAAAAGTTCTTACATCAACAGGTGAATTTAAAGGTGATTTAGGTAACCTTGAAGTAAATGTCATCTTAGATAAAGAAGCGAAAACATTAACTATCAGCGATCGTGGTATCGGTATGACAGGAGATGAAATCGATAAATACATCAATCAAATTGCATTTTCAGGAGCAGAAGAATTCGTAAAACAATACGAAGGAAAAGAAGGCGCTGAAAACATTATTGGTCACTTCGGACTTGGATTCTACTCTGCGTTCATGGTTGCTGAAAAAGTACAAATCAGAACATTATCTCGTCACGAAGGATCTCAAGCGGTTCAATGGGAAAGTAACGGAACAACAGAATTCACCATTACAGACATTGAAAAAGCAGAAAGAGGTACAGATATCGTATTATATATCACTGAAGAATCTGTTGAATTCTTAGAAAAAGCACGTATCCAAGGTATCCTTGACAAATACTGTAAATTCTTACCTATTCCAGTAATCTTCGGAACTAAAACAGATTACATCGATTCTCCAGAAGGGGAAAAAGACGAAAACGATAAAATCAAACGTGTTTCTATCGAAGTTCCTAACCAAGTGAACAACCCTGCTCCAGCATGGACAAAAGCACCAATCGACTTAAAAGACGAGGATTATAAAACGTTCTACCGTGAATTATACCCAATGTCTTTTGAAGAACCATTGTTTCATATTCACTTAAACGTAGATTACCCATTCAACTTAACAGGGATTCTTTATTTCCCAAAAATTAAGGAGAATGTGGAAATTCAACGCAACAAAATCAATTTATACTCCAACCAAGTATTCATTACAGACAGCGTTGCTGAAATCGTACCTGAATTCTTGACGTTATTACATGGTGTTATAGATTCTCCAGATATTCCATTAAACGTTTCTCGTTCTTACTTACAAAGCGATGGTAACGTGAAGAAAATTTCTGCACATATCACGAAAAAAGTAGCGGACAAATTAGCAGAAATGTACAAAAAAGACCGCGCTGATTTTGAAGCAAAATGGGATGATTTAAAATTATTCGTTGAATACGGAACATTATCGGATGATAAATTCGCAGAAAAATCTAAATCGTTCTCTTTATTAAAATCTACGGACGGAACATACAATACGATTGAAGAATACATCGAGAAAATCAAACCGTTGCAAACGGACAAAGACAACAAAATTGTTGCGCTTTACACACACGATGCGGATGCACAATACGGATTCGTAAAAGCGGCAAAAGACAGAGGATACGATGTAGTTGTATTAGACGGACCATTAGTTCCTCATTGGGTTCAAAAAATGGAAATGTCTCATGAAAACGTAACATTTGCACGTGTAGATGCGGATACGTTGGATAAATTGATCAAAAAATCAGAAGAAATTCCTTCTGTATTGACAAAAGAAGACGAAGAAAAATTGAAACCAGTGTTTGAAGGTTCTGTAAACAAGGATAAATTCCGTGTTGAATTTGAAAGCATGAGTTCTTCTGAAGCTCCGATCATCATCACACAACCAGAGTTTATCCGTCGTATGATGGAACAACAACGTACTGGTGGAGGTGGTTTCATGGGAGCTTTCCCAGAAATGTACCAATTGGTTGTAAATAGTAATCACCCTAAAGTGAGTGAATTATTAGCAGCGGAAGATGGCGTACGTGCAGAAAAAGCAAAACAATTAGCGGATTTAGCATTGCTTTCACAAGGATTGTTAAAAGGGGCTGATTTAAATAAATTTATTGAACGTTCCATTGAATTAGTATAATAAATCTTAATACTTTTATCCCCTGCAGTAGAGACGCAATGCGTTGCGTCTCTACTGCAGGGGATTTTTTATTTACCATTAAAACATACGATTTTGTTTAAAATTATTTTCGCCGTTGGAGGTTTCCTGCTTACTAAAAGTTTTATCGGAGCAATTATTGGATTTTCTGTCGGTTCCTTAGTGGACAACTACCAAAAAATGAAAGCAAACGGCGGAACACAAGGAAATGGAGGTAGCGGGTTTTCGTCTGACGATATCTTTGGTTTCTACCAACAACGTACTTCTACGAATGATTTCCCAACTATGTTAATCGCTTTGTCTGCAGCAGTAATGCGTGCCGATGGAAAAGTAGTAAAAGCAGAATTATCGTATGTAAAATCCTTTTTCGCGCAACAATTTGGACCAGATTTTTCCGTACAACACTTACAAACACTGAAACAATTTTTAGATTCCAACGATATACCATTAGAGCGTATTTGTCAAGATATTCGCATGCGTACGCAAGAAGAAGTACGTATACAATTGTTACACTACCTATTTGGAATCGCAAAAGCAGATGGGAATGTCGCAGATATCGAAATCACCTTATTGGAGCGAATAGCAACATTAATGGGTATCCAACATGCGGATTTTAGAACGGTTAAAAACATGTTCTACCGCGATGTAAACTCGGATTATGCAGTACTTGGTATCGAACCAACTGCTACGGACGAAGAAGTGAAAAAAGCCTACCGTCAATTGGCAATACGTTACCACCCAGACAAAGTCGCATCTTTAGGGGAGGAATACCAACATGGTGCAAAAGAGAAATTCCAAAAAATTCAAGAAGCATACGAAACGGTGAAGAAAAGTCGCGGAATGTAATTTGGTTGTTTTTTTGTAGAGATGCAATGCATTGCGTCTCTACAAAAAAACAATATTAATCGTGATTAATTCGCAAATATAAAAACAACCCTATTAATAATATAATCGCCGCTAACGCAAAAATAATTCCATGATTCATGGTGTAAACAGCAGCAGCTCCAATCGGAACAATAACGCGATATAGCGCTTGCAAACTATGATTTGTTCCCTGTAACACCCCTTGTTTTGTATCACTTACTGCATTCGACAATTGGGAATTATACGAAGGGTCAAACAGCCCTTCACCTAGAACAATAAAAGCGACTGCAGTAAAAATTAAGTAGGGAGACGGGAAATAACTTGTTGCAAACAAACAAACCAAGCCTAGACTTAATCCCAGTAAACCAATTGCACCAAGTGTTTTTTCGCTCCATTTTTTCAACAATAATGGTAGAAGAACTACCCTCGATAATATGTCGCAAACACCTACTGTCATAAAAACCGCACCGATAAACGTGGTTCCCCAATGCAACTCATCTTTTAAATAAACACTTGTATTAAATTGCCAAATAATCAATCCAACAAAGAAAAAACCGCCCATAATTAATAAGGTTCTTGCTTGTTTGAGTTGAAATACTTCGCGGAATTGATGATACAAATTAAAACTTTTGAGGTTGAAATGGGTACTTCGTTTTTCAACAGGCAAAGATTCAGGAAGCAATAGCATCACACATATTATTGAAACAATCGTAATTCCCGCGGTCACGAAAAAGGGCAAGGTAATCGAAATAGAACCGAGTGTTCCGCCTATTACGGGACCAATCATAAATCCTAATCCGATGGCACCACCCAAAATTCCAAACCATTTTCCACGCTCTGCAGCTTCGGTACTATCCGATATATAAGCAAACAAGGTACTTTGATTTCCAGCGGTAAGTCCGTCAATAATGCGACCTAGAAACAAAACCCAAATGGCACCACCGATACCAAGTAAGAAATAACCTACCGCAGAACCTATCAAACTGAAAATTAATATGCGCTTGCGACCAAAGCGATCACTCAAGGCACCAAAAATCGGCGCCGCAAAAAATGTACACAAGGCAAACACCGAAACCAAGGCGCTCATATACGTAGCAACTTGTTTTTCTGCGACATACTCCGATAATAAAAAAGGAAGAATGGGTAAAACAATTGTTAAACCAATGGCATTTAACACCGTAATTCCGGTGATGATCCACAGATTTCGTTTTTTCGGGAAAAGGGTTTTAGACATAGGTTTAGGTTGTTTCATAAAAATAGATAAATATTTAAAACAATTGTAAAAATTAATAATTAATCGTAAATTAGATTAATAAATAATCAAAATAAATAAAATGACACTTACAAACTCTAACCCAAACTATGTTGTAGAAATTAAAGAAATTCTATCAAACGCACGAAAAAGAGCATACTCAGCAGTAAATTCCGCAATGGTTGAAGCGTATTGGAATATTGGAAAACGCATTGTAGAAGAAGAACAAGATGGTAAGGAAAGGGCTGAATATGGAAAGGAAATTATCAAGAAGTTGTCAAAGGAACTAACTACTGAATTCGGAAAAGGATTTTCAGAGAGAACATTATGGGAAATAAAACAATTTTATCTAATTTTTATCGATTTTGAAAAACTGCGCACAGTGTGCGCAGTTTTGAAATGGTCTCATATTAAATTAATTATGAGGGTCTCAAACAAAGATGCTCAACAATGGTACATCAAAGAAGCTGCGGAACAAAATTGGTCTGTACGAACACTTGACCGAAACATCTCAACGTTGTACTATCAACGTTTACTCTCTTCTCAAGAAAAGGATAGTGTTCAAAATGAAATGAAACAAAACACACAAGAATTTCAAAATGATTCTTTCGAATTCATCAAAAAACCAGTAGAGACGCAATGCATTGCGTCTCTACTGGTTTTTTTATTTTTTTAATTTTTCTATCACTTCCTCCACACTCCTCTCCTCCGCAAACAAATCATTTGTCAGCAACAACGGTCCATCCAAATCCACCCAATCCGCAAGGGACGAAATTTGCTTCGCTGCATTACTCACCACACTCGATTCACTCATGCAACCAATAATACTTTTCAATTCCATTTCTTTAGCGCGCTGCAGAGCAGCAACACCTTCCGAAATTCCACCGCACTTCATGACTTTCAAATTGATTCCATCGAAATACTTGACCACTTTTTCTAAATCGGCATAATTCTGAAACGATTCATCCGCAATGATAGGAATGGGACTTTGTTTCTTTAACCACAAATGACTCTCAAAATCTTCTTTATGAAAAGGTTGCTCTAAATATCCTACGCCTAAATCAGCGAGCTTATAACTCCACGCAAGGGCTAGTTTTCGATCCGTAAATCCTTGATTTGCATCAATCGTAAATGGCGTTGAAGTCAAGCGTTGAAAGGTGTTTACGATCCGACCTATTTCTTCCTGGTTAACTTTTAATTTATAGTACTGCATGTCCGGACGACCCTGGAATTTCTGCTCCATTTCTGCATCCGAAGCAATACCTAAAGTGTAAGAAGTCGTTTTATCATTCTCCAAAAGTCCATACTGTTGCGCTATCGTCTGACCAGTAGTAGCAGTACGTAAGTTATGCAGGGCAATATCCAACGCACCGATACAAAAATAACTATCTGAAAAACGTCTTTTTAAATCGGTGATATACTCCCCAATCGCGTCGGTGTTAACCGGTAAAACACTAGAATTAATCAATGCTTTAAACGTATCTAATGTCTCCGTATAATAAGGGATGAAAACACATTCTCCCCATGCCTGATGGTTACCTTGTGTCAACAAAACATAGACATTGTCTGTACCAGTTCTTTCCGTATGCGCAATGCGAAAAGGATACTTAAAATTAAGTCTGTAAGGGTAATACGCAAGTTTGATTGAATCCATAAAACGAATGTAAGTAAGATTT
Source organism: Flavobacteriia bacterium (assembly GCA_947446925.1). Classification (GTDB taxonomy): domain Bacteria; phylum Bacteroidota; class Bacteroidia; order Flavobacteriales_D; family Crocinitomicaceae; genus CANHVK01. The sequence continues at coordinate 83,213 of CANFHU010000007.1, forward strand.
TTAATTTTTTCATTGAATATTTAAGCAATTAGCTATACATTTACACAGCAAAATTCAGATTATGAACTTACACGAATATCAAGGTAAATCGATACTTACAAAGTACGGTGTAGCAATACAAAGAGGTGTTGTTGTAGAAAAAGTTGAAGATGCAGTTGCTGCAGCTAAAAAACTTACAGAAGAAACTGGTACAAGCTGGTACGTTGTTAAAGCACAAATCCATGCAGGTGGACGTGGAAAAGGCTTAGTTGCTGAAACTGGATCTAACGGGGTTGTTCTTGCTAAAGGAATTGACCATGTAGAAGAAAAAGTAAAAGGTATTTTAGGTGGTCACCTAGAAACTGCTCAAACAAACGGAAAAGGAAAATTAGTTTCTAAAGTATTGTTAGCGGAAGACGTTTACTACCCAGGAGAAAGTGAAGTTTCTGAATTCTATATGTCTGTATTATTAGACAGAGAAAAAGGACGCAACGTTATCATGTATTCTACAGAAGGTGGAATGGATATCGAAACAGTTTCTGAAAACACACCACACTTGATTTTCAAAGAAGAGATCGATCCTAAAGTTGGTATCCAAGGATTCCAAGCTAGAAAAATCGCGTTCAACTTAGGTTTATCTGGTGAAGCGTTCAAACAAATGACAAAATTTGTTGTGAACTTATATAGCGCTTACGAAGGTTGTGATGCTGCGATGTTTGAAATCAATCCAGTATTAAAAACTTCTGACAATAAAATTATAGCAGTTGATGCAAAAGTTACATTAGATGGTAACTCATTGTTCAGACACCCAGACTATGCTGCTATGCGTGACTTCACAGAAGAAGATCCAACAGAAGTGGAAGCAGATGCTGCAGGATTAAACTTCGTGAAATTAGATGGTAACGTTGCTTGTATGGTTAACGGTGCTGGTCTTGCGATGGCAACAATGGATATTATTAAATTATCTGGTGGTAACCCAGCGAACTTCTTGGACGTGGGTGGAACAGCTAACGCAGAACGTGTAGAGAAAGCGTTCCATATCATCTTGAAAGATCCTAACGTAAAAGCTATCTTAATCAATATCTTTGGTGGTATCGTTCGTTGTGACCGTGTTGCGCAAGGTGTAGTAGATGCATACAAAAACATGGGATCTATTCCAGTTCCAATTATCGTTCGTTTACAAGGAACTAACGCGGTGGAAGCGAAAAAATTAATTGATGAGTCTGGATTAAATGTTCACTCAGCAGTTTTATTACAAGAAGCATCTGATAAAGTAAAAGCTGTTTTAGCTTAATCTTTAGCAAAAAGATAAAGAGGCTATCTCATCAGAGGTAGCCTTTTGTATTTAACAAGAAATTTAACTAAGGCAAAATAAAAAATTCAATAACGAGGCGTTTGAAAATGAAAAAAGCGGAGTTTACTAGAGTAAATGAGCATTTTTGAATTAAAAACAACGATGTTAGTGTGTTTTTTAGAATGCCGTAAATAATAAAGACATTGGGAATTTTCAATCGTAAACAAATACTTTATAAGACAGCCGCTGAAATCGAAATCATGCGTGAAGCAGCACAAATTGTAAGTAGAACACTAGGAATAATAGCTGCAGAAATCAAACCGGGAGTAACTCCGCTGCATTTAGATAAAATCGCAGAAGAGTACATTCGTTCTCAAAATGCTATCCCAGGATTCTTAGGCTTATACGATTTCCCAAATACCTTATGTATTTCCATCAACGAACAAGTAGTACACGGTATCCCTGGTAACAAACCATTAAACGAGGGAGATATCATTTCTGTAGACTGCGGTTCGTATTTCGAAGGATATTACGGAGACCACGCCTATACGTTTGAAGTAGGCGAAGTAAGCCCTGAAATCAAAAAATTATTACAAGTTACCAAAGAATGTTTGGAAATTGGTGTTGCACAAACCAAAGTGGGTAACCGCATTGGAGATATTGGGTTCCACATCCAACAACATGCCGAAAAACATGGCTACGGCGTTGTTCGCGACTTAGTAGGACACGGTTTAGGTCAAGCAATGCATGAAGAACCACAAGTTCCAAATTACGGACGCAGAGGAACTGGAAAACAAATCCAAAATGGATTGGTGATTGCGATTGAACCAATGATCAACATGGGGACAGAACAAGTGATTCAAGCATCCGACAACTGGACTATCATTACAGCAGACAACCAACCAAGTGCACATTTCGAGCACGACGTAGCAGTAGTGAACGGAAAACCAGAAGTACTATCCACCTTCAAATACATCGAGGAAGCATTGGCGAAAAAATAATGGCAACCGAAAAAAGAACCATTTTCTTAGCATGTGTCACCCTGACGGTGTATGCCCTATCTGGATTATTACAGCAAGGAAAATTCTTATATCCTTTTCCGTTAAATGAGTTTATCTTTTTAGGGATAAGTGCTTATATCGCTATTCGCAACTTCAACCAACAGAAACTTCTATACAGTTTGCTGGCGTTTGCAGCAATTTGTTTTGTTGCTAGCAAAACTTATAATTGGAATTTAATTTTAAGTAGTGAATCCATGGAACGCCTGGACCATGGTTACACCACGGATGTATTTTACGTGTTATTTTATGGTGTCCTAAGCACTCTCACCTTTCACTTAGCAAAAAACAACTTGAAACGGGTACACCTACCCACCTATTTAAGTTCGATTCTTTTGATTCTATTAGGTTCAATTTTCGCACTGGATAGTATTTGTATACTTGGCATCCTCGTTCAATTAAAAACATTTTACAACAAAGAAAACACGACCACTACCCCATTTGTGTATTTATATAGTTTCTTAGCGTTTTTGATAGCGACAAAAGAATTGACGTTGTTGTTGGCATAGCTCGAACTCTTCTTTTCTTTTTCCGCAAAAGAAAAGAAGCAAAAGAAAACTCGTCGCTGTATTTTTCATATTGCATTCCACTCTTGAAATACGACCTTTTCGGTGATCTCTCCACATCCGTTTCGAGTTACCTCAAGGTGCCCGTATTTCAATTCGCTTCATTTATATAAAAAATAAGGCGACAATTTATGTTTCGCTTCGAATTATTATTTTCCTTAAGCCTTACAAATTCAAATACCTGTAACTTTTCCATATTAACTAAACATTTTAAAAATATTGAAACCATAAATCGGCCATTTATAAAGTTTACGTAGAAAATAAGTGGAATGAAACGTCGTCAAACCCTTGTTTGAACTCAGCCTTCTAATTTTTAGTATAAAAATTAGCTAAAGGCGTTTGTGAGTTTGGGTGAAGACAGTGAAATGCAACGTAATTTTCAAGGAAACTTTATAGAGGCCTAGACTTTTTGGCTCCACCTTTTTTGGCAATGAAAAAAGGTGGAATAAAAAAACAAAAAAATATTTCCAATTTTCCTTTCATTTTATAATCCTTTTATTACTTTTGCACTCAGTTCTTTTCAGATCTAAGGTGGAGTGGGTGAGTGGCTAAAACCACCAGTTTGCTAAACTGACGTACGGGTAACTGTACCGCGAGTTCGAATCTCGCCTCCACCGCAAATTAAAAAAAAACTTGCATATTAAGAAAAAGTTCTTATATTTGCACACCGGAAAAGGAAACTTTGACATATTAAAGAGAAAAGAGAAATCTTCCTCGGGGTGTAGCGTAGCCCGGTATCGCGCCTGCTTTGGGAGCAGGAGGTCGTCAGTTCGAATCTGGCCACCCCGACACTTAAGGGGATGAGAAATCATCCCCTTTTTTTTTCCCTTTTCGACAAGTAAAACGTTGCTTGTTAAACAAAAATTACTGGCCCCGTAGCTCAGCTGGATAGAGCAACTGCCTTCTAAGCAGTAGGTCTTTGGTTCGAATCCAAACGGGGTCACTTCATTAAGCTATAAACCCTTGTAAATTAAATATTTACAAGGGTTTTTTAATTTTAGGGTAAACATTTAACTTTTTTCACTTATTATCTGATAAATGCATTTGGTACTAATTTACTTCATCAGGTTCAATGAAATATTCATAATCATCAATAAAGTTAACAGCTTCTAATCTATCCTTGTCAAATTTATTTACTTCATCTAATTGTTCTACCTCATCTAAAATAGAAGAACTTATAAAATCACCAAGAAGATAATTTATATAGCTTTTCGTATTATAACTTTCGAAACCCAATGGCTTAATTCTTTTTATAAAAGTGATTAAATGATCATCATCTTTTAAATTTAATAAATGAATTAAAATTTCTTTCTGTAACCGTCGTTCATTAGAAAATGAAAACTCTTCACAAATAAATATTTTAAATGCTTTAGATTCATAGGAAAGCTCATATGTGAAAGTACCAATCCTATGAGCTTGATCTTTTATAACTGAATATAATGGTAACGAAATTTTTTTTACTATGTTTCCAATAAATTTCTTTATTCTTTCGTCAACTTTTATATAAGTTTTATCTAAATCACCAAATTTTAATTCAGTATCTAAAAACTTAATTAAACGCTCTTTATCTTGACTAGGATTATTAACTGAATCTAAATTAAATCTTTGATATCTTGTAGATTTATAAAATTCAGCAATCAATTCTATAAACCGATGATGAACTGATCCAAAGTTAATTTCTTGATGTTTAGAGATTCTATTTTGTAATTCTACATGATTGTGTGTGATAAGGCTTTTCTCAAATAACTTTTGATTCTCAATTGTTGTGTTTTCATGTTCAAAAAGAATAATTGTTATTTTTTGCAATCTTTCGATTCCTACAGAAATATTATAAAGAAATTCAAAACAGTCTTCTTCATAACGAAAATTTTTCATCTTATCTAAATGATAAAGAGCATTGTAAATGAAACTTCCTGAAATTTGTAATTCAGTACCTAGATTAAAATTCTTCCAAAATAATTCAGGATTTTTAAAAATCATATAACATTAATTACTATCATCACCCAACTTTCTTATCATACAAATGTTTCTGAAACCCAATAAACATTTCGCTGATTGATTTCACTTCTCCTAAAGTTGCTTTTGCATCCTCTAGTGATTGGTATTTATTTGTAAGAAGTATTGGTAATTTCTCTTGATCTAATTCTTCAACTCCTGATTCAATATATTTACTCAATACAAAATCAATAAACTCTTTTTGCTTATCATTCAATAATGCGAAAATGGTAGCTTTTGCAGCTGCAACTCGTTCTTCTCTTGTCATAGTTCTGATTTCACTATTGAAAACATACTCTAGGACATCAAACAAATCACTTTTTTCTAAACTAACCAACTTCTGAAGTGTTTGTAAATCATCTTTACTGAATCCTGTAGCTTCTAATTTTTCTAATAAAATTCTTCGAGTTAAAGGATTACTCCAAATGGTTCTTAATTCTTCTTCAGACTGAAATAAATCAGGTAAAGTTCCAAATAGATTCTCCATAAATTCAGTAGCTGAAATTGGCTTACCATCTGCACCCCAGAAAGAAGTTGAAATCATATGTTGAATTTCTCTTTCTTTACCATCACGAAGTTTAATCTTTAACTTTTTAGGTTTTTCATAGTCATCAGGTTTTTCCTTACCCTCGTTACCTGGAGGTTTTTTACCATATGGAACTGGCGGTTCATTAACACCTGGTTTTTCATTTGGTTCTTCAGGTTCACCATCCCATTCAGGATCTGCAAAATGATGGTAAGCATCCACGAAGTCATAGATGGTAAAAAATTCTTTTCCATCAAACATTCGTGTGCCTCTTCCAACAATCTGTTTAAATTCAATCATTGAGTTAACCGGACGCATTAATACGATGTTTCGTACATTCCTTGCATCTACACCTGTTGAAAGTTTTTGCGAAGTGGTCAACACTGTAGGAATAAACTTTTCATTATCCTGAAATATTCTCAAAAACTCTTCTCCAATTTCCCCATCATTTGCTGTAACTCTGACACAATAGTTGGGTTCTTTGGACTTTTTATATTGGTTAATTAAATCTCTTACAACAGAAGCATGTTCTTGATTCGCACAGAATACGATGGTTTTTTCATTTTGATCCACCTCATCCATATATATCTTGATACGTTTTGCTTCACGTTCTTTGATTACAATAATTTTATTAAAATCTTTCTCTTCGTATAGTCGACCTTGTTGAACTTCTCCATCAATGATTTGGTCGTCGCTTGTGTACAAATAATCATCAAGGGTAGTCTTTATCCTTTTTACTTTGAAAGGTGTTAAGAATCCATCATTGATACCTTCTTTTAAAGAATATATGTAAACAGGTTCACCAAAATATTTATATGTGTCTACGTTGTCTTTACGTTTTGGTGTAGCTGTTAAGCCTAATTGAATTGCCGGTTCAAAATATTCTAATATTCCTCTCCAGTTTCCTTCATCATTTGCTCCACCTCTATGACACTCATCTATGATAATGAAATCAAAATAATCCGGTGGGTATTGACCAAAATTTGGTACAGGATTACCTTCCTGATCTGTGCCTGACATGAAACTTTGAAAGATGGTAAAGAAGATACTTCCATTGGTTGGAACTTTACCTGTCTTCTTAATTTCGGATGGCTTAATACGTACCAATGCATCTTCAGGAAACGAAGAAAAAGAGTTATAAGCTTGGTCTGCTAAAATATTTCTATCTGCAAGAAACAAAATACGTGGTCTTCTTGAAACGTACTCTTTTCCTACAGTGATGGTAGTTAAATTCCAACGTGTTTGAAATAGTTTCCATGCAATTTGAAAAGAAATAGCTGTTTTACCAGTTCCGGTTGCTAACGTTAACAAGATACGTTTTTGTTTATTAGCAACTGCTTCTAATGTATTTTTGACTGCTAATTCTTGGTAGTAACGTAATTGCCAACTTCCACTTTTATCTTCAAAGGGAACTGCAGAAAACTTTTCTCTCCAGGCTTCGACTTGCTCAGCCTCCTTAGATTCAGTTTTAGGGTATGTTTTATTCCAAAGTTCTTCTGGTGACAGGTAATTTTCAACTAGACCCTCCACTCCCGTCTTCATACAAATACTGTAAATTTTTTTACCATTTGTAGCGTAAGTAGTTTCTAAATGTAACTTTTCAGCATATTGTTTTGCTTGAGCTACACCTTCACCAACTTCTAAATTATCACTTTTAGCTTCTACAACAGCCAACTTAAGACCTTTGAAAACTAATACATAGTCGGCAGTAAGTTTTTTAGCTCTTCCTCCTCCTGTTTGGATTTTTCCATCTGTGATGTTGTATTCGCGCAAGATTCTTGAACCTTCAACAACTCCCCAACCACACGCTTTTAGCTTTGGATCAATCAGTTCTGCTCTTGTTTCTGCTTCATTCATATTTTAAATATTTATTGAGAATTAAGCCCTCTCTATAATTGCTTTAATCCTTTTAAACAATTCATTAAAAAGTGTACGGTAACCTTCATCATTTGGTAAATACTTTAATGCTCTGTGATGTGTTAAATCAGAAGGAATATCTTCAAAGTTTTGACAAATTGGAATTACTTCTTTTCCTAAAGTATGTGCAATTCCTGTTTCATACATTACATTCGGATTTCTACCTGTAAAATCTACTATCACTATTCTTGCACAATAAATGAGATCAAAAATATCTTGAATAAAAGTAGAGTTATTCCAAATATCATCAGCTCGCAAACATTCAAAACTAATTTCAGTATGATCTGCAACTCTTTTAATTGCTGAAAAAGTATCATCAAAACTTTTATTAAAAGGCATCATTACTGAAATCAATTTAACATTCAATGGTTTTTCAGGAACTTTAAAAACGGAAGGTGAAAAGGTTATATGTTTTACAGATCCTGTATTTTTAACTGCTGTTGATATAAATTCACCATTTAATAGAGCTACTTTAGATTGACCGTCCCAATCCGTTTGTAATATCAATCCTGAACTTTTAAGTGCTTTATTAAGATCTTCAATAGCTTTTGAATGATCGTATTTTACATCCATTAAAAAATGATCCGGATTAATAAGATATTCAATGACTTTACATAATTCAACACTTGGAAATTTATCTGTTTCGGAAGATTTATCATTCAACTCCAACAAAACAGATTCAACCCAAACTGCTCTGGTTGTACCATCGTGTCCATAATCTAAATCTATATCAAAAAAGAATTTGGTTAACTGTGAAGAAGTACGATATGGAAAATGATCAAATGATTCGTTTCCACAAATCATTTCTGATAATCTTCGTATAGCAGGTTTTCCTAATTTCATATTATACCACCTCAATTTTCTCCGTTTTCAACTCCCCTTTAAATGCCTTCTCCAACAATGATTTTTTTAACTCTTCTAAATCAATCAATTTTTGCTGATAGATTGCTTCTAATCTTTTTGTTTCTTTTGAAAGGGATTCTAATTTTTTAACGATGTTATTTTGTTCTTGTATAGGAGGAACGTTAATAATCAAAGATTTGATAAATGGTAATTTTACACCTTGTACCGTTGCACCAGTTCCTTCTTCAACAATTTTATTTGCAATTGATTTAAACCATCTGAATAAAAAATCAACTGATAACTTATTTAGATTTATAGGTACCACACCTCTTAAATCTTGATTTATTGCTGTGTCATTTTGTATTAAACAAACCCTTCCTAATCCAACTCTCGTTGCAATTACTACATTACCTTTTGGAATAATATTTGTTGAACTATTTTTAACCGCATCTAATGTTATTTTATGCTCTGTATCTGTTATTAAGTCACCTTTCATATCTCTAACAGTAGCCCAATATATACTACCATCATAAAATTTACCGTTTGCTTTTGAGGGAGTTCCTCCACCAATAACATTACAAAGATCTCCCAATGTCTTCTCTTCCCAACCCTCACCTTTTGAAGAAAAAATATTCTGCAAATAACTCTCAAACAATTCTTTGCTATTTTTTAAGTTTTGTTCTGCGTTAGCTTTTGCTTTATCTATTGCTTCAAATGCAGTATCTAAAATAGAAACTATGCGTTGTTGCTCTGGAATTGAAGGAATTGAAATTTTTATCTTTTTTAATAGACTTGATTTAATACCCAAAACAGTTGCACCAGTTCCTTTATCCAAAATTTTTCTCCTTGTAGAATCAGATAATAATAAAAACTTCAAAAAAGTTGAATCAATTTTATCTTTTTGTGGTTGCATCACAATAATTCTTTGAGCAAAAGCCACTTTGTCATATGTATCTATTTGAGCAACATTTGCAAGAGGTGCTTCAGTTGTGAATATTACATCTCCAAAGTTTGGAATACCTCTTGTCATCCAACTCTCATAATTATCTTCTGCTATAAATTCTTGCGGTTCTAATTGTAAGTAACCTAGCTTTACATTTTTAGCTGTGATTAATCTTATACCGCTTTCCGTTTTAACTGGTGTCCTACCTCTATAATCTATTAATTTTATGTAATCCTCTAGAATACATTCTTCCCAACCTTGCTTCATATCAGTCATGATTTTTATCGTTTAAAATTTGTTTAAACTCGTCTGCAGTTGGCAATTTACCTAAAAACTCGTTTGGTAAATTTTTACTTAAAGTATAGTTTGCAACTCCAATTGGTTTGTTTGCAATTCTTAGGGCATATTCTACTTCTAATTGGTCTTTATGTGGTACTAACAATATTCCAATGCTTGGTTTATCGTCGGGCTGTTTTAATTGTTCATCAATTAATTGCAAATAAAAATCAAGTTTACCCACAAATTCTGGTTCAAACTCGGTTACTTTTAACTCAACTGCAACCATACATTTTAAAATGCGGTGGTAAAAAAGTAAATCAATGTAATAATCTTTTTCGCCCAAAGAAATACGATATTGGTTTCCGATAAAGCAAAAACCATATCCCAATTCCATCATTAGGCGTTTTACTTTTTCTACCATTGTAGATTCCAGTTGTCTTTCAGTAACTGGTTTATTGATATCGAGAAAATCAAGGCTATATACACTTTTGATACTTTCTCGTGTTTGCTCTAACAAATGCTCTGGTAATGCCGTTGCGAAATTGTGTTGAGAAGGGTTTTCTATAAAATTTCGATAAGCATCTGCTTTAATTTGATGTAATAAAACGGCTCTGCTGTATCTGTTTTTAATTGTGCTTTGCAAATAAAATATCCGTGCTTCGGGATCCTTTACTTTTTGAATGATTAAAATGTTGTGATACCAAGGCACTTCATAAATTAGATTTTTGATTTTTTCTAATTCTGAAGCAGCCTGCTTCACATTTGAAACAGTTTTTGAAGAAAGATCTAAATCTGAATCAAGCTGCTTCAGATTTGATAAATGTGAAACAGCTTGTTTCACATTTGAGTATTCATCAACTATTTGCCTCATAAACCACAAATTACGAGGAGACCAACTCACAGCATCACCAATATGATGAGGCAAATCTTTGCTCAAACGTTCAACAATTGATTTCCCCCAGCCGTATTCTTTCTGTCTTTGAATGATTAATTCTCCAATGTTCCAATACAATTGATTTGAAATTCTTTGGACAGATTGCACAGCGTGAACACGATGGGTGTGAACCATGTTTACAATTTCAGATAAAAATTGCTGATAGATTTCAGGAGAATTATTTTTATCAAGAACCTTCATATCAACTCCAAAATTTCGTTCATAATAGATGCTACTGAGCTTTTCTCCATTTTAGAAAAAGCAAACCATTTCTTTCCTAAATCTTTTAAGGAAGCACCGAGGTGGTAAATGTCGTTTTCATCAATAATTAAAAACCGGTCATGGCTTTTTGGGAATAATTTTAATTCAAAATTGCCGTATTGTTCTTGCGCTTTTTGTACATCCAATAAAAGGGTTTTACCGTGTGATTTGCATAATAAAGTTACACTTACGTTTTTCTCTTTTTTAGCCAATTGCGCAATTGTATTTTCATCGATGTAATTATCAATCAACACGATTGATTTTGTAGCCGAACGGATTATTTTCGATGTAAGTTCGTAGGCATCAAAAACCTGTCCGTCAAAAAATACACCTTGGGTAGGGATAGCGTGGGTAATGATTTTAAAATCTATTTCATTTACCTTCTGAACCAAGTGTTGCACTTCGTTTTCGAGTTTATTCATTCTATTATTTACAGAATATCCTTTTAAAAGGTAATCTTTTAAAATGTTGTTAGCCCAAATCCTAAACTGAATTCCTCGTTGGGATTTTACACGATAACCTAGAGAAATTATCATATCTAAGTTATAATGCTCCGTTTGATAAACTTTACCGTCCGATGCAGTTGTCGCAAATTTTGCGACAACTGAAATACCTGCTAACTCTTCCCTTAATACGTTTGCAATATGTTTACCAATAGTTTTTACATCCCTATCAAATAAAACAGAAATTTGTTGCCTATTGAGCCAAACAGTTTCATTTTCAACTTTAACTTCAATATGTTCAGGTAGTTTATCTAATTGATAAAGTACTATTTCATTCTTCATATCAACTCCAAAATAGATTTTAATACTTCAGCGCTTTCTTCATCTAAACGTTGCATCTCTTCCACAATCTCATTAGGTTGTCTTAAAGCAACTTCTTCTTTTTTATTTGGGTTTTTTGCACTTAAATCGTAGGTAGCTTTATCAATAGTAGCAACATCTATTGACCAAGAGTTTTCACTTTCGGAAAATGTTTTTTGTAATTCCACAAATTCTGCTAAATCCTTTTCATTCAAGGCATTTGTTTTTCCTAAATTTCTATCCAAGTTTAATTGATAGAACCATACTTTACGAGTTGGAGCTCCTTTCTCAAAGAAAAGTACAACCGTTTTTACACCTGCACCTGTGAATGTACCACCTGGTAAATCCAATACCGTATGTAAATTACAATCTTCCAATAAGAGTTTACGCAAACTAATAGAAGCATTATCTGTATTGGAAAGGAAAGTGTTTTTGATTACTACCCCTGCTTTACCACCTGCTTTCAATATTTTTACAAAATGTTGCATAAACAAGGAAGCTGTTTCTCCTGTCTTGATTGGGAAGTTTTGTTGTACTTCAACTCGTTCTTTCCCACCAAATGGAGGATTGGCTAATATAACATCATAGCGGTCTTTCTCTTGAATATCCGCAATGTTTTCAGCTAATGTGTTTGTATGGATAATGTTTGGAGCTTCAACACCGTGAAGAATCATATTCATTGTAGCAATGATGTAGGCTAATGATTTCTTTTCCTTACCGTAAAACGTTTTCTTTTGTAAAGTTTCAATGTCTTTGGTAGTCAATTCTTTACTATTACGTAAATAATCAAATGCTTCTACCAAGAATCCTGCAGAACCAACAGCACCATCATAAATACGATCTCCGATTTTAGGGTGAACCACCTTGATAATGGTTTTAATCAATGGACGAGGAGTATAATATTCACCTCCATTACGTCCGGCATTACCCATATTTTTAATCTTGTCTTCATACAAGTGACTCATTTCGTGCTTTTCTGCATGGGTTCTGAAACGCAGTGTATCAATTAAATTGATTACTTCACGCAAATTATAACCACTTTGAATTCTGTTTTTTAATTCAGAAAAGATTTCACCAATTTTATATTCTAACGTATCTGCACTCGTTGCTTCTGTTTTGAATTTCTTCAAATAAGGAAACAATTGAATGTTTACGAAATCTGCTAAATCATCCCCTGACAATGCGTTATGATCCATTTCGACTCCGCTCAATGTACCACTTTTTTTGATTTTAGGCGCAGCCCATACATTCCATTGAAATTCTGGAGCAATGATTGGTGTATATTCTTTACCTGTAAGTTCGGCAGCTGTTGCTTTATCTTGTTCTAAATCATCTAAATACTTTAGGAATAAAACCCAAGAGGTTTGCTCTACATAGTCTAATTCACTCCCACATCCTGCATCTTTGTGCAAAATATCATCAATATTCTTAAATGTTTGTTCGAACATATGGTATTGTTTAGTGTTTAAAATGTGATTTACAATCTTTTAATCTACAATGAGTTACTATCATCAATATAGCAAAGATTGAAACACCTTTTGAAAAGGTGAATATAAGAAAATATATGAAAAGGGGTGGATTTTAATTGATGGTTTTTTGTGTGCTAGGGCACCTTTCCTAACCTTAATTAAAGAAATCTTAAAATAATAAATGTCTTAATTAAAAAAGAATCAACCGTTGAAAAATTGATTGTAAATTATATAGAAAAAATGCAACTTTTTTTTTATTACATAGCCTACCTACCCTACCCCAGAGCCTCCTTCAACACCTTCGCCAAGAGGAAGAGTTGCGCGCTAATTTATAGGTAATTCGTTTGTTCTTTTGGCGTTTTTTGAGTACATTTAGTACATTAGGCAGTAATCAAACTAAACTTCGTCATGGCAAAAAATTCCAACAAACCAGCCCTCCCACAATTAACGAAGGTAAATTCTCTTAAAACCTTGGTGGAAAATCGTACGATCTACAATTTAGAACATTGTGAACTAAACCTCTTTGAAACCTACCAACAAGCAGATATGGTTTCCTTGAAATTTAATGATTTGGTAGTTACGAGTATGTTGCGCGGAAAAAAAATCATGCACCTCTTCGACCAGGAAGGTTTTGAATATGTCCCAGGACAATCGGTATTGGTTCCTTCCCAAGTTGAAATGAAAATTGATTTTCCGGAAGCCGAACTCAATAATCCTACCCAATGTTTAGCACTGGCTATCGACAATAAAAAAATCATGCAGACACTCGAATTCCTGAACGAAAAATACCCAAAAGAAGGCGTCAACAACTTCTGGACACTGGATGAACGCAATTTCTTTTTCTATAATAATCCAGAATTATCTCAAACAATTAACAAACTCATCACGATATGTCAAAGTTCTAACCTTACCAAAGACGTTCTTGCGGATTTAGCGCTCCAAGAATTAATTGTGCAAATTTCACAAAGCCAGAATGTAACAGCAATAAACAATAACCGTACGATGGAACAAAATTCCTACCTCACCGAAATTTTAGCGTACATCCAAGCAAACCTAACCGCGAAAATCAACCTACAAGACATCGCCAACAAAGTAGGACTTAGCACCACTTCTTTTTATCGCTTGTTTAAACGAGAATTAGGAATGAGTCCTTTGGAATATATCATGTTAGAACGTATCAAACTTGCCAAACAACTTCTCAAAGACCAAAACGCTTACATCAAAAATGTATGTTACGAAACTGGTTTTGAAGATAGTAACTATTTTATTCGCGCATTTAAATTACATGAAGGTATAACGCCGAAACAATACCAATTATTGAATAGAGGGGCGTGACGGGAGTGACGGAAGTGAGGAGTGACGGAAGTGAGGAGTGACGGAAGTGAGGAGTGACGGAAGTGAGGAGTGACGGAAGTGACGGGAGTGATGAGTGACGAAAGTGAAGAGTGACGGAAGTGAAGAGAGACGGAAGTGACGAAAAAAGAGAAGATTGAAAACTACAGTATTATTCACCATATTTTAGTGCGTGAAGATGTTCCAATTCTTCAGGGGTAAACATACGAGAATGAACTATAAATCGATATCCCATTGGGATTTCTAAGGAAAAACTCGAACCTCGACCAACCGTAATATCTATGGTGAGTTCGGTATATTGCCAATATTCAAATTGGTCTTTTGCCATCCAAAATTCACAGCCTGCAATTTCTCCCAGACAGACATCACTAGCACCAATGATAAAATCTCCTTTTTCAAAACACATCGGTTGTGAACCATCACAACATCCACCGCTTTGATGAAATAAGAGTTCGCCAAATTGTTGTTTCAACGTTTCTACCAACGCACGTGCTGCATCGGTCATCTGAATTCTTGCTACTGTTTTCATGGCGTAATTCATTAAAAACCCCTCGACCATAGCCGAGGGGAATGATTAATTTATCAAAAGAAACCTAATTTGTTTTTGCTGTAAGAAATCAACATGTTTTTCGTTTGACGGTAATAACCCAACATCATTTTGTGGTTTTCACGACCAAATCCAGATTTTTTGTAGCCTCCAAATGGTGCGTGTGCTGGATAAGCATGGTAACAATTTACCCATACCCTACCCGCTTGAATCGCTCTTGGTACTTGGTATAATTCGTGTGCGTCGCGGGTCCAAACTCCTGCACCTAATCCATACATGGTATCATTCGCAATTTCAATCGCTTCTTCAGTAGTTTTAAACGTAGTCACACATACCACAGGACCAAAAATCTCTTCTTGGAAAATGCGCATTTTGTTGTGTCCTTTAAATAGTGTTGGTTGAATGTAATATCCACCTTCCAATTCACCATCTAATTTTTTTACATCTCCACCGCAAAGTAATTCAGCACCTTCTTCTCTGCCTAATTTCAAATACGATTGAATTTTTTCATATTGATCATTCGATGCTTGCGCTCCCATCATTGTGTTTGGATCCAAAGGATTTCCCATCACAATTGCATTGGTGCGTTCGATCACACGGGACATAAATTTGTCGTAAATACTTTCATGTACTAAGATACGCGAAGGACAAGTACAAACTTCACCTTGGTTTACCGCAAATAATACTGCACCTTCAATCGCTTTATCGAAGAATTCATCGTCTGCATCCGCTATGGATGGGAAGAAAATATTCGGGGATTTACCACCTAGTTCCATGGTCACCGGAATTAAATTTTCCGATGCATATTGCATTATCAAACGACCAGTAGTAGTTTCTCCCGTAAAGGAAACTTTCGCAATACGCGGAGATTGCGCCAATGGTTTTCCTGCTTCAGGACCAAATCCTGTCACCACATTTATCACCCCTGCAGGCAATACATCTTGGATCAATTCCATAAAACACATGATGGAAGTTGGTGTTTGTTCCGCAGGTTTAACTACTGCACAACATCCAGCAGCCAAGGCAGGTGCTATTTTCCATATCGCCATTAACAGCGGGAAATTCCATGGAATAATTTGCCCAACAACACCTAATGGTTCATGCAAAACGATACTTACTGTGGTTTCATCGTGCTCTGAAATAGAACCTTCTTCTGCACGAATCACGCCTGCAAAATAACGTAAATGGTCGATACACAAAGGCAAATCCACGTTGATTGTTTCACGAATAGGCTTGCCATTATCAATCGTTTCCACCGTTGCCAAATAAGTTAAATTGGCCTCCATGATGTCTGCAATTTTATGCATAATCCCTGCACGGTATGCAGCGGATGTTTTGCTCCACGTTTTAAATGCTTCATGTGCAGCATCTAACGCTAATTCAATATCTTCTTTACCCGAACGAGCGGCTGTTGTAAATACTTTACCATCAATTGGACTTGTATTCTCAAAATAAACCCCATTTACAGGAGCAACAAATTTACCTCCGATAAAATTATCATATTGAGCTTTGAAAGTTGGTCTAACGTGTGTCATGACTTTAGGTTTTAATAGGTTTATACTGCAATAATACCGAACGAAATTCCAAACGAATAGCACAATCGTGTCAGATGATAGCACAAAATGAGCGACGAGTTTAGAGAGAAGAGTGACGAAAGCTAAATATTTTATAAGGGACGAGCGATTGAAGAAATAGTAAAAGAGAAGCGAGAAGTCGATAAATAAAACGTGTGATTTTTTCGTAAATTTGCACGCGCAAAAGGCAAACTTATGTTAGGACTAAAATTACGTACCGATCCACGATGGGTAAACATCGCAGAATCAAATTTAGAGGAATTATTGACAGACCACGCTTGGTGTGAGCAAAAGGCTGCATCCAACGCGATTTCGTTGGTGGCGTACAATTCTGAATTAGAGGATTTAGTAACAGACCTATTAGCGATTGCGAAGGAAGAAGTAGAACATTTCCAGCAGGTGCACGAACTCATGAAACGCAGAGGATATGTACTTGGTCGTGAACGTAAAGACGACTATGTCAACGAACTATACAAATTCATGAAAAAAGATGGAAGTCGTAACGATGCATTAATCGATCGTTTGCTTTTTGCTGCCATGATTGAAGCGCGTAGTTGCGAACGTTTCAAAGTACTCTCAGAAAACATACAAGACGAAGAATTAAAAGTGTTTTACCGTGATTTAATGGCAAGTGAAGCAGGGCATTACACGACATTTTTAGGCTATGCCCGCAAATACACACTAAGTGTAGACGTTGAAAAACGTTGGAAAGAATGGATCGACTTTGAAGATTCTATCATCACCAAATACGGAAATAAAGAAACAGTCCACGGATAACATGGAAGACGATTACAGCGCTTTCTCCAAAGCCAATCAATTAGACAAAGATGATTTCTACCTCACGCCTGAGGGTTACCGAGTATTCACCGAAAAATACTTGCTCAAACGTGGTTATTGCTGCAAAAATGGTTGCAGACATTGTCCATATGGTTTCGATAAAAAAAGCGGAAGGATTAAGAATCGGTAAAAAATCAAACCCTTTAATTAAAATACATTAACACTAGTTATTTAGTGCGTTTTACATAATCTAGATAAGATTGGTGTGAAACCAATAATCCTATTACTGAAGTAAATAAGAGGATAATAATATTCAATTCGTGATACTAATCTTGTAATACGTTCACGAAAAAAATAATTGAAAAACCAAAAAAGATTAAAAATTAATCACTAAATTAGATTGTAAATTAATCAAAAAAACAATCAATTATGAAAAGTGACGACATTAAATCTTTATTTAAACAATTTGAAAACATTACCTCCGAATATAATGGAGTCGAATGTTGGAGCGCTCGAGAATTACAAATATTATTAGGGTATAGCAAATGGGAAAATTTTGTGAAAGTCATAGAAAAAGCAAAGTTTTCATGTGTTAATTCAGGTGAAAAAATAGAACATCATTTTCCTGACGTCAGGAAGTCAATAATCACAGGTAAAAGAACTGAAAAACAGATAGATGACATACTTTTAACACGCTATGCATGCTACTTAATTGCACAAAATGGTGATGCTCGAAAAGTCGAAATCGCTTTTGCTCAAACCTATTTTGCTGTTCAAACACGTAAAGCTGAAGTAGTTGAACAACGATTATTAGATTACGAACGAATAAAAGCAAGGGAAAAATTAAGCCAAACAGAAAAACAATTATCTGGAATTTTATTCGAACGCGGAATCAATGAAAAAGGTTTTGCAATAATTCGTTCTAAAGGAGATCAAGCACTTTTTAATATAAGTACCCACGAGTTAAAGAAAAAAATGGGTGTACCAATAAACAGACCTGTTGCAGATTTCCTTCCTACCATCGGCATAAAAGCAAAAGACCTCGCAGCTGAAATGACTAGCATGAACGTACAAACTAAAGCATTGAAAGGACATTCTCCCATCGAAAAAGAACACATCGATAATAATAAAGCAGTGCGTGGTGTACTTGTAAATCGAGGTATTCAGCTAGAAAAACTTCCGCCAAGTGAGGATGTCAAAAAATTGCAGCGTAAATTAGCAAACGAAGAAAAAAAAGTGGTGAAAATAAAACCGAAAAAATAAGGAAATGCAACAAAAACAACCTTTCTCCCTGCGTGCTCGCATCAAAAGTTTTGACTACGCTATACAGGGAATAATTACGTTCTTCAAAAATGAACACAATGCAAGGATACATGCAGTTGCAGCGATTGCGGTAATTGCTTTAGGTTGGTATTGCAAGTTAAACCGAATGGAATGGTGTTGGATTAGCCTTTCAATAGGATTGGTAATCCTTGCAGAAATGTTGAATACAGCCATTGAATATCTAACCGATTTAGTTTCTCCAGCAATGCATCCACTTGCTAAAAAAACAAAAGATGTTGCATCTGGCGCAGTACTTATTACTGCACTGATGGCAGTTGTCATTGGATTATTCATCTTTTTACCAAAGTTTTTATAGCCCTTTTAATTAATCCCTGACTGCTTATTACTGCTTGTAATTCAAACTTTATTCGGAACTTTACACACTAGATTTTTTTTAAAATGACCAACGACATTACCGACGAACAAACAGCAATCAAAACCACTTGGTTTAGCATTTTTGGAAACACAAGTTTAGCAATTATAAAAGGGTTAGCTGGTTTTTTTGGCAATTCCTATGCATTAATAGCGGATGCAATTGAGTCAACCACCGACATATTTGCTTCATTCTTAGTGTTATTTGGAATAAAATACGCTAGTAGACCAGCAGACGAAAATCATCCTTACGGACATGGTCGTGCAGAACCTCTTATCACGTTTTTAGTCGTTGCTTTCCTTATTACTTCCGCATGCATTATTGCCTATGAAAGCATTCTGAATATTGGAACTCCGCATGGACTACCAAAACCGTGGACTTTATTCTTTTTGGGCGGTATCATTTTATGGAAGGAAATCTCCTACCGTTTAGTCATTAAAAAAGCAAAAGAAATAAATAGTTCCTCCTTAAAAGCAGACGCTTGGCATCACCGGAGCGATGCAATCACCTCTATTTCTGCCTTTATCGGAATTTCTATCGCTTTATATTTTGGAAAAGGGTATGAATCTGCAGACGATTGGGCCGCACTTTTTGCCTCTGGATTTATACTTTATAATAGTTACCTCATCTTTAGACCTGCATTGGGAGAAATCATGGATGAACATACCTACGACGAATTAGTAGAAGAAATACGGATTGTAGCACTTGAGGTTCCTGGCGTATATGGCACCGAAAAATGTTTTATTCGCAAAGCAGGCATGAAATACCACGTTGACTTACATGCACGCGTGGATGGTTCAATTTCGGTTACGGAAGGACATACTATTTCCCATTTACTGAAAGACACGTTACGCAAGGAAATTAAAACGCTTGGACATGTATTAATCCACATTGAACCAACCGAACCTAGCAAATTATAAATCGAGCAAAAAAAGTTTTCGAATAGATTAATCTTTACTTTTGTATCGTGGTAAAAATTAGAGATATTGAATTGGGAGAATTCCCATTATTATTGGCTCCAATGGAGGATGTAAGTGATCCACCATTTCGTGCATTATGCAAAAAACATGGAGCAGACTTAATGTACACCGAATTTATTTCCTCCGAAGGATTGATTCGCGATGCTGCAAAAAGTGTCAAAAAATTGGACATCTACGAATATGAGCGACCTGTTGGAATCCAAATTTTCGGGTATGATATCGAAAGTATGAAAACCTCGGCGCAAATTATCGAGAAAACGAATCCAGATATTATTGACATCAATTTTGGTTGTCCAGTAAAAAAAGTAACCTGTAAAGGTGCTGGTGCAGGTATGTTACAAGACATTCCCAAGCTGATCAAAATGACAGAAGAAATTGTGAAAATCACGAATCTACCCGTTACAGTGAAAACACGTTTAGGCTGGGACGATAAATCGAAATTTGTAGTTTCCACTGCTGAAAAATTACAAGATGTTGGTGTGGAAGCAGTTTCTATTCACGGTCGAACGAGACAACAATTATATAAAGGAGACGCTGATTGGACCTTAATTGGGGAAGTCAAAAACAATCCTCGTATGCATATTCCGATATTTGGAAATGGAGATATCGACACACCCGAAAAAGCATTGGAATATAAAAACCGCTATGGTGTAGACGGTATCATGATTGGGCGTGCTAGTATCGGCTACCCATGGATTTTCAATGAAGTAAAGCATTTCATGAAAACTGGTGAATATCTAGCTCCACCTTCCGTTGCAGACCGCGTAGCGATTGCAAAAGAACACTTACAAATGAGTGTGGCTTGGAAAGGAGAAGGATTAGGTATTGCAGAAATGAAACGTCACTATTCCAATTATTTTAAAGGAATTTCACATATGAAAGAATACCGCATGAAATTAGTAACTTCCTTTAACCTACAAGAAATCTATGACACCTTAGATTATATACAAGATCACGCAGATGAATTCACATTTATATAACAAGAAAAGGGCGATTAATATCGCCCTTTTCTTGTTATAAAAGCATTACTATTTAATGTTTCATCACAAAAGGAAATGTTTTATTTGCAACCGTTACCGTTGCCTGATCATCGCAGGTTCCATCGCCATAATCTACGATAGCATCCAATTTACCAGTACGTTCAATTTTTAATTTACCAGATTTAATCCAAGAACATCCGTTCGCTTTAACCAATGGTGTAATTGTAGTGAATTTGTATGCGTTACCCGTAGCATTGATCCCAGAACTTGTTCCAGAAATTTCAAAAACATCATCCGAAAAGTTATCTTTCGTATCATATCCTGCAGTCATTGTTCGAGTTCTATCCGTATTCCAAGTAATTACTCCTCCATCCGCTTTTGTAACTTTTCCATTTACAACTACAATACGGAAAGAATGATCGTCTAAAACAGTTAAGGTTTTAGTTCCAGAAACTCCATTATTATTCACAAAATAATCTTGCGTTGTATATACGACTGAAGATCCTACGATATTTTTATTTCCGATAAGTTTAACTTGAATTTTACCTCTTCTATATTTACCATCTTTACACAAACAATTCTCTAAACCAAAATCCACCGTTGCAGTAAATGTTTTTAAAATAGTATCAACAGTTGTTGTGATTTTTGCACATGGATACTTCGTTGAGTCTATTCCCTTAACCGTTGCTTCTAATCCTGTTTGATCTGTCACTTCTTTTAAATCCATAAATGCTGCATCAGCAGTATTATCATCATTAGCACTTGTTGAAATTGCCGAAGAAGCGGTTGATGGATCTTCAGAGATTACACTTTCTTTTTTACATGCAATAAATACAACGAAAGATCCGAGTAATAGTAATGATTTAGCAGAAAAAATTGATTTTAATTTCATATTTCTTAATTTTTATTGGTTTATATAAATATAGACGACAAAAAAACAAAAAGGTTTAATCTACAATGAAAAAAAGTATTAATTTTTTAGTACCTCAATAGATAAAGTTATATAAAAATATATTTTTTGACACGCATAAATTCAGTGAATTTAAAAAAAGAAGGGATGAAAATCAGATGAAATTAAGTTAGAATTAACTTTAAATAAGGTATGCTTATTATATAATTATCAATTTACAAAATAGGATTATATAAAGTAAATTATATAGGATTGATAAAACACTCATGGAATTATTCATTTACAAAAATAGCGATATTGGAAGTCTCACTTTCACGGGAAAAGAAAAGTTATGAAAACGAAAATGTGTGTGAATCAAAACCGATATTTTTTTTGTCAATTTTATTTATTTTGTATACATTTATTAAACATGTTTAAGTTTAAAACCATGAAACAAATTCTTTTCTTTTTTGCAACTATTTTAATCTTATCTAGTTGTAATAAATTTAAATTCGAAAACCTAGACGACACACTCCAATCCTCCGAGGGTAAAACCGCTGCGAAGGTTGAATTTGTGCGAGATTGTACAGGTTCCTATATTCAGATAGATAGTAACGATTATAAAATTTGTAATTACCAAGATGTACAAAAATTCGAAAGTGGGGATGTGCTTAAAGTGTCTTATGACTCCATCGGGAAATGTGAAAATACTAACCCTGAACAATTAACCTGTAAAATGGCACATTTATATGTACATAATATACATATTCATAAAGCAGAATTATTGTACAAGCCCAAAAAAGAAATTACGATCTCTAATCAAAAAATGAAGGTCGTTAAAGATTGCTCTGGTACATATATTCAATACGAGAATACAGATTATCAAGTATGTAACAAAGATTTATTAGCAAAATACAAGGACGGAGATTGGATTCTAGCGAGTTTTTATACTTTAACCGAATGTATAGAAAAAGCAGATGAAGTTGTATGCTTGCTTTACCACGAAAATAAAGGATTTGTAAAAGTCTTTGGAATACAATAATTACAAAGCCATCAATAGTTTTAGCATAATCTAAAGAACTATTATTCATTCTCGCTTTAGGTAAAAAAGTAGGTGTGTGACATTGAACCTAATTTAAAATTGATTTACATTTTTTAAATAATCGAACTAAAGAAAATTTAGAAAGAATATAAACTAAAGAATCTTCGAAATTTTAAATATCGTTTAAAAACAAATTCCCTACATTTGCACCATGAATAAAGCATTCTACAAAATATTTTTGTTAGTTATGGTTGGTATGTTGTTATCCAACTCACTGATCAAAGGTGCTTTATTTGTAAATTATTTGGTAAACCAAGCGGAAATCACAAAACAATTTTGTGAAAACAAAGCAAAACCAAAACTAAATTGTAATGGTAAATGTCATTTAGCAAAACAATTCGCAAAACAAGATAAACAGGAAAAATCAACTTCTGAAACACAAAAATTCAAAGTAGAGAGTGTAGAAATTGCTGCACAAATTAACGAAGCGATTACATTTGTTTATCCAATTCAATCTAATAAAACTAACAATCATTACGCATACTCAGAAGCGCGCTCTGATGCTCATTTATTGGAAATATTCCACCCACCAACGGTTTAATTACTTCGTATTAAGTTTTCTATTTTCATTCCCTTTTTATAGGGTGATGTTTGGTATTCTATATGCTTAATACGCGTTACGTTCTCTTGTTAGAACGTAAACTTGGCTTGAACCTCAATTATTTTTTGAAGTTCATCCAATCAATCCCTTTTTCGTAATTAAACAATCAAAGGATGTTTTTCAAACAACTTTGCCTTGTGTTTGTTTTGTGCATTAGCCATTGGTTCGTAGCACAAGAAGACACAACAACATGCGATGTGTCTTGCCATTGCATCCGTAATTTAACACCTGCAAGCGTGATGATTAGTCATGTGCATCCTAAAAATGAATGGATGGTGAGTTATCGCTTTATGCAAATGGGTATGGGAACACCCATGCAAGGAAGTAATTCAATTGCTGATTTGGCAATCTATACTTCTTATATTGCAAATACCCCTTCCATGCAAATGGACATGCACATGGTAATGGGAATGGTTGGTCTTACGGATCGACTTACTGCCATGGTGATGTTTAACTACCTTGCAACGAAGATGGATATGCACATGTTGGCAGGGCATAATCATATGATGAATGGCATACCTATGTCTTCCGCTTCCACCATGGAGATGAACACCCAAGGCTTAGGCGACACGAAATTACAGGTACTATATGGCATTGTAAAAAATGAACGTACACAACTTGTAGCAAATTTCGGAGCGTCTATTCCGACAGGGTCTATTCAACAAAAAGGAAATGCAGAGGATATGTTCTACCCAACTTCTCGTTTACCTTACATGATGCAATTAGGTTCTGGAACGATTGATTTTCAACCAGGAATCACCTTTGTGTATCAAAAAGATAAACTAGCATATAGTGTTCAAGCACAAGGAACTATTCGTCCATTTGTAAACTCAGTAGGATATCGGTATGGCAATGAACTAAATACAACAGCTTGGTTGGGGTATAATTGGTGGAAAGGTTTCGGCAGCACAATTCGTATAGAAGGAAATTGGATGTCAGCATTAGATGGTTCTGACAAAAGTATCGACTATGCTTTCAATGAAATTTCTGCAAATCCAAACAATTATGGCGGTACACGTGTGCAAGGAAATCTAGGTCTCTCGTATCAATTCGAAGAAGGATTCATTGCGAATCATCGTATTGCTATTGAAGCAGGATTACCAATTTACCAACATTGGAAAGGAATTCAAAACAAGTTAAATCAAACCTGGATAGCTTCTTGGAGCTATTCTTTTTAATGCGAAATTATGAAGTATACATTCGGAATTTTAATGGTATTAGTGAGTATCTCACTTCTTACTTCTTGCGGAAAAGTTGAGCCAACTCCTACTACCTCAACGGAATCCGTACCAACTGGGCAACTAAAATTTCACTTACATACTTTTATCGGTGAAAACGAAGTAGATGCCTACGGAATCGAAACCGCTATGCCAGATGGTCGCATGATTTCCTTGAATATGGCACAACTTTATATTTCAGACATTCAACTTGTTAAATTAGATGGTTCTTATTACAATGTTCCAAGTAATGGTGTATTAAAAGTGTTCGAATCGGAAAGTGTAATTATTGGCGATGTTCCTGTTGGTAATTATAAAACTGTGCGATTCAAGGTAGGCTTAACTCCAACCGTGAATGCTTTAGAAGCTTCGACTACTGGGTATACTAATTTGTTAAATCAATCGGAAATGTGGCTTTCTTCCTCTGCACAACCAGATGGATATGCATTCTTAAATTTTTCAGGAAGTATAGACACAACCGTTGCTAAAACAGGGGATAAAATTCCTTTTGAGTTCAAAATTGGCACCAATGCTAACTTGACTCAAATTGAAATGCCTGCTCAAAACTTTACGATTTACAAAGATGTCGTAGGGTATGTGCACATGAAGATCGAATACGATCGCTTGTTTGAGGGAATCCAACTTTCCAACAATGCGAATTTGCACGTTAAGACAAAAGCAGACAACGCATTGCCAATCGTGGAAACGTTGAAGAAAAACATCCAGAAACTATTTATTTACGAAAATTAAAAACAGATCGCATGTCTAAATTCGTTGTATTTCTTTCTTTGAGTTTATTGTTTTCTTGTACGAAAGCAAAGGTAGAAGATGTTTGTACAACACCTGCAACGGTTTCTTTTCAAAAAGACATTCAGCCAATTTTCAATACGAATTGCGCTACATCCGGGTGTCATGCGGGAACAAAACCAGCGGGATCGTTGAATTTAGAAGCATCTGTTGCTTATGCAAATTTAACGGATTCAAAAAGTGGCTATTTAGACACCGTGCATCCAAAGGCAAGTTTGCTCTATACTTCGATGACTTCCATTACAAACCCAATGCCACCAAATGGTAAACTGGGTAAATGTACGACGGACCTCATCTTAGAATGGATCGAACAAAAAGCAAAAAACAATTGACTTCGAGAGCCTGTCGAAATCTAAACACTTTTTCAATATCAGGTTGAGCGGAGTCGAAATCACATTGAAAAACTTAAATAATAAACTTAAAAATGAAAAAAACAATTACTAAATTATCCTTGGCGCTAACAGCAGTAGCACTTACAGCTACTTCTGCATTCGCACACTTTGGTTCTAAAGGACCTTATGGAGGTGGAACAGTTACTTCCTACGTAATACAAAAAGATACGATTTATGTTGGTACCGCAAACGGAGGTGTATATGCTGCAACCTGGACAAAAGGTGCAACTGTAAATGACTCTATCCTTTCAAATTGGTCCGCTAAACCTGTAGGTTTAAAAAGCGGGAAAATCGTTTCCTTAGCACACACAGGAAAATATGCGATTGCAGCAACTGCAGATAGTGGAATCTTCCGTTTTTCAGGATATGTTGGTTCAGACCGCTATTGGGTAAAAATCAATAAAGGGTTAACAGATTTAAACATTACATCTGTGAGTGCATTGGATGCAAACACCTTGCTTGCAGGTACTAGTACAGGTAAAATCTTTAAATCAACCGATTTAGGAGCTAACTGGACAGAAGTTACAGGGCTTGCATTTGCTGGGAAAAAAGTTGCTGGAATTGAATTAGCTGGCTCAAGAGTTTTTGTATTAGTAGAAGGAAAAGGTGTTTATTACTCCGACAACCAAGGAGCGAATTGGACTGCTTTAAATGACACCAATACAGAAAACGTACTTGGTAAAGCTTCCTTTTCGTACAATAAAAGTACCGACGAATTAATGCTTGCAAACGCTTCAGGATTATTCGTATTGAGTGCTGCTAAAACATCGATTACTGCACTATATAACAAAGTATCTACACCTTCCAATGGGGTCATAAATTCAATTTCGAACAATGGTGGATTTTGGTATGTCGCAACAAACAAAGGTGTACAAGGTTCTTCCTCCAATCAAATTTTCTGGATGGAATTAAATGATGGTTTACCTACTGATGTTAATGTTAATGTGGTTACGCTTTTTAAAAAATCAGGAATTGCAGGAACAGAAAATAAAGGAATTTTTAAAATTGTAGGAACCGTTCCTTTTGCTTGGGGAGAAGCGAATACAGGATTTAACAATTTAAAAACTTCTGCTTTAGCGACTAACGGCTCTCCTTTGATTTATGTTGCTACTGAAAAAGGTGTTTTTGTAACTAAAAATCTTGCAACTTCATACTCACGTGCAAATAAAGGGTTAACCGACAGTTTGCATGTAAATGACTTAGCAATATTTGGTTCTAAAGTATTTGCAGTTACAGAAAATGCAGGTGTTTTTGTAAGTGCTGACTCTGGTAAAGTTTGGAATGCATTCAATAAAGGTTTAACGAACATGGCCGTAAGAAAATTATTTGCTTCTAAAGGATATGTCTATGTAATTTGTAGTACTGGAAATGTATATGAAACAAATGGAACTGCGGATTGGAAATTAATTCAAGCAGGTTTACCAAATGGATCTGAACCAGTTTCGTTAGCATTCTTAGGAGGTCAAGTATTCTTAGCAGCGCATGGTCAAGGTGCTTTTGTGAAACCAGAAGGTAGCGGTGAATGGAAAGACATCAATAAAAATCTACCAACAGATCATTTAACAAGTATTACCGCATTGGGTACAAATGTTTATGTAGGTGCGCATCATGGTGGTGTTTATGTTTCGGACATCAACAACATCGACTGGAAAGCAACTGCTGAAACATCCATTGATCATACAACATTATTAGGCTTGGACGGGGATGCTATCCAAGCATTAGGTAACTACGGTGGGTATGTATTTGCTTCTTACAAAGGTGGTTTGTTAGCAACATCTGACGAAGGTAAAACATGGGAAAGAGGTGGAAACCAATTCAACTTACCAAGCTTCACAGACGTTAACAAAATCGGTTTTGCTGGTGAAAGAGTATTTGTAACTACTGAAAACAACTGTATCTATTCCAACGCATTGTCTGAATTACCAATCAATGTGGCATTCCAAGAAGTGAAAGCTGCTGCTTGTGATAATAAAGCGGGTCAATTAACAATCGCATTCACAGGAGGAACAATCTTTACTACTCCAGCTGCACCATACAAAATCAAATGGAGTACAGGAGATACAACAAATACGATTCTTGCAGATTTATCAAAAGGTAACTACTGGGTAGAAATTACAGATAAAAATGGAGTTACAAGTAGAGATTCTATTGTTTTAATAAAAGAAACTTGTGCTAGTATTTCAGAATTATCTACTGAAACAAAGTTCCAAGTATACCCAAATCCGAGTAAAGGAAACTTTACGGTTAATACTTCTACGCTAGTAAACAACATTCGTATATACAATGAATTAGGGATGTTAGTGAAAGAAATCGAAAAGGTAAATACAACACAATTCGAAGTAAATACAACATTCGAAAAAGGAGTGTATTTTGTATACGCGACTTCGGAAGCTGGTACACATGTTCAAAAATTGATTATTGAATAGACTTCGTCAAACTCAGTCTGACTAAATCGACAAGCTCAGTTTGACAATTTAAATGTCGGACTGAGCATAGTCGAAGTATGACGGAAAAAAATATAAAAAAATAAATAAAACTAAAATAAACCCAACATGAAAACAATTAAATTATCTATCGCTGCAGTTGCAGCATTAATCTTAGGATTAACATCTTGTAAAAAAGAAGAGACAGTAACACCTACTCCGTCTGCAGTTGGTAATGGTTCTGTATCCGTTGAATTATCCCACAAGTTTGGAATGATGAATGAGCAAACGTTAGCGATTGGGTCGCCAGTAGTTCATCCTATGAAAGGAGATACGTTAACGTTCTCCAAGTTCAAATATTTTATTTCTAACGTGAAATTTAAAAAAGCGGATGGTACCTATTGGACAGAAAGTGAAAGCTACCATATAGTTGATTTAGCAACACCAGGTTCATTAAAATTAAATTTCTCTGATTTACCTGCAGGCACTTATACGCAAATGGAATATACTATTGGTGTGGATAGTGCTAGAAATGTATCTGGTGCGCAAACAGGAGCGTTATCATCTACAAACGATATGTATTGGGATTGGAATAGTGGTTACATCATGTTAAAAGCAGAGGGTACATACAAAGACAACAAAGCAGATAAAATGTTTGCATTCCATCTAGGCGGATTTAGTGGTGCTGATAATATTGTTACTAAACGTACAATGGTATTTGAAGGAGCAACTGCGTTGACCGTAACAAAAGACCAAACAAGTACTGTAGGTGTTGAAGTGAATCCAGGATTATTGTGGCATTCCGCTCCAAGTGTAAAAACATTAAACATGGTGCATATGCCAGGTGCTGCCGCTAAATTAATGGCTTTAGGCGACGGAGGACTAGGATTCTTTGCTAATCCAATGTATTCGTTTCAAGTTAAAAGTGTTAAATAATTAATTCTAAAGGCTGTTCTGTGGAACAGCCTTTTTTATTTGTTAACTACAATGCGAAAAATTCTAATTTTATTTGCTTTTACACTTTTTTTAGTGAGTTGTAAAAAAGAAGTGGTGATATCTCCAATTACAAAAGATGCTTTCAGATTTAATCAACCGGAACAATTTTCATCACCACATTATAACTTCGAAAATAATCCACTTACAGAAAAAGGATTTGAACTAGGACGTTATTTATTTTATGACCCCATTTTATCCCTTGACAGTTCTATTTCTTGTAGTTCGTGTCATGCACAAGCACATGGTTTTGCTGATCATAATATTCCATTGAGTAAAGGAGTTGATAAAAAATTTGGAACACGAAACGCTCCTGCGTTGATGAATCTTGCTTGGTCGACCTCTTTTATGTGGGATGGCGGAGTAAACCACATTGAAGTACAACCACTTGTACCTTTAACGAGTGAACATGAACTTGGAGAAACAATGGCAAATTTGGTCATCAAACTCAACAAAAATTCATTTTACAAGAAAAAATTTAAGGAAGCATTTGGCGTTGAAACGATTAATGACCAAAAACTTTTACACGCACTAGCACAATTTACATCCATGCTTATTTCCTCTAATGCGAAATACGATCAAGTAATGGCAGGAAAAACGAGTTTTACAAACCAAGAACAACAAGGTTATGAATTGTTTAAAGCTAAATGTGCTAATTGCCATACCGAACCGCTTTTCACGGATTATTCTTATCGAAACACTGGTTTGGAATCGAATTTCAAAGACATTGGTCGCGAAAAAGTTACGCAAGATCCAGCGGATAGGGGTAAATTTAAAGTACCGACACTACGCAACGTTGAATTTACCTACCCCTATATGCACGATGGTCGCTTATTTAATTTAGAACAAGTACTCACTTTTAAATCTAATGGTATTCAAGACTCCCCTACTTTAGATACTTCCTTAAAAAACGGGTTGAATCTTTCCAAAGAAGAACAACAAGCAATTATCGTTTTTCTGAAAACATTGAGCGATTATACTTTTATCGGGAATCCGATGTACGCGGAACCTGTAATACAATAATAAAGTAAATTAAACGTTAATCCATATTACTATTACTAAATTGACAATTATGAAAAAACTCCATCTTCTATTTTTAGGGATTTCATCCTTATTTATTGCTACTTCTTGTACCAAAACAACCTCAGCAAGCACAACACTTTCCACTGCAGATTGTGTCGCTATTTCATACAAAACCGATATAGCACCTATCATGAGTGCAAATTGTATAAGCTGTCATAATGCTAATCAAGCAAGTGCAGGTATTAATTTGAGTACGTATGCAAATGTTGCGAAATACGCTTCTAGTTCCCTAAATGCGATGAATAACGGCTCTATGCCACCCGCAGGAAAATTACCGACAGGTACCATTCAAAAATTAAACTGCTGGATTTCGCAAGGGAAATTGAATAACTAATAGATGTTAGGGTATAATATAAATGGTATTAGACCCTAACCTATTTCTGTTGATCTAAAATTCTTACGTAGGATTTTTCAAAGATTTCCGCCCCTTTTTCAAGTGCAAAAATCTCTTTACAGTTTTGAGATATTTCTGAAAATTCAGTAAAATCACTTTTTTCGATTGCATCAACAACTAGCTGGTAATTCGCTTCCGTAAAATTATCAACCACCCAACCTGCGTTGTGTTTTTGGACAATTAAATCAGAATCTCCTACCCCAGCATTACAAATTACTGGAATTCCCATAGACATTAATTCTGCCTGTTTGGTTGGAGACGATGCTTTTTTGGAATATGCTGGTATAATAAAATAAATAGAAGCGGTAAATAGTGAAATATAACTTGCTACCTGACTATGCAAACAAGAAACAACACGAATTTTATCTTGCGAAATTCCTTTTTGCGCAGCGAGTTCTTTCACCTTGTCCCCCTCATTACTAATAAATAAAAATAAAGCAGTTGGATTCGATTTTTCTAATACTTGAAAGAAATCAAGCATCTCGGGCAACATGTACCACGTACCGATGGAACCAACATATCCTAGCACAAATTGATCTGCTTGAATATTTAAACTTGTTCTTAACTCCGATTGGCGATCAAAAGTAACTTTCTCAGGATTAAAAAGTTCTGTATCCACACAACAAGGAATTACCGAAATATCTAATTTTTTTTGGCGTAAAGCTAGAGGTGTTGTTTGTTTGTGTTGCCAAGATAAAATTTCTTCCTTTCCATTTTCAGTTAAAGAAATTACAGCTCCGGCATCGATGAGAAATTCGATTTCTTTTTTCTTGTAGAAATTATAAATAAATTTAAAAATTGGATTCGATAACTTCCATATACCTCCATCTACTCGTTCATCTGCCCAAAACCCACGCATGTCAAACAACCATGGAATATTAGATTTTGATTGCATTCGTTGACCGATGGATGCAGCTTGATAACTTCTACAATGAATTATATCAATTGGCGATTTTTTGTGTATCGTTTTTGTTTCTTGATACATTCTAAAAATATCCCAAATTGTACTTAAAATAGGTGGTTTTTTAGTATAACTTTTAGGATGCCATTCGATATTATTTTCACTGCAAAGCCGCTTGACTGTATCTTTAAACTTATTATAATTAGTCTCTTTTTCAAAACTTATTAGACTAAATTTAAATTCTTTTTTACTTAGTTCAATGATGTACGGTATAACTTGTGATTGACCAAGGGAATCTGTCATTCCATCGTAAGAAACGAAAAGTATGTGTTTTTTTTGCATTTGAACAAAAATACTAATTTGAAAATACTTTGGTGAATTTAATTTCTTTTATCTACTAGTCTTTCATCTTTTGTCTAAAAGTCTTTTATCTAAAAGTCTTTTATCTTATCTTTGTAAAACAATACTGGGGCTGTATTGGATTTGACAGCATAAGCGATAGTCAAGTGTAAGCATGTAGAGCGTTGAGGTGGAGCTCTTTAATATCCTGTCTCGAACTATAATTGACAACACGTCATACGCACTTGCTGCTTAATCTATTAGATAGATAAAGCTTAATTCCAGCTGAAACATAGTAGGCGGAACAAGTTCTCCCTCCGCTGCCTCCGTCTTTTAGGCATGGAACTCGGGAGAATCATTCATTTAAGACTGGTGCCAACCTTACTTCGTGGAAGGCATAAGACAACAGAAGATAAGTTGTATATTGGGTGTTTTTGTCCGTTGTACAATCGAAAATTAACCAAAAACTAAACATGTAGAAGCCTTGAAAATTCTATGTTTGGACGAGGGTTCAACCCCCTCCAGCTCCACTTTAAAGCAATTATCAAAGCGTAATCACTTAAAATAAAAGAGATTACGCTTTTTTATTTTAACACTTAGCCCACATCTAGCCCACAATTCAAAACTTATTCTATTAAATAATTTTTTCGCAAAGAGGTAATGTTAGGTCTTGAAACGTAACAAACTGATTAAATGTTTGATGAGAAAATTTCAATTATTTTAGAAAATAATAAAAGGATAATATATTAGAGGAGGAAAAAGGGGGATTATATACAGATTTATGCAGAAAATTAAAAGTTGATTTTAACAAAGTAAAAATTGAAACATTCTGATTTAATAAATTAAACCCTCTCTCTATATTAAAGAAATCCATTTAGTTTCTGCTCCTTTCTGAAATTCAAAATCACAATAAATATATTAAAGAATTACTCGTTATTAAAGTAGTTTTTAAAAACATTAAAAATTCTGTCACAAAAATTATCTTTTGTTAGTTATCTATTTAAGAAGCGAATATTCACTCTTAAAATAAAAGATTATGAAAAGTAAAAGTAAGTTGATATTGTCAACAAATGTCCCATTTGATTTTTATGTCAAAAACAATCAGTCTAACAAATTCAAGTATATGTTAGTTTTATTCATCCTTTCTTCGAGTATTTCATTCACTGGATTAAGTCAAGAAATAAAAAATGATTCCATCGTTACTCTTGGTGTTGAAATAGACACTTTAAAGACAAAGTGTAAAACGACATTAGATAAAGTAAAATTTGATTCCATTTCTAAAGGATCTTCTTTTGAGGAATATGAATTTGCTATTTATATTTTAGAGCACGGTTTAAAAAACATACTTGACGATAAAGACGTTCTTGGATTTCAATATCAAACTACAGATCCCGAAACTGGGGATGCATTAATCCCTTGGCAAATTACTTTTAGCGTTGATGAACGAGGTAATTTAAGTTTTAAAGGTATTAGTAATCCGTATGGAATATATAGTATAGATTAATAGTGCAAATATATATTAGACTTATTTAAGTTCAAAAATCGTATTCTATTTCCTGATTTATCTAAAATAATAGATTAAACCGATTCTAACGGTTTTAAAAGAATACAAAATCATTAGTAATTTACTCAATATTAATCATATATAAATCCAACTCTATGAATAGTATCCAGAAAAATAGTGTGTCAAGTTTAAAGTTAGCAATTCAAAAACTGGCAAACCAAGAAACCATTTGTTTAAACGAAAACTTTTTTAATGGTCATTCTTTAACCAATCTAAAATGTTTGTTTTTAAATTTAAAATCGGGTAAAATAAAACTCAAAATTGGGAGAAATAGTTCCTCCTTATCGGTTGAATTAAATCAATCCTCCAATGTTGAGGAAAGTGAACTAAACCTCTTTTATAAGGAAGGATATCTACTTTTCAATTTCTTTTTAGCAAACACCAATGCGAAAAAATTTCTTGATTTTAAGCATGCATTTTTTGGAAAAAACTTTCAAAACACATTTTTAGACTTTATAATTAGCAACAAAATAAATGATCTAGAAATAAAAATTTTACTTTATGTTGTTAGTCATTTTTTAGAAAATGATCATCCTGTTTTCTTAAGTGAAATTAAATTATCCCCTACTGAACATTATCAAATAACACAATTGTTTATAGACCAAGAAGGGAAAAATATGGAGCAAGAATTGTTAAACGTAAAAATTGAGAATGGAATTTGTGCTAGAATTGCACCAACTAAAAGATGTGTCATGTTAATGAACGGAGTGGATGTGCCAATTTTAGAAGAACTAAAAACTAAACAGTATGATTTTTATTCTTTAATCGATTCAAACGACATCAAACCAATCACTTTACATTACAATGCTTCAAACAGAAAACTTTTCGATTCGCTAGAAGGAATCATTCACGCTAAAAAACACTTGCAGCATTCATTGACTACTTTATTATTTGGTCCTTCGGGCACTGGAAAAACAGAATTTGTATATCAATTGACAAAAAATACAAATGCAATTTTGATGCATGTAGATTATACCAAAATCGTTTCGAAATGGATTGGTGAATCAGAAAAAAACATGAAACAACTTTTTAAAGCATATCATACTTTAGCACGAGAAACAGACCGTCCTGTAATACTTCTTTTGAATGAAGCAGATGGTTTGATGAATAAACGCGTTGCTGTTAACCAAAGTAATGACATCTTCTCAAATCAACTACAAGCGCAGATTTTAGAATTATTAGAAAACTTCAAAGGGATATTAATTGCGACAACCAATATGGAGAAAAATATGGATAAAGCATTCGAAAGAAGATTTTTATTTAAATCAAAAATTGATTTTCCATCTTTAGAAGTTAGAGAAATATTAATGCATGCTTCCCCAATAAATCAACGAATTTCAAAAGCATTTTCTAAACAAATTATTCAATCCGACTGGACTCCTGCACAATTAATAAACTGCGAACTTAAAATGGAATTATTAAGCGAATTAGGCGAACTAAATCAAAATGAAATTGAAACGATATTGCAAGAAGATGGTTTATTAAAATCCAATGGGAAAATTGGATTTCGTTGTTAGGAATAATAATTATCAAAAACTCAACTCTTATGACAGAAAATGAATTAGACAAATCAGTTTATTACTTAAGAAAGTTAGAATTACACAAACGATTTGGGAAAGTCTTTGGAAAGATTCCATTACCAAACGGAGTTCCTTTTTATTTTCAATTATTTCTATTTTTTGTAGTTTTCTTCATCGAAGTCAATATAGGAACCTGTTTCATACTCCCGATACTTGCAAATTTGTATGCAATGGATTTGTATTATATTGTTCAAATACGAAAACTAGTAATAGATCGATGCTTGATTCAAGAAGATATTTTAGAAGAAGATATCGCATGTAATCCGATGGATGAAAAAGAATGGGGTCCAAATCGTGTGATAAATGAGGATAGAGATTCTATCTTCGATGATTCTTTAGATTGGTATCGAATTACACCTTTTTGGTATTATCTAAAAAATATTTATCCATTTTCACTTTATTCTATCGGATTAAGTGCTTTGTTTTATGGACTATTTTATTTACTAAACTTTTATTTACGATGACAAACGAATTTTTAAAACACGAATTTGACTAGTCCTAAATAAGCGATACAGATTATTAAAGACTAAAATACATAATTATATCCCAGTAAACACGTGTTTACTGGGATATTTGTTTTTTATAAGTTTTTATTTTGATTCTATTTTGTAAATGCATTTGAATAGGTGTCAA
>CANFHU010000008.1 GCA_947446925.1 Flavobacteriia bacterium
CATTACCTTTGCACTCTAAAATTACCATGCTATGTTTGAAAATTTAACGGATAAGTTTGAGAGAGCCTTTAAAGTATTAAAAGGACAGGGACAAATTACTGAAATTAACGTTGCTGAAACATTAAAAGAAGTTCGTAGAGCCTTACTCGACGCCGATGTTAATTTTAAAACTGCAAAAGAGTTTACGGTTAAAGTAAAAGAAAAAGCAATTGGTAGAAACGTATTAACTGCGATTTCCCCAGGTCAATTAATGACGAAAATTTGTCATGAAGAATTGATTGAATTAATGGGTGGAAACGAAGAAGAAATTAAGTTTCAAGGGAATCCTGGTGTAATCTTAATGTCTGGTTTACAAGGTTCTGGTAAAACAACTTTTTCTGGGAAATTAGCAAATTACTTAAAAACAAAAAAAGGAAAGAAACCATTATTAGTTGCATGTGATGTTTATCGTCCTGCTGCAATTGATCAGTTACATGTGTTGGGAGACCAACTTGGTATTGAGGTGTTCTCTAATAAAGAAGAAAAAAATCCGGTTACGATTGCTAAAAACGCTATTATTCATGCGCGCAGTAATGGATTTAATGTAGTAATCGTCGATACTGCAGGACGTTTAGCAGTGGATGAAAAAATGATGGATGAAATCGAGCAAGTAAAATTGGCGATTAATCCAACGGAAACACTTTTTGTAGTGGATTCCATGACTGGTCAAGATGCAGTAAATACAGCAAAAGCCTTCAATGATAAAATCAATTTCGACGGAGTTGTTTTAACGAAATTAGACGGTGACACACGTGGTGGAGCTGCGATTTCGATTAAAGCAGTTGTCAATAAGCCAATTAAATTCGTAGGTACTGGTGAGAAAATGGATGCAATTGATGTATTCTATCCAGCGCGTATGGCGGATCGTATTCTTGGAATGGGGGATGTTATCTCATTAGTAGAGAAAGCACAAGAAAATTTCAGTGAAGAAGAAGCACGTAAATTACAACGCAAAATTGAAAAGAACCAATTTGATTTGAATGACTTCTTAGGTCAATTACAGCAAATCAAAAAAATGGGGAATGTAAAAGATTTGATGGGAATGGTTCCTGGAATGGGGAAAGCAATGAAAGATGTGGATATTAAAGACGATGCGTTTAAACATATCGAAGCTATCATACTTTCTATGACACCACAAGAACGTACCAATCCTGCTATCATTAATGGACAACGTAAAAATCGTATTGCTAAAGGTTCAGGTCTTAATGTGGTTGAAGTCAACAAATTATTAAAACAATTTGAAGATACACGCAAGATGATGAAAATGATGAGTAATCCGAAAAATATGATGGGGATGATGAGTAAATTGAAAGGTATGGGAATGAAAGGTTTACCTGGAATGTAATCCTACATGGAAATTCTTACACATCCCAACGAAGCACATCCTTTTGATTATTTTATCCACGATTTTGAAGTCTATAAACTAGATTACGATTTTTTTTACCGTAATTCGTTTGGACTTCAAGAATATAAAACACCTTATAATCTTACTTTTTATCATTTAACGTGTTACCTTAATCACTTAGAGGTTGCGTTTGATTACCAAACAAAACTTTCACCGGTAACCATTGATTTAAATACGGATTCAAATACACTAAAACTTACATGTCGTTGTGCGAAAGTCAAGACAAAGATGTGCGAACATCAAGCTCAAGCATTATACCTAATAAAGGAATTTAGAAATTTTCGCATCTACTTTGATTCTTATTACCGTAAAAAAGAATTGGAAGTTGGTGCCAAAGAATACGGACTTGAAAATGAACCAAATTTGGATGATTATTTTGAAGTACCATTTACTATTCGGGAACAATCCATAGAAATAAAACTTAAAAAGAAAGGATTAATTCCTATCAATCGAAGTGCTTTTGATCGCTTTAAAACGATATTTTCACCTACTTTAAATTTTAAACAAGCCTCAGAAAGTCAATTAATCTCGAGTGAATTCATAGTGTTAAGTTATAATTCATACCAAGATTCGTTACATGTTCAAGTACATACAGCGCAACTTTCGAAAGAAGGAAAAATAAAAAATCCTATTACTCCTTTGGATGCAGATGGAAGATTATTAGATGCAGAAAGTATAAAAGAGGTAAAGTTTCATGCGGCAATAAAACAGATGTCTTCTTACCGTGTTTCTCGGGATGTTCAACAGCGTAAAGAATTAAAAGCAATTAAAGAGATTATTCGCAATCCTTTGAAATTAAGTGTGTATCGCCATAATCGAAAAAAATCAGATAACATCACTTCTTCTTCTATTGAACAAATAGTTCTAGAAAATGCTCCAATCGATTTTTCGTTGAAAGTAGATTTGAAAGATGCATTTTATGAAATCAAACCCCAGGTATATATTCGAGGTCGACGACTTCCAATTGCGCAGTTGACACTGAAAATGGAATATTTTTTAGTGGAAAATGGGTGTTATTATTTAGTGGATTCATTAGCACTATTAAATTTCCTACATTATTTTAAAAAACAAGGTTCCAAGTTATTAATTCATGCTTCTAAATTTGCTGAATTTCAACATGAAATATTAGATTCCATTGAAAAGTCTGTCCGAATCGAATATACCTTCGTTAGAAAGGCTCCGCCCGCGATGCAGAAAGAGTTTATCATCGATAATACCTTGGAAAAAATCATCTATATTTCGGAAGAAGAAGCGCATATATTACTAACTCCTGCATTTAAATATGGGAACCATGAAATTCCAATTCTATCCAAAAAACAGGTTTACCTGAAAGATAGTTATGGAGATGAATACCAACTTGCAAGAGAGTTAGAGGAGGAGTATCACATGATTTCAGTTTTGCAACGCCAACATTATTCCTTCGCTGAGCAAGAGGGACAAGAATTTTTTTACCTTCCCAAA
Organism: Flavobacteriia bacterium; assembly: GCA_947446925.1. GTDB lineage: Bacteria > Bacteroidota > Bacteroidia > Flavobacteriales_D > Crocinitomicaceae > CANHVK01. The sequence goes on from CANFHU010000008.1 coordinate 2,906, forward strand.
CGCATATTTTTAGAGGAAGGTTGGTTTTTAAATGTATTTGAAGATTGGCGTGATTTAGGGTATACGATTCTTGGTTTTAATGAGATCAAAGAAAATAAGTATAACCAACACAAAGCGAAGGTAGGAGTAACGGTTACAAGTGGAATCGATTGGTTCGATACATCTGTTGAATTGAGTTTCGGAAATCAGTTAGTACCGCTTAAACAACTCCAAAAAGCGGTAAAAAACAAGACGAGGTTTATCACTTTAAGTGACGGAACCATCGGAATTTTACCGCAAGAATGGATCGAAAAATTCTCCAAATATCTTCGTGCTGGAGAGGTGGTTAAAGACCATATTCGAACTTCTAAAATAAATTTCACCTACATCGATGAAGTATACGATAAAGAAGTTTTATCCCTGGAAGCACAAACGGAAATTCAGAGTTTAAAAGATAAAGTAACTTCTTTTAAATCAATAAAAGAAGTCAAAGTACCTAAAGAGTTAAATGCAGAGTTACGTTCCTACCAAAAAGATGGTTTGAATTGGCTAAATTTCTTAGATGAATTTAATTTTGGTGGTTGTTTGGCGGATGATATGGGCTTAGGTAAAACCATTCAAATCATTGCTTTTATATTAACCCAAAGGAAACACAAAGACAAGAATACAAATTTAGTTGTCGTTCCTACTTCCTTAATTTTTAACTGGCAACAAGAACTGCAAAAATTTGCTCCTAGTTTAAAAGTACACACTATTTATGGCGCAGATCGGGAGAAAAATATCCATGATTTAGCCAACTATGAAGTGGTGATTACTTCTTATGGAACTCTATTGTCGGATGTATACCATCTAAAAGAATTTATGTTTAACTACATTTTCTTGGATGAATCACAAGCAATAAAAAATCCAGATTCGCAACGCTATAAATCGGTACGTTTATTGAAATCGCGTAATAAAATTGTGATGACTGGAACACCGATTGAAAATAATACGTTTGACTTATATGCACAATTATCCTTTGCTTGTCCAGGTTTACTAGGAACACAAACCCATTTTAGAGAAGAGTTTTCTACACCAATTGATAAATACAAAGACATAGAACGCGCACAGGAATTACAACGTAAAATCAATCCTTTCGTACTTCGAAGAACAAAAGCACAAGTAGCGACTGAACTTCCAGATAAAACGGAAATGGTATTGTATTGTGAAATGGGGAAGGAGCAAAGGGATGTTTACGAAAGTTATAAAAAAGAAATGCGCGATTATTTGCAAGCATCGACAGCGAAAAAGAAATTCATGGATTCAATGTATGTCTTAGCTGCTTTAACGAAATTGCGCCAAATTTGTAATTCTCCAGCACTATTAAACGAGGAAGAATATTATGGGAATGAATCGGCTAAAATCCGTGTTCTCATGGAAGAAATCAAAGAAAAACACCACTACCATAAGATTTTAGTATTCAGTCAGTTTGTTGGTATGCTCGACTTAATTAAAACAGAGTTAGAACAAGAAGCGATTTCATTTGCTTACCTTACAGGTCAATCCAAAAAACGGGAAGAAATCGTGGATGACTTTCAAGATAACGATGATATCCGAGTTTTCCTCATTAGTTTGAAAGCTGGTGGGACAGGATTAAACTTGACGGAAGCAGATTATGTGTACCTAGTGGATCCATGGTGGAATCCTGCTGTGGAAAATCAAGCAATAGATCGTTGTTACCGAATTGGACAAGATAAACATGTAGTCGCAGTTCGATTAATCACACCTGGAACTATCGAAGAAAAGATTGTAAACCTACAAGCGACCAAAAAAGAAATTGCATCAGATATTATTCAAACGGAAGCATCGATACTGAAATCCTTAAGTCAAGAGGATTTGTTGGAATTGTTTTGAGTATTAACGCAGTCAAAAACTCCGTGAACTCCAAATCGAAAGCATTTCAAACTTGCCTTTGAGTCTTTGTGTTAAAATACCTTTGTTTTATTTATTTAGAGTTTCTTTTTTATCTCCACCATTTATCAAATACTTGAGTACTATTTGTTGGTGAAGTTATTGATCCAATTTTAGGTGTGATTATGGTAAAAGAAGTATCTTTTGGAAGAGAAGTGATTGTCTCTAATGGTTCGTACCAAGGATGAGTTGCAAGTGCAAATTTACTCGAATGCACTGGAAACAAGATTTTAGTATTTAATTCTTTTGCTGCTTTCAAAACCTCTTCCGGCATCATGTGAATGTATTTCCAGTTTTTATTGTATTGACCATTTTCTAAGATTGCTAAATCAAACGACTTGAATTTTTCTCCAATCTGCTTGAAATGCGTATCGTATCCACTATCTCCACCAATGAAAATACGTTTGTCGTTGACTTCTAATATATAGGATGTCCATAAAGCTTGATTTCGTTTGAAACCTCTACCTGAAAAATGGCGTGCTGGTGCAGTATGTATCGTAACATTTTTTGGAAATTTTACGGTTTCATTCCAATCTTTTTCTGAAATTTTCGCAGTATCAAATCCCCAATATTCCAAATGTTCGCCTGTTCCAAGGGAACAAACAATTTGATCTACTTTTGATTTTAATTGAAGGATAGTTTCATAATCTAAGTGATCCCAATGGTCGTGGGTAATTAACAAGAAATCGATTTTAGGTAGATCTTCTACTTTGTAACGATCCGTCCCTGCAAAAGCATTTGTTGTAAAGGAAACGGGAGATGCTGCTCCACTTAATACTGGGTCAACCAAAAATGTAATACCATCTAATTGAAGAAAGTAGGAGGAATGTCCAAACCAAACTAATACATCTTTTGCCGGATCTAAATGTAACAAATCCACTTTCTCGCTTGGAATTGGTTTTGTTGGTTTTACATCTATTTTCTTTCCGAAAAAGAATTGGGAAAAAACTTTAAAAAACGAAACTCCTTCCGTTAAGGCAGGTGTAGGACTTAAATTTTGAAATGCTCCATCTCGCCAGTTTGGAGATTGCTTTACCAACTCTAAACGTTTGCCGGAAGGGTGTTTACCAAATTTAGCTTGATTCATAAAAATACAACCACTGATAAACAAAATCAGCACAATACCTGCAAGAATGAGCATAGCTTTCTTTAATTTTTGAATTAAATTAACTTTAATCATCTAAGATAATGCTTGTTGGATATCTTCCCAAATATCATCTATATGTTCTAAACCAATCGAAAGTCTAACCAATCCATCTGTAATTCCAACAGCTAAACGCTCTTCTGGTTTTAGTTTAGAATGGGTAGTGGACGCTGGATGCGTTGCAATACTTTTAGCATCTCCTAAGTTAGGTGTCAATGAAAATAATTGTAATTTATTTAAGAAATTTCTTCCTGCTTCTAATCCTCCTTTAATTTCAAAAGTAACTATACCACCACCACCAAACATTTGTTTTTTAGCAGTTACATAATTTGGATGACTTTCTAAAAAAGGATATTTTACAAAGGAGATTGCTGCATGATTTTCCAATTTTTTAGCGATTTCATGGGCAGTATTACTCATGTGGTTCACACGTAAGTAAAGTGTTTCAATCGATTTGGAAATTACCCAAGCATTAAAAGGACTTAAAGCAGGCCCTGTATGTCTAGCAAAGGCTTCAATTTTTGCGATTATTTCTTTACTACCTAGAATCAAACCTCCCAATGTACGACCTTGTCCATCCATGAATTTTGTTGTAGAATGAATAGAGATATGTGCGCCTAAGTCAATTGGTCTTTGTAAAACGGGTGTTGCAAAACAATTATCTACTGCAAAAAGTATATGGGCATTTTTACAAATATCACCAACAACTTCCAAATCAATAATTTCTAATGCTGGATTGGAGGGTGTCTCTAAATATAAAATTTTAGTGTTTTCTTGAATTGCATTTTTATACCCTTCATAATCCAACGCATCCACATAGGTTGTTGTAATTCCCCATTTTGGAAAAATTTCGGTAAATAGACGATGGGTAGAACCAAAGACAGAGCGACTCGAAATAATGTGGTCTCCAGATTGAAGTAATGCAGCGAAAGTAGTAAAAACTGCGGCCATACCGGAAGATGTAGCCCATCCACTTTCTGCATTTTCTAAAATTGCGACCTTGTCAATTAATTCCTGAACATTTGGATTTGAATAACGGGAGTATATATTACCTTCTTGCTCATCTGCAAAAACTGCGGCCATTTCTTCAGCAGAATCAAACGTGAAACTACTTGTTAAATAAAGTGGATTGGAATGTTCTTTTTGATACGTACGGTCAATGTGTTTACGAATCGCAACTGTTTCTTTTTGAGCCGTTTTTAAATAATCTTTTTTCATCTGACAAATTTTAAACTTCCGTCCCGTGGGAGGTGAAAAGAGGGTGATTCTTTAAATGATTAATCTTGAACAACTGTATGTGTAATCTGAATCGTAGGATCTAAACTCGCAGAAACAGAACAATATTTTTCTACACCCAATGCTACCGCTTTGGATACTTGTTCAATTGGATCTTCTGGTGAAATGTGAAAAATTAAGTGGATTTCACTAAATGGAGAAGGTACTGCGTCTTTCTTAATAGTGTTGATTTCTACCTCGTATTTTTTTAGTTCAATACGTTTTTTCTTTAAAATCAAAACGATATCGATACTCGCACACGCAGCAACACAAGATGCTAAACCATCCATTGGTCTAATTCCTAAACCTTCGCCGCCAATTGCAGGATTACAATCAAATTGAATTTTAGCACCTTCGTCGCTTGTCGCTTCGAAAGCCATTTTATCGTTTAGTCGTGTAAGTGTTAATGCCATATTAATGTGGTAATTTGTCTTTTAATATTCCATATAAATAGGTTCCAGCTAATGCACCTATCAGTAGTAGGATGCCGATTTTCCAATTTATTCCTAAAGATATAAATAATGGCGCAGAACAAGCACCTGTAAGTCCCCAACCTAAACCAAAAATTATCCCTCCACCGAAATTTGCTTTCCATTGAAAAGGTTTATCCTTGACTTCGATTGGGTTATGATTTACACTTTTAATGTTAAATTTTTTAATAATCCAAAGACTTAATGCACCGGTTGCAATTGCTGAACCAAGTAATCCATACATATGGAATGATTTAAAATAAAACATTTCTTGTATACGGTACCACGAAATTGCTTGCGCTTCGGTTAATACCGTAGCAAAGTAGATTCCTAAAAGAATAAATGATAGTATGTTAAGTAGTTTTTTCATTTTAGAATAAATAAGGAATAATAAAGTAGGTTGCGATTAAACCACCAATAAAAAATCCAATCGTTGCAATAAAGGATGTTTTTGAAAATTGGGACATACCCATGATACAGTGTCCTGCAGTACAGCCATTGGAGTAACGAGATCCAAACCCAATCAATACTCCACCAAAAAGAAAGATAGCCCAATTGGATAGGTCATAAAAACCACTCGTCGAGATGTAATGCTTTACGTCTCCACCACCAAAACCACCAACGGTGGTTTTCAATGCATTCAAATCATATCCATTCCAATTATAAAACAATCCAGTCAATACCAAGCCAATCGCAAAATAAAATTGCCAAGTATCTTGTTCGCGATTATAATTAAAATAACCAATTTTTCTCGTAAATCCAGAAATTAAAAAACGATAGGAGGAAGAAATTCCAAATTGTTTTTCTTTTAATAGCAATAATAACGGTACTATTAATCCAATTAATGGACCTGCAATGTACCATGCTAAAGGTTCGTTTTTCATAATTTTATTTTATAAATTCACTTATTCTGGTAATACCGCAAAAAATACATCGTGCTTTTTGTTGAAGTCAATTCCGATTATATTTTTTAGGTTTATTTTACCTGTAATATAAGCATAATCTTTCCCTTGAAAAGTTTCTTCTTTTTCTAACCAATTAAAAATCTCTAAATTTTCAATGGAAGTGGATCCGGCATATATTTTTAATTCAAGATCATTACTGAATTCAAGAGAATCAACTGAATGAGATTTTTTATATTCGTAGGAATAATCAAATTGAAGTGCAGAAATATCGGATAAAACAGCACTTGCTGTTGGATAAGCTCCTGCACCTTTCCCTTGGAAAAGTTGTTTGTCCGAAAATAATGCTTCTACTGTTACAGAGTTAAATTCATTGTTTACGTTGTAGGCAACATTATCTTCTGTAATAAAATGTGGGGATACAAAACCATAAATTTTATTTCCGATTTTTTCTCCGCGGGAGAATAACTTTAAACGATATCCTTTTTCAGAAGCATATTTAACATCTTGAGGTTTAATATTTCGAATACCATAATTAAAAATTTGTGCTGGAGTTAAAGTCAATCCAAAAGCATGTTTAATTAAGAGTAACAACTTAAATTTAGAATCGTACGCATCCACATCCAGTGTTGGATCTGATTCTGCAAAACCTAATTCGGTTGCCTCTGCCAATGAAGTCTCGTAATCTTTTCCGTAATTCGTTTGCGTCAAAATATAATTGGTTGTACCATTAACAATTCCCAAAACTCCAGATAGTGAATCATTGTTATAATATTCTTCTAAATTTCGGATAATTGGAATAGAACCACCAACAGATGCTTCGTATAACAAGGAAACTTTATTTGCTTTTGCTAATGCTAATAATGTATCCAAGTTTTCGGCTAACATTTTTTTATTTGCTGTTACTACATGTTTTTTAAGTGCTAATGCCTCAGATACTATTTCAAAAGCAGCCTTTGAATCATCGATTAATTCTACTACTACATTAATAGTATCGTCCGTCAAAATATCGTTTTTATCATACGAAAAATGATCTTCACTGATACTACGTTTTTTACCTGCACTTTTAACTACGATCTTTGCAATACTTGCATCTAATAAGTTGGACTTATTTAAAACGTCGTACAATCCGTTTCCTACGCATCCAAATCCAAAAAGACCAATGTTTAATTTATTTCTCATTTTCGTTATTTAAAAAGTTTATTAATAAGTTTTCTAATGTTTTAGTTTCTACTAAAAATCCATCATGCCCAAATATGGAATCAATAATTTCTAAACGGGCATTTGGAATATGTTCTGCTAAAAATGCTTGTTCGTTAACTGGAAAAAGTAAATCACTTGAAATTCCAATGACCAACGTTTTGGCTGAAATTGTGCCAAGTGCTTCTTCTATCGAAGAACGATTTCTTCCGATATTGTGACTATCCATCGCTTTACTTAAATACCAGTAGGAATAAGCATTAAAACGATTCACTAGTTTTTGTCCTTGATATGCTTGGTATGAACTTGCTTTGAAGTTGTCGGTAAGTTCGTTGGAAGTTTCTGCTTGTGTTTTTAAATACCCTTCATAGGAACGATAACTTAACATAGCTATACTTCTAGCGGCTTTGAGTCCCTTGAGTCCTCCTTCTGGAACTTCATGCGTAAATGTCTCGTCTGCTAATAATGTTAATCGCTGCGATTCGTTAAATGCTATTCCAAAAGGAGAGTGTCTTGCGTTAGTCGCAATCAAAACTAATTTCTCCAGTTTTTCTTTGAGTAAATACGAAAATTCCTGCGCCTGATGTCCGCCTAAAGAAGAACCAATCAATAAATAAATTTGATTAATTCCGAGTTCTTGTTTTAAAAGTTGATGCGCATGTGCCATGTCTCTTGGCGTAATTGCAGGAAATTTTAAATATGTATGTGAACTAGGAAGCTCTTCAGATAATGGACCTGTACTTCCGTAACAAGAGCCAATTATATTTGCACAAACGATAAAATATTCTGGTTTATCAAACAAATCACCTGCACCAAATAATCCATTCCACCAATCGGAAACATCGGAATTAGCTGTTAGCGCATGACATACCCATATCACTTTTGAAGTAGGAGTGAGGGTGCCAAATGTATGATAACTGATGGAAATACTAGGTAATGATTTACCTGATTCTAAATGGAATTCACCTGCAAAGTGAAAAGTGTTAAAGTGTTTCATTTTCTTTACATTTATATTCTTCCAATACACTATGTATTGAAATCTGGATTTGGCACCGATTTTCCAATCTATCGAGATAGACTTACAGTTGGTTGCCAGAGGATCACTGAGCCAGTCTCTCACCTCTTCTTTATAAATCAAGAATCACTGTGTGACGTTTGATAGTGCAAATATATTTAAATAAATCAATATACAATCAATCTATTTTTATGAATTTAATTTCCTCTAATTCTACCTTATTGCTAGTTCTTTTTTATATTTGTAAAAAAAAACAATGCTATCTAAAAAATCCAAATATGCTATCAAAGCATTGATTGCTTTAGCTAAAAATTATGGGAACTCCACACCATTAAGAATTTCTACAATTTCAGAAGAAGAAAAAATTCCAAGAAAATTTTTAGAGGCAATTTTAGTTGAATTAAGAAATAATGGATTAGTTCATAGTAAAATGGGAGCAAGTGGAGGTTATTATTTGGCAAAACATCCACAAGAAATAGTGTTAAGTCAGATTATTCGTATTTCTGGTGGACCAATAGCTATGTTGCCTTGTGTTAGTTTGAATTTTTACGAAACATGCGAAGAGTGTGCAAATGAGGCTACCTGTGGATTGCATGATGTGATGCTTGAGGTACGCGAAGCAACAATACGCATTCTTTCTAAAACAAGTCTTTCAGATATGATGGAGCGTGAAGAAAATTTAAGAATGAAATTTGGAGTTAAATAAATTCGATTTAATTTTTCTCCTTCATTTTCCTTAGCCATAAATACAACGAAATCATTACAGTGATTCCAAAAAGTATACCTATAATTCCGGCAAATTCTTTGACTTCTTTCCAAAACATTGCACCTAATAATAAGTAGATAGATGCAATCGCTAATTTCAAAGGAATCAATTCCCAATTAGTCCAGGTAGTTTTTCGTGTAAAGAAATTCATATCATTCAATTTTAGTCAAAGTTGCGAAGTTTATTCATGGTTAAAAATGATATAAATTAGCATTTTTTCAATTTTTCATCCAATTTTTGCGTATATTCATGTAGTATGAAGTATTTAGTGTTTAGCATATTTTTAGTTCAAGTCTTGCTTGCCATGGGACAAAAACACTTGCATTGGAAGTTGTTTCACCCCATTAAAAAAGTGTGGGTAGATGCTGGAACAAATCAAACAGTTCAAGAAGTATTGATGGCTGCAGGAGAACTTCCAGATCCCTTTATTGGCGAAAATGAAGCGAAATTTCCATGGATCGAAAATTATACTTGGGAGTTTGAATCTGAATTTCAATGTTCTCCAGAAGATTTTAAATTTGATTTTTTGGAGATGTATTTCCCAACGTTAGATACGTATGCATCCATCTATATTAATGATAGTTTGGTTAAAACAACTGCAAACGCATTTATACCACATTCGGTGCAATTAAAGTCCTACGTAAAAATAGGATTGAATAAAGTGAAAATTGTATTTACACCTCCTGTTTTGTACCACAAAAAAAACTATGCAAATCGAGAGGTTACTTATCCAGCTCCAAATGATAATGGTGAAATAGCTGTTGCTCCATTAACACGCAAACCGCAATACCAATTTGGTTGGGATTGGGCATTGAGGATGAATACAATTGGTTTCAGAAAACCCATAGAAATTCGAAAATATGATATGAATAGAATTGTTTGGGCTAAAGTAGAAACAAAAGAAATAAAGGAAAAAGAAGCAGTTCTTACCATTAATCTTAAGTTTGCTGACGAAAGATTTAATAGAAATTCTGTGATATTTATTCAAAGCGAATTGTTTTATCAGGATTTTGCTTTAAGGGTAATTAATGGAGAAGCATTTGATACGGTTATTTTGAAGAATCCTAAACTTTGGTGGCCTCGTGGACAAGGGGAACCATACCTATACCAGGATACATGGAGAGTACTCAATGTTGAAGGTTGGTTCATCGATTCTGTAAAGGTGGAGTTTGGAGTCAGAACAAGCGAACTTATTCAAGAAAAAGATTCTGTAGGAACTTCTTATTATTTTAAGATTAATGGTCGCCCGATATTTTGTAAGGGGGCAAACTATATTCCGCAAGATGTGTTTCCAGCACGCGTTACGGATGAGTCTATTCGAACGATGGTCCAACAAATGAAAGAGGCAAACTTCAATATTGTGCGTGTATGGGGGGGAGGGTATTATCCAGACGAGGTTTTTTACCAAGAATGCGACCGACAAGGAATTATGGTGTGGCAAGATGTCATGTTTGCCTGTGCGATGTATCCTGGGGATTCTAGTTTTTTGGAAAATGTGCGTGAGGAATTATCATACCAAATACCCCGTATAGCAGCACATCCCTCAGTCATACAATTTAATGGAAACAACGAAGTAGATGTTGCTTGGAAATACTGGGGGTTCAGACCAAAATATCAGATTACGAATAAACAACAAGCAATCATTGAAGAAAGTTACGATGCCTTATTTAAAAAGTTAATTCCAAGTATAGTTTCTGATAATACATATGTACCTTATATCCATACATCTCCATTAAGTCATTGGACTCAGTTAGAAGATTTTCCACATGGGACACAGCATTATTGGGGAGTTTGGCATGGAAAAGATCCGATAGAAGATTTTGGTAAAAAATCGGGACGATTCAATGCAGAATATGGTTTTCAGTCGTTTCCAGAATATAGTACCTTGTTGAAATTTAGTGATAAATCGGATTGGGATTTGAATTCCTCCGTGATGAAAAATCACCAAAAAAGTTACGTCGGGAATGGTATGATTAAAAAACATTCTGATATTTTATTTGGTGAACCAAAAGACTTTACTGAATTTGTCTATTTTTCTCAATTAACTCAAGCAAAAGCGGTGAGTATTGCGATTTCTTCTCATCGCTTGAATGCCCCAATTTGTATGGGGACCATCTTTTGGCAATTAAATGATTGTTGGCCTGCACCAACTTGGTCTAGTATCGATTATTATGGGAATTGGAAAGCGTTACAATACCGCGTCAAACAAGATTTTGAAGATGTTACAGTACTTGAAAAGACAGAACGATTAGGGGAGGAGGAGTTTTATTTTACTTCGGATGCACCAGATAAATTTGAGACTGAAATAAAGTATGAGATTTATTCAGTAGCAGGAAATTTATTACATAAAAAATCAAATAAAGTTTCAGTTTATAATGGATTAAAATTAAAAGTACATCTAGGAGAGAATTATGATGCTTCTTTACCTTCAAATTATGTAGTGAAATTTACATGGAAGAATGCATTACATGTTTCTCAAGAACGATTGTTTGTACATGTGAAAAATAATGCACGATATCAAAAGGCAAAATCACAAGATTTTCAATGGGAGATAAAAGTTGTAGATACTATCCAAAAAACAGCAGTAATTAAAATAAATACTTCTAAATTACTCCAAGACCTTTGGTTTTCTTCCTTGAAATTAGGGGTGAAATATAATCGAAATTTCATATCAATTTTACCAGGAAAACATCAAATTGAAATTTCCTATGAAGGTGATGTCCCCAAAAAAGAAGATTTTATTGTAAATTGGAGGTAATACGTCACTCGTCACTCATTTATATTCTTCCAAAATTTTTACTTCACCTGTCTCCACATCGTAAAAAGCGCCAACTAATTCAATTTTTTTAGCCTGAACTAAATCGCGAATTGTTTTACTTCGTTGTAGAATATCTTTGATAGTATAATGAACACTTTGTTTTGCGGTTTCGATCACAGATTTTTTCTTGGTAGAATGATTTTGAATGGAAGGTTTAATTTGTTCAACCAATTGAGAAAGATGACCATGTTTAATATCGTCAAGTGCTCCAGTTACTGCTCCACAATGACTATGTCCCATCACTAGAATAACCTTTGCAGTCGATTTATGCACGGTATATTCCAAACTGCCTAATACATTTTGATCTTCTAAATTCCCTGCATTTCGAATGACAAAAATATTTCCGATTCCTTGGTCAAAAATGATTTCAGGTGGAACACGAGAATCCATGCAAGAAAGGATGACAGCATGTGGTTTGTGTCCATGTTTGGTAAGTTCAATTTGTTCTAAATGATTTATATTGATTAATTTATCTTGTAAAAAACGTTTGTTACCTGCTAATAATTCATGAATAGATTCCTGTGGAGTATGTGAAATAATCTCATGAAATTTAGGGAGTTGAGTTTTGATGTTTTTATTTCGTGAGCAACTTATACAAGAAATAAGTACGAGTGCACAGATAAAAAGCTGTTGAAACATGCTAAAATTGATTAGTTTATATTGCAAAAATAGATAACAATTTTGCAATACTCAATTTTAATTGTATATTTGCCCCCGTCTAAAGTAGACATACATAAGAATCATTAAATAATATTGGAATGTATTTAGCACCAGAAAAGAAAACAGAAATCTTCGCAAAGTACGCGGGATCTGAAACAAACACAGGATCTGCAGAAGGTCAAATCGCTTTATTTTCTTACAGAATTTCTCATTTAACTGAGCACTTGAAGAAAAATAGAAAAGATTATGGAACACAACGTTCTTTGCAATTATTAGTTGGTAAAAGAAGAAGTCTTTTGGATTACTTGAAAAAGAAAGAAATTTCTCGTTACCGTGCTATCGTGAAAGAATTAGGATTACGTCGTTAATAACACAGTTATCTTTATAAAGAAAAGGCATTTGATAATTCAAATGCCTTTTTTTATGGAAAAAAGTTGTAAATTCGTTACGCAAAATAAATTGTAAATAAATCAAATATGAATATAGTTAAAAAGTCCATCACTATTGGAGGGAAAAGTATCTCCATCGAGACAGGTAAATTAGCGAAACAAGCTGATGGCTCCGTAGTGTTACAAATGGGCGAAACTGTAATGTTAGCAACGGTTGTTGCAGCACCTACAGCAAAAGATGGAGTAGATTTTTTACCGTTAACGGTAGATTACAAAGAAAAATTCGCTGCGGCTGGTAAAATCCCTGGTGGTTTCTTCCGTAGAGAAGCACGTCCTTCGGATGGTGAAGTGTTAATCATGCGTTTAGTGGATCGTGCATTACGTCCATTATTTCCAGATGATTACCATGCAGAAGTTCAGTTAATGATTCAGTTGTTGTCCTATGATGGAGAACACCAACCAGATGCTTTGTGTGGTTTAGCTGCTTCAGCTGCTATCGCAGTTTCTGACATCCCTTTCAACGGACCAATGTCTGAGGTAAGAGTAGGTAGAGTTAACGGTGAATATGTTATTAACCCTACAGTATCTGAAATGAAAAATTCGGATATCGATATTATGATTGCTGGTACAGTGAAAGATATCGTAATGTTAGAAGGTGAAATGAAAGAAATTTCCGAATTGGAAATGGTAGATATCATCAAATTGGCTCACCAAGCAATTATCGAACAATGTAATTTCCAATTAGAATTAGCAAAAGAAGTTCCTGTTGCTGCTGTAAAAAGAGAATACAATCACGAGACGCACAACGAAGAAGTTAAGAAAAATGTGTTTGATTTCTGTTTTGAGAAATGTAAAGACGTAGCAAGACAAGGTTTAGCGTCTAAAGTGAAAAGAACGGAATTATTTGAAGCTGTAAAAGCTGAATTCAAAGCACAATATACAGAAGAACAATTAGCTGAAATCAATGGTTTTATTTCTGTTTACTTCTCTGAAGTGAAGAAAAAAGCGGTTAGAACAGTTATGGTAGAAGAAGGTAAACGTTTAGATGGACGTAAATTCGACGAAATTCGTCCTATCTGGGCGGAAGTGGATTACTTACCAATCGTTCACGGTTCTGCAGTATTTACGCGTGGAGAAACGCAATCATTGACTACTTTAACGTTAGGTGGTAAAATGGATGAACAATTGTTAGACGGAGTTACTTTCCGTGGAACAGAAAAATTCATGTTACACTATAACTTCCCTCCATTCTCTACTGGTGAAGCAAAACCATTACGTGGTACTTCTAGAAGAGAAGTTGGACATGGTAACTTAGCTTTAAGAGCATTGAAAAATGTTTTACCGGAGGATAATCCATACACAATTCGCTTGGTTTCTGAAATTTTAGAATCCAATGGATCTTCTTCTATGGCTACTGTTTGTGCTGGTACTTTAGCATTAATGGATGGTGGTGTGCAAATCAAAGCGCCAGTTTCTGGTATAGCAATGGGACTAGTTGCGGAAGGTGGTAAATTCGTGGTTCTTTCGGATATCTTAGGAGATGAAGATCACCTAGGGGATATGGACTTCAAAGTTACTGGTACAGCTGCAGGTATTACTGCATGTCAAATGGATATCAAAGTTGATGGTTTACCTTACGAAGTATTGATCCAAGCCTTGGAGCAAGCACGTGCAGGTCGTTTACATATCTTAGATAAAATTTTGGAAACGATTGCTGTTCCAAATCCTGAATTGAAACCACAAACTCCTCGTATTGAAGCGTTCAACGTTCCAAATGAAGTGATCGGTGCAATCATAGGACCTGGAGGTAAAATTATCCAAGCGTTACAAAAAGAAACAAACACTGTAATAACTATTGAAGAAATCGAAGGTGGTGAAGGACGTGTGCAAGTAATGTCTAACAACGGTGACGATATGAAAGCTGCAGTGACTAAAATTCGTCAAATCGCTTTCCCTCCAATCGTGGAAGAAGGTGCTGAATATGAAGGAAAAATCAAATCATTACAAGCATACGGATGTTTCGTAGAGATTTTACCTGGTACAGATGGTTTAATTCATATTTCTGAATTCAACTGGGAGAAAATCGCTAAAATGGAAGACGTTTGTAAAGAAGGAGATGTAGTTCGTTTCAAAGTGATGGGTAAAGATCCAAAAACGAAGAAATGGAAACTTTCTCGTAAAGTTTTACTTCCAAAACCAGAAAGAAAAGAAGAAGAAGTTTCTACAGAATCAAAAGAAGCATAATTCTTCAAAAAAATAATGAAAGTCCAGGCAGTTTGTCTGGACTTTTTATTTATACCATATTCGTATCTGGTCACTCTAAACTCTTCACTTATTTTCCGTATATTTGTAACTCGTATTCCTAGGGTTTAATTCAGAACAGAGTAGGAAAATCGATGAACATTTTCCTATGAAATTTGAAGATTTAAAATTAATTGAGCCTATTCTTAAGGCTTTAAAAGAAGAAGGTTACACCAATCCAACACCAATCCAAGAACAATCGATACCAATTCTATTAGAAGGAACTGATTTATTAGGGTGTGCTCAAACTGGTACAGGTAAAACGGCTGCATTTGCAATTCCAATTATTCAATTACTTTATAACCGTAAAGAAGCGGGAGAACGAAATAATAAAATCCACGCGTTAATTGTTACCCCAACTAGGGAGTTAGCAATTCAAATTGGCGAAAGTTTCGCAAGTTATGGTCGTTATACTAAATTAAGACATACCGTAATTTTTGGAGGTGTTACTCAAAGTTCCCAAGTAAATGCGATCAAAGCAGGTGTAGATATTTTAGTAGCTACTCCAGGACGTTTGTTAGATTTAATTGGCCAGGGAGTAATCCGTTTAAATGATATTCAATTATTTGTATTGGATGAAGCGGATCGTATGTTAGACATGGGATTCGTAAATGATGTAAAGAAAATCTTAAAAGTTATTCCAGAAAAACGACAATCTTTATTTTTCTCTGCAACAATGCCTGATACGATTAAAGTATTAGCTGGCAATATATTGACAAATCCGGAAAAGGTAGAGGTTACTCCTGTTTCTTCTACTGCAGAGACAATTCAACAAGAGGTTTATTATGTGGATAAAGGAAATAAAAATGCATTATTGGTGCATCTATTAGATAATCCATCCATAAAATCTGCATTGGTTTTTACGCGTACTAAACATGGTGCAGATAAAGTGGTTAAAATCCTAGATAAAGCGAAAATTAAAGCAGAAGCAATTCATGGAAATAAATCGCAAAATGCTAGACAGCGTGCTTTAACAAATTTTAAAGACTATTCCACACGTGTACTTGTTGCTACAGATATTGCAGCGCGCGGTATTGATATTGATGCATTGGCATTTGTGGTAAATTTTGAATTACCTAATATCCCTGAAACTTATGTACACCGTATCGGGAGAACAGGTAGGGCAGGTGCTTCTGGAAAGGCTGTTTCTTTTTGTGAATATGAGGAGCGTGCCTATTTGAAAGATATCCAAAAGTTGATTTCTATGCAAATTCCAGTGGTAGAAGACCATCCATTTCCTGCTAAAATTTTTGTGGTTGAAAAAGAGGAAAAACGCACATTTAATAATACAAGAAATGCAAATGCTTCCGCTAAGCGTCCTCAAGGGAATGGTAATAAACCAAAAAGCGATGGAGGAAGTAAACCACAAGAAAAAAGACGATTTGCACCTAAAAAAAGAGATTAAGTTTGTTTAAAACCTATCCGATTGAATTTCAGTCTAGGTAAGTTTTCTGATAATTTATGGAGTGTTAAAATAAAAAATCGACGAATATTAAAAAGAAAATATCCTTATTTTTGGGTTTAAAATAAATGAATATGAGTACTACAGAAATAGAAAAAGTAAAGTGTTTGATAATTGGCTCAGGTCCTGCAGGATATACTGCTGCAATTTATGCTGCCAGAGCAGATATGCATCCTGTGATGTACCAAGGTATGCAACCAGGTGGACAATTAACAACGACAAATGAAGTTGAAAATTTTCCAGGTTATCCAGAAGGTATTACAGGTCCTGCAATGATGTTAGAATTAGAGGCGCAAGCAAAACGTTTTGATACAGACATTCGATTTGGATTTATTACGAAAGTGGATTTTTCAGGAGAAGTACATAAATGTTGGACAGAAACTGGACATGAAATTCATGCGGAAACTGTTATTATTTCTACAGGTGCATCTGCGAAATATTTAGGTTTGCCTTCTGAACAAAAATACCTTGAACTTGGTGGTGGTGTTTCTGCATGTGCTGTTTGTGATGGTTTCTTTTATAGAGGACATGAAACAGTAATTGTTGGTGCCGGTGATTCTGCTTGTGAAGAAGCACATTACTTATCTAAATTATGTACTAAAGTCACCATGCTAGTGCGTAAAGAAGATTTTAGAGCTTCCAAAATCATGGCGGATCGAGTTAAAAATACACCTAATATTACTATCTTATATAATACGGAAACTCTTGAAGTATTAGGAGAAGGTGATTTAGTTACTGGAGCTAAAGTTAAAAATACAGCAACAGGAGAGGAGCAAATTATTCCATGTACTGGATTCTTTGTGGCAATTGGACACAAACCAAACACAGATATTTTCGCTGATTATATTGATTTAGATGAAACAGGGTATATTAAATATGCACAACCTGGAACATCAAAAACAAATGTTACTGGTGTCTTTGTTGCTGGTGATGCTGCAGATAAAAATTACCGTCAAGCAATTACTGCTGCTGGAACAGGTTGTATGGCTGCATTAGATGCTGAACGTTATTTGGCTGCAAAAGGACATTAAGTAATTTATAATTATAAACAAGAAACGTCTAGATTTGTCTAGGCGTTTTTTTTGTCCAAAAAAAAGAGGTTGCAATTTCTTGAAACCTCTTTTTTATTTAATTGATTTTGAATGTTATAGTCCGAAACCAATGTAGTCTTTTTTACCACTTTTGGTCATAACTTCAAGTAGAATCCCTCTATTTCCAGAACTTAATTTGGAGGTTAATTGTTCTACAGATTCCACTGGGTCATTATTGATTTTAGTGATTATCATTCCTTCTTCAACTCCAAGTCCTTTTAATTTTCCGGCATTCAATGTTTTAATTTTTACTCCGTAAGCAATATTTAGTTCTTTCTTTTCTTTTTCAGTTAGGTTTACAAATATTGCTCCTAATGCGCTTGTTTTAGAAACTTCGTTTTTATTCATTAAAGAAGTGTTTCCTTCACTGTTTCTTAAAATGACATCAACAGTTTCTGTGATTCCTTTCTTAGTGCGAATGGTTAAGGTTACATTATCTCCCGGACGACGTTTGCCAATTTCTTCTTGTAATTCAGCAGATGAATTAACTTCTTTGATGCCAACTTTAAGGATTACAGAACCTTCTTTTATTCCAGCTTTGTCAGCACTTCCTTCTTCAGTCACTTTCGAAATAAATACTCCTTTTAATGAAGATAAATCGTGTTTTTCTTTAATTTCTTGGTTAATATCCGCTATTTGTACACCTAAAAAACCGCGTTGAACAACACCAAAGTCAATCAAGTCACGCATTACTTTTTGAACAAGATTTATTGGAATTGCAAATGAATACCCAGAATAACTTCCTGTAGGGGAGGATATCGCAGAGTTAATGCCAATTAATTCTCCTTTGGTATTAACTAATGCTCCTCCGCTATTCCCTGGATTTACAGCTGCATCTGTTTGAATAAATGATTCAATAGGCACTAAATTATTATTGGTTCTATCCGATAATATATTAATGTTTCGCGCTTTGGCACTTACAATACCTGCTGTCACTGTAGAGGTAAGGTTGAACGGATTCCCAACTGCTAATACCCATTCACCAACCCTTAAATCATCACTGTTACCAAGTGCGATTGGTTTCAAGTTTGGTGCATTTATTTTTAGTATTGCAACATCCGTTGAAGGATCTGCACCAACAACTGTTGCAGTATATTTTGAGTTATCATTTAAAATAACTTCTATCTCGCTTGCATTATCAATCACGTGGTTATTGGTGACAATATACCCTTCAGAAGAAACAATAACCCCCGAACCCGATCCGGATCCATACTGTTTAAACTCACGATTTCCCGATCCTGGTCCATAGAAAAATTCGAAAAAAGGATCTTGTTGAACAGACGTTTTAACTACTTTGGTTGTAACATGTACAACAGAGTTTATGGTATTCTCTGCAGCATCTACAAAATTTTCAGTCAGCATTGGATTTGTACCTAAAGAAGCAAATCGTGCTTGTTGATATCGATTTCCGTCTAACACTTCATCACTTAAGGATGGATATGGATTGTTTAAGCATAAAAACAAGCCCAATGGCAACATACCACCGAGTAAACCTAAACCTAAAAATTTAAAATTTGTTTTCATTGTATTAGTTTCTTATAGATTTAAGAGCAAAAATAGAGAAGATTAATTTAAATCGTTTTTTATTGCTTGTTAAGGAATGTTAAGTACATACTTATTACCTATTTAATTAATTCTTTTTATTAAGCTCTTATTTTTTTGTATTAGGAAACAAAAAAAAATGTATATTTGCAATGGGTAAGTCTTTTACGACTAGCTCCTTCTGACTCCTCCAGGACGGGAACGTAGCAAAGGTAAGAGGTTGAGCGGTGCGATAAAAGTAGCTTACCCTTTTTTTGTGCCTTCTATTTTTATCTATGAAATTTTTTATCGACACTGCAAATCTAAAAGAGATTCATGAAGCAAATGAACTTGGAATTTTAGATGGAGTAACTACAAATCCTACTTTAATGGCTAAAGAAGGAATCTCTGGTAATAATAATATATTAAAGCATTACGTAGATATTTGCAATCTTGTAGATGGTGATGTAAGTGCTGAAGTAATGGGATTAGATTTTAAGTCTATGATTGGTGAAGCGGAAATTCTGACAGAATTACATCCAAATATTGTTGTTAAAATTCCGATGATACCTGATGGAATTAAAGCGATTAAATACTTATCTGAAAAGGGTATTAAAACAAATTGCACCTTAGTTTTTTCTGCTGGTCAAGCTTTACTTGCTGCTAAAGCTGGTGCTACCTATGTTTCTCCTTTCGTTGGTCGCTTAGACGATATTTCATCTGACGGAATAGCGTTAGTTGCTCAAATTCGAATGATTTTTGATAACTACGGTTTTGAAACACAAATTTTAGCGGCCTCTATTCGTAATCCAATGCATATTATTTCTTGTGCTGAAATAGGTGCAGATGTTGTTACGGTACCTTTAACTGCTTTAAAAGCTTTAACCAAACATCCATTAACAGATAGTGGATTAGCGCAATTTATTTCGGATTTCGAAAAAGGAAATAAATAATACCTCTTTAAAAGATTTAACTTACATGCTAGTAAACACTATTTTCTCAAAAACTGGGTTAGAAAAACCTACAAAAATGCAAACAGCTTATTGGGAAAATGATGCCCCTTTCTCCATATTGTTGTCGAATACAGGGAGTGGTAAAACCTTGGCGTTTTGCGTGCAATTAGAAGTGCAATTACAAAAAGATGTGTTTAATGGACAAGTTTTAATTTTATGTCCTACGCGTGAATTAGCTGGACAAGTAGCGAAAAATTATGCTTCTTTAAAAACGGGAAGAAAAACTGTTTTATGTTATGGTGGCCATTCATTGAAAAATGAAAGTCTCCAATTGCAAGAATATCCGCAAGTGGTTATTGCAACACCTGGTAGAATATTAGACCATTTAAAACGAGGTACTATTGGTTTAGCAGGGTTTTCACATTTAGTAATAGATGAATATGATAAAACCTTAGAAATGGGGTTTTTAAATGAGATTAGTCAGATTTATGCCTATACAAATACGCTAAAATCGATTCAATTAATAAGTGCGACAGAAATTGAAAGTCTACCTGATTTTTTGAATGAATTTAAGTTCTTAACAAATAATTTCATTGAAGAAGAAAGACCTAATTTAAGTTATTACTGTGTAGAATCGGTAGGACATGATAAATTATTTGCCTTGGTTTCGTTTTTGGCTTCCAAGAATTTTGGTCCTGTTTTAATTTTTTGCTCTTTCCGAGAAGCTGCGGAACGAATTTCTCAACATTTACATGAATATGGTAAATCGAATGTACTATTTCATGGAGGAATGGAGCAGATAGATCGTGAAAGAGCTTTAGTGAAGTTTAGAAATGGTTCTGCTAATTGTTTGGTATGTACGGATTTGGCAGCAAGAGGAATTGATATCCCTGAAATTGAAGCTGTTTTTCATTACCAATATCCGCATACGATTCAAGATTTTACTCACCGAAATGGGAGAACTGCACGTATGAAAAAAGATGGAAATGTGTATTTGATTCAATCGGAAGAGGAACCTTTACCACCGTACGTAAATACATTTTCAATTGAATTAATAAAAGCACCTAATACTATTGGTGAATTTAATGAAGCACAGTGGGTTACGTATTATTTGTCAGCGGGTAGAAAGCATAAGATTAGAAAGTTAGATGTGGTTGGATTCTTTTTGCAAGAAACGGAACTTCAAAAAGAAGAATTAGGGATGATTGATATTTATGACACGTATAGTTATGTAAGTATTGCTAAAAAACGTAGAAAATATGTGGAATCTTTGTTTCCGCGAATCCGAATTAAAAAACAACCAGTGTTAATTTCAAAATGTAGGTGATTATTCAGAATCCATTGTTTAAATGTAATTGAATACTGCGTTTTAGCCCATACAATATTCTCTATTTTTGTGAGTTAGTTTTAATTAAACAAAAATATGAACAGAATTATTTGCAGTCTATTTCTATTGTTTTTTTCTTTCTTTTCCTATACCCAAGAAAACAGTAAGTTAACCGCTGAAGAAAAAGCATATTTCTTTCACATCGTAAGAAAAAGTCCAATTTTAGAAAAAAATATTGGTCGATATATCGAATACAAAGGTCCTCTAATAAGTTATGCGAGTGGAGATCAAAATTACGATTCTATAGAATCTATTATTATCAATAATCCAAGTTTATTATTTATACGTTCTTCTGAAATTGCGAAATCACCAAAAGGTTTAATTGGGGAGGCTGCAAATAAAATGGCTTTAATGGAATTAAATAAAATTTTATTAGCCAAACGATTCGATAATGAGGAGGAAATTGCTTTGTATCAAAGTAAACTGGAAGTTTTTGAAGATTTATTATTAGTAAAACTTCCTCGCGCTGCTGTAAAAGAAGATAGTAAAGGAAACAAATATCCCCATAAAAAAATATATAATGTACTTGATCCTGTATTAAGTCTAGAGGAAAAAAGAGAGATGATAAGTTCATTTTATTTTTTGACTAAAAGTGATCAATTAAATGCATTAGACGCTATTAATTATGCGGTGAATAAATATGTGGAAAATCGTACATATTATATCTATAAGGCACTTGGAGGTGAAGCGGAGTTTTTTACAAATATTTTAGTAGCAGCTGGTGACGGAAGTAATACAACAGGTTTACTTGATGAACGAGAACGAGATGAACAAGGTAGATGGAATAAAGGAATGCCAAAAGCGGTTGGTTTATTTCCTTACCAACTAGAATTAGTTACTGGGGAAAAAGGTGAAAATATAATTGAACCTAAACGTTTTACTGTTAACCGTCTTCAAACAGTCGGGAACCATAAAATGACAAATTTACATTTTGATGTATGGGGATATAATTCTAAAAAACAAACCACCGTTGTAATTGAGAAAAAAGGATTGTCTTACCATTTGTTTGGTTCTGGTAGTACACGATTTTTATCCCCAGATTCTTCATTCGCAGATGGAGCAACTTTTCAAAGTGTAATTCATGAACTGGAATTCGTGAAAATTAAGAAACTGAATGAAATGATATCTGGTAAAAGAGGATTTGATTATTGGATTGGCCATTATGAAAAGAAAAAAACACAGAGTGCTAAAGATATTCGAAAACTAGAATTAGAATATAATGACTTCGGAAATACGTCCATTATTACAAAAAATAAGATGTCAAGCAAGGGTAAGAAGGAGTTAAAGAAATCCCGAATGGAAAGACCAAATGAACAAATAGATCCCAAAAAGTCTGCAAATATAAAACCGAAAACAGATTCACAAAGAGATAAAAGATCCATTATACAGGAGGAATTAATAAGTGAAAATGAAAAGTATAAATCGTACGTAGCAAATATTAAAAATTTAAAGTACGAAAAAGAAAATGCACAAAAAATACTTGCTGAATATCAATTAAAATTGAATGATTACAATAGTCTAATGGGAACTAATTGGGCGAAATTTACCTATAAAAATGGTGTATATACGTTTAGTGATTCCACTACTTTTGATATGTTAACCCAAGAATTTCAGTTTCCTGAAAGTGAAGTTTCAGATACGTTTGAAGTTCGTTTGTTAGCAATTCCATATTCTTGTTTATCGAAACAAGCAGATGAAGTAATGTTACATATACATATGACGGATGCAGAGCCTTCATATGATGCACGCCTACAAATTCGCCTCGAAGATGCTTTTGAATCGGATAAATATACACTAGATAAACAATTGATTTTAAAAGAGGATAGTGTTGCTGTCAAACAATTTTTTGAATCGATGTTGAATAAAAAACTACCTATTTATATTCAAGCAAAAGGAAATGGTGTTGGTATGTGGAATGGTGTAAAAACAGTAAAATCACCAAAGGTAGGGGAGTTGAATGCGTATCCAGGTAGTACACCAGAAGCACGACGAGATTCACGTATGGATACTTCGTTTGTTCGTCTCAGAAAAACAGAATTAATTATCAAAACGAAGAATAATATAACATTTGAAGTTAATTCATTTACGGATCCTGTAGCAAGTAATTTAGAGATAAAAAATCCAACCGTTCTTGCTGCTATGGATAAATATGATTTCACGAAGAACGATATACTAAGTGCTTATCGAACAGCGTTTATCTTAAAGAAAATGCGCCAAGAATTAAATATATTGGCAGGTGAATATTTGGACCAACAAACAGCTAAAATTGTGCTAGATCGTCTAAATTCAGAAGTAGATAAGGCAAAGATTTATGTTGGAAAAACAAGCTTTAAATTGAAGGATTTGTTACCGTAATTAAATTGTAAACAGATTATATTTTTTTAAGTGCAGAGATTTCTGAGAAATGAACGTTTTTGTGTTTGGAGGACTTAGAGGTAATCAGATTTCATCAGATTGCAATAAGAACAGCCTAATACCAATCCCAAAAAATTTGACAAAGTCAAATAAAACTCTGCGTCCTCCAAACCCCATGTACGTCATGAACTCCAAATCCTCTGCGATAATTTAACATCGCAAATAACAAACAATATCACATTTTTTTTGCGCAGAGATTTCTGAGAAATGAACGTTTTTTGTGTTTGGAGGACGCAGAGGTAATCTGATTTCATCAGATTGCAATAAGAACAGCCTAATACAAATCCCGAAAATTTGACAAAGTCAAATTAAACTCTGCGTCCTCCAAAACGTATGAACGTCAAGAACTCCAAATCCTCTGCGATAATAAACTCTCACAATCATTTCTTTACACCAAAAAATTATCTTGAATTCTAGTATAATTACAAAGTGTGTTTTTAAATATTATTGAATTTACTATCATTTGAAATGATATATTTCACTATCTTAAATAGAAAATTAGAAAACAAAAAACTATGGAAGACAAAGAAATTACAAATAAAATTATAGGATCAGCAATTAAAATTCATAAAAAAATCGGACCGGGAGTATTAGAAAATGTATACAAAGAATGTTTGTTTCATGAATTAAAAAAAGCAGGATTAAAAGTTCAAAAAGAAGTGACTTTACCGATTAACTATGATGATTTGCATTTAGAATATGGTTACAGAATTGATATCCTTGTTGAAGATCGAATTATCCTAGAATTAAAAACTGTTGAATATTTGAATGATAAACATTTAGCTCAAATTTTAACCTATCTACGATTATCAGAAAACAAACTAGGATTATTAATTAACTTCAATGAACCTCTTATAAAAAACGGAATTAAACGAGTAGTGAATTGCTATTGTTAAATTAAAAATCATTCTCCAAAAAATTCTTTGTGAAAGTTTACTAAAAATAACTTTTCACTCGCACGCGTAAATCCGGTGTATAGCCACCTGAAAAATGGTTGATCTAACATCTCTTCGGTCAGATAATCATGGTCTAAGAAAACAACTGGCCATTGTCCACCTTGTGATTTATGACAGGTAACTGCATATGCATACTTGATTTGCAAGGCATTGAAATACGGATTTTTGGTAATCAATTCATACCGCTTCTTTTGATTACGTTCATAAGCATATTCTTGTTCGAGTGCAAAGAATAATTTTTTCATTTCTGTACGCGGTAAATTGGGTGTTTCTATGTTTAATGTATCTAACATCAAAACCACCTCGAAATCACCGACGGTAGGATAATCAATCAATTCTACACGTGCAGTTACAAATGTAAATCCATACAATGTTTCTTGACGAATGATACGATTCAACTTCAACATTTCACCGTTTGCGATGAAACCAGCTTCCGAACTTTCTTCCAACCAAAAGTAATTGTTACGAACTACCATCAATCGGTCGCCACCACATAATTCTTCTTCGCGGTATAAAATACGATTTCGTACATTTTGGTTGTACAAATTAGCACGTTTATTTGACTTCGTAATAATCATTACATCATCAAAACTATAATCTGAATACGCACGTTCTAATTCATCTTGTAACTCATCTCCTTGTAAACGAACGACATCCTTTTGTCCCGTAATTTCGATTACAGGAAATTTCTCACCTTGGTAGTTTCTAAGTTTGCTTGCATTCAATAGAATATCCGATTCTAGCGATTGTCGGACAACTTCTGTTAATCGAGACTCACTGAGTTGAATTGAAAAGAAATTGGCTTGTAAATAGCGTT
Source organism: Flavobacteriia bacterium (assembly GCA_947446925.1). Lineage (GTDB taxonomy): Bacteria > Bacteroidota > Bacteroidia > Flavobacteriales_D > Crocinitomicaceae > CANHVK01. The sequence continues at coordinate 28,377 of CANFHU010000008.1, forward strand.
TATCCAAAGCAGGGGAGTAGTCACTACCAACTGGAGGTAACTGACCTTCATCGCCAACAAAAATTAATTTACAACCTTCCCCCGAAAACACAAATTCCATTAAATCAGAAAGTAAATTCCGAGTAACTCCACCACCATCATTGCTCAAACTATGTTCACCAATCATGGAGGCTTCATCTACAATAAAAACAGTATGTTTGTGTAGGTTTGGACTCACGACTAATTGGATAATTCCACCTGCTTGAGTTTGTTTACGGTATATTTTTTTGTGAATTGTAAGCACTTGTTTTTTAGCACGTGAAGACAGAACCTTTGCAGCACGACCAGTTGGAGCCATTAAAAATGTTTTTAATTTCAACTCTGTCATTGCTTGAATGTAAGCACCTACTAAAGTAGTCTTTCCTGTTCCTGCGTATCCACTCAAGATGAACGTTGGAAACCGTGCATCATCCAAGGTAAAATTCACCAAATTGACGATAGTTTTCGCTTGTTGTTCGGTCGGAGTCAAGGAAAAATGATCGTAAATGGTGGATTTGAGAGTTTGTTTCATTTTTAATTACTCAATAATTCTTCACAAGTCTTTTTAAAATAAGCAACACTTTCGCTTAACCTTGAACCATACCAGGAAAAAAGTTCTCCATCGACCAATTTTATTTGCGCATCTGGAAAAATCCTATTTAATTCCTCTACGTGTTTTTCTTTAAATGGGTATGGTTCAGAACTTAATAAGACTACATCAGGATTTAATATACTAATATTTTCAAGGGAAGGATAACGTGTATGATTCGAAAGTATGTTTTTAAAACCACATCGTTTTAACATGTCATCGATGAATGTATTACTGGCAACACCTATATACGGATTACGCCAAATTAAATACAGTACAGATTTTTTTGAAAAAGTTGGGTTAAATGAATCAAAGTTTGATTGGATAGTATTTACGATTCGATTAGTTTCATCCACTTTCTTTAGAATTTTACCTAAGGATTGCATCATTTTCAAGGCATCTTCCAGATTAAAAATATCACTCATCCATACTGGGGCGATTTCCCGTAGGGCCTCGATGTCCTCTTTGGTGTTTTCTTCTTTGTTACCAATAATAAGGTCAGGTTGTAAACTTCGGACTTTCTCTATATTCACATTTTTGGTTCCTCCTACAATCGTTTTTGATTTTAACCAGTGAGGAGGGTGGATGCAAAATTTAGTTATCCCAACTACTTCTTCTTCTAAGCCAATATCAAATAAAAATTCGGTTTGAGAGGGTACTAACGAAACAATCCTCTTAGGTGTTGAATCTAAGAGGATTGTCGAATTTAATTGGTCTATGAATTGCATTTTATGCAAAAGAATTGATCACATCTTGACGTGTAACGATATGATGACCTCCTTTAGTTAACTCTACAAGTACCGCTGGCGTGTCTTTGTTTATTAATTTAGAAACCTCTTCTATACTTGTATTTTCTGTAACGATTGGAAAAGGTTTTTGCATGATGGAAGAAATTGGTGCATTAATCATATCCGGATTTTCAATTAAGAATTGGTAGGTATGTGCATCATTTAATGAACCAACAAACATATCATCTTTCATCACTGGAATTTGAGAAATAGAGAATTTACGCATTTTAGCAACTGCATGTGATACTAATTCCTCCGCATAAACTGCAACTAGTGATTTATCTGCATGTTCTTGTATTAAATCTCCAGCAGTGGTATGTTTTTCATCTATGAATCCACGTTCACGCATCCAATCATCGTTAAACATTTTTCCTACATAACGCGATCCATGGTCGTGAAATAATACAACCACCACGTCATCTTCTTTTAATTCTCCAGACTTTTGTAACAAACCTTTGATTGCCGAACCAGCGGAGTTACCAACAAAAATCCCTTCTTCTCGCGCCAAACGTCGTGTATAAACTGCTGCATCTTTATCGGTTACTTTTTCAAAATGATCTATTACAGAGAAATCTACGTTTGCAGGCAAAATATCTTCACCAATTCCTTCGGTGATATATGGGTAAATTTCGTTTTTATCAAAAATTCCTGTTTCGTGGTATTTTTTAAATACTGAACCGTATGTATCAATCCCCCAAATTTTAATGTTTGGATTTTTTTCTTTTAAATACTTACCAATTCCAGAAATGGTACCTCCTGTACCTACGCCAACTACAAAATGTGTGATTTTCCCCTCTGTTTGTTCCCAAATTTCAGGACCTGTTTGTTCGTAATGCGCAGTTCTATTAGATAAATTATCGTATTGATTTACATACCAGGAGTTTGGTATTTCCTTTGCCAATCTTCTAGAAACTTGGTAATAAGAACGAGGATCTTCTGGTTCAACTGCAGTAGGACAAACAACTACTTCTGCACCAACAGCACGAAGTATATCCATTTTCTCTTTGGATTGTTTATCGTTTAGAACACAAATTAATTTATAGCCTTTAATAATTGCACCTAAAGCCAATCCCATTCCTGTATTACCAGAGGTACCTTCAATGATAGTACCTCCAGGTTTTAATATACCGGACTTCTCCGCATCTTCGATCATTTTTACCGCCATACGGTCTTTCACGGAGTTGCCAGGATTAGTAGTTTCCACTTTCGCTAAAACTAATGCTTTTACATCTTTTGTTAGGACATTTAATTTAACAAGTGGCGTATTCCCAATTGTTTCTAAAATGTTTTTATAATATTTCATATCGTTAATTTTTAAATTTTATTTGATAGTTTGATTTGAGTCGAAATCCTATTTGTTATACTTAAACTGAAGCCTTCTTCGCTATATACAATACTTCTTCTGGAATTAATCGATAACGTTCAATTGTTTCATTGGAAAAAAATTGTTTAGGATCATATTCAGTAACGTCAAAACCAACACTTCGTAACCAATCTGGATAATCTAGTCCAAATAAACGAACATGGTCATATTGCCAAAAATGTTTTTCGCGTTCTTCTGGAGACGTTATAGAAGCATCTTCATAAGTAATTGTTCTCGATCTATCTTGTGGTACTTGCATAATTCCAAAACCTCCTGGTTTTAAAACACGAAATAATTCCGACATACATTTTTTTGCATCTTCTACATGTTCTAATACATGGTTACAAATAACTACATCAAATCGATTATCTTCTAGTGGGATATCGTGTAAATCAAAATGAATATCCGCAATTGGAGATACTAAATCGCCAGTTAAATAATCTAAATTAGATTGTTTCTTGAAGATGGTATGAAAACATTGTTCCGGGGCTACGTGAAGTACTTTTAATTTTTGTGTCGTGAAAAAGTTAGTTTCATTTTTTAAATACAACCACATTAATCGGTGCCTTTCCAAAGTCAAATCATACGGACACAAAACATTATCACGGTGTGCGATATCGGACCCATAGGATAAAAATTTACTAAATTCTTTCTGACAAACTGGACATTCGACTTTATTTCCTTTGTACAACCAAGGAGCAAATAATCGAAAAACATAACTTAATCGAATTAATATCGGTCTTGGTAAAGTGTTTAATAAAAATTTATAGAATTTTTTCATAATTATTTAGAAGTTGTACGTAGCCAATACGTACATAATGAAGCATTTGTACTAGTGCCGTTGATAGACATTTTAAATGATGGAATTTCTATTTCACCCATTTTACAAGCAATTTCCATAATGATTTGATCTCTTGCAACAATTAAATTAAATGAATCTCCCGTTTTCAAAGCACCTAAACTTGCTTCTAATGAAGGTCCATCAATTCTAAATCCATTAAAACCAATGATTTCGTCATTCACACTTACGGCAGCATTTTCAGCTTCTGAATTAGTACGTATTGTTTTTACAATAGGTGTTCCTTCTTTGGAGTAACTCATTCCAAAATAGGCTTTTTTGGTTCCTATATAATCTACATTAACGCCAATTTCATTAAATATTTCTTTGTAATTAGGAACCTTTGTATCGTAAATATAATTCATTAAAAAGGTATGCATGTCTTCTCCCATAAAGTCTGAAAGCGTTTCTTCAAACTCTTCTTCTGTAAAACCTCGACCTTTATTTTTATAAAACTTTACATACAATGTTCGCATGAAATCATCGAGTGACTTATTACCTTCAAATTTCGCTATGATTTTAGCATCCAATAAAGATCCAATTAATTGTCCTCGAGAATAATAAGTCATTGTAGTGTTGCTAGAATTTTCATTTGGACGATACCCTTTAATCCAAGCATCGAAACTTGCATGAGCAACCGGTTGTACACGAGCACCTTCCGAACCTTCTACATAATTTAGAATAGAATTTAATTTTTGAATATATTCTTGTTCGGATAAATAGCCTGCTCTACGCATTAATAATTCGTCGTAGTAACTTGTAAATCCTTCCATTACCCACAACAAGGTTGTGTAATTTTCCTGGTCATAGTTAAATGGTCCTAATTCAATTGGTTTTATTCGCTTTACATTCCACAAATGAAAATATTCATGCGCTACTAATGATAAAAAATCGATGTATTGTTTACCTTGATAACTCCATCTATCCACACTAAGAGTTGCTGAATTCATATGTTCTAAACCGCCCTGTCCATCTGTTACATTATGTATAATGAATGTGTAATTTTTGTTTGGGTTTTCTCCTATGATTGCGGAAGTAGTTTCTATGACACGTTTCATGTCTTTTTTTAATTTCTCGACTTCATAATTACCAACACCATAAATTGCTACACTATGTTTTACACCAGCTGCATTAAATTCAAATACATCTTGATTTCCCATTTCTATCGGACAATCTACTAATTGATCAAAATCAGAGAAAGCATAAGTTTTTGCATTTTCAAAACGAATAGAATCTTTCGCTTTTGGTAGAGCAGTCGTTATGACATTAAAATCTTCGTGCGGATAAATGTCTAATTTTCCACCAGTTTCTTTTTCACCCTCCACATACATGAAAATAGAAGATCCACTCACAAATCCATGACTTTGATCTAAAAAACTAGAACGAGCAGATAGTTCGAAAGCATACACTTCATAATTTATCTTTACTTCTTCTTTACCTTTAACATAAATTCGCCACGTATTTTTAGACACTTTAGTAACATTCAATTTTTTACCAAGTTCATCTTTTGCAACTACAAGGTTGATGTTTTTTGAAAATTCACGAATCATGTAGGATCCAGGTGCCCATACAGGCATCTTTACTTCTAAAAATTTACCTGAAACTTTGTTAATTTTCATTTCAACCTCAAAATAATGATTTTGAGGTTTTGGCATTTTTAATGCATAGTCAATGGTAATAGCATTTGACGTAAATGAAAAAAGTATACAAAGTATAAAAAGGATTTTTTTAATCATACTAAATGGGTTAACCGTATTATTCAACAAAACTTGCTAATTTATCTTCTAAAATGTAAATCTTATGTAATGCATCTGCTTCTTTCTTTTTTTCATTTGCTACAACAGCTTCTGGTGCACCTGAAACAAATTTTTCATTTGTAAGTTTATTTTGAACAATTTGAAGGAATCCTTTTGTGTATTCTAATTCTTCTTCAATTTTTTTACGTTCACTTTCTACATCTACAGAGTCACCAAATGGGATGAAAAATTCATTGGAATGAACTAAAAAGGAATAGGCATTTGCAATTTTTTCTTTAGAATATTCTAATTGACTTAAGTTACCCATTTTTACAATAACAGAATCAAAATCAGAGGATATTTCTTGATTTTGCTTCATGAACAAGTCCATTTTTACCTTAGTAGCAATGTTATTTTCTTTACGAATATTACGAATATTTGTAATTACTTCTTCTGCAACTTTAAATTGCGCTAATACTTGTGGATTATATTCGGTTACTTCGGGCCAATTAGCAATTACTAAATCTTCCCCTTCTTTTCGTTCACGAATTATATGCCAAATTTCTTCTGCAATAAAAGGAGTAAATGGTTGAATAATTTTTAATATTTTTTCAAAGAAACCAAGTGTTGCTTCTAATGTAATACGGTCAATTGGTTGTTGGTAGCCTGGTTTTATAATTTCTAAATACCAAGAACAGAAATCATCCCAAACTAATTTGTAGGTTGCCATTAAGGCTTCTGAAATTTTAAACTTCTTAAATAAGATGTCTATTTCAGCTAATTCTTGATTTAATTTAGCATCAAACCATTCAATACCTTTAATTGATGCTTTAGGTTGTTCTAAATCCATCACTTCCCAAGAGGTTATCAATCGGAAGGCATTCCATATTTTATTTGCAAAATTTCTACCTTGTTCGCATTGACTTGTGTCAAATGGTAAATCATTTCCTGCTGGAGAGGATATTAAAATACCAACACGAACTCCGTCTGCGCCAAATTTTTCAATTAAGTCTAAAGGATCTGGAGAATTACCCAAAGATTTGGACATTTTACGACCTAATTTGTCACGTACTATTCCTGTGTAATATACATTTTTGAATGGTAAATCACCCATATACTCATATCCAGCAATAATCATACGAGCAACCCAGAAAAACATAATTTCAGGAGCTGTTACTAAATCATTGGTAGGGTAGTAGTATTTAATCTCTTCATTATTTGGTTGCGTAATTCCATTAAAAACGGAAATAGGCCACAACCAACTAGAGAACCAAGTATCTAATACATCTTCATCTTGTTTCAACTCAGAATCAGTAATTGATCTGCCCGTTTTTTCGCTTGCTAGAATTATTGCTTCTGCTTCTGTTTTTGCAACCACATAGTCTTCTGGATTAGATCCAAAATACCAAGCTGGTATACGATGTCCCCACCATAATTGACGAGAAATACACCAATCTTTTACATTTTCTAACCAATGACGGTAAGTGTTTTTAAATTTTTCAGGATGAAACGCAATGTTGCCATTCATTACATTGTCTAAAGCAGGTTGTGACAATTCTTTCATTGAAACAAACCATTGTAACGATAATTTTGGTTCAATTACAGCGTCTGTACGTTCTGAATATCCGATTTTGTTGATATGGTCTTCTACTTTTACCATATAACCTTTTTCGTCTAATTCTTTTGCAATTTCTTTGCGAACCTCAAAACGATCTTTACCTGCATAGTGTAAACCATTTTCATTCAATTTACCATGATCTGTAAAAATATCAATCGTTTCTAAATTATATTTTTTACCTAATTCGTAGTCATTAATATCATGTGCGGGTGTTACTTTTAAACAACCTGTACCAAAATCCATTTCTACATATTCATCCGCGATGATTGGAATACGACGATTTGTTAAAGGAACAATTACCTCTTTTCCATGCAATAAATAATATCGAGCATCATTCGGATTCACACAAATAGCTGTATCACCTAAAATTGTTTCAGGTCTTGTTGTTGCAATCGTAACCCATTTATCTTCTGAGTCAGCAACCTTATAACGAATATGAAATAATTTAGAATTGACTTCTTTATAAATAACCTCCTCATCTGAGAGTGCAGTAGTAGCTTCTGGATCCCAGTTTACCATTCGAACACCTCTGTATATTTTACCTTTTTTATATAAATCAATAAAAGTATCAAAAACGGATTCCGAGTATTCTTTGTCCATTGTAAATGCAGTACGTTCCCAATCGCAAGAAGCACCTAATTTCTTTAATTGCTCTAAGATGATTCCTCCGTGCTTGTCCTTCCACTCATATGCATGTACCATGAACTCGTCGCGTGTCAAGTCGGATTTTTTAATCCCTTCTTTACGTAATTTCTGAACAACCTTCGCCTCAGTAGCAATCGATGCGTGATCGGTTCCCGGAACCCAACATACATTTTTTCCTTCCATACGTGCTTTTCGAACTAACACATCTTGAATGGTATTGTTTAACATATGTCCCATGTGTAATACTCCAGTAACATTTGGAGGTGGAATTACAACAGTGTATGCTTCTCTTTCATCTGGTGTGGAATGAAAATATCCTTTACTTAACCAATATGGATACCATTTATTTTCTGCTTTTGTAGGCTCGTATGTTTTTGGAATTTCAATCATTTTTGTTAGGTTTTACACAAAGATAAAACAATTAATTAATTTGAAAATTTGAAATTTTGAAGAATTAAAAAAAGCAATGTTTTTCTTTGCAAATACAAATATTAAATGGGTTAAATCCTATTTAATTAAACAACTTTTATACTTTTGCATTTTCAAAAAATAAATTAAAATGGCTGATATTCATTCTTACAATTTCGACGGAAAACGTGCGTTAATCCGTGTTGATTTTAATGTTCCTTTAGATAAAGAAACACTAGAAATTACAGATGACACACGTATACGTGCTGCGTTACCAACAATTCAACATATTTTAAAATCTGGTGGTAGCGTTGTGTTGATGTCCCATTTAGGAAGACCGAAAGAAGGATTTGAAGATAAATATTCTTTGAAACATATTGTAGCACACACAAGCAAATTATTAGGTGTTGATGTGAAATTTGCACCAGATTGTATTGGTGAAAATGCAATGGCATTAAGTTCAAACCTTAAAGCCGGTGAGGTATTGTTATTGGAAAATTTACGTTTTTATAAACAAGAAACAACAGGAACGGAAAGTTTTGCGCAAGAATTAGCGAAACACGGGGATGTATATGTAAATGATGCTTTTGGAACTGCACATAGAGCTCATGCTAGTACAGCTATAATTGCAAAATTCTTCCCAAATGCAAAAATGTTTGGATATTTATTAGAGGCTGAAATTAAAAGTGTAGACCGTGTGTTAAATAGTAATGATAAACCATTAACTGCTATTGTCGGTGGTGCTAAAGTTTCTTCGAAAATTACTATTATCGAGCGTTTATTAGATAAAGTAGACAACCTAATCGTTGGAGGTGGAATGGCATTTACGTTTGTAAAAGCAAAAGGAGGTGAAGTAGGGGGGTCATTAGTAGAAGATGATTACCTAGATGTTGCACGAAAAATAATTAAAGAAGCAAAAGAAAAAGGAGTAAACATATATATTCCAACGGATGCAGTAATCGCGGATGCTTTTTCCAATGATGCTAATCGTAAATTTGTACCGTCCAATGAAATCCCTTCTGGATGGATGGGATTAGATACCGGTGCTCAAACATCTAAAGATTGTGCTGAAATCATTAAAAATTCTAAATTGATTCTATGGAATGGACCAATGGGTGTTTTTGAAATGGAAAATTTCCAACAAGGAACAAAAGATGTTGCAAATGCAATTGTAGAAGCGACTGCCAACGGAGCATTTTCATTGATAGGTGGTGGAGATTCAGTTGCAGCGATTAATAAATTTAACTTAGCGGATAAAGTGAGTTATGTTTCTACGGGTGGAGGAGCTATGTTGGAGTACTTAGAAGGGATCGAATTACCAGGAATCAAAGCAATTAATTCGTAACAAATTTGTTTTTTTCTTCGCTCGACAGTGAAAATTTTTAAATTTCTTACGAACCAGAAATTCATATAATAGAGATTAAAGCCACAAGATATTGTGGCTTTTTTTATTTGAAAATAAACAAGATTTATAGAATTCAAGATTAGGTTTCCTATATTTTAGGATTATTTTTCTTCGTTTTTTATTTAGATTTTCGAAGTTTAAATCGTCGATAGTAGTTAATTTGTCCCTTGTATTATTACATTTTTTATAACAATTTTAGGCGAATTCTTTACTTAAATTTCTATTTTGTAATTACCTGCTGACAAAAAAAATATATATTTTATCTGAATTGTAAAAAGTTGTATCGAATCTTATATTTTTATTTTTCTGATTAAATGAAGTAACCTTAATTGTATCAATTATAATACGTTCATTTTTAGAATTAATTATTTTTAAATAAAATGCACCATCATCTTTTTTTTGACAAATGGAATAATTTGAAATTATAATTAATAATATAAGTAATACTCATTTCATGAAATAATTTAAATATATGATTATTTGTATAATCAAAAAGCCCCACTAATAAATCAGTAGGGCTTCTATAATTTGTTAGGTAAATTATTTACCTTCCATTTTGTCTTTCAATGCAGATAATGCATCTAAATCACCTAACGTAGATTTTTCAGAGTTAGAGTTGATTGCTTTTACTGCTTGAGCAGTTGAACTACCAGCACCAGCTTTCTTACCTCCTTTAGCTTCTGTAGATTTAGAAGCTGTAGTTGGACGATCTTCTCCTTCTTCGAATAAACGTGTGTGAGATACAACGATTTTTTTAGATTCTTTATTGAATTCAATCACTTTGAAATCTAAAGTTTCGTCAATTTTAGCATTTGATCCATCTTCTTTTTTCAAGTGTTTAGCAGGACAAATTCCTTCAACACCATAAGGAAGAGCAACAATACCAGATTTATCTTTCGTTTCAACGATAGTACCTTGGTGAATTGTTCCTTCTCCGAAGATTGTTTCAAATACATCCCATGGATTCTCTTCCAATTGTTTGTGGCCTAAAGAAATACGACGGTTTTCACGATCGATTTCTAACACAACAACTTTCATTTCGTCACCTACTTTGCAGAATTCAGATGGATGTTTGATTTTTTTCTGCCAAGATAGGTCAGAAATGTGAATCAATCCGTCAACACCTTCTTCTAATTCAACGAATACTCCAAAGTTTGTAAAATTACGAACTTTAGCATCGTGTTTAGTTGCAACTGCATATTTAGCTTCGATTGCTGTCCATGGATCTGGCATCAATTGTTTGATACCTAAAGACATTTTTCTTTCTTCTCTGTCTAAAGTCAATACAACAGCCTCTACTGTATCTCCAACAGACATAAAGTCTTGTGCAGAACGTAAATGTTGTGACCAACTCATTTCAGAAACGTGAATTAAACCTTCAACACCAGCAGCGATTTCAACGAAAGCACCGTAATCAGCCATAACAACTACTTTTCCAGATACTTTGTCTCCAACTTGGATATTAGCATCTAAAGCATCCCATGGGTGAGCACTTAATTGTTTCAATCCTAAAGCAATACGTTTTTTGTCATCATCAAAATCAAGAATTACAACATTCAATTTTTGATCTAACTCAACGATTTCTTCTGGGTGATTTACACGACCCCAAGAAAGGTCAGTAATGTGGATTAATCCATCAACACCTCCTAAGTCAATGAATACACCGTAAGAAGTAATATTCTTAACAGTACCTTCAAGAACTTGACCTTTTTCAAGTCCAGAGATGATTTGTTTTTTCTGTTCTTCTAATTCAGCCTCAATAAGAGCTTTATGAGAAACAACAACATTACGGAATTCTTGGTTGATTTTAACCACTTTGAACTCCATATTTTTACCAACATAGATATCGTAATCACGGATTGGTTTAACATCGATTTGAGAACCTGGTAAGAAAGCTTCAATACCAAATACGTCAACGATAAGACCACCTTTCGTACGACACTTTACAAAACCAGTAATGATTTCACCTGTACGTAATACGTCATTCACACGAATCCATGCTTTGTGCATACGTGCTGTACGGTGAGAGATCACTAGTTGACCTGATTTGTCTTCTTGACATTCAACATAAACATCTACTTTGTCACCCACTTTTAAATCTGGATTGTAACGGAATTCGCTCACTGGAACAACTCCTTCAGATTTATAACCTACGTTGATAACCGCTTCACGCTTTGTTAAAACAACAACAGTTCCTTCAATTACTTCTTTTTCATTGATTGAACTTAATGTTTTTTCATACGTGTCAGCTAATTCTGAACGTTGGATTTGTGTGTAACCGTCTAATGCTAATGCATCCCAGTCAAAATCAGCAGTTCCCTGCCCTGTAATTTTTGTTTCTGCCATTTGGCTTAAAATTGTATTTCGATCAAACCCTAAAATAACCGAAAGAGTTAATAGTAGCTGTCTGATTTTAAGGTTAACAGCACTTTATTTCCGCGAATATACGTCTTTAATCTGAAAACAGGAAGAAAACTCAAGGGAAAATCAATAAAATTGGTAATTTTACCACCTATTAACTAAGTGAAAATTTACAGGTGAAGTCAAGTGCAAAAACACAAGTTCAATTTTTAGTACAACAAGCAGTTGTTTTAGGATTAAAGTATGTTGTTTGTTCTCCAGGCTCTCGAAATGCACCTTTGGTTATTGCGTTTAATCAACATCCAGAAATAGAATGTATTGTTATTCCTGATGAGCGTTCAGCAGCTTTTTATGCAATTGGAATGGCACAGCAAACCAATGATTTAGTTGCGGTCTGTTGTACTTCTGGTTCAGCTGCGCTAAATTATTACCCTGCAATTGCGGAAGCTTATTATCAACAAATACCTTTAATAGTATTCACAGCAGATCGTCCAGTAGCTTGGGTGGATCAAGGGGATGGTCAAACGATTGTTCAAGACGCTGTATTTAAAAATCATATCCGATTTTCAACTTCTGTTCCTGAAAACAACTGGGAGAAAGAGCATGTTTGGTATGTAAAACGCCAAATTTCAGAAGCTTTTTATCGTGCAAAAGGGATTTTGAAAGGACCTGTTCATATCAACTTACCTTTTTCAGAACCCTTATATCATCAGGTTGAAATCGACAATCAAATTGATACTACACCAATTCTTGTTTTTGAATCTAATCAGGATATAACCATTAATCAAATTACTTCATTAAAAAAATCGTGGAGTAAGTTTTCTAAAAAAATGATCCTTTGTGGGCAAATGCAGCCAAATGAAGGTTTAGAAAATGTATTGAAATTTTTAGCGGAAGACACTTCAGTTCTTGTTCTTGTCGAAAATACTTCTAATTTAATTGATCGTAATTTTATTCATTGTATTGATCGATCGCTTGAGGGCATTAAAGAATCGGAATTAGCAGATTTTGCTCCTGATTTATTAATTGTTTTAGGCGGAGCATTAGTTTCAAAAAAAATTAAGTCTTATTTGCGAAAATATACACCACAGGAAATTTGGAAAATTGGAGCAGATTTTCCGTTTATGGATACGTATCAAAATTTAACCTTTTCAATAAATGTAAATCCAACTTCATTTTTGAAGGAATTTCTAAAAATGGAAAATAATTCTGTTTCTAATTATCGAAACAAATGGAAACAAGTGGATTACATAAATAAAGATAAAGCAAATGATTTTATTCAACAGCAAGAAACTTTTTCAGATTTGGTTGCAAATCATATTATATTAGATTATCTTCCAGAAAATTCATTGTTACATCTTGCAAATAGTTCGGTTGTACGCTATGCTCAATTGTTTGATCCAGTAAAAACTATTTCTACTTTTTGTAACCGAGGTACGAGTGGAATAGACGGAAGCACAAGTACGGCTGCAGGTGCTGCTTTTATTCAAAAAGATATATGTAATATATTGATTACTGGAGATATCTCATTTTTTTATGATAGTAATGCATTTTTTAACCGATTGCAGTTAGGGAATCTTAGAATATTCTTAATTAATAATGATGGAGGTGGGATTTTTAAAATTATTCCTGGTCCAGATACTACCGAAGAATTAAATGATTTCTTTGTCTTTAATCATGGTTATTCTTCAGAATATATTTGTAAAGCTTTTGAAATTACATATTACAAAGCAAATTCTATACAGGATTTAGAAAATCAAATGGAAGATTTTTATGCTTTTTCTTCTAATAATAAACCCAAATTAATGGAGGTTTTTACGGATTCTGAATTAAATGATACCGTTTTAAAGCACTATTTTGCTGCTTTATCTTAATTTTGACTTAAATATTTAAATTATGAGCGATTATTTTTCCATTTTATTTACTGGAACAGGACTATTTTATTTAGTAGTATTATCTCTTTTGGAGATTGTATTAGGAATTGATAATATTATTTTTATTTCGATTGTTACCGATAAATTACCTGCACAAAAAAAACGTAAAGCTCGAAATACTGGATTGATACTTGCTTTAATTGTACGATTATTTTTATTGTCCATCGTAAGCTGGATTATGGGTATGACGGAACCGTTATTTACCGTTTTCGGTACAAATTTTACTGGTCAAAGTTTAGTTTTATTAATTGGTGGATTGTTTTTGATTTATAAAAGTACTACTGAAATGCACAGTAGTATTAAAGGGAATCATGATGGAGAGGTAAAAGTTAAAAATTCCTTACCAGCGGTTATTTTTCAAATCGTGATGATAGATATTGTTTTTAGTTTCGATTCAGTAATTACTGCAATTGGTATGACTAACGAAATAAGTCGAGAAGGATCTGGTAACCCAATGGTTATTATTTTTGGGGCGGTAATTATTTCAATGTTAATCATGTTAGTTTTTGCAAAATCAATATCAGATTTTATTAATAAACGTCCGACTGTAAAAATGATTGCATTAGCATTTTTGGTTACGATAGGTATGGTGCTTATAGCAGAAGCATTTGGACAACATGTACCAAAAGGGTACATTTATTTTGCCATGGTTTATGCATTAGTTGTGGAGTTTATTAATATTCGTATGCGTAAAAACAAAGGTATTAAAGAGTAATAAGAAACTTCCCGAAACTTTTCGGGAGAAGAGTGAAGATGAAGGTTTTTAATGTTTTAGTGTTAGCAGTAATTTTATTGTGTTCTTTTTCCGATGAGGATAAGGAAGTTCGGTTACAACGCAAAGATTGTGAATTGCTTAGAGATATGTTACTCCGAAAAGAAGGTAGATTAGATATTCATGTCCCTCAAGATTCTGTTTCTGCTGCGTTTGACAATTTATACGCAAGTTTGGATGTTGAATTGCCTTTTATTGAATTATACCGTCAGTTTGGTAAAGCGGTAGCAACAATTCAATGTGGACATACACGATTATGGCCTTCTGGTCGTGTTTTTGGAGAGTGGAATAGTGAACGTATGTCGTTGCCTTGTGACTATTTACTAGTAGGTAAAAAATTGTTTGTCTCTGATTTAGTGAAAGAAGATAAAAAGAAAGTAAATTTTGGAAAACGTAAAAGTCAACAAAAGAATCTACCTAAAAATTCCGAAATATTATCTATAGATGGTCAAACGGTACCAGAAATGATGCATCGAATCGGGGAGTTCATTTCTTCGGATGAAAATGGTGTAGACTTCAAATATGCGAATGCAACGAATTTATTTGAATTTTTTAGAAATGTTGCTTATCGTGATCGAAAAGATTCTATTCAAGTCGTTTATTCTGCTAAAAGAGATACTACAAGTGTATATTTACATACAGGATATCCACCGATTAATTCGATCAAAAAACGTCTTGATAAATTAGAAATTCAATCTAAAAAAGATTTAAAAAACATTGGAAAATATTCAGTTATAAAAAGTAAATATGCCTATTTTAGATTTGTTTCTTTTTATTCATGTCATGGTACTAAATATGAAAAGTTTTTAGAAAAATCATTTAAAGATATTTCTAAAAAAGAAATTAAGAAATTGATAGTGGATGTACGTGGAAATCCCGGAGGTCAATTACAAGCTTCATTTATGAAGTATATTGTAGGGACAGACAAATTATTAGGTAAATACGAATATAATAAAAGGTTTAAACGTTTTACAAACAGGTATTTAAAGAAAAATAATCCATTTTATCGTAATTATAAAAAATCGAGTAGAAATATACGAAGGTATAAAAGGAAACATCCTGCTTACGATTATGAATTATATACTGGTTACGTAGATAGTGATTTAATATTTGAAGGTGATATTATAGTTATCACAGATGAGGGTTCTTTTTCTGCATCATCTTTATTAGCATGTCACCTTAAATCGATGGCTAAGGCTAAAATAGTTGGCCAACCTGCTGGTGGTAGTTTCTACTGTGGTAATACCGGAGGTTTGGAGATGGTTTTACCCTACACAAAGTTCAGTGTAATGATTAACCCTTTTACCTTTTGGTCGCATTTACCAGTTGAATCAAATACGCAATCGATAAAGCAACCCGATTTATTATTGGATCCAATTAATCCAAAGATGGGTAAGAAAGATGATTGGTATGTTACTAAAGCGATTCAAGGATTCTTTTTAGATAAGTAGTTATACAAGTTCAGCGATAGCTTTTTTAGTACCTATTAATTTCGTAATATAATCTTTTGCTATTTTAGGACTTCTAGCAGGAGAGTATTCTCGTCCATAAAAAATGATTTGTAAATGCAATTTATTCCATTTTTCGATTGGAAATAATTTTTTTGCATCATTTTCAGTTTGAACAACATTTTTACCATTGGTAATCCCCCAACGCGTTAGTAATCGGTGAATATGAGTATCCACTGGAAACATAGGATGTCCGAATGCCTGGGACATTACTACAGAAGCTGTTTTATGCCCTACACCTGGAAGTTCTTCTAATAATTCAATATTTTCAGGAATCTCCCCATTGTATTTATCAATCAAAATTTTAGATAAAGTAAATATAGCATACGCTTTTTTAGGGGATAGACCGCAAGGTCTTATTATTTGTTTAATTTCTTCGATTGAAAGTTTTATCATTTCAAAAGGATTGTTTGCTTTTGAAAATAGGAGAGGAGTAATCTTATTTACCCTTTCATCGGTACATTGCGCAGATAGCAATACAGCGATTAATAGGGTATATGAACTTGAATGATCCAGTGGTACTGGTGTAGTAGGATATAATTTTTCTAATTCATGGATAATATATGCCGCTTTTTCTTTCTTAGTCATAGTTAATGAATTACTTTTAAAGTATGAAAACTAATCAAACATTTCCAGTATATAGAAAATTAAATAATAATCGTAGATTTTATAAAATATTAGATTCAAAAAGTTTTGAAGAAATTCAAGTTATCGGAACAAAAAAAATACATCAATTATTTGAAGCTAAACAGTATCCCGATCTTTTGTTTATTCAAGATTTACTGTCAATGATTCATACTGGAATATTACCTAGTTCAGAAACCGAATGGGTGTTACAAATTGAAAAATAGATTATTTTTTCCAGAATTTACTGAACCATGACTTTTTACTATTTGATAAATAACTAGCATCTTCTCCATAACCGTAGCTATATCCGTATCCATAATTACGTTTGTAATCAGAACAGTTTAATAATAAGGTCATATTTTTCAGTTTCTCTTCAATAAATAAGTTTTCTGGAATATGTAATAATCGTTTGTCAAGGTAATTTGCACGTGTAACATAGATGAACATATCTGCATATTTGTTTAGTAATAATGAATCTGCAACTAAACCAACAGGAGCTGTATCAACAACAATGTAATCATATTGTTCTTTTATTTCTTCAAATAATTCTGCTAATCTTTCTGACATTAGTAATTCAGCAGGATTTGGAGGGATAGGACCCGAAGGTATAATGGTTAAATTTTCAATTTCAGGAATTTGAATTGAAATATCTTTTAAAGATATACTAGAATCTACAATATAACTTGTTACACCAATTGATTTTTTTTCGTTAATATACTGAAGAATTTTTGGTGCTCTTAAATCCAATCCAATTAATGCTACTTTTTTACCAGAAAGTCCAAGCGTAGCAGCTAGGTTTAATGCGATAAAAGATTTTCCTTCATTACTGATAGTGGAAGTTATAAATATTGATTTAGCTCCACTTTTAACGGATGGGATTAGAAAGTTAATATTTGTTCGTAACAGACGAAATGCCTCTGCAACACTACTTCTTTCCGTTTTTCCTACAACCAATTTATTTTTACTATCTGTGATCGGTATGTCTCCGATATAAGGAATTCCTAAATTTGATATTTGTGTATTATTGTGGATTTTAGTATCAAACAGACTAATTATATAGATAATACCAATTGGAATTATTAATCCTAAAAATAAAGCAATAATAAATATGATTGATTTTTTAGGAGAGGTTACTTTCTCATCCGAATAAGGTGGGTCAATTATCTTTATATTAGATACTGTAACAGCTTCTGAAATAGCAGTTTCTTCTCTTTTTTGAAGTAAAAATAAATATAAAGTTTCTTTGATGTGTTGTTGTCTGGAAAATTCTCTAAAGTCTTTTTCTTGACTAGGAGCAGAAGTTAATTTTCGTTCCAATATATTTCGTTCTCGATTTAACTCTCTATTTCTAATTTTCAATGAGTTTTTTTGACTAATTAAACTCTCTTTTAAGTTCGATTTTAGGTTTGTTATTTGTTCCTCTAAATTGGAAACAATAGGATTACTTGTGCTTGAACGAATGAGTAATTTATTTCTTTCAAGAATAATGTTATTGATATTACTGATTAGATTGTCAATAGCTGTGTTTGAAATCCCAATGTTGTAGGGTAATAGTTCATTTGATCTTGCATCTTTTAAGTGATCTGCAATAAATTCAGTTAATTTTAATTGAATATTATTTTCTGATAATAATTTTTCGTTTTGTTTTTCGCTTTCCAAAAAAGAAGAAGTATTAACCGCTAAATCAAATATTTTATTACTTGATTTAAAAGAAGATACATCTTGTTCTACGTCTGAAAGTTCTCTAGTAATGAATTTAATACGCTCATTGATGAAACTTAGTGTGTTTTTAGAAATTTCATTTTTGTCAATAACAGCATCAATCGTATGTTGATTAATTAATTCTCTTAAAAATGATTTACCTTCATTTATATTATTTGAAACTATTGAAAGTAAGATAATACTATTGTCTTTGTGTTGTTGTTCTACTACTAGTTTCTTTTGAATAGCATCGACTGTTTCATTAAATTTGTTCAATTCTACTTTGAGATTGAAAGCTTTTTTGATATTATCATTTGGAGTAACTATTATTTTACCAAAAGAGGTTTGGATAGTTTTCCCAAACAGCCCAATTCGTGTATTATTCTTTTCAATTAATTCAAAACTTGCATTGTTTATGTTTTTAATTTCTAGAATGCCTTTCTTTTTATAGGCGGTAGAATCTCCTTCTAAAAAAGTAATATTAATTGGCTTCTCTACAAAAATCTCTTTGTTATTTACTGTGTTTAGATCATAATAGTTTAAATTCAATTTAAGAACTTGAACTACTTTTGCAATTAACGACCTAGATTTTAGAAGTTGAATTTCATTTTCAACGGTACTTGCTGAATTACCTAAATTAAGTCCTAATCCTTCAAAAGCAGAAAGTTGGTCGGTAATTCCGTTTTTTGATTCATCTTTAACAATTAAACTTGCACTTGTTTTGTAGGATGGACGTGCAAATTTTAAATAAACTATAGCTATAGAAAAAAATATTAATAGAGAAATTAAAATATATTTCCAGTGAAGTAAATATTTATAGAAAACTATTTTAATATTTTCATTTTCATTAGATAAATTTTCAGACATATAAGTTATTTAAGAATTATATTGACAGTTGTAATTACGAGTGAAGCAATTGCAACTAAAATAGAAGATGATCCAGTAACGTTAGATGAATTAATTTTGGCTTTATTAGCCTCTATATATATTACATCATTTTGCACTAAATAATACGCTGGAGAATTAATGAAATCTTTGTTTGTTATATCAATTCTATATTGTTTTTTGATTCCATCTTCTTCTCTTAACAATAAGATGTTTTTACGTTTTGCAGTAATATTTAAATCACCTGCTATGCCAATGGCTTCAATTAATGTGATTTTTTCGTTGGGTACCTCAATAGTTCCTGGATTTCTAACATCACCCAATACTGTAATTTTAAAGTTTTGTATTTGGATACTTACTTTTGGATCTTTTAAGTAGGTATTTAATTTATTTTTCAGTAAATCGGACGCTTCTTCTAGTGATAAGTTAACAATTTTAATACCACCAATGAGAGGGAAGTCGATTTCTCCTTTTTTATTAATTAAATATCCATTTGCAGAAATACCACCTGAAAAATAATTGCGGGTAACATTTTGATTATTTGTACTTGGAATATTGAAAATTTTAATACTTTCTTCATCACATCCAAATACTTTAATATTTAGAATGTCACCTTGTTTGAGTTTTAGTTGTTGTTCTGAAGTAATTTTGGTATCCTTATTATCTTGAAAATAAACAAATTCTTTTCTAGACGCACAATTAGTCAAAACAAGAAATGAAAAAATAAAAAATAAATTGTATAAAATTTTCATATTTAATGTTTTAATATTTTTTTATAAAATGCAAAAGTACTAATTAAATTATTGATTTTTTTATGTAAAGTAACTATACTATTATATTAGTCTAATAAGCATTTTTATCACCTGTAAACATATTCCTAATAGTTAGCCAAATAATTTTTAAATCTAGAAGAAAATACCAATTTTCAATGTACCAAATATCGTATTCCACCCGTTTAATAACATCTTCTTTTGTTCTAGTTTCTCCACGATAGCCATTTACTTGTGCCCACCCAGTTATACCTGGTTTAACATAATGTCTAATTAAGTAATTATCTTTAATTTCCGTAAAGTCTTTAGTGTGTTTTAGCATGTGTGGTCGTGGACCAACAATAGACATTTGTCCAATTAATACGTTGAAAAATTGGGGGAATTCATCTAGGTTTGATTTTCTTAAAATTCTACCTATTTTGGTGACTCTAGCATCATTAACTGTAGCCTGTTTATTATCCGAAGATGCGTTCATTGTCATAGTTCTAAATTTATAACAATAAAAATCTTTACCATCAATTCCTGTTCGAAGTTGTTTAAAAAATACTGGTCCTTTCGATGATACTAATATCAACAATGAAATAAATGGGATTAACCAAGGAAAGATCGAAATTATAATTAAGAATGCAAAAATCAAATCAAATATACGTTTACTAAGTTCTTTTAAAGGATCTTCTAATGGTTCTTTTAGCAAAAGTAAAACAGGAGTTTCGTTGTAATAATCCACATTCATTTTTCTGTAAATTGAATATTCATTTAGATTGGGTACTATTTTAATTCGAATCATTAATTTTTCAGCAATAGATATTATCTTATTTATATATTCTATGTCTTTATCTGACATAGAAATATAGATTTCATCAATTTTGTTCTTTTGAATGAATTCGATGGATTTTTCGAAATTTCCTAAATATTGAATATATGTATTACTGTGTTCTTTATTAAAATAACCTATCAATTTATAACCGAAACTTAAATTAGAATTTAAAAATTGAATGATTTTGTTTGTAGATTCACTAAACCCTATGAATAAGACATTTCGATAGTTGTAGCCTTTAACTCTAATTTTTTGAAGTAATTTAATAAATATAAATCGGAAAACAATGATTGAAAAAAAAGCGATTGCATAAAAATAAAATATGCGTAATCTAGAAACTTCTGTAAGTTTTAAACCTACAATAAGTACCGTTACTAAAAATATATGTAAAAAAAATATTTTAGAAGTTTTTAGTAATTGTTTATTGAATTTTTCAATTCGAATTAACTTATAAAATTTTAAATTAATCGTAATACCTATCCAAAAAATATTAGTCAAAACTAGAATCAACTGAGGTTCTTTCAATCCTAATCTTTCCAAATTTCCAAATTTAATCAGAAAGGAAATGTAGTAACTAATGTTTAATAAAACTAATTCTGAAGTGATGAGTATTAGAGTAGTATATTTAGAAAATTTCTTTTTTGATAAACTATTTAATACGGATTCCATTAGTGGATTAAAATTTTGGCAAATATAAAAAAAAGATTGTTAATAACACTTGTTTTTGTTTTTGACTATTATTGGTGAACTTAGAATAGTTTTGTTATTTTTAAAGAAGGTTGTAATATCGTTTTAAAGTGATTTTCATATGCATCTATTATAGTTTCCCATGCATATTTTAACTTTATTTTATTTAAATTATTGTTTGTAAAAGAATTTGATTCTTTGCTAATTTTATTATTTAAAATATGAGTAACGTCATTTTCTGTTTTAAAATAGTATGCGTCATTTTCTAAAATTGCTTCATTAAAAATATTATCATTTGCACAAATTAGAGAACTAGAAGCCATGGCCTCTAATAATGAAGGGTTTGTACCTCCAACGGTGTGGCCGTGAAAATAGATATTTGAGAAATATCTTAAGTTATTTAAGGTGTTTTGGTTATAGATACCACCTAAAAAAACTATTTTTTGACAATTTTTAAATTTCTCTTTTAGATAAAGTCCATATTTTGTTTCGTGCTTACCAATTACTAAAAAAGTTCTTGAGTTTGTTGCTTTTGAAACTCCATCTAGTATAATTTCAATACTATTTTCTGGTTCCAGCCTTGCTATTAATAAATCGTAATTGTAGGCTTCTAAATTATAGTTTTTTATTTCTTGTAAATCTGGAGAATTAAAAATAGTAGCGCCATAAGGAATATACGTAGAGTTTACATTATATTTAGTTTCAATGTACTCTTGAATACCTATTGAATCCGAGATTAAATGATCTGAATGTTTTACAGCTAATTTTTCAGCATACTTTAAAAAAGCTTGCACCTTACTAGAATATTTAGTTCTTTTCCACTCTAAACCATCCATATTTGTAGTTAGAATAGCATTTTTTGGAAAAAATCTTGAC
Source organism: Flavobacteriia bacterium (assembly GCA_947446925.1). Lineage (GTDB taxonomy): Bacteria > Bacteroidota > Bacteroidia > Flavobacteriales_D > Crocinitomicaceae > CANHVK01. The sequence continues at coordinate 50,723 of CANFHU010000008.1, forward strand.
CAGATAGAACTACTTGTATAACCTAATTGTAGAATTATATCAAAGTTTCTTTTTCGAGTATCTAAAATACAATTTAGGTCATATATAAATTGACCTGACGTTCCTATTTTTTCCTCCCAATCTTTACAATGAATTATGTTTACACCCTTAAAGTTATCTTCTTTAAAAGGATGTGTATGTGAATTATATACAGTCACTTCATGACCTTTATTTACAAGTCCAACAGAAACGTATTCTGCGAATTGCTCAAAACCTCCATAGTGATTAGGAATACCACGTGTACCAATAATTGCTATTTTCATGTAGTTAGATTCAATTTAATATTTATAAAGCATTGCTTAAGTTAAAGAATGAATTTCTGAAATATTAAAATTAATTTTTGAATAATTTGTTTTTTAAATTTAATGCCTTTTTCTCTATTAGAAACCAACTCAAATAGGACAAAAAATATGTTATTATAATCGTGAGCAATAAATAAATCCAATAGTTATTATTTAACTTAAGGTAAGTTAGTACATTAAGTACAATAGAACCATAAATATAAACACCATAGGATGTGTCTGTTTTAGTATTAATAGAAGTGAATGGTAACTTATATGCAAAATAGAATATAATATAAGAAAATGGTATTGGACAGAATATATAATAAAAACCAGCTGAATGATGATAAAATATATTTCCTAAAAGAATACATAGAAAAATAAAAAAAACACTTAAAACGAATAGAATATTTGATATATAAATTCTATTTCTAAATAAATAAAAAACAGCTCCTATAAAAAAAAATGTAAATAACCTATATCCAGATGTAATAGCCTCTCCTGTTTCTAAACCTAGTGGAGAATTTATTATTTTATAAATGAAAATTCCATAAAAAAACAAAAATATTATCGGAATAACCCAGTATTTATTTAGTAGATTAAAAAGTCCAAGAAGACCAATTATAATATATGCTTTTAATTCCCATGGTAATGTCCAAAGTGCACTGTTAATGTTATTTGATAAACCAATTTCACCAATACTAAAATCTTTAATAAGAATAATTGAGATATTTACGATGAAATACTTATAATCAACCCCAAGTCCAACACTAGGTGCTAATACAAAAGCTGTTAAAAATATGCATACCCAATAAGCAGGATAAATTCGTATAAATCTATACCACAAGAATTTAATAAAATTATTAATTCTATCGTAACTAGAAAAAATTAAAAATCCACTTAAAACAAAAAAAAGATCAACAGGAAACCGTCCAACAGCTAATTGATTGTTAGTTATTTTAATAAGTAAATCTTCACCAAATATTCCAAATGGAACAGAATGTCCAATAACTACTAACCAAGCACTTATTAATCTTAAAAATCCAATACTATTTTTATTTTTTAAAATCTCATCAAAATATATCATAGTAATGTAGTCTATTATTTGTCATAATTAATTCCAATTAATATTATGCTTGCGTGTATTAATATCAATAGATATATATTATTTAGTTCAAAAATAAATTTAATTTGTAATTATTTTTTTTAAGCTTCATTTTGCAATCATTAATTTCGCTATGAATTTTAATCAAAATTATGAGCGACAAATGATTTAGACATTAAAAAGAATCTTTCACGCCAAATTTTACTTTTTGGAAATAATTTTTTAAAATCGTTATATGAAGGCAATAATATTTCATCAATGTATTGTCGAGCGAATTCTTTATCCCATTTTTTACCTCTACTTAATATTGTCTTAGTAAGAATGAAAAATTGAATGTTTTTTGGTAGGAGATTTATTATAGGCAACAAATAATGAGGTTCTATAAAAAAAAATTTATTTGGTACCTGAACATAATAATTACATCCAACTCTTTGAACTTCTTTAGCCATTTTCACTTGATTTTCTCGAGTTGTCAAATGTTCAATTACTGAATTCGAAAAAGTAATATCAAATTCATTATCAGAAAATTCAGAAAGGTCTACTGCATTTCCAATGATTGAAATGATATTTGTGCTCGTAACATTAAATTTTTCTAAATTTAACACAGTAATTTCATAGTCTGGATTGGATGCTAATGTTGAGTTTTTCCAAAAATGTTCGTTTCCTCCTATATCTAGAATACGAATTGGTTTAGGTAAATTTTTTATTTTCTCCTTAAAAAAAATCATTCGTTTTTGCCGAAACTGATTACCTAAAGATTGATTTGATGTAGAATCACCAAAAAGAAAAGATTTCAAATTCATATCTATTATTTTAGTGCAAAGATATAATTTATTCAATTTTAAATATTTAATACCAAAGTTAAATTCGTTTTTCTTTTATTTGAAATTATTATATACACAGGTTTTAGTATTTTGAATATTAACTTGTTAGTTTTGAATCAAAAATTTTATTATTAAAAAAAAATTAAATTTACATAACCGAGAATTTTTCTACAATTCAAGCACTATGGTTTTTTTACAACATTACAGTTGGTGGTTTTGTATTATTAGCTGAAAGGTTTAAAAATCTTATACCAATATTATTTACTTCTTTGGGATATTCATCTTATTCTTTATAAGTGTTTCACTCTTTTTAATTCCTTATAAAACAACTCTCTTTTTAAAGTTAGGTTTTTAAATTAAATGGTTTGTACTATTGCCTCATGTTTATTAAGTTTGATAGATAGTTATTTAATTTATAAGTATTTTGAAAAACCTATTGTTAATTTTTAAGAATTAAATTGATTTGGTAAACACACAACTCTTAATTATTTCATTTTTATAGTTAGAGTCACCTTGTAGTTTTCTAAAAAGATTTAAATTTTGTTTTCAGGTTCAAATTTAGAACATATAATTAGATATCATCTTTTTAGTATATTTGCTAAACATTTCAATAATATTTATTTTCATTAAAATGATCAAAAAAGTAATAAAAAAAATTGTTCCTACACGTGTAATTCTATTTTTACAAAGTTTCCAATACAAACCATTAAATATTTTTCCATCAGGTCATTTTTACTCTCCTGTAGTTTCCAAAAATGAATTTTTAGAGTTTGAACAACAAATTTCGAATGAAAAACAAAATAACAGCATATTAGGTGTTAATTTGAATTCAGATTTTCAAAAAGAATTGTTGAAAGAATTTGATAAATTTTATAATGAATTACCTTTTGAATTTAATTCAAATAGTAAAACGAGGTATTATTTTAATAATACTTCTTATGGCTATACAGATAGTATTATACTTTATTCATTTATCCGTTATTTTAATCCAAAAAGAATAACAGAAATTGGTTCGGGTTATACATCTGCTTTAATGTTAGATACTAAAGAAATATTCAATTTAAACACTGAATTAACTTTTATTGAGCCTTATCCAAAATTGCTATATAGCTTACTTAATGAAAATGATAAAAAGGATTGTAAAGTTATTAATTCTAAAGTTCAGAATGTTCCGTTAGAAGAATTTAAACTTTTGGAAAAAAATGATATTCTTTTTATCGATAGTAGTCATGTTTCTAAAACTGTAAGTGATGTCAATTTTGAAATTTTTAACATTTTACCTGTATTAAAATCTGGTGTTATAATTCATATTCATGATGTATTTTACCCATTTGAGTATCCAAAAGAATGGATATTACAGGGGCGTAATTGGAATGAAGATTATTTATTGAGAGCTTTTTTAATGTATAATAATGATTTTGAAATATTATTCTTTTCAGATTACATGAAATTACATTTTGCTTCTATCTTTGAAAATATGCCTCTTACAAAAAATGATAATGGTGCAAATTTATGGTTGAGAAAGAAATGATATTATTAATTATATCGTCTTTTTTTTCTTATTAATATTCTATATAAGTCAATCAAATTATTTATATTCTTTGTATTAAATAATTTTAAAGATAGGTTTATTATTTTTGCTTTAAAAAATTGTTTAGCAAATTGATGTTTTAAATTGTATTTTTTCATAATAAAATGCCACTCAATTATCATTTTTTCTCTATTTGAAATAGTTGAACTAGTTCCACCAAATTGAAATTTAGCTATTTTTGCATAGAAAAAATGTGGTTTTTGTTGCATTCCTACTCTAAGTATCATTTCAAAATCTCCAGCTATTTTATAATTTGTATCAAATAATCCAAATTCTTCAAATGATTTTTTTCGTTGAAAAGTTGCTTGATGCGGAAACATGCACAATTTAGAGATTTTACTCATGTATTCATCCCATGGTATACCAGCTGCTCCAATCACTTGATTATTTTCTCCAATTATATCTATTTGACCATATGCAATTTTAATTTTTTGAGATAATTGCTCTAGTTCTTTAGCTGAATTTTCAAGTACGTTATCATTGTAAAATACATCTCCAGCTCCCATGAAAATTATCCATTCACCTTGTGCAATTGGTAATACTTTGTTCCAAGCATCATAAATTCCATTATCGTTTTGTATTATATGTTTAATTGGAAAATGGTTATTATTTATAAATTGAATAGGATTATCTTCTGAATTACAATCCGCTATTATTAATTCAAAATTTTTATATGTTTGTTTTGAATAATTTTCAATACTAGTTTTAAGATCTTCACCTACATTTCGTATCGCTAAAATAATTGTAAAAAATGTATTATTATCCAAAATATAAGAATTAGTTATTTTTATGTAGAAAATCGTTTATTGACATTCTTTCAAATATTTCGAGTTTACCACCTTCGGTACAATTATAAATTTTTTTACCTTTCAATTCAAACATTTTTTTTGCAAGTGAGTATGCTTGTTCACTACCTTCCAAATCTGCAAGTTGCCATTGTATCCCATTACTAAAATATCGAGGGTCAAAATGATTACTATCTGGACCTTTTGAAATTTGAAGTTCATTAGGGGTACCAGTTTGGTTAAAATTATGATCTGCACCTACAATTGCTATTCGATTGAATCCCATATGATATGCAATTTGTAAAGCTGTGTATGTAACTGTCCATCCTTCATAAATAATTAATCCTGGATTTAACGAAAAATCTAAATTATAACCTGAGAAACTATTTAAAAGTGAAATGTTTATTTTATTATTTAATTCTTTTGAATTTATATCTGCAATATATAATGGGATTTCTGTATTGTTATAAAAATCTACATTTTGTTCAATAACATATTTGTTTATTGCAACAATCATATTTGGTCGAAAGTCAGTTCTTTCAAATAAAAGATTTATTTTGTTTAATCCAATTACAAAAGTATTTTCTAATTGATCAAAATTAACTTTATTAAGACTTGGTCCATTGCATAAAATTATTGCATCTTTTCCTTTATAACTATCTTTAAGGCTGTTAAAATTTGAAATTGTTTTTTGTCCATTTTCTGAATTTTTCCATTTAAATTTTGATAAATTTCGTCTAATATTTTTCTTTAATGTTGTTAACATATTTTTATAATTTGTTAAAATTAATTGTTGTTAAGAAGATTCGTATAAAATTCTTTTGTGGTTTTACCAATATTTATCCAATCAAATTTAGAGCTAATAAGAGCATTTGCATTTTCTGTTACGCTTGATAATTTATTTTTTTCTATAATGTCTATAATTTTTTTTGCTAAATCAATTTCGTTTTCCGACTGAAATAAAAATCCATTTTCATTATCAATTATTATTTCTTTAAAAGGATCTAAATCTGAACAAATTACTGGTTTCCCATAACTCATAGATAATAATAATACACCACTTTGATATATCTTAGTATAAGGTAATACAATTAAATCAGCTGAATTAAAATAATTTGAAACTTCTGAATCAGGTATATAACTAAAATTAGTTTTAACTATTTCACTAATATTTAATTTTGAAATCAATTCAGTATATACATTTAAATCACTTTTCCAGGCCTTTCCTGCAATAACAAGTTCAATTTTTTGGTCTGCATCTTTTAAAATTTTCATTGCTTCTAATAACGTTTTAAGACCTTTTACTTTTTTTATCTGACCAAAAAATAAAAGTTTCAATTTATCGTCGTTTTTTAGTGATTTAAATTTTGTTTTATCTAAGAATGGTAAATAATTACCATGTGGAATAATTTTAATTGATGATTTTAATTTTTGTTTTTTGTTAAGAGAATTTAAAGAACTTTGATTATGTACTATTATACCATCCAAAAAATTGATACATTTTTTTTCGACCAGTTTATTAGCTTTTTTATCAAATGCATTTATATCATGTAGAGTACCTATCACGATTAATCCATGAAATTTGGCTAGTTTGATAATAAATAAATCAATTAATCTAAGTTTAAAAAAATGTAAATGTAAAATTTTTATATCTCTTTTTTTTAGGTCTTTTATAGCAAAATAATGTCCAAATAAATATTTTAAAACTTTAATTATAAAGTTACTTTTCCACATATTATTGAAGAAAAGTTTAGTTGTAACATTTTGGTAATTTCGAATTTTAGTCTCGTTCGATGTATATAAAACTACATTAACGTTGTTTTCACTAAGACCTAAAGCTAATCCATAGTCATAATAATCCATTCCTCCGTGACCTCCAACTGGTTCGATTATACCTACTGAAAATTTCATATAATAAATTAGGATTTAATTCCTTCGGTTTGGAATAATTGATGATTTGTACTCATTTTTTTATTCAAATAAATTATTATTACAAAAGTAAATATAAACATCCAAAATGTTGCATTATGATAGTTTAATGACTCTGTCCCACCAACGAAAGCAAAATAAAAAATAAAATTTTGAAGAACAAGAAGATTTCTATTTTTAGTTGTAATATACATTTTTCTTATTGTTCTTGAAGCTACTATAATTAAAGTATAATAAACAAATAAACCAATATAACCTATATCTAGAATTAATTGAAGTAATATATTGTGAGTACTCACATATTCAGAATTTGAAAAAATTGAAAAGTCTTTTGCCCATAGACTTGATACTTTGGAGCCTACCTGTCCAAATTCTCCAAAACCTATAAGATGATTCATTTTAAATGATATCAATTCATTCAAACTCAAAGCCCATAATATATTTCTGTTATTTCCGGTTGCTAAATCTTCACTATTTCGAGACAAAAAATCAAGGTATTGACTGTTAGTGACTAAAAAACTGGTCAAGACAAGTAGTATTGGTAAAAAACTAATAAATGATATAAATAAACCAGTTATTTTTAAATGATTAAGGTCTTTAAGAAATCGATTACATATTACAATAAATATTATTGCAAGTAATGATGATCTCATATCTAAGATCAATAGACCAAAAATTGATAATATAAAGAAAATTAAAGAATATTTTTTAAATTTTTTAATTTTAGTTGTAGAATAAAATGTAACGCTAATAATCGCTGATGCGCCCAAAAATGAACCATAATTATTTACACCAGAGGTTAACGGTAGTGGTAATCTTTGTATTTCTAATCCAAATAAAGAACGTAACATTTCTGAAAAACCAATTTGCGGATAATTTTTTTTATAGTCAAATATATCAATAGAAAGAAGTTCAAAAATATAATTCGATACTATAAAAGTTATTGGAATAGTTATAAAAAAAAAAAATAATTTTTCATCATCAACATTCTTTTTATCATCTTGCTTAACTAATTCAAAAATAACAGATAGAGTTGCAAAAATCATGATAATTATAATTATTATTTTGTAATAAGAATAAGTTACACTCGATGAATCTATATTTGATCTTAAATAAGAAATAAATAATAATATCAAAAATATAATAAATAATTTGGATAGAATTGTCTGTTTTTGAAATGAGTATAATTCAATTTTTTTCCAGTTTGTAAACGATATTAAAATTAACCCAAATAAGACAGTTATATTAATTATATTGGTATATTCTGATACTTTGTAATCTGAGAATAATATCGTAATTAGTAATATATATAAATATTTCAAATTCTGTAATTTTTTGGTTGATTTATTTTATAAATTAAATATTAATAAAATGTATAATAATAAAACTAATAGGGGTACAAAGGTAATTTTCTTTTCAAATTTCATAAATTTTAAATTGAGTAATTTATAAGATTTTTTTGCTGCATACCAAGAGTAAAAACTTAAATATGCAACAATCATTGAAATAGGAAATGCATAGAAATTAAATGAAGGTATTGTAAAAATCAATAGAATTAATAATATTATTCCAGTGATAGAATTTGTAATGTGCCAAATTATATTATTTGAAATTGAGTATAATTGCATGTGCATTGCACCGAAACGTTCGATAAAAAATGCAAAGATTAGTAATGCCCATAATTTTGCTTCGATAAATTGAATAGAAGATCCAATTACTTCAAGAGCATAAGGTGCTGTAATACCTACTAATATTGTTGATATTACAAACGTGAAATGAGATACAATCATACCTTTTTTTGCAGATTTCAAAAGTTTTTCTCGATCATTAGTTATATAAAGTCTTGACAATTCAGGAACCTTTGTGTAGAATGGTGCCATTGAAAAATTAATTATGATTTGTAAAATTCTATAACAAAATAGGTAGGAAGATACTTGTTTAGCGTCATCAGATTGTGCAAAATATAAAGCACTGCTATTAATTATTCCATAGGACATTATTATACCAATTGCACTTCTCCATGAGGTTGACCATAAATCTGTAATCAAACTTTTATCTACGTAAATTGTAAATTTTGATTTAATTTTATTATATAAATCATCCTTTTTACAGATTAAATAATTTCGTATGACACTTATAACATTCCAAGATTGACTTAATAAAATTAAACCAACAAAATTAATTCCAAGTTGAATTCCAATAGCACAAGAAATAATTGAGCATAAAGAAAATATGGTTTCATATCTTCTAAATAAGGTTATTTTATTACTTCCTTGAAGAAATATAGCGAAAATATTACCCCAAAATGAGAATGAAATACCAACTATCATGATAATCCAAGATGTCCAACCATCCTTTGGATATGTCATTAACGAGATCGGTTTAGCTATAATATATTGACCGAAAATTACTAGGATTAAAAGAATTAAAATAGTTAATATTGCATAGACTAATTTTATATTTTGCCATATATTGCCTATAAATAATAAATTTGGTTTTCCATTTCCTTTATTATTATTCATGGATGATGCACCACCTAAACCATAAGAAATTGCTCTTATGAAAGATGGACCAAAACCCAATTCAAATATGAAATTAAATCCAGCAATTGTTGCAAATAAATACCATAAACTTATTTCGGCAGGATTAAATTCTTTTAGAATAAATGGAATTAAGACAATTATATTTAAAGATCTAGATGCAATACTAGCCCAAGTATTAAAAGTTGGTGAATGATAAATTTTTTTAATTAAAGAGATAATACTGGTTGATGTCATTTACTTTAACTCGTATTTTAATTTTTTTAAAAATATGTATAAATACTATATTTAATACTTTAGAATCAGTTATGAATTTTTCTTTTATTTATTTCATTTAAAAAATATTTTTCAAAGTTATCATCTTTATAAGCAACTAAATTACCCCAACCATTCTGTGCTATTTCACAAGGATATTTTTCAGCTTTATTAAAGTTATGTTCTATTCCATATTTTATTATTGGATGCCATTCACTTACAATAACTTTGTAGTTTTTAGTTTGAAGATATTCAATCATATCTTGAACTACATAATTTAATTTTTTTGTTTTATTATCTTCAAATTCACAAAAAATTATTTCCAAGTTTTTTTGATTTAATATGTCTAACCCTTTTAATACAAACAAATCATATCCTTCTGTATCTATTTTAAGCATTTTGATATTCTTGATTTTATGTTTAAATATCATGTTATCAAGAGTTTCTACTTTTACAACTTTAGCAATTTTATGCGTTTCATGAAAATTTAATAAACTTGAAATTCCAGTTGATTCCTGAGATGTATAGAAATTCATTTCACCCACATTGTCTGAAATTGCACAATCAATTAACGTGTAATTTTTGTTGGTTAAAATTTCAGTAGGTATTATTTTTTTATTGTTGTCATCTGGTTCAAAACCAACTACTTTCCAATTATTGTTTAAAAATAGTTCACTTGATTCACCATAATGAACTCCTACGTCTAACATCGTACCAACAATTCTTTTTTGTCTGAAATAGTTTGCTATTAAGTATAATTCGTCAATTTTGTTTGGAAATTTCACATTGTAGTAGTAATTAATCACAATTCTATCAATAAATTGTTTACCAAAAATCCTAATTAGAATTTTTTTGATGTATTTTTTCATTTTAAGTTTATTAATTATTTTTATAGGTCATGCAAAACGGAACTTATACCACCATCCATTTGAATATTGGCACCATGTAGAAATGATTTATTTTGTGAAGCTAAGAAAAATACAAGACATGCTATTTCTTCTGGATCACCAATTTTTTTAACCGGGTGTATTTCTCTTAATTTATCGATAGCATTTTCCTCATAATTGAATCCTGCTCTAAGCATATCCGTTTCAATTGCCGCAGGACTAATTGCATTTACTCTTACTTTATTTTGTAAATCGACAGCCATAGCTTTCGTCATACCAATTAATGCACTTTTAGAAGTTGCATAACTGAGAAAGCGAGGTTTTGTTAATTGTTGATGAATACTTCCAATATTTACTATACTTCCATTAACTTGTATGAGTTTATTTAAGAATAGTTGACTTAATAATAATGGCGCTGTTAGATTGACGTTTAAACTCTTTTGCCAATCCGATAGTTTGAGTTCTTCCAAATGATCTAAAATTTGAACAGCTGCGTTATTAACTAATATATCTAGTGAATTGATAGAGTTTGATAAAACATCTTTCTTTTCTTTTCGATAAGTTTCATCCGTGCAGAATAAATCTAGGTCAAGTTGAATAAAAGTATCAACTAAATCAGGCTCTTTTGGTTTTTCTATATCTGTACCGATTATATAGAAATTATTTTTCTTGAAATAGGAAGCAATACTTTTTCCAATTCCTCCAGATACACCAGTAATTAAAATTGTTTTTTTTAGCTCCATTAGATACTTAAAAAGTTGAATAAATAATCGATAGCTTGATTACTTGCGCGTTGTACGGCTTCAATGGTGTTTGAGCCATTGTGGGAACCAAGAATACAATTATCCATATGTACAAAAGGTGATTCTGTATTTAAAGGTTCATTTTCAAATACATCCAAAGCGACAGAATCAATATGTCCTGATTTTAAACCTGCTAAAAGTGATTTTTCATCAATTATTCCGCCTCGAGAAACATTGATAATACAAACACCTTTTTTCATTTTTTGGATAGAATCTTGATTAATAATTTGATAAGTAGATGAATTCAATGCACATGTAGTAATTACATAATCTGCTTTCTCTATATTGTTTGGAAATGTATCAAATGTGAATTTATTTATTTCAGATTCATCCGCTTTTGCAAATGGATCATAAACCGTTATATGCATGTCAAATGCATGTAGAAATTTTGCTGTAGATTTACCAATATCACCAAACCCAATTAAAGCAACATTTTTATCTTTTAACGATCTGCCCGCTGGTTTTATCCAATTACCTTTTCTTACTTCTCGATCAATATAAAATGATTGTCTTGCTAGTCCTAACACATAATTTACAGCTAATGTTGCAACTTCCGCTCCAAACATATTAGGTGTATTAGTTATTGGAATACCTAATTTTTCACATGCCTTAAAATCTACATTATCCACTCCAACACCCCATTTGACAGCGGCTTTTAAATTACCATTTTTACCAGCGGTGAAAACTTTTTCGGTAGCAGGGTCATCCCCAATTATCCAACCATCTACATCAGGAATAATTTGTAATAATTCATCCTCTGTTAATGTTTGAACCACATTTGGTAAGATTAGTTCGATTCCTTTTGCTTCAAAAACCGCGGTAAATTCCGAAATTCTTTTTAGCATTGGTGGGCATGTTACAAGTATTTTCATCTTATTTTCCAGGATATAATTCTTTAAATAAAAATTCTGCGACTTTAAAATTAAGTTCGACATCAATGTCTTGCGCTTCAATTTCTTCCATTTCGAATAGAAGTGGTCTATCTCCAATTCTATTCCATTTCTTTTCTAGAGTTTCTTTTGTAAATAAATACATACATGAATTTTCGATATATGTAGCAGGTAAATCTTGAGTTCTCAATAGAATGGATGGATTGTGGTTTATTGCTCTAGCTAATGGATCCCATAGTCTTTGTTGTAAACGCGTTACAGTAAATAAACTATCATGAACAGGATAATTTGCTAAAAATTTATCTAAAGCATCTGAAATAGTTTTAGATGATAATAAGGGATTTGTACTGTGTGTTTGAAGGTAGAAATTTGATTCCACCGTATTACAAGTATTAAGAAGTACATTATTCATTGGTATACTACCATCAGTTAAATGTGCTGGTCTTTCTAAAATTAACACTTGTGGGTAAATTTTTTCACATTGTTCCTTTATAGTAGGACTATCTGTATCTATTATTACTTTGTCTATTTTTGGACAATCAAGTAGAGTGTCGATAACTCTATGAAAAAGTGGTTTCCCAGCAAAATCTCGGTAGTTTTTACCTTTAACACGTTCGCTTGAATGACGCATTGGAACAATTGAAACTACGTTATATTTCATAATTTATTTTTTTATATTTTTTGTAAAATTGCTCTTACAGGAACACCTTCAATTCCAAGTATACTTATTGGAAGACATGTTAGTTTATACATTCCTCCACCTACATTTCTAAGGTCTAAACCTTCTAAAATAATTATATTGTTATTTAATATAATCTGGTGTGTAACAGGAGGATCATAGAATTTTTGAATAGAACAATAGTCAATTCCAATTAAATCTATTTTTTGTTCCACTAACCATTCAGCAGCATCTGCGGAGATTGCACAGAATTCTACATCGAAGGTTTCATTATCCCATAAATTATTATAAGAGTTATAAGTTTTTAATAATAATCTTGTAGTGTTGTTTGGTATGATTAGATTTTCTAAATCAGATCGTTGAACTGTTAATAGGTTTTTAGGTAATTCTACTATAAAACAATCTCCAATTAATCTATCTAAATTAATTTCATTAGTTGTTTTTCCGTTTTCTATAAAATGTAAAGGTGCATCTATATGGGTTCCGCTATGCACATCAATATCGAGTCTTGAAACATTTGCATCACTGTTATTGCCAATAGTAGCGAGAAAAGAAATATTTATACCATAACCATTTGGCCAAACAGGTAATTTTTTTGAAAGCGGTATGCTGATATCAATTATTTCGTAATTATTCATAATTAATTTTATTAGCTTCTATTTTCAAAGATTTTTGTTTTCGTAGAAAATTGTTAGGATAATAAAATCTTGTTCGAATTGTATTATCCATGTTTCCAGAATGGTGATAGCCTTTCCAAGTTCCAAAAAATTGTAATACTCTAAAAACAGGTATGTCAATAATATTTTTGAAAATAGTAAATTCTTTAATCGCGTAATAATAATCACTTAGAATATTCGTGAAACTTAAGTATACAAAATCAATTAAAGAAAATTTAGCATATGGACTAATTCGTTTAAATGCAATTGCTTCTCTATAATAACGGTTATATACTTTTTTGGGAGTTTCTTCATGCACATGCACGATTATTGCTTCTGCTTCATAGATTAAGTGGAAACCTTTTTGTAGAATTTTCTCTGCCCAAGCTAAGTCTTCAAGACCAGTTAATGTTTCGTCATAATGTTGTTCCAACCAAAGCGATTTTCTAATTGCTGCATTTGCGTTATTGCAAAATGGGTGTAATTGGTTATAGTTTGAAGTAGGAGGGAACCATTTAATCAATAATCTTTTTTCTGAGTATTTACTTGCATCGTCTCCAATTTGTCTACCATAAACTAATGCTACATTATCTTTTTTAAAAGGTTCTAGCATTTTTTCTATCCAGTTATTATATACAGGGTAAACATGTGCACTTGCAAACAATAAAATATCTCCACTAGCTTTTTTACAACCAATATTTAAGGCATAACCAAAGGAAAATTCTTCCGGTTTTATATTTACAACTATAGCGCCTTCATTTTTTGCAATTTCTGCTGTATTATCAGTAGAACCAGAATTAACAAGAATAATTTCAATTTCAGCACTACATATTTGATTTTTAATACCTTTTATTAGTTTACCGATATGTTTTTCTTCGTTAAAAGCTCTAATGATTATACTACATTTCATCTTCTACATATTAATATTTACTTTTATGGTATTGATAGTCAAATTGATAAAAGTATATAATAGTTTTGTTTCTAGTTGGAGGAATTAAAATACCCCCAATACCAATCTACAGCCTCTTTTAAACCTTCTTGTAAATTGTGTGTTGGTTTATAACCAAGTATTTTTTTTGCCTTTTCGATAGATGCATGGGAGTGGGGGATATCCCCTAAACGTTCAGGTCCATGAATAATTTCTACTTGACTAATTTCTTGTTTATATTCGGTTAAATATTTTTTAAGCAAGGATGTCATTTCAAGCAAATTTGCTCTTTCACCTACAGCGGTATTGAATACCTCACCGATTGCATCTTTATTTTCAGTTGATGCAGCTAAATGGTTCATTTGGATTACATTATCAATGTAGGTGAAATCCCTGGAGTTTGTACCATCTCCGTTGATAGTAGGTGATTCCAATTCCATAAATAATTGTGTGAATTTTGGAATTACTGCAGCGTATGCTCCATTGGGATCTTGTCTTCTTCCGTATACATTGAAATAGCGCAAACCTATGGTTTCTAATCCGTATGTTTTATAAAAAACATCCGCATATAATTCATTTACATATTTTGTAATTGCATAAGGCGATAGTGGTTTACCAATTACATCTTCCACTTTCGGTAATGCTTTAGAATCCCCATAAGTAGAAGAACTTGCAGCATAAACAAAACGCTTTACTTTCGCATCTCTTGCAGCTACAAGCATATTTAAAAATCCATTGATATTTACATCATTTGTTGTAATTGGATCATTAATTGATCTAGGTACAGATCCTAAAGCAGCTTGGTGTAAAATAATATCTACTCCTGATACAGCATCATTACACGTTTCTAAATTTCTTATATCCCCTTCTAAAAAAGTAAAATTTTTATTTGCTAAAAAAGGAACAATATTTTCTTTTTTTCCTGTGGATAGATTATCTAAACAACGTACTATGTTATTATTATTTAATAACGATTCACAAAGATTAGATCCTATAAATCCTGCGCCACCTGTGACTAATACTGTTTTATTAGTAATCATGTTGTACTATTTATATTTTGACTTCTTTGAATGAATTTACATTTTCAAGAAACCATGTATATGTTCGACGAATTCCGTCTTCTAGTTTAATTTTAGCGATCCATCCAGCATTTGACATTTTGGAAACATCCATTAATTTTCTAGGTGTTCCATCTGGTTTTGATGCATCCCAAATGATTTCTCCTGTGTGTCCAACGGTTTCTTGGATAATTTCTGCTAACTCTTTAATAGACAAATCTACGCCAGTGCCAACATTAAATAAATTTTCCTCTAATTTGTTTTCAATGGAATATACAACAGCGTCCGCTAAGTCTTCTACATGTAAAAATTCTCTTTTTGGAGTCCCTGATCCCCATAAAGTTACAGGAGTATGACCATTCAATTTAGCTTCGTGAAATTTACGAATCATGGCGGGCAGAACATGCGAAGTATGCAGATCAAAATTATCGTTACTGCCATATAAATTGGTTGGCATTAAACTAAAATAATCTTTATTGAATTGTTTACGTATTGCTTCACATGCTTTTACACCTGTGATTTTGGCAATAGCATACCACTCATTTGTAGGTTCTAAAGCGTCTGTTAGTAAATATTCTTCCTTTAATGGTTGTGGTGCTAATTTCGGGTAAATACATGAACTACCTAAAAAGATAAATTTTTCTACATTTACCTGCAATGAAGCATCCAATAAATTATTTTGGATTTGCATGTTTTCCATCAAAAACTGGTACGGAAAATCATTATTTGCTAAGATACCACCAACACGAGCTGCAGCATCTATTACAACATACGGTTTTTCATTTTGAAAGAAATCCCCAACTGCCTGTTGGTTACGTAAATCTAACTCTTTTGATGATTTACCAATTAAATTGGTATATCCTTTTGCGGTTAAATTTCTCCAAATCGCGGATCCAACCATTCCGTTATGACCTGCAATGTATATTTTACTACTTTTTTGCATAATTGCTATTCAAAATAGTTAAAAGTATTAAAATTACCCTCTTTAAGGTATTGGTCTTTTTGCATTAGTTTGACATCGCTTTGCATCATGTCTTTTACTAGATCTTTTAAATCGTATTCTGGAACCCACCCTAATTTTTCTCTCGCTTTTGTAGCATCTCCAATTAGTAAGTCTACTTCTGTAGGTCTAAAATATTTTGGATCTACCGCTAAAACTTCTTTTCCAATTTCAACTTGGAATTCAGGGTTTGAGCAAGATGCAACATAGGCTTTTTCATCTACTCCGGTACCTTTAAATTCTAATTCGATACCAACTTCGTTAAAAGACATCCGAACGAATTCACGAACAGGGGTAGTTTTATTGGTTGCAATTACCCAATCTTCCGCTTGATCTGCTTGCAAAATCATCCACATCATGCGCACATAATCTTTTGCATGTCCCCAATCACGTTGTGCATCTAGGTTTCCTAAGTAGAATTTATCTTGTAGTCCTAAAGCAATACGCGATGCAGCACGTGTAATCTTACGTGTCACAAAAGTTTCCCCTCTGATTGGAGATTCGTGGTTAAATAAAATTCCATTACAAGCATACATACCATACGCTTCACGGTAGTTAACTGTAATCCAGAAAGCATACATTTTTGCTACAGCATATGGGCTTCTTGGGTAGAAAGGTGTTTTTTCAGTTTGTGGAACTTCTTGCACTTTTCCATATAATTCGGAAGTAGACGCTTGATAAATTCTAGTCTTTTTTTCCAATCCTAATAATCGAACAGCATCTAAAATTCTTAACGTACCTAGACCATCAGCGTTACCAGTATATTCAGGAGTTTCGAAAGAAACAGCTACGTGACTCATTGCTGCTAGATTGTAAATTTCATCGGGTTGAATTTCTTGAATTAAACGGATTAGATTGGTACTATCCGTCATATCCCCATAATGTAAAATGAAATTTTTATTTTCTGTATGCGGATCTTGGTATAAATGATCAATTCTATCTGTATTGAATAATGAAGATCTTCTTTTTAACCCATGTACAATGTATCCTTTTTTTAACAAGAACTCACTTAAATAGGCACCATCTTGTCCAGTAACACCAGTAATAAAGGCTGTTTTCATTTAATATGTTTTAATGTTTGATTATTAGTTTGTTATGTTTAAATTTTGTAGTTTAAATTCAAAATTAACAATTTGCTAAATTAATAAAAAATCTTCAGATTTTAGAAGGTTTATCTTTAAACTCCTAGATTTTACTTTATAGAAATCCTAATACGATTAAATGGAACCAGCGATCTTGCGTCAAAAGAAAGAGGAAGAATAGTCCTTCAATCACAAAAAATGAAAATTTAAACAGGAATATATATGCCGCAGTTAATTCTTTTTTTCTTCGAACAAAGTAAGGGATTGCAAAGAAAAGTGCCGTAAATGGATAGGTATTTACTGATGAAAAATCAATGTTATATGTACTTACTTCTAATTTACTCTTATGAAATATTTTTGTCGGATTATGAAATATAAAAGAGCTAGAAATATAAATAGTGTCTGAGTATTGTAATTTATTTTCCAAATTTCTTTCCGTGAATATTTTTAAATTTTGATTGGTTTGAATTAGGAAAACTTCCTCTTGAAATAAACCATTGTATGGGGTTGAAAAATGCGTAACTAATTGTTTTTCAATATGATTTGGAAGCAATGGTTCCACTATTAATAAAATACTTACAAATAGTGAAACATAGCTAATTGTACTAAATAGTTTCCATTGAATTCCGGACGTAATTTTTTGATAGGATTCTTTTAGTTTTTTTTCTTCTAGTATACGTTTTTCGCGCAATCGCTCTTTGGCTTTGCGTATTCTTTCCATCCGTTTTAATTCTTCCGATGGATTTGCTTCTGTTGGTATAAATTTGGGAGTTGGTTTAT
Source organism: Flavobacteriia bacterium (assembly GCA_947446925.1). GTDB lineage: Bacteria > Bacteroidota > Bacteroidia > Flavobacteriales_D > Crocinitomicaceae > CANHVK01. The sequence continues at coordinate 68,835 of CANFHU010000008.1, forward strand.
CCTCCATTAAGAAATCATATGCTTCTTTGATTAATTGAAAAATTTCTGTCGCATTTTCTGATTTATTTTTATCCGGATGAAACTCTTTTGCTAATTTTCTAAATTGTTTTCGAATTTCATCTTTGCTAGCATTCAAAGGAAGATTGAGCAATTCTAAATATTTTCTTCTAGTGCTCATTTTTCCATTTTTGGTACGTTGAAATACGATTTATTTTTCCTGAGTTGGTTTCTTCAAACGGAAAATAAAAATATATATTTTTTGGAATCTCATGTTTTTCCAAATTGTTATTTAGCAACTCAAAAATTTCATTGTTTCGTTCAAATGAATATATATTTTCAATGAAAAGAACTATTCTTTCTCCTAGTTTTTCATCGTATGCTTTTGAAATAAAAAATCGATCCTTCAATTGATTTTCTATTTTCTTTTCTAGTATTTCAGGATGGAATTTTTTTCCGCCTGAAATGATGACAAAATCTTTTCTACCTAACCATTTAAATTCAATGGAGCTTATTAATTCAACTTGATCGTTTGTCTCCATAGCTTCAATCCCGAGAAGTGGTGCATGAATAATGAGTGAGTCGTTAGAAGTGGTAAACGAGATATTTTTTAATGCTCTAAAATTAGGAATGGAATCTTTTAAATTTTTTATTGCTACATGTGACATCGTTTCGGTCATACCATAACTTTCATAAAAATTCATCGGATAGTTTTGAATTTTATCCGTGAGCGATTTAGAGACGGGCGCACCACCAAGTAAGATGTTATCAATTAAATATAATTTTTCCGGAGATTCTATTAGGATGGAAATTAACTGATAGGGAACTAAAGAAACAAACGCGACATGTTCTTGTAAATTAAGTAATGGATTTTTAACTACATCACTAACAATTAATTGCATCTTAAATTCTAAAGCACGAATAATAAGCATTTTACCTCCAATCGTATCTGCTGAAAGCGATAATAAAATGTTTTGTCCTTCTTTAAACTTAAAATATTCACCTGTCATTTGAGCAGACGCTTTTAGGTGTTTCTTAAGTAGTTTAATGGTTTTAGGTTTACCTGTAGAACCAGAAGTTTGAGATGTAATATAGTTTTTGTTAGAATTCCATTCATCGATAAACCCAAGAACTTTTGTTTTAAGTTCTTGGTTATCTGTTATAAATTTTATATTGATTTCAGGTTGCATTAATCTAGTATACCTAAACCCTGTCTAATAATTTCTGGTGCTCCTGATGTACAATCTACTACCGTTGTCCCATCTAATTTTCCAAAACCACCATCGATAATTAAATCCACTTTGTCGTTATAATGTTCTACGATTTCAGCAGGATCATTGTGGTATTCGAAAATCGAAGAATCGTCTTTCAAAGAAGTAGTTGCAATAGGATTTCCTAATTTTTCGGCAATTGCAATAATAATCGGGTTGTTTGGAATTCGAATTCCGATATCTTTTCGATTAGAATCAAATAACTTAGGAATTTCACTTGTTGCAGGTAATATGTAGGTAAAAGGACCTGGAAGTGTTGTGTTTAATAATTTGAAAATTGGTCGATCAATTTGTTTGACGTATTTGGATAAGTCGCTCATTCCCGTACATATAATTGAAAAATTTGCTTTGTTCAATTTAATATCTTTCAGTTTTGCTAATTTTTCAAGCGCTTTTTTATGGTATAAATCGCAGCCGATTGCGTATACACTATCCGTAGGAAAAATTACTAATCCGCCTTTTTTCAATACATCCACTACTTGATTTATTGCTCTGATATCTATGTTGTCTGGGTTAATCTCTACTATCATATTCTTTTTTTATTTCCAAATTTTACAAGTGATTGCTCTATGGTCTGAATAGACTTCTTGCTGAATTTCAAAATTACCAGAGTGCAGATTTTTTGTGTGAAAAATGTAATCAATTCTACCTGCTGGAACTTTTCCAGCGTATGTAACACCTAAACCACTCGAAGCGTTACGAAAAGCATCTGTATACAAACCATTAAAAATATTGTAGGTATAGGACATTGGTGTATCATTAAAGTCTCCACAAATAATAATTGGAAATGGTGATTGTTGCATGTGTTCTACTACCAAACGCGCTTGTTCTGCTCGTTTTGGATATGCAATCCGTAATTTCTCCAATAATAATTGAGCAGTTGATTTTTTTTCTTTGATTTTATGTACTGAATCGCTAAATACTTGGTATTCATCTTTCTTGAATTTAATCGATTGTAGATGAACGTTATAAATTCTAAAAGTGTCTTTTCCTTTCACAATATCTGCAAAGATACAATAGTTATTATCTATGTTTAATGGATCTTCAAAAACAATATCTCCACGAGAAATCATCGGGTATTTAGAAAGCATTGCGATTCCAAAATTTTGCCGTCCTTCTAATTTGTGGCTATATTTTTCATGGCAGTATGGTGTCTGCAGTAATCCTTTAAGGGTATCTCTTGTGGGAAATTTGGTTGGTCTATCTTGATGGTAAAATTCTTGAAAACAGATAATATCCGAATTTTGTTCTTGTAAATATTTAAAAATCAAATTACGGTTAACATATTTTCCTGCATCGCTCCATTCGTATAAATCAAATAACCGAACGTTATAACTGGTTATTTGTATTGCTGGAATTGTGTCATTTTGTACATATTCCTCAGTACCGAACGGCATGGATACAGTTCTAAAATGCAGTTTACCTCCAAAAAAAAGTACGAGTGCAATGAGGATTGCCATTCTAGATTTCATGAAAATCCAGTAAACAAGAAATAATAAGGTAAATAATAGTATAACTGGATATGCTAAACCAAAAAAAGGAATGATCCATAAATCGGATGGGTGAACAAAAGGGCAGAGGTAGGCTAGTAACATACATCCTAAACAGATGAATGTTAGAACCTTCATGAATGAAGATAAGCGAATTATATAGGAAATTAGTTTACCCATTTTTATTACTTTGTTTGAATAAAAATTCTTTTTCTTTGGAAGATAAAGATTCGTATCCAGACTTTGAAATTTTATCTAAAATTGCATCAATTTTTGCTTGGTTTTCTTTTTTACGTGCTATAAATTCTTCATCCGTTAATGGTCTACCACCACGTTCTACTTTAAAATTGTTTTTCTTTCTGAAAAAATCGCGTGAAAAAAGCATAAAAACTTTGTCTGTAAATCTGGTAAATCGCGTAAGTATGTTGTTGGGTTTATCCATCGTTCTTACGGATATAATTCCAATGATTCCACCTCCAATATGTGCAAAATGTGCTGTTCCATCTGGCATTCCAAGGCTCAATAAGTCATAGATAAAGTAAATACCTGCTAAAACAATTATTCGTATTGGTAAAATACCAAAAAGCATGATTTTTGTATTTGGTCGATACATTGCTGCTGCAATAAATATCGCCATAATGGAACCCGAAGCACCAACTACAATCGATTGAGCATTAGATAAAGCAGGGAATAATTCATGCGCAACAATTTCTAAAATTCCTCCAGCGATTCCACCAAGTATATAGATGTTTAACAGTTTCTTTCCGCCAAATAATTGTTCATAGAGTTGTCCAGCAAAAAACAAGAAAAGCATGTTGAATAAAAAATGCATAAACTCAAAATGCGAGAATATACTCGTTATTAACCCCCAAGGCTTTGTAATTAATCCTAGAAAGTCAGCCTGTAAAGCAAATATATCGTGTAAAAATATAGCAGTACTTTGTTGAAATTCTACATTTCCAAGGAGGCGAGTGAAAACATGTAAAAAACCGATTAATATAAATACGATTGCATTTACAAAAAGAAGTTTGACATGCATTCCACCGAATTGGAATCGGTATTTTAGGTCTTGAAAAATATTTTTATCTTCCATTTAATAGAAATTTTTTCTGTTTTTATTCCAAACAAAAACGAGTATAAATCCAGTAATTGCACCACCAACATGTGCAAGATGTGCTACATTGTCACCTGGTGCATGGTAACTACTATATACTTCATACAAGAAATAAACAGAGATTAAATATTTTGCTTTGACCGGAATTGGAGGAAATAAAAGCATTAATTCTGTATTTGGGAATAAAAATGCATAAGCAGCCATAATTCCAAAAATTGCACCTGATGCACCTACCATTGGAGTATAAGAGTTCATAATATAATCCCCTAATTGCTCAACATTTAAAGCTGTATCGTTCGGTAGTTGACTCAAATAATTTGTCAATCGTAGATGTAAGTCTGCACTTGAATTACTATCTTTTAAAATGTTATTAATTGTTTCGATATCAATAGAACTTGCTAGGGCATTTTTCAGTTGATTTATTTCGTAGACACCAATAATATTGTACAATGCAAAAGCGCCTATTGCTGAAGCGATGTAAAAGATAAAAAAACGTTTTGGTCCCCAAATTCGTTCTAAATGTGATCCGAACATGACTAAGAGTAACATGTTAAATACGATATGCAAAAAATCCGTATTGGAATGCATAAAAAAGTAGGTGATAATTTGGTATGGTTTGAAAAGTGGAGAATTAACATAGTGTGCACCTAATAGTGAAATAAGATCAATCCCTTGATTATGAAGTACAAAAGTTGCTAGAAAGAAAAGTCCATTCAGGATTAGGATATTTTTGGTTACGGGTGGGATATTTGAAAACATATTAAAAGTTTTTTAAAATTTCTTCAGTTGTTAGGGTATATAAAATTCGTTTTCCTTGTGGTGTAAATTGATGTTCGGTACATTGGAAAAGTGTATCAAAAAGATTGTTTGCTGTTTCTTTGTTCCAAGTTACTTTTTTGGTTGCATTTGCAACTGCTATTCCTACAGCGATTTCGTGTGCAATTTCAGATTTATCGATTGTTTCCATCGCTAATTTTTCGGAAATTACTTGAACTGTGTAAAGGATGGAGTCATCGTTTAATTCGGCAGGTGCCCCCGTTATTTCTAAACCATCTTCATTCAATGTCCAATTATACCCCATTCGTTCAAGGGTAGTTTTATTTTCTTCCCAAAGTAGTTTAGCGGAAGCATTGCAATCCACTTGCATAGGAAATAATAATTGTTGTGAATTTAATGCTTTAATGACAAAAGTTTGCATTATTTCATCGTAAAGGATACGTTCTTGTGCTCGGTTCGTATGTACTACTAAAAATCCACTTTTTGTAGGGAAAAGCATTAGATTACCTTTGACGATAAAGTCTTTTTTAACTTCTTCGACTTCAATGTCAAGTGTAGGAAATTCTTCTTTGTTTTCCTTAATTTCTTCGATGTTGTAAAAGTTATCCCAGTCTTCTGTTTTGTAATTTGAGGCACCAAATCCATTGTTTTTAATCGCATTACTCATTCCTGATGAAACCGATTTTGTACTTGGAGCACTGGAAGTCGTGTTGAATGGATTATAATTTGGATTAATAGTGATTTTAGGTTCAATAACAGGTCTGTCGATCATGTCGTAAGGGATATCAAATCCCATTTCTTGTTCAAAATCTAAACTTGGTGCGATATTATATTTTCCAAGTGCTTGTTTGACAGAACTTTTAAGAATGGCATAAATTTCTTTGTCTTCTTCAAACTTAATTTCTGTTTTTGTTGGGTGCACATTGACATCTATGGAAGATGGATCCACATCAAAAAATAAAAAATAGGAAGCGAAAGTTTTAGGAGCTAACAAATTTTCAAATGCTTGTGTAATCGCATGATTAAAGTAAAAGTCTTTGAAAAATCGGTTGTTCACAAAGAAATATTGTTCCCCTCGTGTTTTTTTTGCAGCCTCAGGTTTTCCTATAAATCCAGAAATTTTTACAATTCCTGTTGTTTCATCTACAGGTACTAATTTATCATTAAACGATTTTCCAAAAATATCCACGATTCGTTTGCGTAGATTTCCTTCTGGTAAAATATAGCAAATTGCATCGTTATGGTGTAATGTAAAACGTATTTCAGGATGCGCCATAGCAACTCGAATAAATTCCTCCTCAATGTGTTTGAATTCGATTGCATCCGACTTTAGAAAATTTCTTCGTGCAGGTACGTTAAAGAATAAGTTTTTAATCGCGAAGGATGATCCTGTTTTACAGGTAGTTTGTGTATGATTAACTAATTTACTTCCTTCTATCTCAAGCGCAATTCCAATTTCGTTTTCTGTTTTTCTGGTTTTTAATTCCACATGAGCAATTGCAGCAATGGAGGCAAGTGCTTCGCCACGAAATCCTTTTGTTTTAAGTGCAAATAAATCATCAATAACGCTTACTTTACTCGTTGCATGACGTTCAAAAGCCATTCGTGCATCTTGTTCTGACATTCCAGAACCGTTATCAATTACTTGAATTAAGGTTCTACCAGCATGTTTAATATATACTTCAATCGAAGTTGCTTTCGCGTCTATTGCATTTTCTACCAATTCCTTGATAACAGAAGCAGGACGTTGAATTACTTCACCTGCAGCAATCTGATTTGCAATGTGATCAGGTAATAATCGAATTATATCACTCATTGGATTTTAATAACCTTTTAATGCAAGCATAAATCGTAAACATTCCGTGTAAGAATATTTATTCTTTTTGAATTTTAATTTACCCTTGATTTTAATTTTAGTTCCTTTTTGTTCTATTTGAATCGACGTATTTTCGATGGATTTAAAAAAATCTTGACTAGAAGTGAATGCAGGGAATATCATTTCCACAAAAGTAGATATACTTTCGGAGCCACTAATTTTTAACAAGTCTTCCATATCTCCTTCGATATTCAATAAGTATGGATTTTTTCGTTTTATCAGATTAGAAGCATTTACACCAATGAAATAGGAGGTAGGGGATAGTGAGTCTATTGTGTAAGATTGATTACCAATTACTAAGCCTTTTTTATTTGTTTTAATTCCCCATTTATCAAAGTTTTCTGTGTATTGGATGTGTTTATTCAAATGAAAAGGTTTTTCGAATTCGATTAACATATCTGTCATTGGCTGTACATAGAATCCAAGGTTGTGTGTTCCGCCTTCTTGAATGTTTAATCCTTGGTAATTCCAAGAAATTGCTTTGATTTTTGGAAATTGTTCTTTATTTAAAATTGGAAAAACTTGTTCAAAAGCAGCAAGATAATTATCCGGAATCATCGCACATGAAACATGTAATCCGCTTGGTTTTAAACAGTAGGTAGTATTGTTAGGGATGCCTTTTTTTGCTTGTAGTGTAGATTCAAAAGTAAATGCATTGTTCTCTTCTGAGATGATTATTGATCCTTTGCCGAATGTGGTATTATTTGCTTTAATTTCTACTAAAGCATTTTCAGAAGTAGCATTCAAGAATGGATTTGTTGTTTTTTTATGGAGGATAGCATTTGCAATTTTTTGTAAATCAGTATCAGTAAGTATTTCATTTGGGGATAAATACGAAATTAATACTCCTACGTTATCATTTTCAGAGATTGCAACAACTGTATTCGTGATTTTTGGTGCGTTTTCTTTAAAATCTTTTGGTGATTTTAGATTCACTAATACCCCAATTATTTTTCCATTTTTAATTGGTTTTACAAATACCCCAATTTCAGAAAGGAAATCAATTCCAATTTTTTTCACACTTCCATCTTTCGATTCTTGTGTGATGTAATTTATTAATTTATCTAAAACTACTTGGTCTTTGGAAGTAAACAGTACATCGTTCGCTACATTTTTTACCAGTTTTTTACCGTCGATGCGCATCGTGATTTCAGCATCGCTTGGAAAATAGGCTAAATTTGTGTTTATAGAACTTTTTAGAAATAAAGAAGATACATAAAATAACCCCCAAATAAAAAGGAGAGAAATAAGAATCGCTAAAAGTCCTTTAAAGCGTGATTGTGTTTGCATACGTAAAGATAGTATCTTTGCAAATAATTATAGAGAAATATGGGAAAATTTTTGTTTTTTATCGCACGTTTACTTGGCTGGAAAATTGATGCGAATGCACCAGATGGAATTAAAAAAGCAGTAATTGTGGTTGGACCTCACACTTCCAATTGGGATTTTATCATAGGTAAAATTGCGTTTATGCAATATGGTATACAAGGACGATTTTTAATCAAAAAAGAATTGTTTTTCTTTCCCTTTGGTTATTTTTTAAAGAAATTAGGTGGTATACCTGTGGATCGCAAGAAAAACAATCGTTTTACGGAGCAGGCAGTGGAATTTTTTGATGCAAACGATACGATGTTTATGGTTTTTACACCAGAAGGTACACGTAAATACAACCCAAATTGGAAAAAAGGATTTTATTATATTGCACAAAAAGCGAATGTACCGATATACATAGCTTACATAGATTTCGCTACTAAAACTGGTGGATTTCATTCTCTTTTTCAACCTACCGGGGATGTGGATGCAGATATCAAAGAAATTAAATCGATTTTAGGTCAATACAAAGGTAAATTTCCAGAAAACGGAATTTATTAATATCCGCCAAACCATTTTTTAAGAAACCATTCCGTTCCGAGTAATCCTAAAATTACACACAGAATCCAAACATAATCCAATAAATTATGCGTGGTTTTTTGTTCATAAGAAACGGATGCTATATCCTCGCGTGCTTCAATCGTTGGAATTAATGCTTCAGCATTTTTTAAACGGAAAAATTTCCCATTTGAATTAGCGGCAATTTGACGTAGTAATAAGTGATTTGCTTTGGTGTCTAATTGTTCTATTAATTGATTTTCAACAATAAAAGTCCCTTGCTTTTGGTGTTTTTTACCATTAAATACTGTAGAAGCCTTCCATGGATAAGAACCTGCTTTAAGCATTCCTAATGGTAATGTGTAGAAATTCGAGGTCACTCCAAATTGGTAATTCGATTTCTTTTTATTTTCATTGGTTAGCTCTAATTGAATACTTGGCGAGGTTATTAATTCCATGGATGGATTATAGAATTCGGCTTTAATACGAACTTCTTCTTTCGTAGAAAACTTTTTTGGTAACGTAATGTGAAGTGCAGATTTATTTTGTTTCACCAATAAGTAGGCAAATGCTTTTTGAAATAATTGATCGACTACTTTCGTGTCTTTGCTTTTTGAATATTCGTAAAATTTCCATTTCCAGATACCTTCACCATAGAATACACCAAAATTTCCTTCTGTTCTTTTTCCGAAAAATAAAAGGGGTTCCTTTTTTACAATAGTCCCAAGTTTTTGGTAAAGAAGTACATCTATATCTTTGGTGAAATTCAAATCGCCATATTTAACATACACTGGAGGAAAGAAACCAATTTCACGTGTTATATCCGTAGGCATTTCAAAAACATGTACATTTTGTGCAACGGATGCTTGCACTTCTTCTGTTTGTTTGTTGGAGTTAGAATTGAAACCTAAATTTAATTGATTCAATATATTAGTAGGCGTATTGGGACCTATAAAAAAGAAAATAGGTTTTTTTAATGATTTTAATTTTTCGAAGGTGTTCAACGAAAAGTCTACGCCAGGTTCATGCCAAATGATTAAGTCCGCACTTGCATATTCGTCTTTCCATTGCGTAGAATTTGCAATTTGAACTTGTATATTTTCATCTTTTTCAAGTGTAGTTTTGAGTGCTGTAACATCGGGATGTGGAGCGCCAGCTATAAAAAGTACTTTGTTTCGATTATCGATGATTTCGATATAAAAGGACGATACATTGTTTTTGTAGGTATATTCTTTATCTAGTGCCGATACCTGAATCGTATACTGTTGAAATCCAATTTTGTTTGCATCCACCTCAAAAGTTAGGTGTTTATGATCTATTGCTTTTCCACTATAAGTAACTTTTTTGGATGCGATTACTTTTCCTTTGTGTAACAAACTTACAGTGCTCGATTGATTTTGTAATTTAACTGCTTCTACGTCTATTTCTACAGGAAATTTCGCATGAAGAAAAGCGAAATCATTACTAGATACATTTTGAATCGCTTGGTCTTTTTTGGGTAGTGTATCACCAACGCCAATGGTAAAAATTGGTGCTAAAGGGATGTTTTTTGCAGCGTAGATTGGATTTACCCCTTGGTTATAATTTCCATCTGAAATAAATACTACAGCACCTATATTTCTGTTGTAGTATTGATTTGCAATTGCTTCAAAACCAAGTTGTAAATTGCTTTGATTTTCCGTAAATAATTCACTGTTTTGTTTTCCGAATTTCTCACCTACCGTTAAGGTGTTTATTGCATATTTATCTGAAAATTTAGTGTTGATTTTTTCTGTTAAATTTTCTATATCCTTCTTAATTGTTGCGCTATCCTTGTAATTTTTCATCGACGAACTTGTGTCGATTAAGGTTAATAAAATTGGTTTTTCTTCTTGGTAGGAAATTGTTTCTAATAGTATTTCTAAAAGAAGTAATAAAATCAAAAGTAAGGAGGTAAATCGCAAACTAATGAGTGCATTTTTAACCCATTTTGGTGTAGCTGTTAACCATTCAACTTTACGATAGAAGAAAATAGTTATCAAGAAACTGATTAACACGAAAGGGATGAGCCACCAAAAACTATATTCTGAAAAAAGATGCATGAATACGAATTTATGAAAAAATATGAGTTTATGTTGGAAAATAGTTGTTAAACGTCCTTTTTGTCCGATGGTTGCCTACAACTCTATACTTTTTTTGAAATTGTTGCGTTATTTCCTAATAACCTTAAATTCTTCGCTATGCATACTTTGATTTTATCACCTGCAAACTTACATGTGGAATACCAATGGGTTTTAGAGGCTCAATCAAATCCGAAAAAATTTGAACCGATTTATCGAAAATATTACACGAAAATTTTCACCTATATTGATCGTAGAATTCAGAATAAAGATTTAGCTTCAGATATTACATCACAAGTTTTTATCCAAGCGATTCAACGCATTCACAGTTATGAAGATAAAGGATATTCTTTTGGTTCTTGGTTATTTAGAATTGCACATAATGCTTTGTGTCAAGAATTTAGGGATTTAAAAAGAAGTAAGGTTGTTGATTTGGAAATCAATCAATTGCTTATGGTAGATGGTTTGGATGAAAGTGCTGATAAAGAAGAACGTCTACAAACATTAGCATTGGCTTTAAAGAAAATGAAAAGGAAACACTTGGAAATAATCGAATTACGTTATTTTGAGAATCTCACATTTAGAGAAATCGGATTACAATTAGGTATTTCTGAGAATACAGCAAAAGTTCGCTGTTTTAGAGCATTGGATAAATTAAAAGAAGTTTATAAAATGATGTGATTCGGGAGGTAACTTATATATTTACAAAAAAAACAGTGGAAGAACATTCATTTTCAATTCAAAAAACCACAAGATATTATACTAGTGGTGATTTATCGAAAGCATCTAAACTCTTGGTTGTACTGCATGGATACGGACAATCTGCATCTTTTTTCTTGAAGAAATTTGAATTTTTAGTAGCAAAAGGATATTTTATCGTAGCGCCGGAAGGAATGCATCGTTTTTATTTAGAAGGAACAAGCGGTAGAGTTGGAGCATCCTGGATGACGCGAGAAGCACGATTGGATGATATTCAGGATAATTTAAACTATTTGGAAGGGCTGGTAGGTAAGTTCACCGAACAAAATTCTTTTTTAAGTGTCGATGTATTAGGCTTTTCACAAGGTGCTGCCACCACGACGCGCTGGTTTGAACATAGTAAATTTTCTTTTCGTTCGTTGGTACTTTGGGCTTCTGTTTTTCCGGAGGATGTTCACTCAGATTTTTCTAGGAATCATGCATCAAAATGCTTTTTTGTCCTAGGTACAAATGATCCTTATTTTGATATTGAAACCGAAAAAGAAACTTTAAATACGTATGAGAAATTAAAATTTGAGATCATTCGATTTGAAGGAAAACATGAAATGAATCAAGAAATTTTAGATTCTCTTTTTTAATTATTTACAAATTAGGGTATAATAGGTGGTAGAAAATCCACCAAAATATCCAAGTGCACCACCAGTAATATTTGTTGGTATGTTGATTGGAATAGAGAATGGGTTGGTTCCATTATTCACCTGCACATATTTTTTTTCAAGAAAATTAAAAGTAGACTTATCCAAGCTAGAAAATTTGATAAGAACTGTATCATTCTTCTTGTACAAACCGCGGAATTGTTCTGGTATCGAGGTATCTCGCCAAGTTCTCGGATTTTCATAAAAGAACTCAAAACTTACGCCATTGATAAATTGATCGTCGAAAACAGGATTTCCAGTTTTATGGAATTTTAAATCCTCCGATTTACCGTCTTTTCCGATATTAGTTCGTAAAACTTCCCAAAAATAAGCGTTATACTTTTCGATTGGGTCTGTTAAATGCGCATATGCATACCCATACATTTCTGTATTTTTTTCTGGTTTCCAATATACAGAATCCAAAAAAGTTGGTTCTACAATAGAAGTAGAGGCCGAATATTTTTTACCTTTATATTGAATTTCAATAGAATAGGTTTTGCCTGTTTGTCCGAAAAATGCAGGATTCGTGGTAGAGTATGCACAAATGTGGTATTTAGACATTAAACTTGGCGGTATTCCAAACAATGCATATCCGATATCTTGGAATTCTTTGGGAATTTCATCGGAACAAATAGTTTGTAAAGTATCTGAAATGGTACCATCCGAAATGATAATTAATGCATCTGAAATATAATCTCCAAATAATGCATCTTGACTATTATTTGAAAAAATATTTTTGGTGGTACTCAAAATAATCAAGGGAGGTAAGCCAGTTTCAATTTTACCATCTACCACTATTTTTTCATCATAATTAGGTAATTTGACCGAAACATCTTTTTGACAAGCACTGACCAAACCAATGCTAATTACTAGGATACAATATATAAAGTGGCAGTATTTCATATTAAAAAGAAAAATTCCAGGTGACACTTGGGATAATTGGGAAAAGAGAAACTTGTTTTACTTTTAGATTAAAATTGCCTTGAACAATTCTCCCTAAACCTTGCAGGTACAAAAAGAAAGGGTTGGCATGGTTATACACGTTGTAAATGGAAAAACTCCAATTGCTTCTAAATTGTTTTTTTATTTCTATGAATTCATCCTTTTCTGAATTATACACTTTTTTTGTTGGCGCATCGAATCGAGTGGCACTAAGATCTAAACGATGGTAAGATGGCATGCGTGTAGAATTTCTTGAATTATAATCAAATAATAAGTTTTGATCATGGATATACCAGGAAGAAGGTAGGGTTAAGGTATTTCCTGTCGCAAATACGAATACCGCTCCAAAAGTCCATCGATCATTCAATTCGTAGGAACTCACTAGCGATAAATCGTGTCTTCGGTCATATTTTGCTGGGAAGGCAGTTTTTTGAATCTCTGGAAAATAACGTTCCGTTTTCGCTAAGGTATATCCAATCCAACCGGAGAATTTGCCTACGTTTTTACGAATAAAAAATTCGACACCATAGCTTTTTCCAGTTCCAAAAAGTAATAAATTATCAATATTGTCCGTGAGATTATCTTGTGGAAGCGCCCCAGGCTTATATTCAATTAAATTTTTCATTCCTTTATAATAAGCTTCTACAGAAATTTCTACTTTATCCTTCCATATATTTTTATAATATCCTAAGGAGACTTGGTAGCCTCTTTGTGGCCTAGCAACTTCGGTACTTGGTAGCCAAATATCCGTTGGTAAGGATAAGGTACTCAAAGAAGTCAAATGAATATATTGGTAATTGAAGGCATATCCGATTTTGATTGCGCTTTTATCTTTGAATAAAAAACGACTCGAAATTCTTGGTTCAAAACCACTATAGGTTTTTATATTTTTCCCATTTTCATATTCTAAACTTGTTGCTTGACCGGGCAATGTATTTTGTAGGTGACGCGTAAATGGACCAACAAATTGATACAAAGAGTAGCGTAAGCCAAGATTAACTTTCCATTTATCAGTAATTTCCAATTCATCTTGGAGGAAAAAAGCACTTTCATGGCTTCGTAGTTTTTGTGCAGAAGGAACATTAAATTGCGTGGTATCTTGTTCTACCGATAAGCTAGATGGCAAAAATGTATGAAAAATGTAATCTAGTCCGTATTTGATTTTGTGTTTCGTGAATTTAGTCGAAGTAAATTCAATTTTTTCTCCTAAATCATGTATTTCGGAGTTTAAAACAATTGAAAAAACATCTTGTTTGGAACCAAATCCAAAGGTGTAATTTGTGGTGTAACTAGTCGCATTTAATGTTAAATTATCGGAAAACGTATGATTCCATCGTATAGCTGCGAGTTTATTTCCCCAAGGAATTTCCACATTAAAACCTTCTGTTTTATTACTAAAAGTAAATTTATCGATCCCAACATAGGAACTAAAAAATAATTTATCCTTGGAACTTAAAGTGTAATTTGCTTTAAAATTTAAATCATAAAAAAAATAGGCAGAACCATTGAATGGTGAGGTGGGAGAAATAAAAGGTTTTAGTAAAACATCGATATAGGTTCTTCGTCCAGCGAGCATAAAAGCCCCCTTTCCTTTATTTATTGGACCATCGATCGTCAAGCGGGAAGAAATTAAACCAATTCCACCTTTTACATTAAATTTTTGTTGATCTCCATCGTTGGTTTTAATTTCTAATACAGAGGACATTCTACCGCCATAATTAGCGGGCATTCCTCCTTTGATTAAATTACCACTTTTAACTGCGTCTGAATTAAATACAGAGAAAAATCCAAATAGGTGAGAGGCGTTATATACAGGGACTTCGTCAACTAACACTAAATTTTGGTCGGGACCACCACCACGTACATAAAATCCTTGACCTCCTTCGCTTACAGAGGATACACCTGGTAATAATTGAATAGTTTTTAAAATGTCCACTTCTCCCATAAAAGCAGGTAAAGTCTTGATTTTTTTCATTTCCAACTCAATTTGTCCCATCGATGGATCATTGAGCTGGTTTTTCTTTTTAGTGTGAACCTCTGCTGCTTTTAATTGTTTCGTGTTTTCGATTAATTCAATTTCAAGATTACTATTTTGTTGTAAGGAAACAGTTTTACTGATTGATTTGTACCCTTCCGCCTGAATTTCGAGTATATAATCACCAGGAGGGAGTGAAAAGAAAAAGTAACCACTTGAATCGGTCAATTCTACATTTTTAGTAGGTTTTGCTAAAATTTTGACTTTTGATAAAGTAGCGTTTGATTCTTTATCCTGTACGGTTCCTGTAAGCGTGTATGTTAGTTGCGCAATTGAAAAAAGAGGTGTAATAAAGCTAAATAGCAGTGCTAGAAAAGGTAAAAATATTTTTTTTTGCATTTATCGCGAACCGAAAATGGTACTACCCACACGAACCATGGTACTTCCTTCTTCCATGGCTATTTTATAATCACCGCTCATACCCATGGATAATTCTTTGAATTCAGGATAGAATTTAAAATAATGACTTTTAATTAGTTGGAAGTAATTGTGTAGCGTTTGAAATTCTTCATGAATTTGATTTTCATCTTCTGTGAAAGATGCCATTCCCATAACACCATGTATGGCAACATGTTGTAATTCTACAAATTCGTTGGATTCTAGCATTTCTTGTGCTTCTTCGAAAGAAAAGCCAAATTTAGTTTCCTCTTGTGCAATATGAAATTGAAGTAGGCAAGGAATAATTCGATTACATTTTACTCCTTCTTTATTGATTTCTTTCAAAAGTTTGAAACTATCCACCCCATGAATCAAATGAACAAACGGAGCAATATATTTTACTTTGTTGGATTGCAAATGACCGATTAAATGCCATTCTATATCTTTTGGTAAAACTTCATATTTCTCTACGAGTTCTTGCACTTTATTTTCTCCAAAAGCACGCTGACCAGCATCGTATAAGGTTTGTATATCACTCGCAGGTTTAGTTTTGGAAACTGCAATGAGTGAAACATGCTCTATTAAAGAATCTTGGACGTTTAGTAAGTTTTTAACAATCATTTTTCAATTTCATAAATGGTTAAACCACTGCGTAATTTCGGTTCTACCCAAGTGGATTTTGGAGGCATAATTAATTGGTGGTCAGCAACTTTTTTAACTTGGTCTATCGTAACTGGAAATAGTATAAAACCAACTTTTGCTTTTCCTTGTTCAATCGGTGTGGAGATTGCTTCTAAACCAATATTTCCAGGAATAAATTGAATTGCAGAACTAGTTTTTAAGTCTTCAATCCCTAAAATAGGTGTCAAAATGGTTTGGGTTAAAATCTCCGGATCTAAACATGCAACTGGGTCATTGGTGTTGTATAATTCTGGTTTACAGATTAATAAATACCAAGTACCACTTAAATTCATGGTGATATGGTGTTCTTGTTCTGGTTTAGAACCTTTTTCTAAATGCGTTACACTAAAATTTTCTTTTAATTTTTCGATAAATGCATGTTCGCTTAAACCATTTAAATTGTCCACCAAACGGTTGAATTCTCGAATATTGAGACGTTTTTCATCCATGAAAAAGGCAAGGAAATAGTCGCCTGATATATTGTTGAATCCTAGTTGTTTACGACGTTCAGATAAACCTGCACTCGAAGCACTACGATGATGACCATCGGCGATATAAGTCGCGTCAATTTTTGCAAATTCCGCTTTGACAAATGCTTCTTCTTCAGGTGTTAATACCCAAAGTTCGTGCTTCGTTCTATCGGTGGTTGAAAATTCATATTCAGGTCGCTCTGCTGCAATTTTTGCGTATTCTTCTTCCAAATTAGTATTACTTGGATAGGAGAGAAGTACAGGTTCTGCATTATAACCTACAATATCTAGATAGTCCACAAACATTGCTTCTCTGGAAGTTAATGTTGCTTCGTGTTTTTTGATTTTATCTTGTTGGTATTCTTCCACACTTGCACCACCAATGATCCCTAAAAATTCATGGGTAGGTGTAGATTGTTTATATAGATATAAATGTGCCTGTGCATCTTGAAAAACGATTCCTTCCGCAATAAATTCCAAGTATTTACTACGAACTAAATCAAAACGCTCTTTGGAATTTGGATTTGTTTGTGGTACTTGTTTATCAAATTCGGGATGGATGATGCGTATGAAAGAATAGGGATTTGATTCCAATTTTGCTTTTAAAACAGATTTAGAATACGTAGATACTGGTCGCGTTACAACTAGATGCGCTTTGTCTCTGCTCGGTCTAATTGCACGAAAGGAATGAAGTGTTGCCATATATTAATCTTGTGTTACGAATGTAAGAAAAAAGATTGGAAAATGGTTGTATGAAAATGTTACTATACAATGAAAGCAATTCGAATAAAGGTGTGTATATTTAAACTTGTTTTTTTTTAAAAATATTCTTAATAATACATTTTTGTAAAAATAAGATGATTTTTTTATGCTTATTTTGTAAATTTGGTTGAAATAAGATTTTATTATGAAATACAACTATACTATTCCTACAGAAAAACGCATCGAACGATTGCATTATGAAAATCCTTGGTGGAATACTGGAGAAATACAATCTACTTATAAAAGTATGAATAAACGTTTGTATTTTGATGTGTTTTATCCTTACGTGAAAGAAACGGAAATAAAAAGAGCATTGGTATTAATGGGGCCAAGACGTGTAGGGAAAACTGTGATGATGTTTCATGCGATTGAGCAATTGTTAGTTGAAAAGGTATCTAAAAAGCAAATTTTTTTTGTTGGAATTGATAATCCAATCTATATGCACTTAAGTTTGGAAGATATTATACTTCTAGCAAAACAAGCAGTTGGTATTTCAAGTTTAGAAGGATGTTTTATTTTTTTAGATGAAATTCAATATTTAAAAGATTGGGAGCGACATTTAAAAGTCTTGGTGGACTTATATCCTAGTACTAAGTTTATTGTTTCAGGTTCTGCTGCAGCAGCGTTGAAATTACAAAGTTCGGAGAGTGGTGCAGGTAGATTTACAGATTTTATGTTACCTCCGTTGACTTTTCAAGAATATATACACCTTAAAGGATTGAATCATTTAATTGATAATCAGACGATAATATACAATGAAAAAGATATTGAGATTAAAGGTACCCACGATATCAAAACCTTAAACAAAGAATTTTTTACATATTTAAATTTTGGTGGGTATCCCGAAGTTGTTTTTTCGGAAAAAATACAGAGTGATATGGGTCGGTATGTGAAAAGCGATATTGTAGATAAAGTATTATTAAGGGACTTGCCAAGTTTGTATGGGATAAAAGATGTACAAGAATTAAATAGTTTTTTTAGTTATTTAGCCTATAATTCGGGGAATGAATTTTCGTTTGATAAACTTTCAAAAGACAGTGGAATTATCAAAGAAATATTGAAAAAATACCTAACCTATTTAGAGGCTGCCTTTTTAATAAAAGTGATTAATAAAGTGGATGATAATGCTAAGAAATTCAAACGTGTAACAACTTTTAAAGTGTATTTAACCAATCCATCACTTCGTACAGCACTTTTTTCACCTATCCAAGAAATTGATCAAGAGACGGGTAATTTGGTCGAAACAGCTATTTTTTCGCAGTGGATGCATCGCGAAAAATTGGATTTAAAATATGCGAGTTGGAAAATGGGACGATCGGAAGGTGAAGTTGATATCGTGTTGATTGATAAAAAGTTATTTAAGCCAAGTTGGTGTGTAGAAGTTAAATGGAGTAATCGTTATTTTGATAAACCTAAAGAGTTGACAAGTCTTACACATTTTTGCACGCAAAATAAATTGTCTGCTTCTTTAGTTACGACCATAGATAAGCAAGGAAATGCTAGTGTAGGGGATATACATTTAACGTTTCTACCAGCTTCCGTTTATGCATATAATATTGGAGTTATCACCTTGATGAAAAAATCTAATTGGATGCAGGATTAGTTTAATATGCTAAATTTGGGTTTGAGAATTAAACGGATGAAAAATTAAATCTCATTTATAATAAAATGAACTCAAATAACGCCTTACAAATCTCCCCAGAACTCAAAGCCAAACTTTCTGAATTAGGTTTTCAAAAAACGTTTGAAGAAAACGAAGTAATTTTACGTGAAAGTTCCTATATCAAAGCGATTCCAATTGTTTTACAAGGTAGTTTACGTGTCATGCGCACAGAAGAAGACGGTCGCGAGATTTTACTTTATTACATCAAAGCAGGTGAAAGTTGTATCATGTCTTTTCTGGGTGGAATTCACGATGATACAAGTAAAATCAATGCTGTTGCTGAAGAAAAAACGGAATTATTATTGATTCCGATGGATAAAATTTCCTTGTTAGTCAAAGATTTCCCGGAATGGTTAGACTATATTTTTAAATTGTACCACAAACGTTTTGAAGAATTGCTAGAGGTTGTCGATGCAATTGCGTTTAAAAAATTAGATGAACGAATCTTAGATTTTGTTAAAAATAAAGCGAAACTTACTAATTCAAAGGTGATTAATCTTACCCATGAACAGATTGCGAATGAGTTAGGTTCTGCGCGTGTTGTAGTTTCCCGTTTATTAAAACAACTTGAATCAGAAGGTGTTGTTGAATTAGGTAGAAATAAAATTACCTTGTGTAACTAACGTTGCTTAACTTCTAGATTTATTACCTCAACTTTGTCCTATAATTAAAGCATAGGTTTATGAAAAATATGGGAAAAGCAGACAAAATCGTTCGTGTACTAATTGCAGTACTCTTTACTGTTTTGTTTTTAAATCATGTGGTTACAGGAGTAATGGGAGTTATTCTAGTAATATTAGCAGGTGTGTTTTTACTAACGAGCGTTGTTGGAACATGTCCGCTTTATCTACCTTTCAAAATCAATACAAATCATAAAAAGTAAAATCATGGAAATTAAAAATTTGCTAAAAGAAAACAAAGGAACTATCGTAGATGTACGTTCGATAGAAGAGTATCGTGGTGGTCATGTAGTAGGATCATTAAATATTCCATTACAAGAAATTCCGGAACGCTTAGAGGAATTAATAGCTTTGGAACAACCATTAATTTTATGCTGTGCTTCAGGAAATAGAAGTGGTCAAGCAGAACGTTATTTATCTCAATTGGGCATGACTTGCTACAATGGAGGGAGTTGGTTGGATGTTAATTTTCATAAATCAAATTAATCAGCATGTTGAAAGCAATTAAAAATGCACTTGGTTTAGGACCAAAGTTAGACTATAAACAAGCCTTGAAGAATGGAGCAATCATCGTGGATGTTCGCTCAAAAGGCGAATATGCTGGAGGTCATATTCCAGGTTCTATAAATATTCCAGTTGAAAGTTTAATTGGGAATTTAAACAAGTTGAAAAATAAAAATCAAACCATTATTACGTGTTGTGCTTCCGGAATGCGCAGTGGTTCAGCAAAAATGATGTTGAAAGGGAAAGGGTATACCGATGTTCACAACGGAGGTTCTTGGTTTTCATTAGGCAAAAAAATCATGTAATTATGTTAAAAGTAATTAGTACATTTTTTTTAGCGGGATTCCTGTTAGTGAGTTGTTCGATTGGACAAGGTTCAACAAAAACCGATTTGAGTCCATCTGAATTTTCAAAACAATTAACAGAAACAGAAAATCCAACGATTTTGGATGTGCGAACGCCTGGTGAATTTGGGGAAGGACACATTCAAAACGCTTTGAATTTTGATTGGAATGGTGCAAGTTTCGATGCACAAGTTTCAAAATTAGATAAAAACAAAACTGTTTTTGTGTATTGTTTAAGTGGAGGAAGAAGTGGTTCAGCAGCAAGTCAATTACGTTCTAATGGATTTAAAAATGTGTTAGAATTAGATGGAGGTATGATGGCTTGGAGAAGTGCTGGTTTACCTGAAACAACAGATTCGAAAGTAATTAAACGTACAGGGATGACAACTTCGGAATTCGAGAAACTACTTCAAACAGAAAAGGTTGTATTAGTCGATTTTTATGCTGAGTGGTGTGGACCATGTAAAAAAATGAAACCATCTATTTTGGCTATTGAAAATGAAATGGCTTCCAACGTAAAGGTTATTCGTATTGATGTAGATAAAAATACGGAACTCGTAAAATCTTTTGGGATTTTGGAGATACCAATACTACGTGTTTACAAACAAGGGAAAATAACCTGGGAACAAAAGGGTTTCGTGGATAAAGAGGAGATAAAAAAGAATTTATAATTTATAAATTGCTCCTAATCCAATAAACAATATTCATTTCAATTTTTAGCGAATCATTAAGCCAAGTTTTTTGACTTGGCTTAATGATTTAAAATCAATTGCGAAACAATGTAATTAATGCGTTATTTGGGTTTATATTTTAAGAAAAGGTTCTCGAAAAAATGTTTTGAGATTGCAGCCAATAGTATTGTAAAAACAAGAACAACAGTATAATATAAAACTTGGTCCCAAGGTGAGTTCATGTGTATAAGATATTTTTTTAGAAAATGAATTGTACCAAAAACTACAAGCATGTGGTACATATAAATACCATATGAAATTTCACCAAGATATCCTAAATACTTATTTTTCAATTTAATAATACTGCTTTCTACGGAGGATATACAAATAATAACATAAAGAAATAGAAAGTCTACTAATAGTGGAGAAAGTATGGGTGATTTGAAAATAGTATTCCAAACAAGGTTATCTATATTAGAATGAAAAATTAAATACACAATAAGTGATACAAAAAGAATTATTTGAATTGGTATTTTAAAAAGAAAGTTTCTATTTAACAAATTTCCTTTTGTGTATAAAAAATATGCTCCAAGACCTCCAATAGCCATTGCTTCAAATTTGAAGATATTAACAATATAATTAAACAATTCATTTTGAATAACTAGAAGTCCCAAAAGATTTAAAATTATTTTTATGAAAATAATAGATATAAGCAAGTTTAAGATTTTGTTTTTATTCAATTTAAAAAGGGGAGCCCAAATCAAATAAAACACTTCTTCTACACCTATCGACCAAAGCGGTTCTAAAAAATGGTGACCAAAATAGAATGTTACTAAACATGGTAAAAAAAACACGAAATAATACCATGTATCTGTAAGATTATAAGGCATTTCGTAGTTTATATGTAAAAGTGAGAAAGCAAACGGCAATCCAATTGTACCGATAATTACCAATAAAAAGTACAAAGGCCAAATTCTTAGTATTCGTTTGAAATAAAATGTCTTAATATTTATTTTTCCAGTATTATTTTTTTCTTTTAATAGTAAATAAGTAATTAGAAATCCGCTAAGTACAAAGAAAAAAGTAACTGCATTACCTCCATTTCTAAATAAACTAAGCCATTCTAAATTATTTAGTTCATTTTTACTTTTAATGGTTTCGCTATGGTGCATGACAACAAATAACGCTGCAATAAATCGGAGTGAATTTAATCCATTAAAAATTGAAATATTTTTAAAGTCTACTATTTTACTTTTTTCAGTCTGCATTTGCTGGAAGATAATGTTCTATGCAATGATAATGGGCGTCAATGAAAAGTTTTCCCAATTATCTCATGCAAGATTAATTTTCAAATGTAGTAAATATTTGTTTCCATTACCTTTAATTAGATATACACAGTATTTTCAAATCAAAATGAAACAAAAGAAGTAAATCGAGTTTACATGTTTCAAAACTTCTCAATCGCACCTAAACCAAAAAGTGCATAGTCGTATTTTGCGGGATCTTTTGGGTCAAAACTACGCAAATGACCCATTAATTCTTCTAACGCCTTGCCGTCTGTTTGGGTTCTGGTAATTAAACCTAACTTTCTGGAAATGTTTGCTGTATGTACGTCTAGTGGTATCGATAATTCACTTGCTGATATTCTATTCCAGATTCCAAAATCTACTTTGTTTGCATCTTCTCGGATCATCCAACGTAGATACATTTGAATTCTTTTCGCTGCGGAACCTTTTTCTGGATTCGAAAGGTGTTTTTCCGAACGAGATTCGTGTGGTGTTTCTAAAAATCGTTTTCTAAACTGTATAATTCTCCCTGCCGTTCCAAATACGGTGGGATGTTGGGAGAATGCTTTTTCCATCCCTTCGTTTTGGTAAATGTTTTGAAGTGCGCGAAAGAAAAAATCTAAGTCAATGGTGTTAAATGTTCTGTGCACAAAGCTTATAGTCTCTAATTTATCCGAATTATAATTCATTACGAACTCATACGGATCATTTCCCATGATTTGAACGAGTTTTTTTGCGCTGGTGATAATGGATCTCCGATTTCCCCATGCAATGGTAGCTACTAAAAAACCAACGATTTCGATATCCTCCTTATTGGTAAATTGATGTACAATTGAAATGGGGTCGTCTGCAATAAAATTAGAAGTGTTGAATTCTTCGACTTTACGGTCTAAAAATTCTTTTAATTCTTTTGAGTCTAACATCTTCAAATCAACTAATTTTCAAATTTTCAAATTGAAAATTGTCCGTCTTTCATTACTAACTTTCGATCCGTCATATTCGCTAACAGTTCGTTATGCGTAACAATGACAAACGTTTGATTAAAACGATCACGTAGATCAAAAAATAATCGGTGTAATTCTTCGGAATTTTTAGAATCTAAATTACCAGATGGTTCATCTGCAAAAATTACTTTCGGTCGGTTTATTAAGGAACGAGCAACAGCAATACGTTGTTGTTCACCACCTGAGAGCTCCGAAGGTTTATGTTCTGCTCGGTGTTGAACTCCCAGTAATTCAAAAATTTCTAGTGCGTTTTTTTTTGCTTCAGCAACAGATGTACCTTTTATAAGGGCAGGTAATATTGTATTTTCTATAGCTGTAAATTCCGGTAATAACTGATGAAACTGAAATATAAATCCAATATGTTGGTTACGAAAAGCGGCTAACTTCTTTTGTGAAAGTTGAAAAGGATTTATACCGTCAATGGTTAATATTCCATTTTGTGGCGTTTCTAAAGTTCCTAATATCTGTAAAAGCGTGGTTTTTCCAGCACCAGAGGAACCAACAATCGAAACTATTTCACCTTGTTGTACAGTTAAGTCTACGCCATTTAAAACACGTAAATCACCATAGTGGTGTGAAATTCCTCGAGCAACTAACATTATTTACCACGCATTATTAAGGAATGTCCCATTTTATCGCGTTTTGTACGTAAATAGGATTCGTTATGAATGTTACTTTCAATTTCAATAGCAACATTTTCAACGATTTCTAAACCATATCCAACTAAGCCAGTTCTTTTTGTTGGGTTATTGGATAGCAAACGCATTTTATTTACCCCTAATTGACGTAGTATTTGTGCACCGATTCCATAATCACGTTCATCTCCTTTGAAGCCTAATTGTAAATTAGCTTCCACAGTATCTAAACCTTCTTCTTGCAATTTGTATGCTTTCAATTTATTAATCAAACCGATGCCACGACCTTCTTGATTCATATACACAATGACACCTTTTCCTTCTTTTTCAATTAGTTCCATTGCTTTTTCTAATTGTGGTCCACAATCACATCGGCAAGAACCGAAAACGTCTCCAGTAATACAGGAAGAGTGAACACGTACAAGAATTGCTTCATCTTCTTTCCAAGTTCCTTTCACCAAAGCCAAATGTTCTTGTTTGGAGTTTTTTACTTGAAAAGCATGTAGTCTAAAGTCACCAGCTTCGGTAGGCATTTCTACCGAAACAACTTCATCGATTAGCGTATCATGTTTTAAACGATACTCGATCAAATCAGCAATAGAAATTATTTTAAGATCAAATTTTTCGGCAATTACAAGTAATTCAGGCAAACGTGCCATCGTACCATCCTCATTTAAGATTTCGACGATAATTCCAGCAGGTTCAAATCCAGCTAATTTAGCCAGGTCAATCGCTGCTTCGGTGTGTCCAGCACGACGTAAAACACCTTCTTTTTTAGCACGTAAGGGGAAAATATGTCCAGGTTTACCTAAGTCGTTTGGGTCCAGTTTTGGATCGATTAAAGCAAGGATTGTTTTTGCTCTATCTTGTGCGGAAATTCCTGTTGTACATCCATGTCCATTTAAATCTACGGATACGGTAAAAGGAGTTTCGTAAGCAGCTGAATTTGTTTGAACCATTAAGTTTAGACCAATTTCATCACATCGATCTTCTACCAAAGGAGCACAAATTAAACCACGACCATGCGTTGCCATAAAATTTATTAACTCCGGAGTGGCGTTACGAGCTGCAGTTAAAAAGTCACCTTCGTTCTCTCTATCTTCATCATCGACAACAATGATTACTTTACCCGCTTTGATATCTTCAATTGCTTCTTCTATGGTATTCAGTGCTTTAGCCATCTTGTATAATTTGTGACGTAAATTTACGCAATTTTTTTCTGATTTTTTTTTGTTTTTTTTTGTGAAATGAAATATTTGATTAAATTTACGTCAATAACGTTTAAATAATAATCAAATGATCGGTCATAATATCAAAATGCTTCGTAAAAGAAAAGGGAAATCACAAGAAGAAGTATCGGGAGAACTTGGTTTAACTCGTTCAAGTTATAGTGGTTATGAAAATGGAGTGGCTGAACCAAGTGTGGAAACATTGATTTTGGTTTGTGACTATTTTATGATAAGTCTGGATGTTTTATTACGAAAAGATTTCAGTAAATTGACGGAACGTGAATGGGAGGAAATTGACAAAGGAATTACAAAAGATATAAAAGGTACTAATTTACGTGTATTAACCACAGTGGTAGATTCGGAAGATAACGAATTGATTGAAATGATTCCGATTAAAGCAAGTGCTGGATATACCTCTGGTTATGCAGATGCAGATTACCTAAAAGCCTTACCTACATTTAATTTACCGTTTCTATCTAAAGAAAAAAAGTACCGTTCTTTTCCAATCCAAGGGGATAGTATGCCTCCTGTAAGTGAAGGTTCACATGTGGTCGCTGAGTTTATCCAAAATTGGACTTCCATCAAAAATGGTACTCCTTGTATTATCGTGACAAAAGATGATGGAATTGTGTTCAAAATCGTTTATAACCATATTAACGACAATCAATCGCTACAATTGTGTTCTACGAATCCATTTTACAAACCGTATTTTATTCACGTAAATAAAGTGATTGAAGTATGGAAATTTGTGAATTACATTGCTTCCGATTTGCCAGATTTACGTTTTGATGACAATCAATTACGCAAATCTTTGGTAGATTTGCAAAAAGAAGTTTCAGAAATCAAAAATGTATTGATGCGAAACTAATAAACCCTATTCTATGGAAATTGGTAAAGAAATCAATACGACATTTGCCTCTTCAAACATTAAAGCGCTTGTAAATATTCGGTATACGAACAATTGGATGGCGAGTTTACAAAATAAATACATGGCGCGGCATGATTTAAGTATGCCACAATTTAATATACTGCGAATTTTACGAGGGGCTAAGAAAAAACTAAACGTAAATACCGTTAAAGATCGTATGATTGAAAAGTCACCCAATACCACGCGACTTATGGATAAATTGTGTGATAAAAAATTAATCGAACGTATACGCAACGAAAAAGATAAACGAATTATTGAGGTTGTAATTACCAAGAAAGGACTCGATTTATTAGATACCATCGATGTTGATTTCGAAAAAGAATTAATGTTTGTCAATAACCTAACAGAGGAAGAATCGGAATTACTTAGTAATTTATTGGATAAAATTAGAAGTTAATGCAAATTTCATGAAAAATTGAAATTAAGTTTATATTCATTTAAAAAATCAAATTTAATTCAACTTGCATTAAATTAACAGGGGGTGTTTGAAAAATAAATATTGTTTTTTTTGAAATACCCCCTAAAAAAAATACCTTTGTAGCGAAAAATTTAATTTTATGGCTACAATTAGACAACAGGCGTATCAAGATGTATTAAACCGTAAGGCGAATCATTCGGATTACAATGGTAAAATCTCTTCTTTATTTGGTGAAAATGTATTTCATTTAGATGTAATGCGTGAATTTTTACCTGGAGATGCATACAAAAGCATGGTAGATGCAATCAACAGTGGTAATGGGGTACGTTTAGATCGTAAAATGGCGGATCAAGTTGCTTCAGCAATGAAAGATTGGGCTTTAACGAAAGGTGCTACACATTATACGCACTGGTTTCAACCATTAACTGGTTCTACAGCTGAAAAACATGATGCATTCTTTAAACCTGTTGGACCTGGAAGAGCGATAGAAAAATTTGATGGTGATTTATTGGTGCAACAAGAGCCAGATGCTTCTTCGTTCCCAAATGGTGGTATTCGTAACACCTTTGAAGCAAGAGGGTATACTGCTTGGGATCCATCTTCTCCAGCCTTTGTAATCGGTAAAACATTGTGTGTTCCTACGATTTTTATTTCCTACACAGGAGAATCCTTAGATTTTAAAATGCCATTAATTAAGGCACTTCATGCTGTAGATGAAGCAGCGGTAGAAGTTTGCCAATATTTTGATAAAAACGTTGTAAAAGTAAATGCAACTTTAGGTTGGGAGCAAGAATATTTCCTAATTGACAAAGCGTTCTACAATGCACGTCCAGATATCATGATGACTGGTAGAGCATTGTTCGGGCATGCATCTGCGAAAGGTCAACAATTAGAAGACCATTATTTTGGTTCAATTCCAGAAAGAGTAGAGGCATTTATGCGTGACTTCGAACAAGAAGCGGTACGTCTAGGTATTCCTGTTACTACTCGTCACAATGAGGTAGCACCAAACCAATACGAATGTGCTCCAATTTTTGAAGAATGTAATTTAGCGAATGACCACAACTTATTGTTGATGGATTTATTGGAGAAAATTGCAATCAACCACAATTTCCATATTTTATTACATGAAAAACCATTTTCAGGTGTAAACGGTTCTGGTAAACACAACAACTGGTCTTTATCTACAAATACAGGGGTTAATTTGTTAGCACCTGGAAAAAATCCAAAATCTAACTTACAATTCTTAACGTTCTTTGTTAATACAATTGCAGCAATCCATAATAACGCGGATTTATTGAGAGCATGTATCGTTTCAGCAAGTAATGACCACCGTTTAGGTGCAAACGAAGCGCCACCTGCAATAATCTCTACGTTTATTGGTTCGCATTTATCTTCCATGTTAGATGAATTGGAGAAAAATGTGAAGTCTGGGAAAATGACACCGCAAGACAAAACAGAGTTGAAACTAAATATTGGTAAAATTCCACAAATCATGTTGGATAATACCGATAGAAATAGAACTTCTCCTTTTGCTTTTACAGGAAATAAATTTGAGTTCAGAGCAGTAGGTTCATCTGCAAACTGTGCATCTGCAATGATTGTATTAAATACAATTATGGCTGACCAATTGATTCAATTCAAAAAAGATGTGGATGCTAGAATCAATGCAGGTGATGCGAAAGATGAAGCAATTTTGAAAGAGTTACAAAAGTTAATTACACACTCTAAGAAAATTCGTTTTGAAGGAAATGGATATGGCGATGAGTGGGTGAAAGAAGCAGAAAAAAGAGGTTTAAATAACTTTAAAGATACACCACGTGCATTAGGTGTTTGGACAGAAAAGAAAACGATTGAAATGTTTGAGAAATTAAATGTTTTAACGGAAAGAGAGATTGAAGCGCGTAAAGACATCGATTTTGAAAATTATATACATAAAATTCAAATTGAGGCACGTTTAATAGGGGAGTTATCGCAAAACCAAATTATTCCAGCGGTAATTGAATACCAAAACAGATTAATTCAAAATGTACAAGGTTTGAATGCAATCCTTGGTTCGGATGCTAAAGCAGCTACGAAATCGCAAGTAGAATTGATTACAAAAATTTCAACACACTTGAATGCTTTAAAATCCTTGTGTGATACCATGCTGGAAGAAAGAAAGAAAGTAAACAAAATCGAGAATATCGAAGAAAAAGCAGTTGCTTATTGTGATAAAGTAAAAGTTTATTTTGACGAAATTCGTTACCATGCGGATAAATTAGAATTATTAGTAGATGATGAATTATGGCCTTTGGCTAAGTTTAGAGAAATGCTTTTCACGAAGTAATTAATTAATTGCACGAATCAAAAACGCGGTAGTATATCTATCGCGTTTTTTTGTTAAATTCGATCCTAAATTTTGTGATTTCTAATCACGATGAAGCCATACAAGGCACTATATTATGAGCCAAAAAATACAAATACAATTAAAACCTGAAGAAGTTAATTCGGAAGAAATTATTCGTGCTTTAATCTGTAATCATACTGGTTTAGCAGAAGATGCATTTACCTTTTTCTGGAGAAAACGTTCGATTGACGCACGTAAGCGTGATATAAAAATTAACGGAACATTTGAGATTTTTGAAAATGGAGAAGAAATCCCAGATCAAGAAATCCATTTTCCGAAGAACGATGTGTCTAAGGGACAAATTGTTCATATTATTGGTGCTGGTCCAGCTGGATTGTATGCTGCTTTAAAAGCAATTGAATTAGGATTTAAGCCTGTTATTTTTGAACGTGGTAAAGATGTAAAATCGCGCAGACGTGATTTAGCCAAATTAAATAAAGAACAAATTGTGAATCCGGAATCGAATTATTGTTTCGGTGAAGGAGGTGCTGGGACATACTCGGATGGGAAATTATATACGCGTTCCAAAAAACGTGGTGATGTTCAACAAGCGATGGAATGGTTAGTTTTTTTTGGTGCAGATAAAGATATATTAGTAGATGCACATCCGCATATCGGTACAAACAAATTGCCAAAGTTGATCGAAAATATACGTGAATGTATTAAGTCATGTGGTGGTGAAGTACATTTTGAATCTAAATTGACCGATATTCAGATTGAAAACAAAAAAATTGTTGGTTTAACAATCAATGAAACGCAACAAGTTGCAGCGGATTATGTTGTTTTAGCAACTGGTCACTCAGCGCGCGATATTTTTTATTTATTAGATAAGCGTGGTGTGAAAGTGCAAGCGAAACCATTTGCATTAGGTGTTCGTATTGAACATACACAAGATTTAATCGATTCTATTCAGTATCATGGAAGATTAAATGATGACTTTGTGCCACCAGCTTCCTATTCTCTAGTGACACAAGTGGATGGAAGGGGGGTATACTCATTCTGTATGTGTCCTGGTGGGATTGTAGCTCCATGTGCAACGGAACAAGAAGAGGTAGTTACGAATGGTTGGTCTCCGTCCAAACGCAATAATCCTTATTCAAATTCTGGTATCGTCGTAAGTATTTCACCAGATGATTTTCCAGGGAAAGAAAACGATCCTTTTGTTTGTTTGGATTTTCAGAAGTCGGTTGAAAAGGCTTGTTGGGAAGCTGCTGGAAAAACACAACGTGTTCCGGCACAATGTATGAAAGATTTTGTGGAAAATAAATTAACAAAAGATTTTCCTAGATCTTCTTATCAGCCCGGTATTGTTTCTGTGAATTTGCATGAAGTATTACCAAAATTTGTAGCCAAACGTTTACAGCAAGCGTTTAAAGATTTTGGACGTAAAATGCCTGGATATTTGACGAATGATGCAGTTCTTCATGCTCCAGAATCACGCACGAGTTCACCAGTTCAAATTCCACGTGATAAAGAATCTATGATGCATCCAGATGTTTTTGGTTTGTTTCCTTGTGCTGAAGGTGCTGGTTATGCTGGAGGTATTATCTCAGCTGCCATTGATGGAATGCAGTGTGTTAGTGCTATTCAAAAACAGCGTATTTCTACGCAATCTTCTTAGAGACTGATTATTATCATTAAAAATGCACTAATTTTATTTTCCATAAAGGATTAATAAAATAATGCATTTACCCTATTACAAATTAACAACAGGAATCTCATCTTCCATTTTTGAATTTACAAGTCAAGGTCCAAAAGGAGAAATACCAAAAATTATCATTTTCTCTAAAATGTCAAGGAATGATATGTATAATCTAGCTTTTGGAGACATTGATTTAAAAACAGGTGCATTTAATGATAGAACAGTATCTGGAAATTTAGATAGTGATAAAGTGTTAGCGACAGTAGTAAATGCACTTTTTTTGTTTTGTGATGAAAATCCAAAAGCACTTATATATGCGAAAGGAAGTACAAAATCTAGAACTAGACTTTATCGAATGGGTATTTCGAAATACATTAAAGAAATTGCAGATGATTTTCAAGTTTATGGGGAAAGATATGATTTCTGGGAAGAATTTCAATTAAATATAGATTATGATTCTTTTGTGATTAAAAGAAAATCACTTAAATTTGATTAAATAAAGACATTGCACTATGGAACCACAAAAAAAACGTACGCTTGATGCTTGGAAAGATGTAGTTATAGATCCTACATTAGATCGTTTTCAGACGTTGGATAGTCCAATTATCCAAGAGAAAATGAATAGTTTTGAGAATACAATTAAAAATTCAAACTTTTTAGAAGTAGTTGGTAAAAACTAATTTACTACCTGTAAAAAGCACCTAAAATTATTGCTCCAGCGGTTGCAACATTTAAGGATTCTGCTTCTCCAAAACGGGGAATAGTAATAGCGTTCTGAATATGTTTTTTAATATCTTCTGAGATACCATTTCCTTCATTACCTAATACGATGATTCCTTTACGTTCGTAATGCTTCGTGAAAAGATTCTCACCTTCCAATAAAGCGCCATAAATTGGTAATTCTGTATTAGATAGAAAGTCATTTAAATCTACGTAATGTACATGAACCCGGAATATTGCACCCATAGTTGCTTGGAGTACTTTTGGATTGTAACAATCCACCGTGTTTTTTGAACAGACAACGTCTTTTATTCCAAACCAATCCGCAAGACGTAAAATTGTCCCCATATTTCCAGGGTCTTGAATTCCATCTAAACAGATAATGAGAGAAGAGTCAACACTTTTATTTTCTGGGATTTTACAAATTGCTAAGGCTTTATTTGGTGTGGTAAGTGTGGAGATCTCTTTTAATTCTTTCACCGTTATTTCTTCCGGTAGGATCATAGAATGTTGTGAACTAATTACAAAATCGGAAGTTGCATAGATGTTTTCAATTAAATCTGGAATCCATTGAACTGCTTCTTGAACCATTTTTTCACCTTCAATGATAAAACGATTAGTTTCAATGCGTTGCTTTTTTTGTGAAAGTGCGTTAATAAAACGAATTCTGTTCTTTGAAATCATCTGTTTTTGTTATTTTTGTTATTCAATTTTCTCTACTTGAACAAAGCCAAACTTACATATTATCTTCCTTTTTACCTACTTTTTCTATTGGCTTCGTGTAGTCAAACGAGATATTTATCCAAAAATGAATATTTATTGACTAAAAATGAAATTAAAATTATTGGAGATCCATCTAATCGATCTGAAATTGAACGAATAATTAAACAAAAACCAAACAATAAGATTTTGGGTATACCTTTTTCACTTATTGTTTATAATCAAATAGATTCTTCTAAAATTCTATGTGAAGCGCAAGATCATTTAAATAAATTACATCGTATTAATCATCAAAAACGCGTAAAACAACAAAGAATTAACCAAAAACGTATCCAGAAAGCAATTCGTAAAGGTAAAAGTGATTATAAAGAAAGAATAGTAGATCTAAGAGATACTGTAAATCCAAGAAAAACACTAAAAGAGTGGTTGAAATTTAAAATTGGTGCACCACCAAGTATTCTTGATTCATTATATTTCAATAAATCGATGGAACAAACTACATTGTTTCTTCGGAAAAAAGGATATTATAATGCTAAAGTAAGAGGAGAACTTGTTTATATTCAGAAGACTAAAAAAGTAAAAGCAATTTACACAATTGAAACTGGTCCAGTTTTTATGATTGATACCTTCGATATAGATTGTGATAATAAGGAAATTCTTTCTCTGATTCATAAATTTCCAGAAAAACAAGAATTTTCAAATCAAATTTTTGATACAGATAAATTAGAAGCATACAGAGAATCCTTAAGTCAATATATCAAAAATGAAGGAATGTATGGATTTGGCGTGAGTAACATCACCTACATAGCAGATACCTTACAACTTAAAAACAACGTAAATGTTACACTACAAATAGCCGATCGTGTTATAAAAAATATTGGAAATGACTCTTTAGTAACTGAACCACATCGCTATACTTATATTTCAAAAGTGTTTTTTCATATTGTAGATACCGTATTTGTTTCTTATCGTTTTGCGAATTCTTTGAGAGATAAGGGTTTATCCCTAGAGTATAACGGTTTTTTACGTACCATGGATACACTGTATTTTACCAATGATGCACTGATTCAAGGGATTAAATCCACAAATTTGGATTCGATAAAACGCAAGCACTCTATCATTTTGACCTATAATGGCGGTTTCTCCATTTATCCAGATTTATTAGAACTCAAAAATGTTACAGAAAACACCCGTTTGTTTAATGAGAATTTAGTAGTTAAAACCCAAAGAAATTTAATTGAATTAGGCCTGTTTAATCTAGTTAAACCTGAAATTGTAGAGATTGAAGATACTAATAATGTCGAAATTCATTATTATCTAATATTAAAAAAGAAAAATCAATTCGCTGCGCCGATAAAATTAACTACCTCAGGAACTTTTTTTGGCGCTAGTTTTGCTCCATCTTTTACAAATGTAAATTTGTTTAAACGTGCCGAAAAATTCACGTTTAATATATCTGGTGGTTTACAAGCAATGCCTAACTTAAAATATCAAACAATTAGCGCAAACACGAATACCAATGCTATTGGAAACTTGAAGGAATCTTCTCGTTTTTGGACGTTTCAAATTATTCCATCGTTAAAAATGGAAATTCCATACTTTTTAGGTTTACGTAATGCTGTTTCAAAGCAAAATAGACCTAAAACAACTATTTCTAGTTCATATATGTACCAAATTCGGGATGTATTCACCAAACAATCTTTCAATGCAAATGTATTATTCTCTGTTTCTACGGGAGATAATTCGGATTTTTCTTTTGGTTTTCCAGGATTTTCAGCAATCAACCTAGTTAATTTCACCCAGATTTCTTCCAGTTTTGTTGATAGTATTCGTAAACGTAATGACTTATATACGCTTAATCAATATACCAGTCAAATCAATTGGTCAGATTTTAAATTCGCTTTTCAAGTGTATAATAAGTCTTTCTTAAATGGAATTTATTCCTTTAAATCTTCGTTTGATCTAGCTGGAAATTTATTGTCCATTTTCGGAAGGTTCGAAAAAGCGAACTTATTGAATCAACGTACAATTTTAGGTATTCCATATTCTCAATTTGCACGAATTGATAATGAATTTATTTATGCACATAATTTTAATAAATACACTTCTTTTAATTTTCGTGCATTAGCGGGGGGAGGTCTTCCGTACGGGAATTCCAATTATGCGATGCCATTCGATTACAGTTTTATAGGAGGTGGTGCGAATGATATTCGTGGTTGGAGGTATGGTTCATTGACACCAGGTACATTTAATTCGTATCTCGTAACTAAAATAAATAAACCTCAAATCGGAGATGTGCGTATGAATGTTTCTGGAGAATTACGTTTTAAAATGACCACCAAACTAAGAGGAGCTTTATTTGTAGACGCAGGAAATATCTGGACTGTTAAATATGATTCTTTACGTCCGGGGAGCCAATTTACCAAAGATTGGTATAAAGAATTAGCGGTTGCTTCTGGATTTGGTGTGCGCTATGACTTAGATTTTGTGGTAATACGTTTAGATGTTGGTTTAAAACTTCGTAATCCAGCGCTTCAAGAAGGACATCGTTGGTTTTTTCAGCCTAAAGATGAAGAGGTGTACAAAATTATTTCCGAACATCCGGATAATTATTCTAGTCCTTTTTTACCAAGATCTTTTGCAGAGTTTATTAATACCGTTCGACTAGGTATTGGATATCCATTCTAGCTTAAAATCTACGTTTAGAAACGTTAAAATCTACTTTCTCTGATATACCTGGTAATTCAATATTATCCGTAAACTGCCAATGTACAATCCGTTTATCGGTTAATGCACGTGGATCTTTATCATAGGATGCTATCCAAAATTGATAGTCTTTAAATTCATTTTTAAATTTAGTCATATAAAAAGAATAGGAGGTATAGATGATAGGTCTGAAACCAGATTTCTTTTCTACAAATTCCAACCAATCATACATATTATTTATTAATATTTTATCGGATGTAGCCTCTTTTTCGACATCTAAGACAGGAGGTAAATCTATTTCTCGGTGCTTCCAAATTGCTAAAAAATGTTTTGCTTGAGGTAAAGCAGCAGCAGTTGGATTTAGAAAATGATAGGCTCCATTACGAATTCCCAATTGATTTAATTGTGTTCGGTTGGTTTCCCATTGCCTATCAATATGTGTACTTCCTTCTGTTGCCTTACAATACACAAAGTCGATAAGTGTGTCAAATGGCGCTTTGTTCACCAATTTGTCCCACTGTATCTCTCCTTGGTGATGGGAGACATCTAAACCAGAACTTTTATATCCTTTGGGTAATTGAATTAGTATTTCTTCTACAGAGGCTTCTACTTCTTTTTCTTCCTCTTGCGTGTACACAACAATTCCTATTCCAATCAAAAGTAGCGCACCAAGTACAATGAATAGTGCTTTATTCGATTTCTTTTTCTTTTTGGATGTCGAACGTTTTGCTGGAGTACGTCTGACAGTCGCAGGTTTACGCTTTACTGCATGCATAGGATTGGATCTGGATGTTGCCACAAGAAAGAAATAAGATTTTATTTATTAAAACGCTCAGAAACCACTAATTCTTTTGTTCCATGCGACCAAGCATAAAAACCTTCACCAGATTTCACGCCTAATTTCCCAGCTGTAACCATGTTTACTAATAACGGACATGGAGCGTATTTTGGATTACCAAAACCATCTTGCAATACACGTAATATGGACAAACAAACATCTAAACCAATAAAATCTGCTAATTGTAATGGTCCCATTGGATGCGCCATCCCTAATTTCATCACCGTGTCGATTTCGGATACGCCTGCGACATCTTCATATAAGGAATAGATTGCTTCATTTATCATTGGCATTAAAATGCGATTCGCAATAAAACCAGGGTAATCATTTACTTCTACAGGAACTTTCTCAAGTTGTTTCGAAAGGTCTACAATTGTTTTGGTTACCGCATCGGAAGTGGAATACCCACGAATAATTTCCACTAATTTCATTAACGGAACAGGATTCATAAAGTGCATTCCAATTACTTTATCCGGTTTGGAAGTTACCGAAGCAATTTTGGTAATGGAAATGGAAGAAGTATTACTCGCTAATACAGTTTCAGTCTCGGTATATTTATCTAAATCTCGGAAAATAGCTAATTTTAATTCTAAGTTTTCGGTAGCAGCTTCCACCACTAATGCTACGTTTTTAACCCCTTCTTCAAGCGAAGTAAAGGTTTTAATATTTGCTAACGTATCTTCTTTTTGTTGTTCCGAAATGGTTTCTTTGGCAACTTGACGATCTAAATTTTTCGTAATTGTACTAATTCCTTTTTGTAAAGAAGTTTCTGAAATGTCAATTAAATGCACCGAAAACCCATGTAAAGCGAACGTATGAGCAATTCCATTACCCATAGTACCAGAACCAATTACAGCAATATTTTTCATGATTTGTATAAATGCGAAAAGGAATTATCACTAATTCCTTTTCAATGTAAATATTAAGTTTTTATTTTTTCTTCAATCTTTCTTGTTGCGATTTTTGCATCTGCTCTAAACGCTCTTGAAAACTTGATTTTTTCTTTGGATTCGTAGATGCCGCCATTTTTTTAGCATTCATTTTTTGTTTCAATTTATCTTCATCCACAAAGAATTGTTTGATTGCTAACATGATAATAATCGAAATCAAGGTAGAAATGAAGTAGTAATAACTTAAACCAGAGGAGTAGTTATTAAAGAAGAAGATCATCATGAAAGGGAAGATGTACATAATCACTTTCATGTTTGGCATACCTGGTTGTTGCGGCTGCGTAACATTCGAACTATTGATGTATGTGTACACCAAGGTAGTTACCGACATTAATAATGTAAACAAAGAAACGTGGTTACCATATAATGGTAGGTAAGTACCAAAATCGTAGATGGAGTCATAGGAAGATAAATCTTCTGCCCATAAAAATGGTTTTTGACGTAATTCAAATGCTGCAGGGAAGAAACGGAAAATCGCTAATAAAATTGGCATTTGGATTAACATCGGAATACAACCTGCAAGGGGAGAGGCACCGCTTTCTCTGTAAAGCGCCATCATATCCATTTGCTTTTTCATTGCATCTTCTTTGTTTGGATATTTTGCATTTAATGCATCAATCTCTGGTTTTAGAATCTTCATTTTAGCGGAAGAAACGTACATTTTCCATTGAATTGGCGTTAAGAATAGTTTTAAGATGATCGTTATTAATAATATAACAATTCCTAAACCAATTCCCCAACCTGCAAACGTATTAAACATCGGTTGAATCGCATAGATGTTTATCCAACGGAATAATCCCCAACCATAGTTGATAATGTCTTCATAATTGGAGTCATAGGATTTTAATACTTCGTAATCATTCGGACCAAAATACCAGTTCATACGTGCGCTACCATTACTCGTATTTGTTAATGCAAGATTTAATGCTGCAGTGTATTTTTTGATGTTTGTATGGTAATTTGGATGACCTTCCTTAAAGTTTGTAATTTTAACTTCCGAATTTTCTTTACTGAAACCAGTGATTGGTTTTAAAATAGAAGAGAAATAACTTTGTTTGAAAGCAACCCATTCAATGTCTTGTTCCATTTTTTCTTCATCGTCGGAAACTTCGGAAAGGTAATCGTATTCTTTCCCTTTGTATTTGAAACAAACGGTAGAAACACGACGTTGTTCACTCAATAAACGTTCTGTTTTAGCCAAAGAAGATGTCCAATCTAACATCACAGAGTTCGCTTGAATTTCATTTCCTTTAAATCCAGAAAAACGAACTTCGAAATCTAAATCAAAATGGTTTGGTAGTAGGGTATAGATAAATTGAATTGTTTTACCTTCTTCAGGGGAAGTTTCTAATACGATACTTTTCTTTGTTTTAGAAACTACTTCAAAATGTTCGTTTTCGGTAGCGTATTCTTTTCCGTTTAACTTAAAGTGAAGATTGTTTTTGGAATCATTTTCTTTGAAAAGTGCTAAAGAATTCTTTTTATCCTTCGAAACATATTTTTGAAAATACGTTTTGAATTCTTTTAAATTCACTTGTGAAACATTCGCACCTTTGGTGTTAATTTCCACTTTTAATTTATCACTCTCTAACGCAATAATTTCGTCTTTGATGACAGGTGCAGCAACTTTTTTACCAGATTTTTGCGCGATAAGCGTTTTTTGCTTTTCTACTTTCTTTTGGTCAGCTTGTTTTTCTGCTGCTTTTTGTTCGCGTGCTAACTCTTTTTTATGTTTTGCTTCTTTGGCTTTTAATTCCGCTTCCGAAGGTTTGTTTAAATACATAAACGCAACCAACAATACGCCTAATAAACTAAATCCAATGACTTGATTTTTATCCATGTTCTTATTTTTTGTTTTCTAATGCAGCTTTAATAAATGCTACAAAAAGTGGGTGAGGTTTTGCAACGGTACTTTTGTATTCTGGGTGAAATTGCGCCCCAACAAACCAAGGATGACCAGGAATCTCAACGATTTCCACTAATCCAGTTTCTGGGTTTTTACCAGTTGCTAGCATACCTTTTTCTTCGAAAATAGGTAGGTATTTATTATTAAATTCATAACGGTGTCTGTGACGTTCCGAAATTTTCTCTGTATTATATGCGTTTGCAGAATACGAATCTGGTTTCAATTCACAGGTATATGCACCAAGACGCATGGTTCCTCCTTTATCTGAAATCGTTTTTTGCTCTTCCATCATGTCGATAACAGGGTCTTTTGTATCTTCTGAAATCTCTGTTGTATTCGCATCTTTCAATCCGATTACATTACGTGCATATTCAATCACTGCACATTGCATCCCTAAACAAATTCCAAAAAATGGGATATTGTTTTCACGGGCATAACGAACAGCGTCGATTTTACCGGAAATTCCTCTTGATCCAAATCCTGGAGCAACTAAAATTCCATCTAAACCGCTTAATTCTTTTTCAATACTTTCTTTCGAAAGTTTCTCTGAATGTATCCATTTTACATTTACGCGACATTCATTCGCAACACCTGCATGAATGAAACCTTCACTGATGGATTTATACGAATCTTTTAATTCTACATATTTACCTACCAAACCGATATTCACTTCGTGTTTTGGGTTTTTTAACGTATGTAAAAATTCTTTCCAAGCATCTAAATTTGGCGAAGTTTTAGAAGAAAGTTGTAGTTTTTCTAATACCACTTTATCTAATTCCTCTTGTTGCATTAATAATGGAACATCGTAAATTGTTTCCGCATCGCGTGATTCAATCACAGCATTTACACTTACGTTACAGAATTTTGCAATTTTTTGACGTAGATTTAAATCCAATGGATGTTCGGTACGACAACATAAAATATCTGGTTGTACACCTAATTCTAATAATTGTTTAACAGAGTGTTGTGTAGGTTTTGTTTTTAATTCACCCGCCGCTGCTAAGTAAGGAATTAAGGTTAAGTGAACCACCAAACAATCGTTTTCGTGTTCCCATAACATTTGACGAACAGCCTCAACATATGGTAATGATTCAATATCTCCTACAGTTCCACCAATTTCAGTGATAACGATATCAAATGTTCCTTTTTTACCAAGGATTTGAATACGTTCTTTGATTTCGTCTGTGATATGCGGAATTACCTGAACCGTTTTTCCTAAAAACTCCCCTTTTCTTTCTTTCTCAATTACCGATTGGTAGATTCTACCAGTAGTTACGTTGTTTGCTTGAGAAGTTGGAACATTTAAAAAACGCTCGTAATGTCCTAAATCTAAGTCCGTTTCAGCACCATCGTTTGTAACAAAACATTCGCCATGTTCGTATGGATTTAATGTTCCTGGATCGATATTGATGTATGGATCTAATTTTTGAATGGTAGTTGAATACCCACGCGCTTGAAGTAATTTCGCTAATGACGCTGCAATAATTCCTTTTCCTAGAGAAGAAGTAACCCCCCCAGTTACAAAGATGTATTTTGTTGAATTTGACATTTTTTAAATTTTGTAACTACGGGGGACAAAGTTAATAGATTCGAAGGAAGGAACGAGTGAATGTTGGAATATTTTTGAACAAGTTGTTAAAAGAGGGGAAAAGTTCGGAGAAGGAGTTATAAATTATAAATTATGCTTTATGAATTATTCTAAGTTCCATCTATTTATTACCATAATGCCCCCAAAAAGAAAGAACCAGTACAATAACTTTATTGTCTTCAATTCTGTATACCAACCTATGTTTGTCATTTATTCTTCTTGACCATGTTGGTGTCTCATAATATTTTAATTGCTCTGGTTTTCCTGTACCAGAAGTAGGGTGCTCACGAAGTTCATTCAATAATTTATTGATTTTATGAAGTGCTTTTTTATCTCCGGATTTTTTAAAATTTTCTATGTCATTTTCAGCATCAAGTGTTAATTCAATAGCATATTTATAATCCTAAAAACTCTTTTTGATTTTCTTTTGATAATCTTTTTGTTTTACCAGATTCAATTTGTGCTACTGATCTATCAATTTTAGCAAAATACGCTTCTTCATTGAGTAAAGTTTCTTCATTTGAAGGTGCTATGTCAAATTGTATTTTCATTTCCTCCAATAAAGATTTAAGCAAAGATTTTTGCTTCGCGTTTTTCGGATATACTGTAATACTTTCCATAACTTTGATTTTATATTTAAAACTAAACTAATTTACAAAATTTTCTTTTATAAATTATATTCAGAATGATATTTAGAGAGATTTAAAATCATTATTGTCCGATTAATTTTTATGTTCTTTTGGCTTGACCCAAAAGAACCAAAAAGTCAAGCCTGTAAAAACAATTTTCTAAAACTATGGAACATTCTAGTCATTTACCCAAACTCGCAAACGCAGTTTACTTGCCCCTTTCAGGATGCAAGACTGCTGAGCTCAGACATGGGTACATTTCCTTTCATTTATCCTTGTTTTAGTAAAATCCTTTTAAGGGCGATTAAAGTTTGTTACAAAAATCAAGTCTATCTTCTTTCTAAAACGCTAAACAACTTATAATCTAAAAGGTTTCATCGCTGATTTTTAACTTTTATCGGACAGTAGTGATTTAAAATACAAAATATAAAAGTTGTTTCTTTGTTAAATTACTTTTTAGATTTCCCTTTAACAGCCACATCGGATCCTTCTGCAAGAAATGTGGATCTTGGGGATGTATCATTTAAACATGCGAAATCGGGACCATATACTTTTTGAAAATCAACATGACAGGTGAAGTCAATGGTAGGATAGACATTCCAAGTAGGGTGGGAGACTTCGTATTCGGAGGTTTTTGTATCTGAAATACGGGTGTAGCCCCAATAATGTTCTGTAATAAATTCTTCTTCACTTCCGGTTGAAAAGGCATAGGGTTTTGCATCAGTAGTAATGCTAAAGGAATGCCATTGTTTTTTATAGAAGAATGCGTATTCGATTTGGAGTGTGGTAACTGTAATTTCCCAATGGTGGTTCATGCGCATGGTATGGTAATGCTCTTGGTATAATGTATTTGCGATGAGAGTAATAGCAGGTTTTGGGACAATTTCTTTGATAAATACAACGCCACGTTTCCATTCGCCATTCTCTAATTTTTTCACATAAAATCGTAAGTTGACTTCTTCGAAATTAGCATGGAATGGGACTTTTATACCTTTTAATTTCGTATGTAAAAACATAAACCCAATTAAGGAAACAATACATTTACCTTCCCAAAGGTCTAGTTCTGTTCCGTATGGGAGGTATTTTTGGAGAAGATTTGGGTCAATTTCATAATTGGCCATTACTAATTTTTCCCAGCGTGCAGTTAAAAAATTCGTAGCCATGATTCCAAAAAGATTAGTGAGGTGAATTGAACTAAATATACGTTATATTTTCAATTAATGGAAGTTAATTTCCAGAATATTTGTGGATTAAACGAAATGGAATTTTGTGTGTTTATTTCTTTGGTTAAAACTGCTAGAAACGTAAAAAAATTAGGCAAGGTATTTCAAGTAGAAATAAGGTTGTAAAAGGAAGTGTATAGGTTAAAAATCCCAAATAACTTGGGGATAAACCTGCATAAATTTCGGGTAGAGTTTTGAAATAAATTTTCTTAAAAGTTACTTAGATAAATTAAGTGTGATAAATAGAAAAATAAAAAAATAAGTATTTAATTATCAATAATTTAATTTAAAAATGTGCTTTTATTATGGTTCCAAAAAATCTAATATTAAAAATTTTGGAACGATAATAGACAAATAAAAGTGCTGGATTAACTTAGTTGCTGCGATAAGGTAAAATCCTGTACGGAGCGAAAAAAAGCTCCGGATTACAAATCCAGATGAGCGAGGGCTGGAAACTTTTGTTATATCCTTGATTTTGATAAATACCAGATTTATAATTCTCCATTTTTATTAAAATTTAAATTAAAGATACTTCTTATTTTGAAAATAGACCAAAAACTATAATAAGAGAGAATCTTATTTTAAAAATAGATTAAAAAATATAATAAGAGTTATTCTTATAAAAATGCTTCGGTAGATTTCCGAAGTATGTTACAGATTTTACGAATAATTTGCATTTTTAATTGAAAAATCAATAGTATTTGAAATCAAATTTTTCTTTTGTCTTGATATTTCCAAAGTTCAATAAGAACAAAGTAAACATCCACAGTGGCGGATAAAAACCCTAAATAACTGGATTCTCTTCTCCTAAAACTCAATAGAAAGTTTTAGATGACCTCCCAAGCCTTTTTCAATAATACGTAATAAGGTCGATAAACGAATATCACTCGCATCATTTTCAATACGCGAAATGTATGCCTTGTTGGTACCACAACGCAATGCTAATTCCTCTTGGGTGATTTGTTTCTTTTTTCGTTCTTCTTGAATAAGAACACCAAGTTTAAATGTTTCATACTCGGTAGTGAATACATCTCTTGAAGAAGTGCCTTTTTTGCCATATCGTTTGTCTAAATGATCATCAAACGTTGTGATGGCTGTTGAATTTGTTGTTTTCATCTTCGTATTCTTTTTTAATTCTTAACGCTCTTTCGATGACTAATACTCGTTCCATTTAATTTATACAAAGTTACCTAATTAGACTACAAAATCCTACAGATTTTTCAGAATTTACATACCCATCGAGAAATAAATTTAGTTCAATTTTAGTAGTAAAATTAAAACTGCTAGAAACGTAAAACAAGGAAGAAAGGCATTTCGCGTAGAAATACGATGGGGAAAAAAGCTCCGGATTATAAATCCAGAGGAGTGAGGGGGAACTCATTGATGTGTTGCGCTTATAAAAGTAAGGGAATAAAAAAAGGAAATAAGTATCAAATCACCAAATAACACACATATTCGGTAATTTAAATCACTAAAATATATATATAATTGGTGATTATAATCACTAAAAATATAGTATATTTGGTGATTATGATTAATAGAGCGTTATTTCAAAAACTAATCGAAAAGTTTAATAAAGGCAAAGCGATTGTATTATTAGGTCCGAGACAAGTAGGAAAAACTACGTTAATAAACACATGTTTAGAAGGACAAGATTTTTTATTTCTAAATGGAGATGATCCAGAAATACGAAATTTATTAGAAAATGCTGGGGTTTCTAAATTACGTTTAATTATCGGGAAAAACACACTCATTTTCATCGATGAAGCTCAAAGAATAAAAGACATTGGACTTATTGCTAAAATGATTATTGATCAATTTAAAGAAGTACAATTAATAGTAAGTGGCTCTTCTGCATTAGAAATCAATCAATCCACCCAAGAACCTTTAACAGGAAGAAAGTTTGAATACCAGTTATTTCCGATCAGTTGGGAAGAATTTGAAAATCATGTAGGATATGTAGAAGCAAACACGCAACTGGAAGAACGCCTCATATACGGAATGTATCCGGATGTGCTAAATAACAGATCGGAGGCAGGTGAAATTTTAAAGCAACTTACTACAAGTTATTTATATAAAGATGTACTATCCATTACAGGTATCAAAAAACCGGAATTATTGGATAAACTTTTAAAAGCTTTAGCCTTACAAATCGGAAGTGAAGTATCCTACAATGAATTAGCTAATCTCTTACAGATAGACAAAACGACTGTTTCTAAATACATCGATTTATTGGAGAAAGCTTACATTGTGTTCCGACTAAACAGTTATAGCAGAAATCAACGCAATGAAATCAAAAACAATCGTAAAATCTATTTTTATGATAACGGGATACGAAATATGATAATCAACAACCTTAACCCTTTAGAATTGAGAACAGACAAAGGAGCACTCTGGGAAAACTTTTTAATCTCTGAACGGTTAAAACTACAACAATACAATCAACTGTATACTAACAATTATTTCTGGCGAACAGTTGAAAACAAGAAGTTGATTTTGTAGAGGAAACAAACGGACAAGTTACTGCTTACGAATTTAAATGGAATAGCAAAGGAAAAGCTAAAATTCCAGCAGTATTTTTAAAT
Organism: Flavobacteriia bacterium; assembly: GCA_947446925.1. Taxonomy (GTDB): domain Bacteria; phylum Bacteroidota; class Bacteroidia; order Flavobacteriales_D; family Crocinitomicaceae; genus CANHVK01. The sequence continues at coordinate 113,248 of CANFHU010000008.1, forward strand.
CAGTACAGTGCAAATGGTAAAATTATTGACAAAGAAAATTTTAGAGAGTTTGTAAGAAATGACACCATGTAAGTCCGCTCTCTATTTTCATTTTCAACTGTTAAAATTTAAATGTAATCAGCAGTCCAGCAATTCTGGAGGTGTAGGTTCTACTTTATCTCTTTGTGGAGGTAATTTATCCAACGATAAATAAGGTGCAATTTGTCCCATATATCTAATATAAGTACCAAAAATACAAATAACGGTACGTTTAATAGGTTTTAACTAATTTTTAGTTTCACAAAATTAAGGTAAAGCTTGAAAAATAAAAAGCGTACAATTAATTTCACGTAGAAATACGATGGGGAAAAAGAAGCTCCGGATTACAAATCCAGAGGAGCGAGTTATAGAAACAAAAATGCTACCCCTTGATTCTTTGTTTTTAATTTTGAATAAAAATTTGGCTTATTAATTTTAGCCAATGAATCTTTAAGTCTGCTTTGTTCCATTGGAGGAATCATTGTAGGTATTAATGCTTCTAATTTAATCCCGAAGATTCGATGAATAATAATCAAATCTTTATTGCTAAATGGATGAATACCATTCATTAACTCGGAGATATAGGATTTTGTATGTCCTAACAATACTCCTAAATCTTGTTGGTTTAAATCAAAGTCTTTTAATTTCGTTTTAATTAGTTCCTTTCTTTGCTGTAAAAATAAACGTTCTTGTTCCGCTAAAAATTCGGCTGTATCACTTTCGTTAATACGATCTTCCGTGATTTCTGTTTCGTTGTTCCAATGTTCCTCTTCGTAATTTTGGATTAGTACGCGTAATTGGTTGTAACTTTCCGCTAATTCTGGTCGATTTTCTTTTACTAAACGAAGTTTACGGTAAAGAATTAACACACGTTCAAATTCTATTTCATCTGAAATAAAGCCTCTACGTAATACATTTTTTATATCCAATTGCGTTTTCATCTTTTCTTGATTAGTTTATCCAACTGTTACTTTTTAACCATTTACGGATAGTATCTCTATTGTTTTTAAATGTAGATGCATAATCAGCATGCGAACCACACCAAGCAATACTCGCTTCATCCTCCCTAAAATAAACACCTAATAAAATTCTATGTATATGTATATCAAAAAAGTAAAAAATTTCAACCACACAATCGGCATCTGGACGTACTTGTAGAAGTTCAAAATGATTTTTCCACGTGGCTTGTTCGATACAGACAATCAAATCATCTATCGCTACTACTAATTTTACATTTCCGATATTTTTCTTTTTTAACTTTAGTAATTTATGTTTGTGCCTAATCTCCAACTCTTTTACAAATATAAGAATTAAAGTTCTGTTTAATTTAGAACTTTTAAAATAATTATTTCCCATTCATATATCCATTTCTTAAAGCGCAGAAATTATTCTCCAGTAGGAAATAATTAGTTCTTTTACCAAAAGATTGCATATACTTTCATTAGTTAAAATTATAACCACTAGAAACGTAAAACAAGTAGCAAAGGCATTTCGCGTAGAAATACGGTGGGGGAAAGACAGTTTACAGGTTGAAAATCCTGCACAGCGGGGAATTCTGTAACAGGTATCTTAAAGTGCAGTTTTATATGAGTATAATAGATGCAATGAATGACAGATTAATAAGAATAGTATTACCTAAAAATCCTAATACGTAGGCCTGCCATCAGGAATAAGATTTTTTACATCCTCTTCTAATGCAGTTGCAATTTTACAAAGAGTTCTAAAAGTTGGAATTGATTTGGCTGACTCAATTCTCCTTAGATTGGTAGGTTCAATTCCAATTTTAAAAGCAAGTTCATTTTGTTTAATACCCTTATCCTTTCTTATTTTCTTTATATTACTGCAAAGAAGTTCAAGGTATTCTAGCTCTGTCATAGATTGCTAAAATATCTCTAAGCAACCTCTTATAAATAATCAATTTTGATCATTTATTAAAAATAAATAATATATTTGAAGAAACTTTAAATAATTAGAAATGAAAAAAATTATGATTTTAGCTTGTTTGTTGGTTAGTCAACTAACTTTCTCACAAACAAAATTCTCAAAAGGAGACCAATTTGTATCAGTAAGTTATGGTCTTGGTGCTATTGGTGTAAACTGGACTGATTTGTATTCAAGTTACTCTAATTATTCTTCATTTACATTTGGACCTGTTGGAGTTTATTATGAAAAGGCAATAACTGATAAAATTGGAATTGGAAAAATAGGTATTGGTGGAAGTATTAACTATTTAAGAAACTCAACAAGTTATGATATTTTGTCATCCAATAACTCTGTAAGTATATCACAACTTGCTGTAGCTTTAAGAGGTGCTTATCACTTTGAGTTAGAAAATAAAAAAATTGACCCATATGCTGGTGTTGGTTTAGTTTTTAGCCATTTTTCTTACAAAAGTTCTTACTCAAATGATAAGTTTTCTTTTGGTAGTCCACTAGGCACTCAAGCGTTTGTTGGTAGTAGATATTTTTTTACTGATAATATTGCTGCTTTTGCTGAGCTTGGCTATGGTCTTGCTTATTTAAACATTGGAGGAACTTATAAATTCTAAATTAAGAACTCAATATTAAAATAACCCCTTTGCAACAGTTGTAGAGGGGTTTTGTTTTGAAAAATACTTAAACCCTTATGAAAAAACTACTTCTTACCTCAATAACTTTTATTGTTGGAACAATAGCTTTAGGACAAAATTCAGTAAATGCAGTAGGAGGAGATATTTATAATAACACTGGTTCAGTTAGTTTTTCTATTGGGCAAGTGGCAATTGAAAATACATTAAACACAATTGGTTCCATTAGTCAAGGTGTGCAACAAGCTTTTGAAATAACAACACTTAATTTGAAAGAAAACAAACTAAATCTTTCATTATCTGCATATCCTAACCCTGCACAAACTCAACTTATTTTACATATTGGGAACTACAACCAAGAAAAATTACAATACAACATAGTTAGTTC
>CANFHU010000009.1 GCA_947446925.1 Flavobacteriia bacterium
CATCGAATTTTAGTGATGAATAAAACAAAACAACATGCAGATGGGATTGTAGTGAATAGTCCGGAATAGATCCTTTTTTATCAAATTTGAACAAATAATTTCCACAATGATTAAAATAAAATTTCCATTAATTTTCCTAATAGGATTTGTACTTTCTTTTAAAGTTATTTCTCAAGAAAAACGAATCATTAGTAAATACGTTTCAGAAGAAATCAAACATTTTATTGCGGTCAATTACCCTTCTTTACAAAAAGTAAAATTCTATCAAGAAAAACAAAACGATTCCATTTTTATTGAAGCCGAATTTCATATTGGTAAAGATGAGATCTCTCTAAAATTCTATCAGAATCAATGGACAGAAAAAGAAACAGAATTAGATTTCGAGGAAATTACTGAACAAGTAAAAGCAAACATAAATACCTTCTTGCGCACAGAATTTACAAAACACAAAATAAGGGAATGTTATTTAGTTGAATCACCTAAGAAAAAAAATCAATATGAAATATATGTAAAGGGAACTTATAATAAAAAATCAAACTTATATGAAATTTACTTTGATGAGAAAGGTAATTTTATTCATTCTGAGGTAATTGAAACAGCACCTATACAATCCCTCTATTAATATGAAAAAGATTCTATTTATTGTTTTTTTCTACCAAACTTTCGTTTTTTCTCAAAACCTAACATTTTACGGCGTTCTCCCAGTAATTAATCAAACTGGTAGAATCTCTCAAAAATTCAACTACAATCTATTTGCTTCTACGACAATAGATGCTTTTAAAAGTCTACAAAACAACACCAATTATCCAGTAAAAGACTTACAATTGTACCTACAACCCAGCATCATCTATGTTGCTTCGCCATCTTTGAATTTTGCGGCAAGTTATACCTACCAACGTAACAATCCAATCACGCCAGATTTTACCAACGAACATAGACTTTGGCAACAAGTTATCTATTCATTACCGGTTGGAATGGGAAGATTAACCAATCGTTTTCGTTTGGAAGAACGTTTTATTCAGGCAAAAAACACCGCACCACATACTCTTGCAACGCGTGCTCGTTACCAATTAGGATTCAATATGCCCTTACAAGGAAAAACATTGGATGAAAAAGAGTTTTACCTAAATACCTACAACGAGTTTTATTTCAGTTTGACAGGAACTAAAAATGCAACATATAGTGAAAATTGGTCTTACCTTGGAATTGGTTATAATATGGGTAAAATGGGACGACTTGAACTCGGATATGTATCCCAAATTTATGTTAGAAATACAGCGAAAAATTTACGTTTTCTGGAATTAACTCAAATCATGTGGGTAACAAATTTTAACTTTACAAAAAAGAAAAAATAAATGTTTTCCAATCCATACATACACATCATTATCAGTACAACCGGCATATACCTTTTCATTGTTGTTGCACTTCGCATATTAGGAAAAACCGAATTAGCTCAGTTATCGATAACCGACTTAATTTTCGTCTTATTAATCAGTAATGCGGTTCAAAATGCGATGGTTGGTTCAGACACTTCCTTAGGTGGAGGAATATTAGCTGCAAGTGTATTATTTGTTATAAATTTCATTTTCAAAAAACTGAAATACAAATTCCCAAATCTTCGAAAAGTGTTGGAAGGAGAACCTGTCATACTCATACATAATGGCAAAATCATTGAATCCAACTGTCAAAAAAATAACATTTCTAAAGAAGAACTATTACAAGCAATCCGTGAACACGGAAGTCATACGATAGAAGAAGTAGACAGTTTAATTTTAGAGTCTGACGGCAACATTAGTGTGGTATCTAATGAATACAAACACCACAGCATTAGAAGATTAAAAAAGAGAAAAAATGCATAATTTCTAGCAAAAATAGTATCTTTGATGTATGAATACAAAAGCAGAAATAGTTCACAAATTGAAAGAGATTAAATCATTTCTTGAAATGGAATATGCTGTTTCTTCTATCGGTATTTTCGGTTCTTTTTCAAATGAAACCCAAAATTCAAAAAGTGACATAGACATCTTAGTGGAGTTTAACTCTCCTATTGGGTGGAAATTTTTCACGCTTGAATTGTATCTACAAAAATTATTGAACAGAAAAGTAGATTTAATTACCAAAGATGCTTTAAAAAGACAATTAAAAGATCAAATTCTAAAAGATACTTTATTCATTTAAGTTGAAAAAAGAAAACCGAACATATCGAATGTATATAGAAGATATTCAATTTTCAATGGAAAGAATTGCAGAATATACCGAAAATTACACGCTTTCACTTTTTAGAAATGACCAAAAAACAGTGGATGCAGTAATTCGAAATTTCGAGATAATTGGTGAAGCTGCAAAAAACATTTCTACAGAAATTAAACAAAAATACGCACATATTCCTTGGGATGAAATGTATGCGCTTAGGAACAAAATTACGCATGAATATTTCGGTGTCGATTTTGAAATAATTTGGGAAATTGCAACAAATCATCTTCCTTTAAATAAAATAGAAATAGACAAACTATTAGAGGATAAAACTATCATTTAATGCATCTATTTAATATCATCGACTACACCCTACTCGATCCTGTGGCTTCCGAACAAGAAATTCTAGACCTATGTGCAAAAGCGATTAAACTTAAGGTGGCATCTGTTTGCATTACGCCTGATAAAGTGCAAATTGCGAAGCAGGCACTTGAAAATTCATCGGTACTTGTATGTACGGTTATTTCATTTCCAACGGGAGATAACAGTTTATTAGAAAAAGTCAATGAAACGACCCAAGCCATTCTTCATGGCGCAGATGAAATCGATGTTGTCATTCATTACAAAAAAATCACTGACGAATCTTATCTGTTGGAAGAACTTAAAACCTTATGCGATTTATGTCATGCACATAAAAACAAAGTAGGCAATCCAATCACGCTAAAAGTAATTGTCGAAAGTGGCTTACACACCTTAGCGGAAACTGCATTTTTCACCAACTTATGTATCCAAACAAACGTAGATTTCATCAAAACTTCTACCGGAAAAGTGGCAATTGGAGCAGAATTAGAGAAGGTAAAGGTCATGCATCACGAAATTCAAAATGCAAGCTCTACCTTAAAAATCAAAGCTTCTGGAGGATTACGTGACATGCAGCAAATTGAAACTTTCTTACCCTATGTGCAAAGACTAGGAATTGGTCACCAAACTGTAGATTCTTTTGTTTAGATAAAAGACTTTGAGATAAAAGAAGAAAGACTTTGAGACAAAAGACTGAAAGACAAAAAAAGAAAGACTGAGAGACAAAAGAAGAAAGACTGAAAGAAGAAAGAATAAAGAATAAAGAATACTGCAGTATTAAATTACACTTTCCGTCAGTCTCTTGTCTTTGAGCGAAGCGATCTTTCATCTTTGAGCGAAGCGGTCTCTTGTCTTTGAGCGTAGCGGTCTTTCATCTTTTAGCGAAGCGATCTTTAAGCGAAGCGGTCTCTTGTCTTTGAGCGAAGCGGTCTTTCATCTTTAAGCGAAGTGATCTTTTATCTTTAAGCGAAGCGATCTTTCATCTTTGAGCGAAGCGGTCTCTTGTCTTTAAGCGTAGCGGTCTTTTGTCTCTCAATTAAATACCCTTAACAAATTACTTCCATTCCATGTCGTTTGGTATTGACGAAGTCCAAAGGTAGAACCAGAAACGATCGACCCATCGTACAACGAAAATTTTGCACCTGTACAACTATCGTTTAATTGCAGCATATTTTGCACATCCATGGTTAAAGGAAATGCGCATTTTGTATCGCTTGCAGGGGATTGACGGTCAAAAGCAACAAATTCATCCATCGACTTTCGGTAAATGACAATTCCTTGTGCACCACAATTATCGTAATAACATGCCCCACCAATTCCTTGGAGCGCACTATAACTTGGTAATTCTAAATGAATCGTAACATCAAAAGGAATACTAGGAACCGGATTTAAATTGGTGTTTTTAGTACAGGATAGCACTAAAAAACCAACCAAAAAGAAAAAAATTCGTATCATTAATCATTGAAGGATAAATACATATTCTGTTGCGCAAATTTACACATAAATATGGTTTGTTAACTGCCTGGATGCTTCTCCTATCTATCAGTATGTCCTTACATTCCTGCGCGACATCCAAAGAAAATAAAGAACCTAACGCAGAAGAAATTGCGCAAGAATTACGTAAACAAAAGAAAAAAGATCTAAAAGCAGCAAGAAAAGCGAACAATAAAGCGAAAAAAGAATTTTGGGATAAACAAACGCCTGAAATGAAACGACGAATTCGAGAATCTAATCGAAGACAACGAGAACAGTTAAAAATGCGTAAAAAAGCAAGAAGATTATAAATTACAACCTACCAACATACTTAACGCTAATTTTATTGGATTTCAACAGTTCGAACCATTGTTTTTTTTCTTCTTCAGTCATTCGTGCATGAATTAATTCACTTTTTATTTGTGATTGAATACGATATTTCAGGACGAATTGCTTTATCCTTCCTTCTGTAACCAATACTAACACAATTCGTGAAAAAGAATAAAATTTGGGTGTTTTTGCATACCAACGTTTTACAAGGACACCTTCAGAATAAAAAGTTACTCTTCGGTAATTTATCCATTTTATCAATAAATAAACAGATAAAACGACACTTGGGAACACAATATCAGGATACGATTGATATCCAATAATCAGAATCCCTGCTAAAACAAAATAATTTAGTGTAAATCCTTTGCTAAATAACACATCCCCATACGTATTATTTTCCAATTCTACTTCCTCTGTTATTTCCCTACTAGTTTCAAATGATTCATTTAATTTAAGTGGATTTTGATTTAGAAGCACCACAAAATGGGCGTATAATTCTGTCATTTCTTCCTTAAACTTCCCTGGTCTTTCAAAAAAATTCTCCACACAAACGGCAAAAAATTCATGTGCATTTGTTTTTCCATACGCTCTAATAAAATCATCATTTTGTGCATTACTTCTTTCTTCTTTTAATGTACTTCCAATTTTAGCAAAATAACTATTGAAAAAATCATCGGAATCCTGTTCTAAAAACTGTTCTACACGTAAAGCATGCGCCATTTCATGTAATCCTAAATTAACACCGTCATTTTCAATTTTGTTTCCTAAATGAAAATCATGTAATGAGAGGGAGATACTGCCATGAATATTTACTTCTCCTTTATGTCTATTTTTTGTTTTTGAATTATAAAAATGGTTTGGATACACATAAATAGTATGAAATCTACTCAAAATAAACGCTTCCAAACCAAAAGTAAGTTGTATTGCAGATGCGGCGATTAAAATTTTATCTATTTGACTAACCTCTGTTATTTCTACTGGTATAAATTCTTTTGTTCGAACAAATTTCTTTACACGTGCATAAAACTGATTTTGATATTCTTCACTTAGTCTTTTAAAATAAGGCACGCGCGAAAAAAGTACCATGCGATATTCTGCTTCATTTTTCCTAAAATGATAATTCGTTTTACAAATCAAATAAATTCTTCTGGGGGTTAGCATCGAATTTCCTACCATTAGACTAATGATAATCCAAATCCCCCAAACTGGAAAGGAGAAAAAAAGAATAATACCTAGTATGAACATGGGCTGTAAATTAAAAAAGGGACTAAAAGTCCCTAAAAAAAGTTTTATTTATTGATCGAATTGTAATCTTGATTTTTAAAGTAAAATAGGCATAAAAATCACCCGCAAATTAAAATTACAGTTCTACCAAATTAATGGTGGTGTCCGTGTTCTCCATGAACGTGACCATGCGAAATCTCTTCTTCAGATGCTTCACGCACGCCAATAATTTCTCCTTCAAAATGTAAATCAATACCTGCTAATGGATGATTAAAATCCATCTTCACAAATTCCTCATTGATATCCAATACAGTACCTAATAATTGGTGACCTTCATTGTCTGACATTGGAACTTTTGCACCAACATAAATTTCTTCTGTGTTCACTTTTCCATCTTCCATAAAGAAAACATCTAAAGGAATCATCGCAACTTGCTCGTCAGAAGGTGTACCATACGCATTTTCACTTTCGATTGCAAAAGCAAACGTATCTCCAATTGTTTTTCCTGAAATATTTACTTCAAAATCTGGAATAATTGCTTCAACTCCAAATAAAAAAACCATTGGTTGTTCAGCCGTTGTTTCTTCAATTTTCTCTCCTGTTTTGTGGTTTGTCAACTTGTAATTCAAGGAAACAACTTTGTTTGCTTCAATTTTCATAAATCGTTTTTTAAAAATTTCATTAAAATTACGAAAGATATTTAGTTAGACAAAAGACTTTTAGACAAAAGATCAAAGACTATTAGATGAAAGACATAAGACTTTTAGACATAAGACTATTAGACGAAAGATATTAGATGCTTTCAATCAGATTTACTTTCTCCATAAACTTTGCGCGTAATTCTTCATCCAAAATACCATCTGTTTCGGAGAAATTCTGATGGTACTGTGGCAAGGTAAATACAGAAGATATAACTGCTCCATGTCTCGGAAAACGATCTATAGCATGTTCCAACACACCTACTCCACCTCTAGGACCCGGAGCGGTTGATAATAAAAACAATTTTTTACCTTCAAACATTTTTAAATTGACACGCGAAACCCAATCAAATAAATTCTTAAAAACCACGGCATAACTTCCATTGTGTTCTGCGAAAGAGATTATAATCAAATCGGATTCTTCCAATTTTTGGTGAAATAACACTGCATTTTCTGGCAAACCTTCTTCCGTTTCCATATCCACCGAATAGATTGGCAGAGGATAATCATTTAAATCCAATACCTCCAACGCACTACTATTAAACTGATTTGCAGCAAAACGTGCAAACTCTTTATTGATCGATTTCTTACTATTCGATGCTCCAAATGCTACTATCTTCATACTATTATTTTTATTTCGTTTTCATCTCTCTTAAGTCGTCACTTCGTCACTCATCACTCGTCACTCACTTCACCCACATCAACTTTTCTTTCTCTACTTTCATTTTCAAAAATCCGAAAACAACCGTACATACATTTCCTTGTATTTCTTCTACCGTACCAGACTGTTTGGTTTCAATTAATTTTACGGTAGAACCAATCCCTATTTTTTCTTGTAAATACGGATCTTTTTTCACTTCTACTACTTTTTGTTTTTTGGTTTTTTTAACCGGAACACCAACTGTCGCTTTTAATGTTTCAAGACGTCTGGCTTCTTCCGACTTCGATTTCTCTACCGAAATATATTTTTTGATTTCCTCCATTAAGGGAAGATTAATGTCTTTTTTACGACTTTTCGTAACGTACCTTCCAATAAACTGTTGAAATTTTTTGCCCAGCACTATGAAGGAATTGTTGGTAGCAACATTGTCTTGCATGGCTTTGTATTTTTCGTCGTACCTTCTTTTTTGTTCTTCGAAATGTAGTTGCTTTTGTGTAGCGACTTCTTGCGCTTCTATGTGTTCTTTATTTAATTTTTCGAGGTAGGTTTTCTCACTTTGCAATTCACTCAACAACTTGTCCATATTGACTTTTTGTTCGTTGACTTTGGACTTTGCTTCCGTAATTAACTCCATGGAAATACCATTCATTTGAGCAACTTCAAAGGTAAATGAACTACCTGGTTGTCCTACCGAAAAACGATACAATGGTTCTAGGGTTTCCGTATTGAATAACATACATCCATTGATGGCATTCTTTAAGCGATCGGCTTTTAACTTAATACTCGCGTAGTGGGTTGTAATCACACCAAAACACTTTTTATTGTAGAGATGCTCAAAAAACACTTCCGCCAGTGCGCCACCTAAATCCGGATCAGAACCTGTACCAAATTCATCCAAAAGCAATAAAGTTCTTCGATTAGAAACCTCTAAAAAATATTTCATCCGCTTCAAACGGTACGAATAGGTACTTAATTCATTTTCAATCGATTGATTATCGCCAATATCACTTAATATCCGTTGGAAAAAACTCATTTTACTGTTTGGATGTACTGGAATAAGTAACCCAGACTGAAGCATAAGTTGCATCAACCCAATGGTTTTCAAGGTAATACTTTTACCTCCTGCATTCGGACCAGAAATGACTAAAATGCGTGAAAATTTGTCCAACAAAATCGTTTGCGGAAATGTTTTCTTCCCTAATTGCTGGTTATTTTTCCATAAAATTGGATGGACTGCGTCAATTAATTCAATGCATTGTTCTTCTGAAATGGAAGGTAAATCCGCGTTTAAATCAATCGCTAATCGTGTCTTTGCATGGATAAAATCTAATTCAACCAGCAAGGATTGATACCCTTGAATTAAATGTAAATGATGAGAAATATCTGCAGTTAATTGTTTTAATATACGAAAAATCTCTTTTCGTTCATCGTCAATAAGTAATTCTAACTCATTGTTTAGAGGAATATTAACTTGTGGTTCAATAAACGTTAAACTTCCCGTTTTGGAAGAGCCAACTAAAGAGCCATTTACCTTGCGTTTATGTGTCGAAACAACGGTTAATACACGTCGCTCATGGATATAGGTTTCTTTCGTTTCTCCTAACAACCCTTCTTTGATAAGGCGACGCATTTCCCGTTCGAAATTACGGTTGATCTGATTTTTTAAGACTTGCATTTGTTGTCGAATCACCAACAACATTGGGGAAGCATTATCGCGAATCGTTCCTTTTGCATCGAACACTTTTTCAATCGTTTCGATAATTTCCTTCGTGTAATAAACAGAATGCGTTAAAGAAACTAAGTGTGGGAATTCTTCCTCGCGTTTATCAAAAAAATGCAGTAAAGCATTCACCAATTCGCTGGCACGGTAGATACGCACCACCCCATCTTGGGATAAAACAGCATCTATAATTGGAAGTAAAACCAATTCTTTGGTTAATTCTTCAAATTGTAAACCTGGAAAAGATTCTCCCGTGGTACGAATCGTATGAAATTCTTTTACCTTTTTAAGTTCAGCAGCAATATCACCAAGCAAAACAATAGGTTCCAAATTTTCAAGGCGCGCTCTAGCAGATGGTCCAATAGCGAATTCACTCAACCAACCTTGAATGGTAGTAAACTCTAAATCGTGTAAGGTCTGGTGATCGATTGGTGTCATAGTGTAAAATTAGAAGAAATCTACTAAAAACAGGGTAGAAAAAACTGCTTTTATCCAATTAATTTCTATTTTCACCCTTCAAAAATTACCCTATGAAAATTATCTCTTTTAACGTAAACGGTATTCGAGCAATTGCGCAAAAAAACTTCTTCGAGGATATGGAAAGCCAAAATCCAGACATCATTTGTTTACAAGAAACGAAAGCAACTGCCGATCAGGTAAAAGACACGGTAAAAAGTTTATTTGGGTACGAAGTGTATGCCAATGAAGCAGTTAAAAAAGGGTATTCAGGAACAGCAATTATCACCAAACATACGCCTATCTCTGTTTCCTATGACATACAAATCGAGGAACATGATCAAGAAGGACGCGTGACCTGTGCTGAATTTGATAAATTCTTTTTAGTAACTGTTTACACACCAAATTCAGGGGGTGAATTAGCGCGCTTGGGGTACCGTCAAACCTGGGACGCAGCATTTTTGGATTATTTAAAACAGTTGGAAGATAAAAAACCAGTATTGGTATGTGGAGATTTAAATGTTGCCCATAAAGAGATCGATTTAGCCCGACCAAAAGCGAATTACAACAAGTTTGCTGGCTTCATGCAAGAAGAAATCGATGGCATGGATAATTACCACAAAGCAGGAATCGTAGATACCTTCAGACATAAATACCCAGAAGTTGTAAAATATACTTGGTGGAGTTACCGTGGTGGAGCACGCGAGAAAAACGTAGGCTGGCGGATTGACTATTTCTTAGCCTCTGAAAAATTACTTCCAATTGTAGAAGATGCTTTCATTTTAAACGAAGTGCATGGATCCGATCATTGTCCAGTAGGGGTTTTGATTAGAGATTAGCAGATTACAGATTGGAAAATTGCAGATTCACAGATTGTGAGCCCGTCGACACATTTCGACAAGCTCAATGGGGACAGCTCAGGGTGAAATTGCAGATTGACTAGAATTATTGGATATTGAATTTTTAAATTTCTACTATTAATAATTACACAAACATTTGTCTAACGCAAAAAAATCGCTATCCAATTGTAAATCAAACAATTTTAAATATCTGATTAAAATAGAATGGGGCAAACAATTTCCTTCAATACTGAACTGAATAGCATTGTTGAAATGATATATTACATTCGTTATACTGAAATTATCTATATATAGACAAACAAAACCATTGCGTTCAAGATATTCCAAAAAGCAAGCCGGATTGACTTTCATGCAAAAACAAAATTTTCCTCTTGAATGTGGCGAGTAGAAATAAACGCTGATTTTTTGGAGACCTTCTTCTTGATTTTTACACTATTTCGAATTACGAAACCTAAATCTAACATATGATTTAAAAAATCATTAAAACTTTTGGATAGTAACCAAAACTTAAAAAAAGACTCAACATGTTGACTAGCAAGTAAATTTATCTTTGTCTCATCTTCCGTGTAAAAATGAATATTTAATTCTGGAACAGAACAATAATAGACACTATCGTCCATTAATTCAAATTGGAGATCAAATCCAAAATTTACATTTTTGATATTTGTAGAATCAACTTCGATAGTTGCTGACCCTTTTTTAAAACAAATCATAAAACAAAGATTTACATATAAAAATACGGAAAATGATTTTAACAAACAACATCATTAAAATTCACTTGTCAACCGAAGGCTCATCACTTCGTATCTCCACTCCCTAACATAGTCGTCACTCGTCTCTCTCCTCCTCGAACCCTGAGGCTCTCGAAGGGTCCTCTCTCGTCACTTCGAACCCTGAGGCTCTCGAAGGGTTCGTTCCGGATTTTTCTTTACAAAGGAACTCCACGAATTCCCTCCTGCTTTATTGTGTTCTCCGATTCCTTTGGAGAAATGGTGACACACTGCAACTCCTAAGCCATCCGTAGCATCCAGGTATTTAGGCATGTCCTCAAACTTTAAGAGGGTTTGTAACATGGCTGCTAATTGTTCTTTGGAAGCATTTCCATTTCCAGTTACGGATTGTTTAATACGTCTCGGTGAATATTCTTCAAATGGAATGTTATTTTTCAATGCTGCTGCGATGGCAACACCTTGGGCGCGACCCAATTTCAACATCGACTGCACATTCTTACCAAAAAATGGTGCTTCAATCGCCATTTCGTCTGGCTTGTATTCTTGGATGAGTCCGTCTACTCGGTCAAAAATGCGCTTTAATTTATCTGGATGTGTTGCTAATTTGGAAAGTTGAATAATTCCAAAATTTAACATCACCAATTTTTTCCCTTGTACATGAATAATTCCATATCCCATCACGGTCGTACCGGGGTCAATTCCAAGAATTATTTTATCTTCAACCATTATTTTGCATAAACGTTGTATAAAACTATAAAAAATAGCCCGATTCTCCTACTTTTCGTGAAGTTAATCTTTACAGGAATCGTATTAACCATTTTTTATACCCAACTAAAAAAAATCGACTGGAAAGATCTGCATGCTATTTCTATTGTGGAACCGGTTTCATTGGTAAGCGCATTGCTTCTCGCCTTCGTGAATCAATTTTTAGAGTACCGTAAATGGAAAGCAACCTTATTCTTCCTCGAAGAATCCAATCAAACTGTTCAATCTTACTTTGCTGGTGTATTGACCGGATTTTTAACTCCTAGTTTGTTGGGAAATTTTATCGGTCGCATGTACTACTATCCACGCAAAAAACGCACCCAAATTATTGTTCTAACATTCCTCGGAAACGGCGCGCAATTTCTAGCAAGTATTAGTTTCGGACTCCTTGCAGTAGCGATTTTAGGACAAGAACAACTCCATATCCCGAGATTCAATAGTGGTATTGCTTTGGGGGTAATTGCACTAATGCTACTTGTCTATTTTCTGTTTGACAAAAGCCCTGTTCCCATCCAAAAATGGAAAACAAAAATTATTCCGCTACTTGTAGGAACACAAAAATTACGGTTTAAAATATTACTATTCAGCATCCTCCGATATTTGGTGTTTAGTATACAATATTGCCTACTCTTTCATGCATTCGGCATACCATTTTCCCTAGATTTAGTGCTTTGGGTATGGCAAATCTATTTTTGGAGCACTTTAGCACCTTCCCTTTGGTTGGGAAAACTCTTCATCCGTGAGTCAATTGCTTTATGGATACTCCTCCCAATTATTGGTCACCCAGAAATCATTTTGCTTTCTTCCGTTTCCTTATGGATTATTAACCACGGCGTAACAGCGCTTATTGCGTTACCATTTTTTAAAAAACAAGTAAAATGCTAGCGATACTGTATATACTTTTTTTTGGTTGTGTACTTGGCATCTTTTATTTGGGATGGTCTCTAAATGACCGTATTACTAAAAAATCAAAGCAAGAAACGTATAATTTATCTCAAATTTCTGTGGTTATTCCCTTTCGCAATGAAGTAAGCAATATCCCGAATTTACTTGCTTCCATAAAACAACTTACACATTTACCACTAGAATTTATTTGGGTCAATGACCACTCAGAGGATTTATCATTAGATACATTAAAAAACCTTCCTACCAACCATCAATTACTACATTTACCGAACGGTCAATCAGGTAAAAAGGCAGCTATTCGCGCTGGAATTGCTCATACAAAAGGTTCCTATATTTTGACTTGGGACGCAGATATTACTGTACCTAAAACCTATTTTGAACACCTACAAAAAATACCTATTTCAGCATTAAGCATATTTCCCGTATGCATGCAAGCGAATTCCATTTGGGAAGTATTTTACGAATTGGATTATTATTTCTTGTCGAGCATTAATGTGGCTGTAAGTGGGTTTACAAACCCAATAGTTGCAAGTGGCGCCAATTTACTTTTTGAAAAAGAAAGTTTTCTCGCTTGCGATTCTATCCAACAACACCAACACATCGCTAGTGGAGATGATCAATTTTTATTGGACGACTTCAAAAAAGCTGGAAAATCAATGCAAGTCATTACTGTAAATGAATTGTGTGTTACAACAACCACACCACGTTCACTTAAAACATTTTTTCAGCAACGCTTACGATGGATTGGCAAGTCGACTAAAATCAAAGATAAAACAACCACAATAATCGGTTTCATTGGAATAATTTACATTATTCTTTATGCTTATTTACTCTTCACCCCAAATTGGCAAATGATACTTTGTGCAAAAACCACATGCGATATACTTCTTTTCCTACCTTATTTATCTGTATTAAAACGAAAAATCATTTCGGGTTTCATTCCGCTATTTTCATTGTTGTATCCAATTTATTTTTGTTTAATTGGTATTCAAATGTTTTTTATTAAACCACAATGGAAGGGGAGAGAAATATCCGATATATAAAATCTTAAATACTACCAAAAGAAAATTAAAACATCTAATTTTGACTTATACTAAATAAAAAATCATACATATTATTATGCCTTTCTATTTAACAATACTTATTTTTTTAGTTGTTATTAGTTTGATCATATATCTTATTACATATCGAATAAAATTAGATGAGAAATTAAATACAAAGTTGAACAACGAGATTAGACAATACAGTAAAACAGATTTGATTTTAACTAAAATTTGTAAAGTAAAAGACTACGATAGCGAAACAATTATTTCATTTCCAACAAACAGAAGGGTTTGGTTTTTTAAGCAAGGAATTCTTATTTATGATATAAACATAACTGGTTTTGGTTTTAAATCAAATTCTACTTGGATATATTTCGAAAAGAGAAATAAAAACATGTTTACAGGTACAGTTAGTAGAGGTGAAAAATCAGTACTAAAAAACGAAAAAAACCATTTGATTGTAGAAGCATATATCTTTTCTAATAAATTACCGATTGCTTTTTCTATGGAAGATAGGAAATTTGAAATTGAAATTGAAATTCCAGAATATAAAGATTAATTGGATTCTTAAGCAGAATTAAATCTTGATTTTTAGTTACTCAATTTGTATATTTGTTTATATAGAATATCATAAATTCTTCATCATGACTCCGCAAAACATTACATTACTTAAGGAAGATATCATTGCTTTATTACACTCGAATAAAGACCTTTCGTTATTAAACAAAATCAAATCGCTGTTAAGTTTTGATAGCGAAATCGTAGAAGTCAGCGAAACAGAAGTTCCATACATCACCATGACAGAGGAGGAGATAGTAAAGCAAGCAAAACTAGCCGAGGAAGAAATCAAACAAGGAAAAACAATTCCTCACGAACAAGCATATCGGGAATTTAAAAAATGGTAGAGATAAAGAAAAACATCCAATGGAGTAGTTTTGCTTTAAAGAATAT
Organism: Flavobacteriia bacterium; assembly: GCA_947446925.1. Taxonomy (GTDB): domain Bacteria; phylum Bacteroidota; class Bacteroidia; order Flavobacteriales_D; family Crocinitomicaceae; genus CANHVK01. The sequence goes on from CANFHU010000009.1 coordinate 14,372, forward strand.
CAAAGAAATCCATAATTTCTATCTAAAAACTGCATCAAAAAAAGTAGCGAATAAAATTGTGGATGAAATTGTGGATGAAATTTTTCATCATGTAAAAACACTTCAAACTACGAGTTATATTGGACAAGAAGAAATACTTTTAAATAAATTAAACCAAAAACATCGCTATTTAGTCATTCACCACTGTAAAATTATCTATCGCATAGAAAATGATACTGTTTTCATTACACACGTTTTTGATACACGTCAACATCCGAAAAAGTTGAGATAAAATATTAATAATAAAGAAAGTTCTCACCTAACATGAAACACCAATCCAATACTTGCATTTAAAGGAGAAGCATCATAATACCCATATTTACTCCCTGATAGTGGGATTGTTATAGAAACTTGACTTGCTATTTGAAGATATTTAAATGGTGAATATCGAACAGAAAATGCTAGATCCGACCAGATAAAAGCATGCGGAATGGTTAAGTAAGATGGATCTTGCGTATCCACATGATCAAAATAATTAATCCAAAAAACTCTTGGTGTCAAAACATATTCTACTTGATTTTTCACTTTGCCAAAATCAGCTTGTAACAACCAACGTGCATATTTTGCCGAACGCACATCGTAATTTTGAATAACACCATTACCGGTCGCATTCTGCATAGAAGTATTTCCTTGTCCAAAAGCCAAAAAATATTCATGGATGAAATCCTGCTTGTTTTTTCGAAAATGTCCAATCCCAAATTCATAAAATTCATGGTTCAACTTTGTGTAATTTGTATTGGAAAAACTAGAATTTTTATTGGTAAAACTTAAATTCCCAACCAAACCTATCGAGTTTGTTACAGCTACTGCTACTTGTCCATCGTAACCAGTTCCACTGGCATGTCCACCAATTTGTACTTCACCTTTATTTTGAAATAAAGGTACATTTACCACATTTTGACGATAGATACCACAAGAATTCAAGAACAATAATCCTAAAAGCGAAAAATAAATAGTTGTTTTCATACCTCAAAATTATAGAAATAAACTTCCATTTTTCGTTAACAATCTCACCTTTTTCACTAACTTAAATTAGATAATAACTAAATTATCTATCAAAATTCACAAAAAAACGTTACGCATTTTGCGTTACGCATTTTGCGTAATAAATTTTATTATTTTTGTTTTATGAAAAACCCATTTATAATTAACGGATATCAAGGTTCTGAATACTTTTGTGACAGAGAGGATGAAACAAAAAAGATTGTAAACAATTTAAAAAACGGTATAAACACAACCCTTTTATCGATAAGAAGAATAGGTAAAACTGGATTAATTCACCATGTTTTCACTAAAATTCAAACTGAAAACACATTTAAATGCATCTATATAGATTTGTACGCTACGCAAAATTTAAATGATTTAATCGAAAAAACTGCATCTGCTTTACTTTCTGCTTTTCCAGAAAAAAAACAAACTGGTAAAAAATTAATGCAACTTATCAAAGGATTTAGACCAGTTATACAATTTGACACCTTAAGTGGTGAACCTCAGATTACTTTTGATTTCAAGCAAGAAATTCAAATGAACCACACGTTACAAAGTTTATTTACCTTCCTAGAAAATCAACAAACCAAAACAATTTTAGCATTTGATGAATTTCAGCAAATTAATGAATATCCAGAAAAAAACACAGAAGCAATTTTACGAACTATTATACAGAATCTTAATAATGTTCAATTTATTTTTAGCGGGAGTAGTAAACACCTTTTAATGGATATCTTCAATAATAGCAAACGACCTTTTTTCGCAAGTACACAAGCAATTCAACTTGGTTTTATTCCAATCGAAAAATATAGTAACTACATACAACAACATTTTGAATCCAATAAAAAACACATTACACAAGAAGCAATTTACTTCATTTTAGACTGGTCAAAACGACACACATATTACACGCAAGTAGTATGCAATCGATTATTTAGTCTTGAATTAAAAAATATAACCATAAAAGACGTGCATCATTCATGTAATCAACTACTAAATGAACAAGAAGTTATATTCTTTCAATATAGAAACCTACTAACTTCCGGTCAATGGAAAGTTTTAAAAGCGATTGCAAACGAAGGGAAGGTATACCAAATGTTAGAAAAACAATTCATACAAAAACATGCACTTGGAGCAACATCAAGTACACAACGTACATTCGCTGCATTACTGCACAAAGAGATGATTTATGAAGAGCAAGAAAAGGAAGGAAGTTACTTCTCAATTTACGATTGCTTTCTTTCCAGATGGCTAGAAAAACTTTAAAAAAATCAAAAAAAACACCTTGTACACTTTCACAATCTCACCTTTTTCACTAACTTAAATTAGATAATAACTAAATTATCTATCAAAATGCTAGTAAAAACGTACGGTAGCGCTGTTTTCGGATTGGAAGCAACAACCATCACCATCGAAGTAAATGTATGCACAGGAGTAAATTTTATTTTAGTTGGTTTACCCGACAGTGCAGTAAAAGAAAGTCAACAACGGGTAAAGGCTGCCATCAAAAACATTGGACTGAAATTTCCAGGAAAAGAAATCACCGTCAACATGGCTCCAGCCGATATTCGTAAAGAGGGATCTACCTTCGATGTTCCAATTGCTTTAGGAATACTCGCAGCGAGTGAACAATTAAGTACTTCCAAACTGGAACAATTCATCATTTTGGGAGAATTATCCCTAGATGGACATATCCAAGCAATGAAAGGTATTTTACCAATTGCGATTCAAGCGAAGAAAGATGGCTACAAAGGAATTATTGTGCCGAAAGAAAATGCAGAAGAAGCGGCCATTGTAAACGATCTAGAAGTATACGGCGTAGAAACATTAAACGAAGTCATCGATTTTTTAAATGGTACCAATGAACTTACACCTACGGAATTCAATATAGAGGCCAAATTTGAAAAAAAATTAGAGGAACTATCGGTCGATTTTTCCGATGTGAAGGGCCAACTGAACATCAAACGGTCGTTTGAAATTGCGGCAGCAGGCGGACATAACGTGATCCTTATAGGGCCACCTGGAGCCGGCAAATCCATGTTAGCCAAACGATTACCTACAATCCTCCCCCCAATGAGTATGGAAGAAGCATTAGAAACCACTAAAATTCATAGTGTTGCTGGAAAAATGGGAAAGAAGATTGGATTGGTAACGGAACGCCCATTCAGAAAACCGCACCACACAATTTCGAATGTCGCGCTCGTAGGTGGAGGCGGATACCCGCAACCAGGCGAAATTTCCTTGGCACATAACGGGGTACTATTTTTAGATGAATTACCGGAATATCAACGCACAGTATTGGAAGTCATGCGTCAACCGCTTGAAGACCGAAGCGTATCTATTTCACGTGCTAAATTTACGGTAGATTATCCTGCAAGTTTTATGCTAATCGCAGCAATGAACCCCTGCCCTTGCGGCTTTTTTAACCACCCAGAAAAAAAATGTGTCTGTGGAAATGGCGTGGTACAAAAATACCTGAATCGAATATCCGGACCACTCTTAGACCGCATCGATCTGCATGTGGAAGTTACTCCAATAACTTACGATGAACTAACAGTCACAACCCCACAAGAAGGTAGTAAAGCAATTCGTGCACGTGTTATAGAGGCGCGCTTAATTCAAAAAATACGTTTTGAAAAAAGGGATGGAGTACATTGCAATGCGCAAATGACAACAAAAGATTTGGGAGATTTCTGCAAATTAGAACCTATAGTAAACGAAATTCTAAAAAACGCAATGGATCGATTGGGGCTTTCAGCTCGAGCCTTTGACCGAATCCTAAAAGTAGCAAGAACCATTGCTGACTTAGACGGACTAGCAACAATTTCGGCTAGCCATATTTCGGAAGCAATTCAATTTAGAAGTCTAGACAGAAACAGTTGGGGAAGTTGATAAATGCAACTTATTTCTAATTTCTACGTATTTAATAAAAAACCGTAGCAATGTTCCATTTTCGTATCCAAATATTATTTATTATCCTTTGCAGTAGTAGTACGCTATTATTTGGACAAAATATTTCTAAAAATGGAACTTCAGAATATATCATCCAACGGAAACTTGATAGTTTATTACTGATTTCTAACATTAAAAACCAAACGATTGAAAAGTTAAAAGCGGATAATACCCATTTACAAGCGGAAATAGATGCTAATAAAATAAGACAATCCAATACTAAAGTGAAAGGAAATGATTGTACAGATAGATTAGCAGAGCAAGAAGAAATAGTTCGTAAACAACGTACTGATATTGAACAATTGTATAAAAAAATAAAAGTATTAGAAACACAACTAGGAAAAGTACCTGTAAAAGAACAACAAGTAGAAGAAGTAGTAAAAACTTCCATACATACCGTTAAAATCGGTTCACAAACATGGATGACTACTAACCTAAATGTTACCTCATTCCGAAATGGAGACCCAATCTATGAAGCGCAATCTGTGGAAGAATGGGAACGTTGTGGTAAAAAGAAAATTCCTGCATGGTGTTGGTACGATAACGACCCTAAAACAGATAAAAAAACAGGAAAATTATATAATTGGTATGCCGTAAATGACCCGAGAGGTCTTACGCCTTCAGGATACCATGTACCAAGTGAATCTGATTGGAATACATTGGTTAACCATTTAGGGGGTGAGTTAGAAGCTGCTCCTAAAATGCGATTAGGAAAAGAATGGGGAGACTCAGCAACGGTGGTACATAGTAAAACAAATTTTGCTGCTGTGCCTTCTGGGTGGAGATTAACTAGTCCGGATGGTACTGCTTTTACTAGCGAAGGAGCTTATTGGTGGAGTGCTACACCTCTGTCTTTAAAATTTGCTTGGACACGTTATGTAGTCTTCTTTTCGAGAGAAGTAAAAAGTTACTGCTACCCTAAATCCAGTGGATTAGCCGTACGTTGTATCAAAGATTAGGAAAACAAAAAGATATAATTTCGTCTTTGGAGATTTCAGCCGTTTTTACTCCTTTAATTTCTCTCGTTTGTGGATGTATCAATAATAAATTGTCTGCAACTTCCAACGTGATATCTAAATCATGGGAACTGAAAACAGTACATAACTGATTCTCCTCCGTGCATTTTTTTACGATTTTTAAAATCTTCCATTTATTCTCGTAATCTAAAAAAGCGGTAGGTTCATCGAGCAAGACAACTCCTGTTTGTTGCACTAAAACTTGCGCAATAGCGATTAACTGCTTTTCTCCATCACTTAATTGACTGGTAAATTTGGCTTGTAAATGGGCAATTTGTAACAGATCGATGACTGAACTAACCAATGCTACATCTTGTGCATTTGTTGTGCCAAATATGTTCGTATAAGGCACTCTTCCTAAAAGTAAATAAGAATATACCGACAGATTTTCGATGATTGGAAAAGAAGTACGAACCAATGCAATATTTTTCGCAAGTTCTTTTTTTCGTAGTGTTTCCAAATTATTTCCCTGCACCAAAATTTCTCCAGATACTGGTGGAATCACTCCTACTAAGGTCTGTAAAAAAGTAGATTTCCCAATTCCATTACGACCAATAAGCCCATATAATTTCCCCTTTTCCAACTGTAACGATGAAATGTGCAATAACGCCGAAGAATGCCCTATTTCAACCGAATTAATTTGTAGCATGTAGACGATTTTTTAATAGGATCCAAATTACAACTGGTGCACCAAAAAGAGAGGTAATACTATTTAATGGAAGTGCAATTATTACTTCTAATTTCAACAGTAATAAATCACACACCAGTAATACCAACGCACCAAACAAAGCAGAAGCGCTAATTAAATGCCAATGATTGGATGTTTTATATCGCATTTTAACCATATTCGGAACTGCCAAACCAATAAACGCAATTGGACCACAATACGCAGTGATTAGTCCGGTAAATATTGCAACACATAGAATTACCAAAATCTTAACTCGCCCAACCGAAATCCCTAATTGTGCGGCGCGCTCCACCCCTAATACATACGTATTTAAAGGTTTAACTAAAAAGAGCAACAAACCTAAAGCACCTAAAAAACACAAAAAAATCGCAGGTAGTTGATCAAAACTAACTTGTTGTAAAGAACCAAAGCCCCAAATAGTAAAAGCCTTTAATGCATTTACATCCGACATAGATTCAATAACTTGTATTATAGCATTGGTAAAACTTCCCAGCATAATTCCAATGATTAATAATGAGACATTACTTCGAACAAAACGCGAAAAGATTAATAAAAATAAACTATAAACAAATGCGCCAAAAACAGCAGCACTAATGATTCCAAAAGAACTAGAAAACAAACTAAATCCTGTCATAATCGCTAGCGCAACAAACAAACTTGAACCTGCACTGATACCTAATATCGATGGTCCAGCAAGTGGATTATTAAAAAAAGTTTGCATCAACAAACCTGCAATCGATAAACCTGCACCTGCCAACAGCGCAATGCTGGTTCGCGGTAAACGTAATTCACGAAAAACAATTTGTGTAGGATTGGTTGTATCCAATGCAAAAATGGAGTTCCAAGCATCGGTAAACGAAACGGAAACCTCCCCCATTTGCACATGGACAATGGATAAAACAAGCAAAAGCAAAATTAACACTGTTGTATTTCGAACAATTATACCACTCGTCATTCTGAAAGTTTTCTGTAAAAATAGAGTTTTTTCGCGGAAGCCTCTCCTTTGTTTATTGCTATAAAATCGGATAGTACATGCTGTGGTTCGCTAGCACTATTTTCCCAATAATAATTTGCTTGGTGCGAATAACAGTAAATTTCCCTATTGGAATACGCGTCCAAAAAACGATATTTAGGATTTAAACGTCCGAGCGATTTTAACGAAGACACTCCAGGCTCGATCCACACAGCAGCGGTTTTATGGACGTTTAAACAATGTTCCAAGGAAAAAGAAACACTTCCAGTTCCTTTGGAGTTTTTCTCTTGATAATCGAATTGCGCATCGTGAAAAATATGTGCTGCATAACTATTTCCAGCAGGCATATACCATAAATCGCCAATCAAACAACCGGCAACAAGGCTACGCTTTCTTGGTTGTTTTATGGCTTGTTTTTTTAACGCGGTGTATTCCTTGGTAACTTTATCAAAATACCGATTTGCCATTTTTTCCTTCCCTGTCAATACGCCATATAATTTTATCCATTCCGCCTTACCTAGCGGGTCATTCTCTCGCCAATCATAATTTGGCAAACAAACAACACCCAATTTTTTCAATTTATCTTCCACCACCGGATAAGACCCAAAGCCATCAAAAACAAGCACATTCGCACCTGTTTTTACTACTTTTTCGGCATTCAACTGTGCTATATTTTCAAATTCACCCACCCTATTTGCAGCAATATTGCGTAATAAGGTAGGATTCCACACATATTTTCGATGGGTAATTCCTTTAACCGTTGCAATTGCATGTAATTTATGGAGCATTCCAATCGGTGTAGCCGAAAGCGCTATTACCCCTTTCACAGGCACCGAAATCGCCTGAATGTCTTTGGCTAAACGCGGTGATTGACCATCAGATATTAACGCATACGTTCGTTCCACGGTTCCTTTCTCCGGATCTAAAATTTGTAATTCGAGGTAATTGGATTTTGGGCGTAATGTAAAGTTTTTGGCATAGCGAATTCCCGCTTGAAAAAAGGATTTTTTTACGCTATTATTCTCCTTCACAGAACAAGAATATAAACCCATGAAGAGCAGTATGAAGCCCAAATAAAAAAAATCACGTCGGAACATAAAACAAATTTAGGTAAACAACTGACTTAATCCCTTTTTACTTTCCACTTTTTACTTTCCACTTTTTACTTTTAGCGTATCTTTGTGTATATACCATACTGTTATTATGAAATTTGAAGATTATCGCATATCCCCAACTATAAAACGTCAATTGGAAGAGTTGGGTTATCACAGACCTACCGACATTCAATTTAAAGCAATCGATCCTATCCTTCGTGGAGAGGATGTATTAGCGATTGCCCAAACGGGTACTGGAAAAACTGCTGCATTTGTAATTCCAATCATCGAATTATTAAATACACGCTTTGAAAAACATAAAAAAACACCTGGAATTACCTGTTTAGTACTCGCTCCTACCCGTGAATTAGCCTTACAAATTACGGGAGTTTTTCAAAAAATTGGAAAGGGATCCAAAGTAGTTTCTGCGTGTATCTTTGGTGGTGTAGAACAGGACCCACAAATTGCCAAACTGAATGACGGTGTAGATGTACTTGTTGCTACTCCAGGTAGAATGTTTGACCTTGTTTCCCAAGGACACCTAAAAATCGACAATGTAAAAATCTTATGTATCGATGAAGCAGATTTGATGTTGGCCCTAGGATTTATTAAAGATATTACCGATTTATTAAAACACATACCAGCGAAAAGACAAACACTTTTCTTCTCTGCAACCATTACAAAAAAAATTAAAGAACTTGCATACTCAGTAGTTCGAAATGCAATACGTATTCAAATTTCGCCTAAAAATCCAGTCGCAAAAAATATTACACACGCTGTGGTTTTTGTGGAAATGGACGACAAACGTTTCTTCTTAGAAAACACCTTGAAAGAATATGAAGGTTCTAAATTTGTTGTTTTTGTACGAACGAAAGTACGAGCTGAGCGTGTAGTTGCAGCGATGGAACGGGTGATGGTAAAATCAGAATTCCTACACGGAGGGTTAGACCAAAAAGAACGATTTGCTGTATTAGACCGTTTTAGAAGTGGCGAAAACATGGTATTAATTACCACCGATGTTGCGGCACGTGGTATAGACATTCCAGATGTTGATTATGTCATTAATTATGACCTACCGGAAGATCCTGAAAACTATGTTCACCGCGTTGGTAGAACAGGACGTGGAAACAAAAAAGGGCAAGCACTTGCTTTTTGTAGCAAAGAAGAAAAACCGTATTTAGCAGAAATTGAAGACTATACAGGAGAAGCCATCGAACATTATGAGTTAGACAATGGCGAATACCAAGATATTTTGAAAGATTCGGAAGATGGAAATTACAATTGGCAGAAATTAATCAAAGACGCGAATAAAGAAGACGGAAAAGAAGAGGAATGGTAAGGTAATTATGAATTATAGATTTTAGACTAAAAAATGAACAAACGAATACTACTTATTTGCTTATTGCTAGCAACAACAATATTGCGCCTAGATGCACAAGAAAAGTGTTATACTGCAATTCGGAGGGCAAAAAAAGTTTCGGAGAAACCAGAACTAAAAATGATTTTCGAGCAAAAAGAACAGGTATTACAGCAAATTCTCGCAGACAAATCATATGCAAAACGATCCAACATCATTGTACCGATAGTAGTTCACATAGTATATAATTTAGATACTGAAAACATTTCAGACGAACAAATTCATTCCCAAATTCAGGTACTAAACGATGATTTTGGATTTACAAATAAAAATAAATTAGATGTTTCTCACGCATTTTACAAATATTGCGCAGCATCTGGCATCGAATTTAAATTAGCCAATACAGATCCAACCGGTAATCCTACAACCGGAATTACGCGCACTAAAACAGATAAAGATATTTGGAAAAAAACAGAATTTGAAGATGTAAAATTTACGGATTACGGTGGCATAAACAGTTGGGATCCTACTTCCTATTTAAATATTTGGGTAGCAAACTTGGATGATTCTTCCGATGTCCTTGGATTAACAATCCCACCAGATGAATTAAGTTCCTACCCAGAATATGATGGTTTAGTAATTCGTCATGAAGCATTTGGCACGATGGGCACAGCAGGAACAAATGGCTTTCCTTTCGCAAATCTTGGGAGAACTGTTACACATGAAATTGGCCATTGGTTCAACCTACACCATATTTGGGGCGATACCCTATGTGGTAATGATATGGTAGCCGATACGGAACCTGCAGATTCGGCTAATCATGAATGTCCGACGTTTCCATTACATCCAAAAAACAGTTGTGGCTCCAGTGAAAACGGAGAAATGTTCATGAATTATATGGACTATTCTTCCGATACATGTATGAATATGTTTACCATTGATCAAATTGAACGCATGAAAGCAACCATTTCTCTCTATCGTTCTAAACTCCTCACTTCGAAAGGTTACTCCATGGCAAGGATTGAAGAAAACGACTTACTCCATTATTATGAAATACACCCTAATCCTTCCAACGGGACCTTTCACCTTCGTACAACAAAAGATACAGATATACAAGCTGTCGTTACTTTGGTAGACATATTAGGAAACACCGTTAAAACGTTCGGAAAAGCAACAAACAACACGTTACTCAACTGCGATGACCTTCCTAATGGAATCTATTTTATTCAAATCCAAAAAGACGCATTTAGTAAAACCTTAAAAGTCATCCTAAATCGCGAATGAAACCCTTTTTTTTGAAATACACCCTCTTATCGTTATGTATTTGCATATTTTCTGCCTGCGCAATCCTTCCTTATAACAACAATCGTTTGGTAGAAATACAATTTTACAGCAAAGGCGCCGGAATTGATTTTAAAGCAAAAAAATTATTGGAAGAATTTATCGTAAACTATACCGAAGCAAATAATGTTACAATCCCTTATACTTTAAAAAAATGGGGGAAAGAAGGAGAAACAAACTTTATTATAGATACTTCCAATCTTTCGAAGAAAGAGTTGAAAAAATTTCAAGAGGCAATCCAAGAACAATTAAAAAACGCAAATAACTGTCGGATACAGTAAACTCACCTACTTTGTATCTCTTGCGATTTCTATACAGTCTAAAAGAAATCAGATTAAATCAATGTATTCAGCGATTGAATAATCCAATGCTGTGATTTGTTGTTTATCATGCGTAAACAACTCTATTTTCATTTTACTACATTGAAAAACAGTAATATCTGGATGATGCCCAATTTTATCCGCGTGCTTCGCAACTTTTAAAAAAAATTCTGCTAATTGCGTTTGATTTTCAAAAGAAAACAACTTGGATAATCTATTATTTTGTATTTCCCACTGCATGTCGTAAAATTTAAAATCTAATTATAAAATGCTACTGTAAACTGACTGAAGATAGTCTGCAACGATAGTGCTAAACTGTTTTTTTTATAAAAAACTTGTTTAAAACAAAAAACCCTTAGTTTTCACTAAGGGTTTTAATCACAGTACTCGAGGCGGGACTTGAACCCGCACGCCCATACAGGCACAGGATTTTAAGTCCGGCGTGTCTACCAATTCCACCACTCGAGCAGACTTAAAAATCGAGCGAGAAACGAGATTCGAACTCGCGACCCCAACCTTGGCAAGGTTGTGCTCTACCAACTGAGCTATTCTCGCGATAAAACATTAAGGTTAAAAAATAATTCGTTAATTATTCCCTTAAAAGCGTGTGCAAAGATAAGTAAGATTTTTAATTCTCAAAGAATTTATGCAACTTTTTTTACCCTCCAGTCCATTTTTTTATTTCATTCAATTTCATCAACGCCTCTACAGGTGTTAATGTATTGATATCAATCGCAACTAATTCTTCTCTAATCTGCTCTAAAACAGGGTCATTTAACTGAAAAAAACTTAATTGCATATCGTCTACACTTGGGCCAGATTTTACTTTTTGTTTTTCTTGTCCAGCATGCGATTTTTCTAATTGTACCAAAATTTTATTCGCTCGATCAATCACTTGCTTTGGCATTCCTGCTAATTTAGCCACATGAATACCAAAAGAATGTTCACTTCCACCAGCTACTAACTTGCGTAAAAACAAAATTTTATTACCCGTCTCTTTCACTGAAACATTAAAATTTTTAATGCGCTCAAATTGATTCGTCATTTCATTCAACTCGTGGTAATGCGTTGCAAACAAGGTTTTTCCTTTCACTTTCGGATGTTCATGAATATATTCTGCAATCGCCCATGCAATTGAAATTCCATCGTACGTACTCGTACCTCGTCCAATCTCATCCAATAAAATTAAACTACGATCGGAAAGGTTATTCAAGATACTCGACGTTTCGTTCATCTCTACCATAAAGGTAGATTCTCCAGAAGAAATATTATCCGAGGCTCCTACACGCGTAAATACTTTATCCACCAAACCTAAATTTGCAGATTTCGCAGGAACAAAACAGCCCATTTGTGCCATCAACGAAATCAATGCTGTTTGACGCAACAAAGCACTCTTACCTGACATATTTGGTCCCGTAATCATAATGATTTGTTGGGAATCTTTATCTAAAAAGACATCATTACTCACATACTCCTCCCCTGCTTTCAATTGTTTCTCAATCACTGGATGTCGGCCATCTTTGATTTCTATTACAAACGATTCATCGACACTTGGTCGAACATAATTGTTTGCTGTAGAAATAGTTGCAAAAGATAACAAACAATCCAACTGACCAATTAATAAAGCATTTAATTGAATGGATTGTATATAATCTGCCATAGAGAGCACCAATTCTTGAAACAAACGAGTTTCAATCACGTGCATACGATCCTCTGCACCTAATATTTTACTTTCGTATTCTTTTAATTCCTGTGTAATGTAACGCTCTGCATTCACCAAGGTTTGCTTTCGTATCCATTCTTCCGGAACTTTATCCTTATGGGTATGCGTCACCTCTAAATAATACCCAAAAACATTATTAAAGGAAACTTTTAAACTCGGAATCCCTGTTCGTTCCGATTCCCGAATTTGCAAATCCTCCAAATAGGCCTTCCCGTTAAACGAAATTTCACGCAATTCATCTAATTCTGCATGTACGCCATTCCCAATCACCATTCCTTTACCTATTTGTACCGCAGGCTCTTCCATCAAAGTGGTTGCAATCAGATCGATTAACTTCTCGCATGGATTCAAGCGATCACCAATCTTTTGTAACGAAACGATATTTGTTTGCCCCAATTCCGCCTTAATCGGTGCGATTTGACGTAGTGTATTTTCTAAATGTTTGACTTCTTTTGGATGTACGCGACCAACAGCGACTTTTGAAATTAAACGCTCTAAATCGCCTATGTCTTTCATACGTTCCGAAATGCGGTATGCCGTTTCCGTCTCTTTCGTGAAAAACTCCACCGAATCCAGACGTTCTTGAATCGGCTTCAATTCTTTTAAAGGCAACACTACCCATCGCTTCAACATTCTCCCTCCCATTGGTGTCGATGTTTGGTCCAATACATCAATCAGCGTCGTTGCATTTTCGTTGTGCGAGTTGATTAATTCCAGATTTCTTACCGTAAAACGATCTAACCATACATACTTATCTTCTTCGATACGTGACAGTTGGGTAATATGCCCTAATTTATCATGTTGTGTTTCGGATAAATAATGTAAAATCGCTCCAGAAGCAATAATCGCTTCCTGTAACCCTTCCACACCAAATCCTTTCAAATTCTTGGTGCCAAAATGTTTGGTTAAGGATTCAAAAGCAAAATCTTCGTTAAATACCCAATCTTCCAGTTTGTAGGCATAGTATTTCTCCCCAAAAGATGCTTTAAATTGCGTCGTATATTTTTTTTGATAAATGATTTCACTTGGTTCAAACCCTTGAATCAATTTATCAATATAATCCATGGATCCTTGCGCTACTAAAAATTCACCCGTCGAAATATCTAAAAAAGAAACGCCATTATTTTTGGCATCCATATGCACCGCACACAAAAAGTTATTGCGTTTTTGATCCAATACTAGATCGTTAAACGAAACACCTGGAGTTACTAATTCTGTCACCCCACGTTTCACAATCGTCTTGGTCATTTTCGGGTCTTCCAACTGATCGCAAATCGCAACACGTTGTCCTGCACGCACTAATTTCGGCAAGTAATTATCTACCGAATGATGCGGAAAACCAGCCAACTCAATGTGTGAATCCCCATTTCTACGCTTGGTCAAGGTAATTCCCAAAATACGCGCCGTTTTAATCGCATCTTCTCCAAAAGTTTCATAAAAATCTCCCACACGGAACAACAATAATGCTTGCGGATGTCGTGCTTTGATTTGATTATATTGCTGCATTAAAGGCGTTTCACTCGCACTTTTCGGTGTTTTCTCTTTTGCCAAACTCTTGGATTTTGAATTGAGGTGTAAATTTAGAGTGTAGGAGTTTGAAAGGGAAGATTTTAAAGGGAATATTATTAACAAAGGATAAGATTGATGTTGATATTTCCTTATAGAATTACTTCAACTTCTTTATTTTAACACAAAGTCACCAAGAACACACAAAGTTCACCGAGATAAAGTCTTTGTACACAAAGTTTTTTCTATGAAAACCTCCGAGCCAAATCCAAAAATTTCTTTGTGTATCTACTTGTATTTGAGTACTTAACGATAAAAAACACCAAATTTTAACACAAAGTCATCATGAATCCACAAAGCTCTCCAAGAATAAGACTTTGTACACAAAGTTATCTCTGAGAACCTCCGTGCCAAATCCAAGTATTTCTTTGTGTATCTCCGTGTCTTTGAGTCCTTCGTGTTAAAAAAAAACTAATTATTTAAGTTTACCTAAAATCATTTACCTAAATTTATTTTCAAATTAAAAAACACCTCTTCAAGCAGATGAATAGAAAACTAAAATTGTGGGAATTAAACCGTGTTTCGGAAGAGGAATTTAAAACGCAAAAAAAAGCACCCGTAATCGTTATCTTGGATAGTATTCGTAGTTTGAATAACATCGGTTCTTTTTTCAGAACGGCAGATGCGTTCAATATTGAGAAAATTTATCTCTGTGGGATTACAGCAACTCCACCGCATCGAGAAATTCAAAAAACGGCCTTAGGTGCAACCGAATCTGTCACTTGGGAACATCGTGAAAACATCCTAGACCTCATCCACGAATTAAAAGCGGAAGGAGTAACCATCGCAAGCATTGAACAGGCGGAAAAAACAACCTTTTTACAACATGTTCCAAGCCTAGAATTTCAAAAAATTGCCCTTATCTTTGGGAATGAAGTCGATGGTGTTGACCAAGAAGCAATCAACCTGAGCGATCACATACTAGAAATTCCACAATTTGGAACGAAACACAGTTTAAATGTTTCGGTATGTGCTGGCGTGGTGTTATGGGAGTTTGCGAAACGACAGTTGAGTAACGAGTGACGAAGTGACGGGTGAAGGACAAATTATTAAAAGATAATTTAAATATAACAGTGAAAAACTTGAAAATAAAACCAACGTATAATTATTATAAATATGCCGGGTTACTTTTTGGCCTCATATTTATAAGCATACTAATTATGAGCAAGTTACACGTTTTAAACCTCAAAACAGAGGATTCTAGAATATTCTCACTATTGACACTAATTGCTGTTATTCGGTACAATCAACTAAAAGTAAAACATTTAGAAAACCAAATTACAGAATTAAAACTCAAATACGAAGGTGAAAGAACTGAAGTTAGACTTTAACAATTAATTTAATCGATACAAATCATGAAAACAATTACAGTACAAGAATTAAAATCCTGGATGGATAACAACGAAGATTTTCAATTGGTAGATGTTCGTGAGCCACATGAAAACGAAATTTGCACCTTGAATGCTTTACTGATTCCATTAAACGAAGTTCCTGAAAGAGCAGATGAAATAGTAAAAGACAAAAAAGTGGTTGTTCATTGTCGTTCGGGAATGCGAAGTGCGAATGCGATTAACTTTTTAGAAGCGCAACATGGTTATGACAACCTGTACAATTTGGAAGGAGGAATTTTGGCTTGGGCGAGAGAGATTGATGATAGTATGGAGACATATTAATATACAATAACCTATGGAAGGGGAAGATATACGATGGAAACAACGCTTTCGAAATTTCAACAAATCATTGGAATTATTGGAGAGCGCGTTAAACATTGAGCAACCAGATGTAGTTCAAAAGGCTGGAATTGTTCAGTTTTTCGAAATGTGCTGTGAACTTTCTTGGAAAGTCATGAAGGATTATTTAGAAGATCAAGGCTTTACAGAAATAGGAACGCCAAGGAATGCAATCAAGAAATCGTTTGAAATTGGACTCATTGAAGACGGACATGCTTGGATGGATTTGTTAGTGGATCGAAATTTATCGGTGCATACTTACGATGAAGAAAAAGCGAATAGTCTGGATTTGCTTATTCACACTAAATATATTCAGTTGTTTCAGAAATTAAGAAATATGCTTTCTACTAAATAACATGGGAAAATTTGGCCTTATAGACAGTGACCTTGTGTTTTTATCCAACCTTTTTCAAAAATATACTTCTATAGATGAAGTCATCATTTTTGGAAGTCGAGCAAAAGGGAATTATAAAAATGGAAGTGACGTTGATTTAGCAATAAAAAGTCAATCTATCGGAAATGAAGAGCTAAATGCAATGGATGATGCTCTTAATGAAAATTCAAATTTACCCTACAAATTTGACATAGTTCATTATGAAAAAATTCAAACTCCAGAATTGAAAGATCATATAGATCGTGTTGGAAAAATTTTATTTTTAAGATAAATTGACATTCACAATTTATATCTCATCTCAAATAAATCATACCCATCTGACCAATAATCTTTAATTATTTTTATTAATTCAAATCCAGATTTTTCGTAAAATTTATAGGTATGTTGTGAAGTTCTAACTGAAATATCTTTTATAGAATTTTTATTTAAAAGTCTATCAATTCTATGTTTTACCAATAATGTTCCATGTCCCTTGTATTGAAAATCGGGATGAATCATATCCCAGCTTAATACTCCGATTGTATTATTTTCACGATAATTAATTCCCCCACATCCTATTATTCTATTTTCAAGTTCTAAAATAAAATATTCTTGAATTTTAGTATTTAAGTATTCTATAAAATCATTCTCTTCATCAGTGGCGAAAAATGCTGGTGTATTTAGTCGCAATAGTTCGATTAACTCTTTTTTATCCTTTGAATTATAACTTCTAATAGTAACTTGATTTGTGACATTCCCATTTATCATCTCCTCCCAAAAACTAGGATAACTTTTAATCACCGCCTCCGCCCCATCGATGGTTATCGGAGTCGTAGTAAACATCCCCAACACGCCAAAACACATCGCTATTCGGTGGTCGTTATTGGCATTGATTGTTCCTCCAGAAATACTTGACTGACCATGTATGTGCATCACGTCATCGTTTAAATCTATTCGAACTCCTAACTTTTTAAATTCAGTTTGAAGAACTTTCCCGCGATCACTTTCTTTGTTTTGTAAGCGATGTACTCCATTAATCGATGAAATACCTGGAGTTAATGCAGCAAAAACAACTAATGCAGGAAATAAATCTGGGCAATGGGTCGCATCAAATGCAAAGGATTTTAGTTGCGTACCGTTAATTTGAATACCTTTCTTTGATGAATGAATCGTACAATTAGCACTTTCAAACGCTTCTAGAATAGCTTTGTCTGCTTGTAAACTTTCGAATGATAGGCCTTGAACGGTAATATCTTGTCCAAGTGCGCTTGCAACTAACCAATAACTCGCACTACTCCAATCGCCTTCTACTATGTAGTTAACAGGTTGATAAGATTGATTTCCTGGAATGAAAAAACGATTTTCTTCTTGACTAATTTTAATCCCAAAAGCTTTCAAGGTAGTTAAAGTCATCTGAATATAGGGAGTGCTAACACTGTTTTCGACAACAAATATTGAATCTCGGTGTAACAATGGTAATCCCATCAAAAGTCCCGAAATGTACTGTGAACTCTGACTTCCATCTACCACAATTTCTCCAGCTTGTATCCCACCACGAACTTGTAAGGGTAATGTATTATTTTCGAAGAATGTAAACGTAAGTTGTTGCTCGTTAAACAAATCCACATAAAAATCCATCGATCGTTGTAACAAGGAACCTTCTCCTGAAATAGAAAAATTTCCAGGATACATTGCACAAACAGCAATTAACAAGCGTGATGTCAATCCACTTTCGCCACAATTAAGTGCTATTTCATTCGGAAATGTCGATAGCCCTTCTATTTCTAACACTTCTCCTTTCCGACTTGTTTTCGCTCCTAATTGCTCAATACAACGAAGCATCGCCAATTCATCCTTGCTATTTCCAAGTTGATGGATGAACGATTTTCCTTTCGCTAACGCCGCGGACAACAATGCGCGTTGTCCATCACTTTTAGAAGCGGGTATTTGAATGGTACGCGAATAGTTTCCAGGATGTACTTGCTTTAGCATAGCCTAACGATTCATGACACTAATTTGTCGTGTAATGGATTCCAAATGAATGGCATCCAAAATCGAGCGAACAAAATCATCGCTTAAATGGAGGGCTTTCGCCATTTGCAAACGAGATTCCAACAATTTTTTCCAATGTTCTTCTTGTAGAATGGTGATGTTATGTTCTTTTTTGAAACGACCAATTTCTTCACTAATTTGCATACGTTTCATAAGTATATCAAACAATTCCGAATCTAAAGCATGTACTTGCTTACGAAAAGAATCTAATTCATCAAACGAACGTTGTTCCATGACATTCGAACGTAAAACCAATTTATTTAGTAGCTCCGTTAAAACTTCTGCAGTTATTTGTTGTTTTGCATCTGACCAAGCTTGTTCTGGAGTTGGATGCGTTTCAATCATTAACCCGTTGTAATTTAAGTCCATCGCTTTTTGGGAAACTTCCAACAATAAATCCGTTCTACCTGCTATATGACTGGGGTCGCAAATTAATGGAATACCCGCTAATTCTTGCTTCAACGCAATTGGAATTTCCCACGTAGGTACATTGCGATACGTGTCGTGTTTGTATACGGAAAATCCACGATGAATGGCCGTTAAATCTGAAATTCCAGCTTGTTGTAAACGTTCAAACGCACCTATCCATAAATTAAGGTCCGGATTAATTGGGTTTTTAATCATTACTGGAATGCTGGTTCCTCGCAATGCATCTGCAATCTCTTGTACCGCAAATGGATTCACCGTAGTTCTCGCCCCTATCCAAAGTACATCTGTGTCATAACGTAACGCTTGTTCCACATGTTTCGCATTCGCAACTTCCACTGCAAAAGGAATTCCTACTTTTTTGGAAGCCTCCGAAATCCATAGTAATCCTTGCGCTCCAATTCCTTCAAACGAATCCGGTCTAGTGCGAGGTTTCCAAATCCCTCCGCGAATCAACTGTGTTTTCCCTTCCTTTTTAAGCGTTTGAATAATCGTATGTGTTTGTTCTTCTGTCTCTATACTACATGGACCAGCAATAACAAAGGGTCGGATCTTCTTTATTTCTTCGGATACATTCATTGCTTTGGAGTTAATGCATTTTTAGTACTCACACCAACTACGAAATCTTTCAAATAGTACGGTTCAAAATAAGCCACGTCTTCAAACGACTTGGCTACAAACTTATTATAGGCTATATTAACTTGTCCAATAGCAGATGCAATTACGGATGGATCAATAGTAACATTTCTATCTTTCCAAAATGCTTGCAACTTTTCTACCCCATCTCCAATTGCTACAAATGGCTCATATTCGGAATACGTCGTTTCTTCTAAAATATCGGCTGTAATTCCTTTCAATACTTCCCCATCATTAGTATAGACAGACGAGAATACTTCCATTCTACGTGCATCAATCATTGGTAGGATGGTTTGATTCGGAAATTTCTCCTGACCTAACGCAAATAAACACTGTAATGAATCGATTGCAATTAATGGAATGTCTAATGCAAAACATAAACCTTTTGCTGTAGAAACACCAATACGAAGTCCGGTATAAGAACCTGGACCAGAAGCGACTGAAATTGCTTTTAACGCCTTGGAAGAAATCGCTTCTTTTACTAGAATTTCTTGAATAAATAGGGTTAATTTTTCGCCATGAACATATCCCTCTTCGGATGTTTCAAGTACATGTAGCAACTGCCCATTTTTTGAAAGCGCAACAGAACAAACTTTTGTACTTGTCTCAAGATGCAGAATATAGTCCATAGGTAAATGTAGTTTAAACAAAGATAAATAATTCATTCCAAAGAAGGGTGTGAAGTTAAAAAGAGTCGAACCGCTATTTTATTTAATTATTACCAAATAATTAATATTCTTATCTTTGCGTAACATACAACTAACATGCAAGATGAGTCATATTTTAATCATTGATGATGAACAAGACATTCTAGATATTCTAGAATACAATTTAGTTAAAGAAGGATTTGAAGTAACTACCTCATCAGATGGATCTAAAGGAATAGAATTGGCCAAGAAAATGTTGCCAGATTTAATCATTCTAGATGTAATGATGCCCGACACAGATGGAATTGAAGTATGTGAAACTCTACGTAAACTCCCCGAATTAGCACATACACGTATTTGCTTTTTAACTGCCAGAGGAGAAGATTATTCGCAAATCGCTGGATTGGATGCTGGAGCAGACGATTACATCACCAAACCAGTAAAACCAAAGGTATTAGTTAGTCGTATAAAAGCAATTATTCGTAGAAGTGGTGGATTAAACGATGAAGGTGCTGCGGAACCAACATTCATCATCAATAGAGAACGTTATTTAGTAGAAAAAAATGGACAAACATTTCATCTTCCCAAAAAAGAATTTGAACTCTTAGCGCTATTAGCCTCTAGACCTGACATCGTTTTCGAACGCGACGTAATTTTAGAAAAAGTGTGGGGAACAGACATCGTGGTTGGAGATAGAACGATTGATGTACACGTGCGTAAATTACGCGAAAAACTTGGCGACCACCATATCAAAACAGTAAAAGGGATTGGGTATAAGTTTGAGAACTAAACCTAACGTTCAGCGCGAACAAGAATATTCGAAAATAAAATTCCAAACACTAATGCCATTGCTGTCATTAACATAGTTAATGCGGTTTGGATTCCTGCTACTACATCACTTTGCACCAAATGCGAAATACTAAAAAAACCAAGGGAACCAGGCACTAGTAATATCATTCCAGGCACAAGTAGTAAGGATGAATTTCTTTTTTTTATTCTGGAAAATAAATTACTTACTACCCCAAGTAACAAAGAAGCCAAAAACACAGCAACAGGCTCACTAAAAATAGTATTGCCAAATACATACGAAAAATAAGAACACCAACAAGCAAAAAGGATCCAGCCAAAATCCCTTTGTTTCGCTTTAAATAAAATCATAAATCCTAGAGGCACAAAAAATAAAGCAATCCACTTACTCCAACTTGGTATGACGGATATAGTTATTTCTGGATTTGGCAATGTAAATTGTCCCATACATTTCATTCCAACTGCAATTCCAATAGCAATCATCGCAAACGTAATAAAGGCATTCGTAAACCTTGTTAGGCCAGCAATCAAATGATTATTAACCATTTCCGTAATAGAAACTGTAAATGAAAATCCAGGAATTAAAATAATTAAACCACAAACTGTAGCAATATCCCGTTGAAAATTGGCAAAATAACTTTGAAATAAAGCAGCCACACAACATGCCCATACAGCGGAGATTAATACAAAGAGTTTTCCAAAGCGCGGTATATATGCTAAAACTCCTTGAAAAATGCCAATACCCAAACCGATAATTAAAGAACAACTAATTTCTGGTAAATTACCACCAAAAATACATGCAGCACTTCCCGTAGATAATCCGAAGAATAAGGTCATGACCCAATTTGGATAGCGACTTTTTGCGTGATTTATTGCTTCTAATGCTTTAATTCCATCCGAAAAATCCAATGTTTTAGCTGAAACTTTCGTACACACTTCTTGAATCGCATCAATTTTCTCCAAATTTAAATCCCCTTCTTGTGAAACTTTCACCATATGTGGTTGTTTAACACCATCATTTACAATACTTGCGAAAATAGAACCCGGTGTCGTGAACAATTCAGCCTCCACTTCCACCGAAACACAAAATTTCTGGATAAAATCTTCCACCCGATGCGTAGGTAACCCACTCTCATGCAACGATTTTGCGGCTAATAAGATAAAATCAATTTGAATGGATTTGGACATACTAAAAGTTAATCAGTTGCATCTTTTGGTGAATGAAATAGAAAGTAATTTATTTGTTTGATTACAAATTTAATCAATAAACCGAATAATAATCTGCTGTACAACGCATTCGAGTGCACGTAAAATTAACTTATATAAAAATCTTACGCATGATTTATAAGGAATGCCAAACCAAAATTTTACCTTTGCACATGTCCAAAAAATCTCTCGCCTGGTGCTACCTGCTCTTTCTCGGAATCATTTGGGGAGGCTCATTTATCCTTATGAAACGTGGGATGCACGCTTTGGATGGATCGGATTTATTCAGCAGTACACAAGTAGCCTCGCTTCGTATGGGAATAGCAGGAATTATATTATTGCCTATCACCCTACTTAATTTCAAAAAAATCCAACACAAAAAAGACATCATGTACTTTGCGTGCGTTGGTTTTTTCGGTAATTTTTTTCCGGCTTTTTTATTTACCTATGCTGAAACGGGACTATCTTCGGGTTTAACAGGAGTGATGAATAGTCTTACCCCAATTTTTACAATTTTAATTGGCTATTTGGTATTCAAACATACGATTTCAAGATTTCAAATGACAGGTTTAGCCATTGCAATTAGTGGTGTTGCACTACTTATTATGGGAGGGGAAAATGTTACATTTACTGGTAATTTCCCGCAAATCCTTGCAGTTGCAGCTGCTACGCTTTGTTATGCGATTTCAGTAAACGTGATAAAATATAAACTAACGCAGTACAAATCCATCGAAATTGCTTCCATTGCATTCGGAACCACCTTACTATCAAGCATAATTCTACTGTATTTGAGTGGTGCCATCGGTTTCTTACAACATACACCAAAGGCATGGGAAGGACTTGGATTCATTGCAATACTTAGTATTGTAGGGACCGTAATTGCGTTATTTTATTTTAATAAGTTAATCGCGATTTCCTCCACCATATTTGCGAGTAGTGTAACCTACATCATTCCAATTGTGGCCTTGTTTTTTGGTTTATACGATGGGGAAACAATAAATTACACGCAAGTGGTAGCGATGTTCGTTATTCTGGGCGGGGTATTTATGGTGAATCGCTCATCTAGACAAAAGACAGAAAGATAAAAGACAAAAGACAGAAAGACAGAAAGATAATAGAGTAAAGACCATTTAATGAAACGTCTTTGAGTGAAACGCTCTTTTTTCTTTTCTTCTTTTATCTTATTGCCTATTTTTACAAAAAAAATCAACCATGCAAAACACACAAAATTATATTCAAAAAAACAAGGAAAAATTCCTTAACGAACTAATAGATTTATTACGTATTCCTTCCATTTCTGCCGATCCAGCATACGCAACAAGTGTTAACGACGCGGCGAAATCGGTAGCGGATCACCTGACACGTGCTGGTGCGGAAAACGTGACTATTTATCCTACAAAAGGCTACCCTATTGTATATGGGGAGAAAATTATCGATCCAACTTTACCAACCGTATTAGTTTACGGACATTACGATGTACAACCAGCAGACCCTTTGGAATTATGGGATAGCCCAGCGTTTGAGCCGGTGATTAAAACTACCCCAATTCATCCGGAAGGTGCCATTTTTGCTAGAGGCGCATGCGATGATAAAGGACAAATGTTTATGCATGTGAAGGCCTTTGAAGCGATGGTGCAAGCGGGAGAATTAGCATGTAATGCGAAGTTCATGATTGAAGGAGAAGAAGAAGTTGGAAGTGTGCATTTGGGTACATTTATCGAAGAATATAAAGAATTATTAAAAGCGGATATCATTTTAGTTTCGGATACTGGAATGTTAGCAAACGATACTCCTTCCATCACTACTGGATTACGAGGATTGAGTTACGTAGAAGTGGAAGTAACAGGACCAAACCGCGATTTACATTCTGGTTTATACGGTGGTTGTGTTGCAAATCCAATCAATATTTTAACCAAAATGATTGCTTCTTTGCACGACGAAAATAACCACATCACGATTCCAGGGTTTTACGACAAAGTGGAAGAATTAACACGTGCAGAACGCGACGAAATGGCGAAAGCACCATTCAGTCACGATGCCTACTGCAAAGCCTTAAACATTGAAAATGTATATGGAGAAGATGGCTACTCTACCATGGAACGCGGTTCAATACGTCCAACCCTAGATGTCAATGGAATTTGGGGAGGGTATATCGGTGAAGGTGCAAAAACGGTAATCGCTTCCAAAGCCTATGCTAAAATATCTATGCGTTTGGTACCGCATCAAGTACCGGACGAAATCACCGAATTATTTAAAACACATTTTGAAAGCATTGCGCCTGTAGGAACAAAAGTAGTGGTTACACCACACCATGGTGGTGACCCTGTAGTTACGCCAGTAGATTCTATCGCGTATCAAGCAGCTAGTAAAGCATACGAAACAACCTTCGGAAAACCAGCAATTCCAGTTCGAAGCGGTGGTAGTATTCCGATTGTAGCTTTATTTGAAAAAGTACTCGGATTAAAAACGGTCATGATGGGATTTGGATTAGACAGCGATGCGATACACTCTCCGAATGAGCATTATGGCTTATTTAATTATTATAAAGGAATAGAAACAATCCCGTATTTTTATAAGCATTTCGCAGAGATGCATGGGAAGTAAACTATAAATAACACAAACTTACGATACAAAAATGTTTCTACTACTTATCTTGTTTTTCGGTTTACTTTCTATCAACTTTTTCTTTCATAAAAAAGGTTCTATATCACTAGCATTTTTATTTACAGGAATACTTTTTGGAATAGCAACAGCCCTCGTTACGGAAATATCTAGTTTTTTCCATGCTTACAATAGTAGTTCTGCAATATTATTTTGGTCCATTTTATGCAGCATACTTGCAATTGTCACTTTCAAACAGAAATTATTCGATTGGAATAAATATAAATTTCTTTATGCTACGAACAAAAAAATAATTTGGCTTGTAGGAAGTATATCCATTTTACTTTTCATCCAAGGAATCTTATATCCCCCAAACAACTGGGATTCAATGACCTATCACATGGCTAGAATCGCCCATTGGGTAATGAATGAATCTATTGAACCTTATCCAACGCATATTTATAGACAGATATATCAACCTCCTTTAGCGGAATGGATGATTGCGCAAGTATGTATTTTGAATAAAGCAGATTACTTTGCGAATGCAATTCAGTTAATTTTTCTCATAGCTTCCCTTGGCGTAATCAACCAAATTATGCTTTTATGGAATCAAAGTAAAAGTAGAAGAATGATAGCAATTTGTATTGCGTTTACAACCCCTAGTGTTTTTATGCAAGCAACGTCCACCCAAAACGACATCGTAGTTTCCTTTTTTTTACTGAGTACTATATTTTTTTTAATTGACTATTTCAAAAGATTTAATATTTCCAGTGCAATCTATATAGGTTTATCCATTGGTTTAGCAATCTTAACAAAAGGAACTGCATTAGTTTACATAATTCCAATTATTAGTTTTTGTTTGTTTTTTTTATGGAAGGCATTTTTGAAGAAACAAATAAATTTAATCAACTTTTTACCGCATTTCTTTCTCATTGCTTCACTTAGTATTGCTATTGCTTTTCCTCACTATTATAGAAACTATGCACTTTCCGGGGATATTTTCGGTGCATCGGATGACCATTATTTCAATAAAAACATTACATTAAAAAGCACCGGATTAAATCTTCTGAAAAACATTGCAAATCATGCAAGTACACCAATAACATCCAACCTAACAAATCAAATCGTTGAAAAAACACATTTAACACTTAAAATTCCAATCAATGACGAAAATTACAGTTACAAAGGGATTCACTTTAAGTTAAATAACTGGAATCACAATGAAGATGAAGTCTCTAATTTTCTACAAATAGTTTTATTCGCTGGAGTTCTACTGTTTTTAATTTTAAATTGGAAAAAAATAGAACCCTTTATAAAATTCTCGGCTCTATTTTGCCTTTTAGCGTTCTGCTTATTTTCTTTTTTATTAAAATGGCAACCATGGCACATGAGACTACAAGTTCCTTTATTTATAATGGCTAGCATACCTATAGCGCTATTTTTAGATCATTTTAGTCTAAAAAAAATAGTGTCTCCAATACTTGGTTTTGCAATTGTATACTGTTTAATATTAGCAGTACTAAATCCAAATAGACCTATTATTAAAAATACCAAACAAGCAAAATTGGTAACTAGATTTGACAACTATTTTATCGCTATGCCTTCCTATGAAAAGGAATATAAAATTTGGAGGTATAAACTTAAATCGAATAATCCTGTTAATTGGAATGTACATGGAGATACTTGGGAATATCCTATTTATTATGACTGCTACAGTACTAAACGAAAAGCATTCAAGAGTATAAACATTCAAAATCAAACAAAAAAACTCTAAATTATTTTTTAAGGATTCTTCTAAAATATTTAAAGCCAAAACCTAAAATAGGAATTTGATCCAAAAATATTACTAACATCGTTTTGTTTGCATTCGAATTATATCCATTCGGAAAAAGGAAAAATGCTTTTAGAATGTGGTAATGCACCAAGAAAGGATTAAAAGAAGTACTCATAGCCATCGCAATTTTATAATGACACATACTTAGCAATCTTCTTTTGGATTGAATTGGTAATAAATCTTTTAAAATTTGTTTCGTAAATACATAGTTAAAAAGCGATAATTCTCTTTTGAAGCGATTTGGCGCAGAAATTGAATAGGATTCGTCATGTATCTGATATACAATTGTTCTTTCTTTAATTTGCAAAACTGGAAACTTGGTTGCAATACGTAACCATAAATCCAAATCCTCCAACCCTGGAATCTGTTCATCATATTGAAATTCAGCTAAAATAGACCGATGAATTGCAACTCGTGCAGGATTAAATGTATAAGTTAAAATGTATTCAAAAAGATTATAATTAGTTAAATCAGGACAAATACGCTCTTGTAAATTTTCAAAATTATAAGTCTCGTAAGCATTCGTAAAAAATAAGGCTGTTTTTATCTTCGATGCTTGAATTTCATCATAAATAGCTTGAAGATGATTTGGTAAATATTCATCATCACTATCTAAAAAACATACATAATTACCCTTTGCGTTTTGTATCCCGCGATTTCTTGCAAAACAACGCTCTTTATCGATTTCATTTTTAAGATAGTGTAATCGCGGTTCCTGTAGCTGAACTAATACTTCTTCCGTATTATCTGTGGAAGCATTATCTACAATTAGAATTTCAAAATCTTGAAAGGATTGTTTGAGTATACTTTGAACAGCTTTTACAACTAAAGCCGCTCTATTTTTAGTCGATATAACAACAGAAAAAAATGGTGTATTATGGCTTTTCATCTGTTAAAGCTTTAAATCCGTTTAATTTTGCACATACTGCTAATATCTGTTTTACATTAGAGTCATACTTAGATCTCTCGCGTACTAAAAACAACACCCTATAAAAATCATTTTTAGATTTGAAAAAAGATTTAAAAAGAAAAAATACACTATATAAAAATTCTTTTACCCAAAAATTACTAGGAATTACCAGTAACGATTTTCCGAAAAAATAATCTCTATAAAACTTGACATAAAAACCAGACTTATCCATTCCATTTTGCATTCTATGGAAATATTCTTTCGTCAATCTATTAGCTGTAATAAAATGTTCAAATTGTAATGTTTCTTCATAGATAATTTTCCAGCCCATAATTTGTACAGCAAGACATAGCTCGCTGTCTTCACCTGCGCTAAGCGAGGAGCCTGTCCTGCCAAGGGACTGAAAACAAAATCCTCTTTTAAACAAAGCGATCATTACCTTGGTTCTGATTACCATTCCTGCACCATACACCACATTACGTTCCCCAATCACTCTTCCTGATTTGGGCATTTGAGGCCCTACAGCATAATAACCTTGTACAGATTCAAACCAATTTGGAAGTTCCATAGAACTTATGGCAGTACCCTTTCCTCCTAAAATACCAACTTCGGTATCATTTCGCATGATTTCTTCTGCTTGCGAAAGATATGTTTCTGACAACCAATTATCATCATCGCAATAAACAATCAAATCATAGGAAACATGCTTTAATCCGCAAATGCGTGCATTTGCAAGGCCGGGTTTTGATTCGTGTACAATTTTCCAAGAAAAAACATCAAATCCTTCGAGTTCTTGTTGAATAATCGCTTCACTACCATCAGTAGAAGCATTATTTACTAAAACAAGTTCTGTATTTTCATTCGTCCTATCACGTTGGGCTTGAATATATTTTAATGTATTAACAATTCTTTCACCTGCATTATAAAAACAGATAATAATGGATACACCTTGTTTATATGACTTTTCAGTATTTATTAATTCATGCATCAGAATCTTATTTCTTGCTAATTAGAAAATGGTTGAACTCAAATTTTATTTTATCTACTACTTTATTGAATGCAGTTTGTATTAAAGGAAAATACTTTCTTTTTACCCGATAAAAATACACCAGAAATTGTATTGGCAATGAAACTGTTTTTAAATTTCCATACACCAATTCTTTTTTACGTAACTCTAATTGATTAGAAGACTGGTCTTCAAATGTTTTTGCATTGGGTAACATCCTGAAATTCCCCCATTTTTTAGGATAATAAGTGAATTTGGTCACTTTTCTAAACTGGAAAATCATTTCTAAATCCATTGTATAATGATTGGTTAAAGAATAATACCCAACTTCTGCGTGTAAACTTTTCTGATAAAAATAGGCTGTTGGGTTCACGGAAAAATGAAATCCACTAAACACATGCCATTTTTGAACTTTTGATGGTTTATTGACATATATCAAATCGCCATATTGATCCCATACATTACAATCCCCTACTAAATATTGTATGCTCGGATTATGAGTTAAAATACCAACAACTTCCTCCAAACAACCGGGTGAATAATAATCATCTACATTTAAAAAACTAATATATTTTCCTTTAGCTAGCTTAATCCCTTTATTCATAGCATCCGATTGTCCTTGGTCCTTTTCAGAGATCCACGTAATAGATGCATGAATTTTAGCATACGCTGCAATCACATCAACAGTACCATCCGAGCTACCTCCATCCACAATAATAATTTCGCTATCGGCACAAGCTTGAGAAAGATAATTTTCTATCGCTTTTGCAATATAAACCACATTATTATATACCGGAGTGATGATAGAAAGCAGCAAATTATCAGTGCGTTAGGTTAGAAACGTAGTCGTGAATTTGATTTAACGTAATTTCTTTCGCATTTTGCGTTGTTTCAAATTCGCGGTACCAAGCGACCGTTTTTTGAATAATTTCTGGATTTCGATAAAGTAAATTCCATCCTAATTTTTCTTTTACTAAATCGACATTCAATTTTAAAAAATTAGCTTCATGATAGGTACGTTCACCCAAATTTTCATAAGTACCCTTCCCATATGCTTGAATCATTAATTGCACCAATTCTTCCACCGTCAAAACATCCGACTCGGAAGGACCAAAATTCCATGCAGGCACAAAAGTAAGCGTAGGATTGTTAGTATACAAAGCAACTTGTAAATATCCATAGGTAGCATCTAATACATGCTGCCAAGGCCTCACTGCAGAAGGATCACGAAGATATACTGGTTCATCCTGTTGGATCGAACGAATGACATCTACGACAATGCGATCTTTGGACCAATCCCCTCCTCCTAAGATATTACCCGCACGTACAGAAACTATTTTGATGTTACCATCTTTGAAAAAAGAATGACGATAGGAATGAATTACCAATTCTGCACACGCTTTACTGGCGCTGTAAGGATCGTCTCCACCCATAGCATCCATCTCTTTAAATCCAAATCGTTTTTCTTCGTTTTTATAACATTTGTCACTAGTTACAAGAACCGCAACCTGAACAGAAGACACCGAACGTATTGCTTCCAATACATTGGCTGTACCAATAATATTTGTTTGTAAAGTTTCTAAAGGGTTTTCATAAGAGGTTTTAACAATGGCTTGAGCTGCTAGATGAAAGACAAATACAGGTTGATGTTTTTCAAAAACATGCGTTAGATATTCCAGATTGTTGATATCCCCAGCATAATGATGTATTTGTGACTTCAGGTCCAATAATTCATATAATCGGGTATTATCGGTCGTTTCCAAGGAATACCCTATAACTTCCGCCCCCAACTGTAATAACCACTGGGTTAACCAAGCGCCTTTAAAACCAGTGTGTCCAGTAACAAGTACTGTTTTCCCTTTAAAATCTTCCAATGTCTGTATCATTTCTTTCCTGTGAAAGTTAAACTATTTATAACAAAGTTAAAAAACCATCTGCAATTGCAATAGAAGCTTTCCAAAATCTATTCTTTGCGATTGGTGCAATATTCTCCATTTTTTCCTCCATTCGATACGGAATTCCTCCAAAATCAATTGCTGTTTTTTTGTTCGATAAAATTTCTAGGAGTTGTGCAGCTTCTTTTAAGGTGGTACCTGTTCCTGTTCCCACGAATATATCCTCCAATGTATCGGTAGGTTTTTCGTCTAATAATTGCAAACACAAACGTACAACATCATCTACATGTACAAAATCCAATAATTGTTCCCCGGGACTCATGGCTACAACTTCCTTTTGCCCCAAGGAATCTACAATGTAATTCAATGCTCGTTTAGTTGTATCCCCTTTACCATATACATTAAATAATATAAGGTTAAAAACAGCTATTTTGTTCTGAGATGCAAAAAAAGCAAGTGTTTGATAAAAACAAGATTTCGTTAAGGCATAATAGGAATACGGAAATAGTTCACTCCCTTTGTAGGCAAGAGAAGTAGTTAAATTAACAAAGGTTACATTTGGAATTTTTAGAATTACATCTACTAATTTATTTCCAAAACGAACATTCGCATCCCATAATTCCTCTTTTTCTGCAAATGACTTTGGGTAGTTCGATTTACCAGCTAAATGAAAAATAAACTCAGGTAAAAAATCAAATACTTCTTTTTCCCAAGTTTGATTATGAATAGTAATTTCTTGAACATTATTAGAGGCTGAAGTAGAAGTAGAAGAGTGCAACAAAACAGCTATTTCATGTCCGTTGTTTTGAAGTACCGAAACTAATTTTCGGCCTATAAAACCGGAAGAACCCGTTACAAGAATACGTTTACTTACCATATTTTCCAAGGAGCATTTCCAGTATTCCAATATTCTTCTAATACATTCTTATCGTTTAAGGAATCCATTGCTCTCCAAAATCCATCGTGCTTAAAAGCGCTTAATTCGCATTCCATAGTTAGTTTTTCTAAAGGTTCTTTTTCAAAACTAGTAGCGTCCCCTTCGATATAGTCAAAAACACTTGGCTCTAACACAAAAAAACCGCCATTAATCCAGGATACGTCCTCTTTGTTTTTCTCTTTAAAAGAAGAAACTTGACCGTTTTCAGTAATGTCAATTACGCCAAAACGACCAAAAGGTTTCGTTGCAGTTAACGTTGCTTTTTTGCCACTTTGTTGGTGATGTGCTAATAATGCTTTGATATCTAAATCACCAACACCATCCCCATAGGTCAAGAAGAATGGTTCATTCCCAACATGGTCTTTAATTCTTTTTACCCTACCTCCGGTCATGGTTAACTCTCCAGTATTTACGAGGGTAATATTCCAATCTTCTGTTGGACTGGAATGTATGGTAAGTTGATTGGATTTAGTATTGATAGTGAAATCGCTTTCTTGTAATAAATAGTTTGCGAAATACTCTTTGATGACATGCCCTTTATATCCGCAACAAATGACAAAATCAGTAAAACCATAACTTGCATAAATTTTCATGATATGCCAAAGTATCGGTTTATCTCCGATTAAAACCATCGGTTTCGGTTTGTAAACTGTTTCTTCACTAATACGGGTGCCAAGCCCACCTGCTAATATTACAACTTTCATGGAATTAATTTTAACAAATTTAAGACTTACTTTCTAGTTTCGGTAGTTCATTTTCTTTTTTATACATTAATACCAAAAACAAAAAGGGTAATAATGGTGCTTTAAAGCGAACTAATACGCCAAATAAACCAGAGGTATATCCTGCAAAAAAACCTAATATAAGAGAAAAAACCAAAGACGCCATTAACATTTCGTGATTACGGATATCACTAAATGATTTTAAAAAATTTCCCGAAAATATTAATCTAATAGTCAAAAACAAAAAAAACAAAGCTTCTAACGCACTGATTTTGATAAACAAACTTCCTGGTTCCCATACAAATGGACGATAAAAAGCGGTGAAAATGGATATTGGCATAGCTCTGATCATTCCTAAAGCAGAAAAATCATTGATTCCTAAATCATAGCGGTTTTCACCATAACTTTCATTTGTTTTTAGGTCATTTTGAATAACTTCTGCTTCTTTTGTAAATTCAGCTCCTTTTTCAGAACCTAAAAAAGTTATCAACAAAAAAAAGATCATGCTAATAAATAAAAACTGAATAAATATTTTTGAAAAAGTAGACTTTTGTCGACTACTCCAGCGAGAGCCAATAGCCATAAAAAACGGCCCAATAGCGGAAAGTAACATGAAATCTCTGATATTTATAATCAAAAACACTGAACTAACAATTAACAACCAATTACGTTTTTGTTTGGTTAAATTAGAATCAAAGAAACCAATAAACTGTATGAATAAATAAATTACACAAGAATAAATAATCATATCTTTAGTGATGCCTGTACACCAAAAACAAGTGGAGGGTATAAATAGCGAACCAATAGCTGCAATACGTTCCTTAAATAACCCGTACCTCAAAATCATTTCATATAGCATCCAACTCACCCGAAACGAAACATACGCAGTAATCATCGTCATAGCAAAATAACTTTTAAACGTTAAAAAGGACAATAATGAAAATACCTTAGCAGCAAACCACGCTTCATCTTCTTTGTAAATCCAATTGGGAGGTAAACCAGTTTCTAAATCAAATGAATCATAACGCATGCGTAAAGGGTTCATGGAAAACATTTCATGGAAATATTTTGTAGGACTATCCCAAAAAAGATTATTAAGTTTCTGCGCAGAATCCCAATAAGCCGTTGAATCCCCCCCCTGGTAATTAATTATATAAATAATTGAAAAAATGATTGCAGAAAAAAATTTTACATAAAATGCATTTTTATAATATCGAAAATAACTTTTAGTTTTATTATTCGAGTAGGTAGTAGATACGAATAAAAATAAAATAATGAACCACAAAAAAATGGAAAAAAAATCAAAAAAACCTAAAAATTGAAAACTACCCTCTTCTGTAAAATTCATATATCATCATAATTTAACATGGTGATTTGATTAACAAAAAAATTAATGTTTGCAGTTTTATCCTTTGATTGTATAATATTCAAATCCATCGTTGATCGCATTTTTCCAAAAGAGAATAAATTGGTCAAGTAACCTTTATTAACAAAAAGTAAAAATAGAAAAGTTCTCTTTGGTAATAATGCAATCTGTTTTTTTTTAGATAGATTTCCAAAATCATGCAACTTACGAAATAATTGATTTTTAATTTTTCGCGAAGAAAAATCAGTAAAATAAACTATCTGAATAATATCACGAACTATTGAGAACAGAATGAAATGAGAAATATTATCCTTTTTTATCACATATATACCGTATTTAAATTTAGTATTCGCTGTTCTCCATTTTAAACTATTTTTCAAATACGTTGAGTAATCTTCATCATAAGGTAAATTTAATTGGTCAATAACTACATTTAAATTATCAAAATGAATATTACCAATGTGTTTATTAGCTAATGAAGGAAGAAAAGGAATCCTAAAAAAATAAATCATTTCATCTTGATGACGCCAACCTGAACCAAAAAAAGATTTTGAAGCAATTTTAGAACAAATAGTATACAATAAAAAGGATTCATTTAAACCTCTTTTTGTTAATGCATCTACCATTTTTTTTGCTAATCCTTTCCCTCTATAATTTGGATCTGTCATTAAGTCAGTACATTTATAAATAACATCTGATTTCTTTTCAAAAAACAATAATTCAGGAAGTAAGGCTCCTGACGCGATCAATTTATCGTTGTCAAAAAAACCACAAACGAAGGCGTTTCCAACAGGATTTTCAAAATATTTCCATTTAAAAAAATCGTTAGACAATTCATTATTTTTAAAACAAATTGAAAATAAATCATGAATTTGATGGATGTCAAACTCACTTAACCATTTTAATTCCATATTTTAGTTTTAATATCTCTTAATTTAGGCAGCAATCCTATGGATTGAAGAATAGCCATTTCAAGGTCCTGTTGATACATATTGATACGATAAAAAATGTTGGAGGGAAATTTACCATGATGATTTAACCTGTCGCCTGTTTTTAAGATAATTTTAAACCCTTGATTTTGAATTAACCCATCAGTATATTCTTCTGCCTCACCATTTGGATAAGCAAATACTTCTATTTTCTTATGTAAAATTTCTTCCAAAAGATTTCGTGATATACTAAGTTCAGTTTTAATTTGTTCTGAATTTAATTCACTAAATATAGGATGACTATGGCTATGAGAACCAAAAGAAATCAAAGTATTTTCTTTTTGTTTTTCTATCCAATTAGCAGAAAGTACTTTGGTGAAACAGTTTTGTTGCAATCCCAGGTTCAAACGCATACGATCGATAAAGTCTTCTTTTTCAGAATTACGCATAGGTGAAAGTAAATACGTAAATGCGGATTCTGTTTCATATGGCTGAACATAATTAACACTAATTCTTTCTTTCATATACTTTGAATCATAATAAGATTCTATTTTAGTTGAATGGTTTAATATATCATATACTTGAATAAAATATTGTGGCTTTGAATCAATCAAAATTTTAGTATCTATATTAATGGTGAATTTAACCTTTCTTTCCATCATAAAATCATATACATTCGTTCGTATATCATCCATTCCGTCATCAAATGTGATTACTAATAATGGTTTTTCTTGCTTTCCTAACAAATATTCAACTTCTTCGAAATGTACAATTTGAAAATGAAGAATAATATATTCAATCAAGTTATAAAATGTTTTCGTTGGCATTCCTTTGTAGAAAACATCAGAGTCATCATTTACTTTATGAAACATCAAAACATAAACCTTGTCTTTACTTAAAAAAAAACGGTAATCAAATAAAATTTTACGTATCAACTTTAAAATCATACTTTTTCTTTTTTTATTAATTGTGCTAAAAATTCTGTTTGACATAAAATGGAATACTTTTCAATTTTTTCATCATCTACAGTTAGAAAAGAGGAGGAGGAATACTTATACTTAATCAATGTAGATATATATTCGTATGCTTGATCATCCGTATTAGCCACAAAACCCAACCCAGAGTCACGTAATATAGATGCAATCACATCATAATCTGTTTTGAACAGCAATATATTTTTAGTTGTTGCAACATAATCGAACAATTTACTTGTCGGTATCCCTTTAAATCCTTGATAAGGAAATAACAATAAAAGATCCATTTGAGTTTGAAGTTGAGCATAAGATGCTTGGGTATCCCATGGTAAAATATGAATCTTATTTTCGTAATTGATACTTAAATCTTGTAATCGCTTGGTTTGTTTTTTATCGAATCCCAATCCTGCAAAATACAAGTTCACCTCTTTTCCAGCAATTTTAAAATGATACTTTTTCAAAAATGTAATAAAAGCTTCTAAAGGTTGATTATAGTATAAAGTACCAGAATAAAGAATATTAAAAGTTTGTGAATCGGAAAATTCAGAATAATTTTTACGTTTTAAATATCCATTATAGATAGTATGACCTGGAGTTTTTACAATTCCCTGAATTTGATTAACATAATGATCAGAGACACTGGTAAAAAAAACAGCTGTATTCACCCACTTTTTCTCAAAAAACCGATATAACTTGTACAAATACATATTAAACCGTCGAACTCCGATTGCCATTTTATTGGTAGTCCAAGAATCCCGATAATCTGCAATCCAAGAAATTGCAAACGCTTTCTGAAGCTTATATCCAAATTTAAAAAGCACGAAAGGATTTCCTGAAACAAAAACATACTTTACGTCTTTATTTTCACTTAAATATTTTTTAGAAAACGAATAAATATTGGAAAAAGGAACAAAAAGATTGGTCAAAGGCTCTGAAATTAAATAAACTAAAGTCAATATTTTACTTAACAAACTAAACAACTTAACTTTATCTGAATTAAGTAATAAACGATCTCGAAGGGATGAACGATAGGGTAAATAATATACTTCATACCCTTCATAGTAAATATGTTGGATTTCAGATTGAGTTGTAGTCAATAAATCATCTCTATTTGCAACTTTTTTTTGCCAATGGCGAGTGATTACTATTGGGTAAATACCAAAACGATGCAAATTGGAAACAATACCAAAAACGCGATTGGATGCCGTTAACGCACATGGTGGAAAAAAATAAGAAAGTACTAATATTTTAATCATACAACACAAAGGTAAAAAATTTATGTACCTTAGATTTATATTTAGGGTATGAAAAAAAATCTATTCTTAATTACTGCTTTATTTCCATATGGTAATGCTGAAACATTTCTTGAAACAGAAATTAATTTCGCTTCTGTTTTTTTTGATAAAATCAATATTATACCTCTAAACAAAACGTTATTTAAAAGGAAAATACCTGAAAACTGCTTTGTTAATGATTTTGAGATAATAAATAAATGGCATGTTTTCAAAATAATAACGCTACTTCGAAAAAAATTAATTTTGATTGAATTTTTAAAATTAATATTAAAAAAAAATCGTGTAGGCATTGCCAAAACGATGATTGTTTCCTTGAATAAAGCAATCCAAATCGATTTTTTTTTACAAAAACTATTAAACAAACAAACGATACAAGATACCGTTTTTTATTCGTATTGGTGTGATGATAGCGCACTTGCTCTAGCCTTGTTAAAAGAGCGACATCCATCAATTACAACCATTTGTCGCGCACACGGATGGGACCTTTATTTTGAAACAAACAAATACAATCACCTACCATTCAAGCCATTTATATCAAAATATACAAATCAAATTTTCACAATATCTAACACGGGTAAAAAATATATACAAGAACGATGGAATGCAAAAAGTGAACCTAATACAGCTTTTCTAGGTGTAAACTCAAATAACTTATTAGCACCAAATAAAAATGAATTTATTCTAGTCAGTTGCTCTAATACCATTAAAATAAAACGGGTGGAATTAATCTTGTATGCCTTACAACAAATAACAAACACATCAATGAAATGGGTCCATTTTGGAGATGGTGCCGAATTTGAAAACTTAAAAGAAATAGCACAAACTATTAATTCCAAAATTCAAATCGAATGGAAAGGTAGGGTGGAAAATGAAGCTGTAATGCAGTATTACAAGAAAGAAAACCCCTCCTTATTTATCAACGTGAGTAGTACAGAAGGTATTCCTGTTTCTATTATGGAGGCTTTTTCATTTGGAATTCCTGCTATCGCAACAAACGTTGGTGGAACACATGAAATTTTAATAGACAATTATAATGGTATTCTATTAAAGGAAAATCCAACCATTGAAGAAATTAAATCCGCTATTCTTAAAATCAAAAATTTAGATGTTAATGAATATGAAAAATTCAAATTCAATGCATGGAATACAATCAATAAAAAATTTGATGCAGAAAAGAATTACAAAATATTTTATGAAACACTATTAAACTTTTCGTAATTTATTTTGCTCTAAGTATAACAATTTATAATATTCAACTAATTTTTCAACATATTTTTTTATGTCATAATTTTCAGCAAAAGAACGAGCATACTGAGAAATCAATTGATACTTTTCTCCATCGTTCATCAAATCGATAATTTTAGAAACAAACATAGTAGGTTCATTTTCTTGAAGTAAAAAACCATTTTTACCGTTTAAAATAATATCCCTATTACCCTTACCATCTAAACTGATAACAGGCAATCCTGCAGCCATAGCTTCTAATAACACCAACCCAAAAGGCTCATAAAGTGCAGTATGTATAAAAAAAGTTGCTTGCCTTAAAAAAGAAGGTACATCGTGAACATTCCCTAATAAATGAACTTGATTTATTAACCCTAGTTTAATTATTTCTTTTTCTAAAAAAGGTCGCTTTGGACCATCCCCCAAAATTTGCATTTCAAAATCAATCTCTTTTACTTTCAACAAAGCAGCAATAAGAAGCAATAATTGCTGGTTCTTTTTCTCTACCAAACTCCCAACGGCAATTAACCTTATTTTTGGTGTTATTTTTTTCTCCCCAGCAAAGTAAAACTGTTCAAAATCAATCGCGTTTGACAACTCAAAAATAGCATCACTCAACTTGTTATTTCTAAAGGAAGTTTTTAAAAAGTGGGTGGTATTCTTTGAGATAGATATAAATTGATTATTAAATTTACGATACTTCTTTGTAATCCAATGTTTTTCGTATCGATTTAGTAACTTTTTTTTATATGGCTTGTAAAAAAAAAAGTTTTCTAATTGTGTTATATTATCGTGAACATGTGTAATATAAACTATATTTGGATAAGGTTTATACCTACTCAAAACTTCTGCCTCAAACAAATGAGAATGTATAATATCAGGCTTAAAACTTCTTATAATGTCATCAAAATGTGATGAAGAAATTTTATTTTTCTTCCAAATAGAAAGATTTATTTTTGTATCCGTAACTACATAACTTAAAGTTGCAGGTAATTCATACTTTATATCATTCGTCATTAATACTAATTGCACTTCTACATCTTTACGGTCAGCAAGATTTTTGCAAATATCAATAGTCAACCGCTCCGCTCCACCTTTATTTAAAGTTGGAATAATATGTAGTACCCTAATCAAAATATGTATTGATAAATAACAACAATAACTTTTACAATTAAAAAAAATAGATTCTTAGATTTTTTATCAAGTATAAACCTAAAAATAACTAATTTTATCGCTAATTTAGATATAATTTTCAAGTGTATGTTTACAATTTTAGATAAATTAGATTCCATTGAATTAAAAAAAATGGGAGAAACGTTCAGAGCAAACCGCCCATTCAATCACATTGTTATTGATAATTTTTTAGATGAAAACGATGCAATGGCGATTGCTGCGGAGTTTCCTAATTTTGATAACGATTGCTGGTATGCCTATGAAAACCCTTTAGAAATAAAAAAAGCAACCAACAATTGGAATCATTTTGGCACTAATACTTACAATTTTTTCTCCCATATTCTTTCGGATGCTTTTACGAAAAAATTAGACTTTTTACTTTCAGGGGACAATAGCATACAATTAGTTCCTGACATAGGATTACATGGAGGTGGTTTACATAGCCACAAAAATGGGGGAAGATTAAACCCACACTTGGATTATTCTATTCATCCAAAATTATTGTTGCAAAGAAAAGTAAATATAATTCTTTACATAAACCCTGAATGGAAAGCGAATTTTGGTGGAACTTTAGGTTTGTGGTCTGATAAAAATGGACAGCCAGACCAGTTGGTTCAGAAAGTAGACACACTATTCAATAGAGCGTTAATTTTTGATACAACTCAAAATTCTTGGCACGGCATCTGCGAAGAAATAAATTCGGAGTTTGACTTAACTAGAAATAGTCTTGCTACCTATTACCTAACAAAACCTTCCACGGATGCTGATCCTAGAATGAAAGTGAAATATGCCCCAAGAGAAGATCAAAAAGGAGATCTTGGTATTGAAGAACTCATTATCAAACGACAATCGATGGCAGACTTTCAAAATGTATACAGAGTTGAAAAGAATTAATTACAAGTCAATACAATTTTCTTTATGAGTAATCAGCCATTAATTAGTATTTGCATCCCAACATACAATCAAACGTTACACCTAAGAAAACTGTTAAATACAACATTTAGCCAAAAAGATGTAACATTCGAGATAATTATCACGGACGATAGTTCAACAAATGATGTAGCTGAATTAGTAAATGAGTTCAGAAATAATGGTTTTACTATTAGTTACCACAAAAACATCCCTGCTTTGGGAGCGCCAAAAAATTGGAACTACGGTATCGCTCTTGCAAAAGGAGATTATATTAAAATCATGCACCACGACCAATGGTTTGAAGACGATTTTGCACTTAAAAAATTATTAGATAAAATAATAAACGATAAAAAAACCTTCGTTTTTTGTGCTGCTTTAAGTAATTTTAGAAATGAAATAACAGAATTCAAAATAAACAACAAGGATTTAAAAAAAATCAAATATGAACCGGAAAACTTAATTTTAGCAAATTTAATTGGCGGACCTACTGCTATTATGTACCATAAAGACGCAAACATTTTCTATGATGAAAAAATTATTTGGTTAGTAGATGTGGAATTTTACCTTCAACTATTTAAAAAAGGCTTTAAAATAGAATACATCGATGAGATTCTTTATACATCTATGACAGATGCAGACAGCTTGACAAATAACAATTTAATAGATTCAGAAAAGCAACTTTATGAATATTCTTATTTGTTTAATAAATATATAAAACAACTTCCGATTTTAAAAAGAATAAAATACGTAATTGGGATCTATAAAATAGTAATCTTACCTATAAATAAAAAAAGCTACCTGACACAATTTGTAAGATTTAGTAAGCGTATTGTTTAACATACTTACAATAAACTGCCTTTTCGCTTGTTTTTTTTGAATTTTAACACCAAAGCGTACATAAATGAGTCGCCCTTTTTTTTCGATTATTATACCAACCTACAACAGAGAAAAATCCATCAGAAACTGTTTAAAAAGTGTTATTAATCAAACGTTTTCTGATTTTGAAATACTTGTTATTGATAATAAATCAACAGACAATACAATCGATGAAATAAAGAATTTTTCAGACAAAAGAATAAAACTATTTTCTAATGAAAAAAATTACGAAAGATGTTATTCTAGGAATAAAGGTGTAAAAAATGCAACTGGTGAATACATTACTTTCCTGGATAGCGATGATTTATTATTACCAAATCACCTTCAAAATTGGTTCGACTTTATAATAATAAAGAAAAAAGAAAATTCATTTTACATTTGTAACAAACTAATCTGTAAGGATAATGAAGAAGTAATTAAACCTAGTCATACAAATTACGAGGACATAGAAAATTTATTAAAATCCCCAGTTATTCCTGGTCAAACTTGTATCCCATCTAAAATAGCAAACTCTTTTCAATTTGAAACAGATTACCTTATATTTGAAGATACTGCACTATGGTTACAAATGGCTATGAAATATGAAATCCAAACTGCTAATTTCAATTCGTATTCTTATTCTGTAAATAATGATAATTCAGTTAACGTTAAAAAAAATAATTTTGGTGCAATTAGATGCAGTTCAATAAAAAATTTCATGTCGCAAAATCCAGATATCGTTTCGGCATTAGGTTCTAAACTATTTAAAATCGAACTTTCAAAATCAATATTCGCAATTGCTAAATTTTATATGGCGAACCAAAATAGAATGAAAGCAATCAAACATCTAATTAAATCTATCTCAATTTATCCGACGTTATTCCAATTCAAACACAAATGTAGATTAATCATACTCTTATTACTTAACAAAGAAATTATAGAATATGGATTTAAATCCAAATAAAATGAGAATTGGAATTGTTACTATTAATTTCAATAACCTACAAGGATTGATTAAAACCATAAAAAGTGTAAAAAATCAAACGTGTACAAATATTCAATTCATAATTATTGACGGTGGTTCGACAGACGGATCGAAAGAAATTATACAAGAAAATTCAGATTGGATAAGTTATTGGATAAGTGAAAAAGACAACGGTGTTTACCATGCCATGAATAAAGGACTAAAAGAAGTAACAGCAGATTATTGTTTATTTTTAAATTCAGGCGATTACTTATTAAATCAGCAAACTATTGAAAATGTAAAAACTCAAATCGATTCTAATGCAGCAATGAGTTATGGTTTGATTCAATGGGAAGATACTAATTTACTTTGGAATCCAAAAAAAGACTTAAAGGCCTTTGAGATGACAAAAAAATCCTTGATTCCGCACCAAGGAACTTTTTTCAATACAAACATTCTCAAAAAATTAAACGGTTACAAAGAAAACTATAAAGTGATCTCTGATTGGGGTATTATGTTAGAACTTCTAGAAAAAGAGTACAAAACTCAAAAATTAAATTTAATTATCAGCATCTGTGAAAAACAAGGAATTAGTGCATCATTGGAAGATCAAATAAAAAAAGAAAGGAGAAGTTACCTTTTTAAGTATGCTAAAAAAACTATGATTTATGGCTACCTTTATGCACTAAAAAAAATCTTCAAACTTCATAAATGAAATCCATACTCGTAATAACACACGATACTTCTCTATCTGGAGCACCCAAATCATTATTATTAATGCTTGAACAACTCTCCAAGGTAGATTTTGAAATTACAACGATTGCAATAAAAGGAAATGGACCACTTGAAGTTCGATTTAAAAAAAATAGTAATCAGTATTTCAATTTTGAAAAAATCGATAATTCAAAAGATTACAGCATAATAAACAGATTAAAACGAATTTTATACAAAAAGCCCATAGTATCCGAAAGAGAAAAATTCACAAACTATATTAATTCACAAACATTTGACTTTATCTATGCAAATACAATAAGTGCATTAAAAATAGGTATTCGTTTTTTTTACAAAGAAAATGTACCGTTTATTTTACATGTTCATGAACTAAAAACTGTAATTGATGAATTCGTTCCAAACTTAAAAGAATACGATCATAAAATAAGACATTATATCGTACCTTCCGAATTAAATAAAAACACACTGATAAAATACTTTCAAATTAATGAAACAAAAATTTCAATCGTAAGAGAAACATCTACATTACTAAGTGTTGAAAGCCCTAAAATGAAGGATGATCGATTGAAAATTGTGATGTGTGGTGGAGCGTATTGGAGAAAAGGAGATGATTTATTTGTTCAAATTGCAGCAAAAGTAATTGAGCGAATTAAAAATAGTGATTTTTATTGGATTGGACATATTACAGAGGAACGATTGAGAGTAAATCTCGCAGATGCTGAAAAATTAAAGATTACGGATAATATTCACTTCATTCAAGAAACGAATACACCCGAAAGTTGGATGTCTAATGCAAACCTATTCATACTAACTTCTCGAGAAGATCCTTTTCCTTTAGCGGCTATAGAAGCAGGATTATCAGGGTTACCGATTGTTTGTTTTCAAAAAGCAACAGGTATAGCCGAAGTCATCAACAAAGAATGTACTATACCTTATTTAGATGTAGAAAAAATGGCAAGTAAAATTATAGAATTACTTCACAACAATACTAAAAGAGAAAAACTTGGAGAAGAAAACAAACTTTATTTTGAAACACTTACTCCTAAAAATATATCAAAGCAAGTGATTTCTATTTTAAATAATC
Organism: Flavobacteriia bacterium; assembly: GCA_947446925.1. GTDB lineage: Bacteria > Bacteroidota > Bacteroidia > Flavobacteriales_D > Crocinitomicaceae > CANHVK01. Next base: position 57,718 of record CANFHU010000009.1, read on the forward strand.
TACAAACCAAAAATTAATTCGTTCTAGGTATGATAGTAGTTAAATTAATGGGAGGCCTAGGAAATCAACTTTTTCAATATGCACACGGACGTGCATTAACAACAAAGTTCCAAACCGAATTAATCCTTGATCTTGAATTCTTGTTAAACAGAAATCCAAAAAACGATTTTATTTTTAGAGATTTTGATCTCGATATTTTCAAATTGAACAATCATCAGGTGTTAAATGATCGATTAAGCAAAAAATTTTACAATGCTTCCTTTTTTCATGAAAAACCTATCACCTGCATAGAAAATGGTTTTCATTTTCAGCCAATAGAACTTAAAAAAAAGAATCCTAAAGTCTACCTTGATGGGTACTGGCAGAGTTTTAAATACTTTCAAGACATTGAAAACGAAATAAGAAAAGAACTTGTTTTTAAATTTCCCCTTACTATAGAACAACAACAATTAAAAGAGAAAATTAAAAACTCAACAAGTGTCTGTATCAACTTCCGTAGAACTGATTTTGTGACGATACCTTCTGCAATAAAAACACATGGGGTTACTGATTTAAAGTATTATATGGATGCCTTAAATCTTTTAGAGCAAAAATTGGGAAATGAACTTGAATTGTTTGTTTTTTCGGATGATATTGAATGGTGTGAACTGAATTTTAAAACACATTTTAAAACACATTTTGTTAAACATGAAATTTACAAAGGAGATCGTTTTGCTTCTTATTTAGAACTTATGACAAATTGTAAACATTTTGTAATACCAAACAGTACCTTCGGATGGTGGGCAGCTTGGCTATCTTCATTCGAAAATAAAATTATTATTACGCCAGAAAAATGGTTTATAAATGAAACCTTACAAGCGCAAACAAACGACTTGCGACCAGTAAACTGGCTTAAAATCTAAAAAATGAACTTACCACTCATTTCGGTAGTTTTACCTGTTTACAATGCTGAACAGTATGTAAAAGATACTATAAAAAGCATTTTAGTTCAATCCTATCAAAATTTTGAACTCATCATAATAAACGATGGTTCTACTGATAACTCTGAAGAATATATAGTACAATTCAAAGACACAAGAATCAAATACATTAAAAACGAAAAAAATCTCAAACTAATTCAAACCTTAAATTTAGGATTGCGTTTAGCCAAAGGAAAATACATTGCACGTATAGACGCAGACGATATTGCTTTACCAAACCGTTTTGAAAAACAAATTGATTTCCTAGAAAACAACCTAGAATACGGAATAGTTGGTTCTTTTGCAGAAACCTTCGGCAGTAAAAAAGAAAAATTAACATTTGTTCAAGAAGATTTAGAGATTAGATTCGCCTTATTGACGCACAATCCTTTTGTACATTCTTCAGTGATGATTCGAAATCAAATCCTTATTAAAAACAAATTAAGTTTTGATTTAAATCAATTGCATGTCGAAGATTATGATTTATGGATTAAAATATTAAAGTATTCAAAAGGAAAAATTTTACCTGATAGTTTGATAAAATATAGAATTCATGAGAGCCAAATCAGCGTGGTTCATAACAACATTCAAGAAATAAACACTAAAAAAATACAAAAAAAATACTTAACATCCTTATTACCAGAATTCAAAGATGTGGATTTATTATTCGATATTTTCCACAATCAAAAAAGGACGATCTCTGATGTAATCCTTTTTCTATCAAACATTAAATCAATTAATTTAGAAAACATAAACAGCTTTAATAAAAAACTAACCAAAACATTAATCAAAAAAGCAAAAAATAAAATTATAGATGCTAAAAAAATAACACACAAAGAGCTTTTAATACTTTTCAAATACAGAAATGAATTTACAATAAAACAAAAAATCGTACTTTTAACTAAATTAAATTTTTAATGCTGTTTCTAAACAAACCTTTTTCTAAAATTCAACTTCAAACAATTGTATTAATTTTATTCTCGATTGTTTTTTTGTTAATCGGTCTCCCTCCTTTATACAAAAGAATTATGATTTGGTCGGATGGATACGCATTAGGTGATTGGTTGATTAACTATGAAGATGGAGGCTTCAAAAGACGTGGTTTATCTGGGACAATCTTTATTTCTCTAGCAAGATTAACAGGAATTTATGTTGGCAAAATCGTATTCAGTTTTGTTGCATTTCTCTATTTTACGTTTTTAATCTTACTAGTCAAAACGGTAAGAAATATCAAATTTGATTTTCAGTTTTTGTTATTCTGCTGCCTGCCAACGGTATTCCTTTTCCCTATAAATGACTTTTATGCTTTCGGTAGGAAAGAAATTATATTTTTTAATATTTTTTTACTTTTCATTAACGCTTATCAAAAAAGAAATATTTACTCTTGGAAATTTACCTTGATACTTAGTTTTTTTATTGCTATTGCTACCCTTTTTCATGAATTAGTGGTATTTTATGTTCCCTATTTTCTTATTGTATATCTATTTCATTTTGTAAAAGATAAAAAAGGAAGTTTATTAAAAATGACGGTAATAGGTGCCTCTGCTTTTATTCCCGCCTTTATTATTTTTACTATAGGAAAAGACATTAATGAAGGGAATTCTTGGGGAATATTCAATAATCTAGGTGTTGCGGAAAATGTGATGAAAGGGATTTTTGATTGGCCAAAAGAGGGATTTGGTAAAGGAAAAGTGAATGCACTTACTTTTGCAAAAGAAAGAAATTATGCGTTATACGCAATTTCATATTTAATTACAATAGCCATATTTTTTAGTGTTTTACTTAAAAATATCACCTCCAAATCAGAATTAATCAAAATTGGTGTAATTCATATTGGTTTAATAACACTTAGTGTTCCCATGTTTTTTCTGACAATTGATTGGGGAAGATGGTTAAACATACATTTTGTTTGTATGGCATTTGTTTTAATCTTATTTTATAAAAAAAGAAACCCTTCTGAAACAACAAGTATAAAATCATTAATACTGCACTTTATTTCGATTAAGAATATCAGTAAATTACTGATATTTTCAATCTTTGTTTTTGGATTTTCTATGGATCATGTAGAAATTGGTTTTAAATTAGGCCAAAATGGGGTTTTAAAAGCAATTAGAGATGTATTTTGGAATCTACGACAGTTTAATTTTTAAATTTGTAACTCGACAATTTTAGCATGCAAAAAACAATATTAATTACAGGAGGATGTGGTTTTGTGGGATCAAACTTGGCGATTTCGTTTAAAAAAGTGAATCCAACCTATAAGATTATTGCATTAGACAATTTAAAACGCAGAGGATCAGAATTAAATATTGCTCGTCTGAGAGCCATGGATATACAATTTATTCATGGTGACATTCGTAATACAGAAGATTTTGATGAAGTTGGTACCATTGATATACTAATAGATGCAGCAGCAGAGCCTTCTGTAGTCTCAGGCATGGAAACTACTCCTGATTACTTGATAAATACAAATTTAGTAGGTACTGTAAACTGTTTGAATTTCGCCTTGAAAAACAAAGCCTTGTTTGTACTTCTATCCACAAGTAGGGTTTATCCTATCGGCTTATTGAATGAAATACCATTAACTGAAACTGAAACTCGTTTTACAATTAATAACGAAGAAAATACTATCGTTGGTGTTAATAAAGAAGGGGTTAATGAACAATTCCCCTTAAATGGTGCCCGTTCCTTTTACGGTACATCGAAATTGGCTGCAGAATTATTGGTGGAGGAATATGCTGCGTTTTATGGCTTGAAAACGATTATCAATCGTTGTGGTGTATTAACTGGTGCATGGCAGATGGGCAAAGTAGATCAAGGTGTAGTTGTACTTTGGATGGCAAAACATTTTTGGAAAAAAGAATTGGGGTATTTTGGGTTTGGAGGGGAAGGGAAGCAAGTACGTGACATGTTGCATGTAAATGACCTCTACCGTTTACTTGAAATACAAATTGCAAATCCATCCGTTTATGCAGGTAAACCTTGGAATGTTGGAGGAGGTAATTCAGTTTCTGTTTCTTTGCAGGAATTGACCCAAATTTGCGAGAAAATAACAGGAAATAAAATTCCGATTAAAAGTGTGAAACAAAATCGAGTGGCTGATATTCCTTGGTATATTACTGATTCCACTGAAGTGAAAGAAATGTCAGGATGGGAACCAAAATATACAGTTGAAATGATTATGCAGGATGTATATGATTGGATGAAGGAAAATCAAGAGTTGTTGAAACCGATTTTGGAGTGATTGGTATAAGACAATAAAAGGAAAGAGTAAATAGTTTTTGAAGAATAGTCACTAGGCAAAGTGAAAACTATAGCTTTTTGTTCTGGTTTATGGAGATGGGGGTATAAATTTTGAAAAAATAAATAATGAAAATAGCATTAGTAACAGGATCGTCGGGGTTAATAGGAGGAGAATCGGTAGAGTTTATGTCAAAAAAGTTTGACTTAGTGATTGGCATAGACAATGATATGCGTTCGTATTTTTTCGGGAATGAAAGTTCAACGAATTGGAATAAAAACCGTTTAGAAGCATCTTGTTCAAATTTTAAATCTTATCAAGCAGATATAAGATCAGTGGATGCATTGTCTCCGATTTTTGAAAAATATGGAAAAGATATTGCGTTGATTATACATACAGCGGCTCAACCGAGTCATGATTGGGCAGCTAGAGAACCGCTAACTGATTTTGGTGTAAATGCAACTGGTACGATAAATTTATTAGAAATGTGTCGTATTCATTGCCCTGAAGCTGTATTTATTTTTACATCCACCAATAAAGTATACGGTGATACACCTAACTATTTGCCTTTAATCGAGCAAGATAAACGATGGGAGATTGATACTACGCACCCTTATTTTACGGATGGAATTGATGAATTAATGAGTGTAGATCAAACCAAACATTCTGTATTTGGTGCAAGTAAAGTGGCTGCTGATATAATGGTGCAAGAATATGGTAAGTATTTTGGAATAAAAACGGGTATTTTTAGAGGGGGCTGTTTAACTGGCCCTAATCATTCAGGAGCCCAATTACATGGTTTCTTGGCTTATCTGATGAAATGTGCAATTACCAAAGAGCATTACACTATTTTTGGATACAAAGGAAAACAGGTTCGAGACAATATTCACAGTTATGACTTAGTAAATATGTTTTGGCATTTTTACCAAGATCCAAAAGCAGGCGAAGTATACAATGCAGGGGGAGGGAGACATGCAAACTGTAGTATGCTAGAAGCGATTGATTTGTGTGAAGAAATCACAGGGAATAAAATGAATTTTAGTTATTCGGAAACAAACCGTATAGGGGACCATATTTGGTACATTAGTAACTTGAATAAATTTAAAACGCATTATCCAACATGGAATTGGAAATATGATTTAAAAGAAACCTTAGCAGAAATGTATAATGGTATTAAATCCAGATCTTAATCTTTCGATGAAATTAAGTGTAGTTATACCCGCATACAATGAAAGTGAATCTATACCAGAAACGCTTTCAACTTTGTATGAAACTTTACAAAGAGAAAATATACCTCATGAAATTGTAGTTGTCAATGACAATTCAAAAGACACAACCTTAGCGGTACTGACTGAATTGAAAAATACAATACCTACACTAGTGGTTCATACAAATCATGGTCCTAATGGTTTTGGGTATGCAGTTCGTTATGGTTTAGAGCGATTCACAGGGGATGTTGTCGCTGTAATGATGGCAGATTTATCCGATTCTCCAGAAGATCTAGTTAAATTTTATTCAAAAATACAAGAAGGATACGATTGTGTTTTTGGAAGTCGTTGGATAAAAGGAGGCGCAGTGTATGATTATCCACTATTGAAAAAACGCATAAATCGCGTTGCTAATTGGATTGTAAAAGTTGTTTTTGGATTAAAATACAACGATTGTACAAATGCTTTCAAAATGTATCGTAAAGAAACGATTGAAGGAATCAAACCTTTTCTTGCACCTCATTTTAATTTAACCCTTGAATTGCCTTTAAAAGCAATTGTTAGAGGTTACTCCTATACTGTACTACCAAATAGTTGGACGAATCGTAAATATGGAGAATCAAAATTGAAAATTAAAGAAATGGGAAGTCGGTACTTCTTTATAATGATGTACTGTTTAATCGAGAAATATTTCTCGCGTGGTGATTTCAATAAAAAAAATAATTAAGAATGAAAATAAAAAAAATGATTATTAAGTTATTAGAATTTCTAATACACAAATACTTCATTTTTTTCTTGAAAAGTTTTATTTACCTAAAAGGGAGTAAAAACAATTTAAAACAGAGAACAAATCAAAATTCAATTGCCGTTATTAATACATTCGATCAAGCCGGGGGGGCAGCAAATTTAGCTTTTGCATTAACAGAAGAAATAATGGACCTCCTCGATGCGAAATATTTTGTAAAATACAAGAACTCTAACAAGCCTTGGATAGAAAAAATCATAGATTTTAAATCAACCGTATTTTCAGACTTACTAGTTAAAGAAGCAAAAAAAAGTGGATGGATTGAATTTAACGGATTAGACGCTCTAAATCTTTTAAAAAACAATTTTTATCAAACAGCAAAAATTGTACACTTGCATAACCTGCATGGAGATTTTTTTTCACCTGCACTCTTCCCCTATCTTTTAAAAAACAAAAAAACCATTTGGACCATTCACGATGAAGCGTTCATTACGGGGCATTGTTCATGTACTTTAGGCTGTGAAAAATGGAAAATGGGTTGCGGAAATTGTCCTGACTTAAGCATTTATCCTCCTATTTTAAAAGACAAAACAAAAGAGGTGCTAAAATTGAAAAAAAAATGGATACAACAAATGAACCCTACCGTTATTACACCATCATATTGGCTTGAGCAACGAGTAAGAATAGCATACCCAGCATTAAAAAACATAAAAACAATTCCAAATGGGATAGACACAACAATATTCCATCCAAAAAATAAGATAGAATCGAAAAAAGCACTAAACTTTCCTCTGGATAAAAAACTAATTCTCTTTGTAGCTGAATTTGCCACCAACAACCCTTTCAAAGGTGGGTCTATTTTACGTAAAATAATACAAGAAAACACAAATAAAAATATAGTATTCATAACCGTGGGGGGAAAAAATGAATCCTCATTTGAAAACCATCTAACTTTTCCATTTATTTCAAATCGTGAAGAACTTGCAAATCTGTACAATGCGTGTGATGTACTCCTCTACCCTACGCAAGCAGATAATTCCCCTTTGGTTGTATTAGAAGCCATGGCCTGTGGAACACCTGTGATTGCTTCTAAATTAGGAGGAATTCCTGAAATCATTACAAACAAAGAAGATGGATTTTTAATCACTAATTATGAAAACAAAAAAGAATTTATAGATATACTCCATGCTTATTTAAATCTTCCAAGGGAAAAAATAGAAATGATAGAATTCAATGCAGCGCAAAAAATAAAAAATGATTTTTCATTAACTAAAATGGTAGCAAGTTACCTAAAACTGTATAAAGACGTAATCGCATAAATGAAAAAAAAATATACGTTAAACTTACCTTTACAAATTAAAGAAGAGTATACATCGCTATACAATTCCAAATGTGAATATACATTCCAATTAGAAGAGAATATCAAAATCTTAAATAATGCTTTTGTTTCAACGAACGGAAATGTATTGCATAAGTTCCTCATTCCTATAAATAGCGGAGAAAATTTAATCGGTAAAGCAGATAAAAACTTTTACTTCCAACGATGGAAAAAGACATTAGAACAATACCTTGTCTGTAAATATGGATCTAGTTTAAATTTATACACGTGTGATAATAAAAACTGCTATTTCACCATTCACACGCCATGGTTTGGTTATTTCTCATGGATTACAACCTATTTACCTCGTTTACTCACAGCATTTGAAAAAATACCTGATGCAATCCTGATTTACCCAGAAGAATGGGATGAAATAAAGTATGTAAGAGAATCCTTACAACTTTTCAAAGATTTAAAAACAAAAAAAATACCTGTAGATCATAACATCATTATTCCAAATTTCGCATTAATACCATCCAGAAAATGGACTTCTCAATTTGACCAAGAAATGCTCAAAAAAATGAAAACTGAAATGTATTCCTTGCTAAATATCATTCCAACTACAACACCAACCAAAAAAATTTACATTTCTAGAAAAAAAGCACAAAGACGAAAAATTTCAAATGAAGTTGAATTGGAAATTTTACTAAAAAAATACGACATAGAATCCGTTTGCTTTGAAGACCTAAGCTTTAGCGAACAAGTCATACTGATGAGCGAAACAAAATTAATCATAACTTCGCATGGTGCTGGTCTCACAAACATCAATTTCCTACAAGCAAAGTCAGTAGTAATTGAATTAAGCCCTAAATTAGATGATTTCCATAAATTCAGATTTCCATTTTGGAGAATGGCTGAATTGCTCCATCTGAACTACTATTGTTTATTTTGTGATAAAACAAACCATACGAAGGAAGAATACGAAGCAGATATTCAGATAGAGTTATCGGAATTAGAAGAACTAATTGCAAACTTATCTTAAATTGATTAAGTAGTAGTTTTCCTTTGATATCGGATCAAAAATGCTTTCTTTCACATAAGGCTGAATACATGAGGGTAAAATTGCTCCAGATGCACAAAACACCCAATTTATATGCTTTTCTTTTAAAAATCGAAATTGGATAGAATCAAAATTCAATTTATTCGTTGGAGTTTCTTCAAAATAATATTTTAGTTGATTTTTAGGACAAAAAACATCAGAAGTTGAATTAAAAGGATAAGTATAATACGGATAATTGATATCTACATACTGAAAATAATTGTTTTCCATACAAAATTTCGCCGGCAAATAAGGATACTGTAATACTGGATGGAATTGTTTTACAATCGAATCTGAAAATAAATAAGCGATGTAAGAAGGCGGATGCTTCTTCAAGGAAGACAATAACAGTTTTTGTGAATGATCACTGTATACCTCCTTATTAATTCGTTTAAAACTTGGTAAGAAATGAAACGAAAACAAATGATTACTATTGACAATAGAAAAACAAAAAAGAAGAGTAATGAAAAGGTAAAATATTTTTTTCTGAAAAGTAGCTAAAAGAGAACGCATACTATACAAAAGAATCGTGATCAGTACCACATTATAAAGGGGCAACAAATTCGTAATAAATTGATCCGAATTTAATCCATATAAAAGCAACGTTAATAATGCACCACCTAGATAACTTAAAACTACTAGATAAACGAGTGACAAAAGCCGTTTTGATAACTGAACTCTAAAAAGCTTGACTAGAAGTAGGTAAGGTAAATAAAGAATAAAAAACCAACTAATAGGAAAAAACACTTTTTGAACCACACGAAATACCTCCCCTTTCCAATTCAAGCGTTCCAGAAAATAATTAGCATAACCCGTTTTCGAAGAGATTTCTTTAGAAACACCAAAACCAAAGAAAGCAAAAAAACACAAATAAATGATCACGAAAAAGAGGAAAGGTAGAAAGAGAGGAATATATCTCTTATTGTTTTTAATAAGCAGTAAAAAACCAATAAAAACAGCGCTAACAACTCCTGGAAATACACCTACGGAGGAAATTAATAAGGAAGTGAAAGCAAAAAATAAAAGGCGATAATCTATTTTTAAAATACCTAGTACGAATAAACCGGAAAAAATATATACAGGCAAATGTTTCTGTCCAAAATAAGAATAAACAAATGTTTGCTTCACAAAACCCGGAATGGTAAAAACAGCAGAATCAAAGAAATTCCCATCATTCAATAGCGCTTCATAAACACCGATGTACAATGGACCTGCAAATAGACAAATAGGCAATAATAAATAACGATACTTTAACAAGTGGAAATGTTCTATCAAGGCCAATAAAACTAACACATACAACCAAAGTAACAGTGGATAAGTAACAAACAACAAATTAGTTACGTAAGAACCTCCAAAAAAAGTAGTGATTATACCATTTAACCACAATTCAAAATAATGATACGGTTGAACCCCTGTAAATAAATCAGGATAAAATTGAGAAAATAGAGAGGTTCTATTCTCAATCCCATAATTTACCAACTGATAAGAAGTAGAAGCATAATCATAGATATCATCTGAAATCACATACAATGTTCCTTTAGAAAAATCATAATACAATAAGAATTGAAGAAGATAAATCGGTATCAAATACAGTAAAAGCCGGCATTGAATCAAAATTGAATGTAAAGAAAATTCAAATGTAAAATGGATAAATCGGATAAAGATTAAATATCCTAATACAAGAGGATATAAAACAAAAACAGTTTTCCCTCCTGTTTGGTAAATTGCAAAAAAAGAAATAAAAAAAATAAATACTATTAATTTATTTTTAGCAATTTGTATAATACTTTTAGAATAAACCTGATACAATTTAGTGTATTTAATCTGTTATTATTAAATTAAATTTTAATTGCTTCAACGATTAATGAATCAGGTTTACGTAATTTCTCTCCATCAAGATCCAAAGATGAATAATTAGACCATTCTGAAAAATAAGACGTATGACCTTTTTGGACTTTAATTGATGTAAATCCTATATTTTTGAGTATAATATTCAATGAAACTTCATCATACATCCACTTATGCCTTTCTCCAATTTTATAAAAATTTAATTTTTGATACTCGATCCATTCAATTCCCAAAAGATTTAAAATTCTACATTTAATTTTGTCTTTAAAAGTTATAGGTGATGTATAAGAATTTATATTTAATCCACTAAATTTTTTGAATACATTTCCAATTCGATTTTCCAAGGTATCTGTATTTAAAATATTTTCTTTTGTCCAATATTTCAACATCTCTCCGCCAGATTCATCCCGTACTAATTGATCTATTAGTTCGATAACAAACCAATTATAATTGGCTTCATTATATTCACTAGGTTCTAATTTATAAACATGAAATGCCTTAAGATATTCTTCTGCTAAACATTTCAAGTCTGGAATAACAACACGTATGATAGCACCAGGTTTTAATACCCTATGACATTCTCTTAATAATATCATAGCAGATTCTTTTGAAAAATGCTCAAGGATATGAGAATTATACAAAAAATCAACAGATTCATTTTCTAACGGAATGCCTTTAGACAAATCATACTCAACAACATAATTAGAATCAGAGCTATAATCAATATTTACCCAGTTTTTATGGTAAGTAGTACCACAGCCTATATTTACTAATTTCATATCTTTATTCTATAAAATGTTTTATAAATTACTTTTAGATTCATTATTAAATGAATCTAAAAGTAATTTATATTCTTTGAAATATTCTTCTGTCGCCTTTTGTTCAGAAAAAAAAATATTTGCATTTTTAGCTATTTCTGAGTTATCAAATAAATTATTACCATTTAATAATAATAATAATAATAATTGTAACTTTAATTCCTTCAAATTCCCTTTTTCAACTAAAACGCCAAAATTATAAGCAAGAAATATATCTTGAAAATCTCCAATGTTAAAAGCTAAAACAGGTGTGCCACAAAAAAGCGACTCTAACAAAGTGTTTGGTAGATTATCTAATATAGAAGGTAGTAGGAAAAAATCAGCAGCTGAATACAAACAAGACATTAATACCTCATCTTTTATTGAACCTACCGCAATTACATTTTCTTTTTTTATATGTACGTTATTACCTGCAAAAACAAATAAAAATTCATCAAAAGCCGGATCTTTAATTAAAGCTTTTACATATTCAACTCCTTTTCTTGGCACGCTTAAATCTTGAGATGCGACAAAAACAATTTTTTTATTTTGTGGAAGATTAAATAATTCCCTTGAATAAAATTTATCTCTAGGCTTGAAAATTGAATTATCCAAACAATATCGAATAGTTTTAACCCTTTTACCATTAAATACAGTACTTGATCTCGCTTTACAGGCTATCCATTCGGAGGGCGATACGATAGTAATATCCTTAACTTTCTGAATACAATTCGCTTTCAAATTTATAAACTCATTTTCTTTTAATCCATGACTTAAAATATTTCTATCAACATCATCCTGATAATGAAAACCACCCAAGTATGGATTTTCATCATGTAAAGTCCAGATTATTGGTTTATCTATCTTAGAAAAAAATGAGGGGTAATCAATAAAATTAGCAACCCAATGTAAATGTATAATATCTGCATCTCGGTAAGCTGAAGATGAAGTTATATCATATATAGTTTCAGGAAATGAAAAAAGAGTGAAATTAAATTCACCGTTTGTAGGATTAGGTGTAGTATATATATTTTTTTCTTCATCAATTAGTTTTCTTAACTTTTGTTCTTTTGAAAACTTTTTTGAAAACTTTTCCAAAAACCAATTATATAAAGTTAAGGGAGGAAGGTCAAACTTATATTTTTTAACTGAACCATCAAAATGTAATAGATTGTTGATTTTCTTGTCTGAATTTTCTAAAGTAAGAAAAAATGAATTCATTCCAGATTTTAACAATGTTTCATGTAGTCTAATCGCTGAATTTGCAGCACCACCGTTGGATGTAGCAGAAATATGTAGAATCTTCATGTAATTGAATTAAATTCTGGAATATTTAAAATATATTTATCAATATTATGGTTGTTAAATAAATATTGATATTGATTTTGAACTAATTCATTTCGCTTTAATTCGTTATTCAAAATTTCAATTGTGTAATTAACAAAATTATCTAAACTTTTAAAACATGGTAAAACTTGTTTTGATAAAAAATCATCAGTAACTGAATTACTAAAATCCCAATAAATTTGAGGTACACCATTATTTATTATATCTAAAGCTGAATACCCAGCTGGAGTACCATCATAACTTTGATACCAAACTAGATCTATATTAAAATGCTTTAAACTTTCAGAAATATCTTCACTATGACCGTGATTAAAAACTACATTCTCAATACCTAAAAAACTCAAACATTTTGAAAAAGGAGAATTAAATATATCTCCAGTTCCAAAAAAATGTAACTCAATATTTTGTTGTCTACCTAGAAGTAAATGAAATGCGAATAAAAATACATCTAATGGTTTATCAATTGATATTCGAGTAAATACTGCTATTTTAAATTTATTGTTTCTTAAATTCTTACTTTGTTCAATCTTATTTTCAAGATTAATACATAAAGGTAAAAAATGTGTAGTATATGAACTAAAACCTTCAAATTCATATTCTAAAGATTGTTTATTTCTTTGTCCTAAAAAAAAATTGTATGTATAATTTCTATTGAAATCTCTATAAAATTCACCTTGAAATCTCATTGACTGAACTATAATGTTTTTTCTTTTTAAAAATTCTAATCTTAAAATAGTTTCATCTATATAGTTAAATACATATCCACCAAAGAAAAAGACATTATTATTATCTATTATTATCTCCTTTATTTTTTTTTTGAATGCTATGTTTAGATAAAAACTTTTACGTAAATCATCTATAAAAAAAACTTTTGAATTTTTTAATTTTAAATGCTTTTCGTAATAATAATCGTCAAAACCATAACTAGAATCATTTAAAGACCTGTAACAAATAATTGTAACTTCAAAATTTAAATTTGATAAATATAGATGAAATTCATATGCCATTCTTTCAGCACCTGCATTCCAAAAATCCATTACAAAAAATAAAACTTTATTGGATATTTTCATCAAAGTACTCAATTATCAGATTGCAAATATAATCAATTTGATTGTTATGTAATTCAAAATAAAATGGTAACCTAATTAAACAATCACTATAAAAATCACTATTTTTTAAATTGATTAAATTATTATCATTCAAATAATAACTACTCTTATTTAAACTTAAATAATGAAAAACTGCATTAACATTATGATATTTTAGATGATTTAATAAATCATCACGCTCATCTATATTTTTACAAATAATATAAAACATATGAGCGTTATTAGATGAAAAATTCGTTAGTGCTGCTAGTCTTAACTTTCCATCTTTTCTTAACTGATTTAAATTGTTATTATATCTCCCCCAAATTTCCTTTCGCTTTTTCTGAATTTCATTTAAATTTTCCAATTGGGCCCATAAGAATGCTGCAATTATTTCAGAAGGTAAAAAAGAACTACCAATATCAACCCATCCATATTTATTTACCTCACCTTTAAAAAATGCAGCACGATTTGTCCCTTTTTCCCAAATTATTTCTGCTCTTTCTTTAAATTGAACATCATTTATAACTAACATACCTCCTTCCCCAGCAATAATATTTTTTGTTTCGTGAAAAGAAAAAGCCGCTAAATGTCCTATTGATCCAAGTGCTTTTTTTGTTCCATCTTTAGAGAAAAAATAATTATCTATAGCCTGGGCTGCATCTTCAACTACATACAGATTATATTTTTCTGCTAATTCCATGATGTAATCCATGTCACAAGAAACTCCTGCATAATGAACTGGAACAATTGCTTTTGTTTTAGATGTTATTAAACTTTCTATTTTTTTTTCATCGATACAAGGTTGATCTAGTCTTGAATCTGCAAAAATTATTTTTGCTCCCCTTAAAATAAAAGCATTAGCTGTACTAACAAAAGTAAAAGAAGGTATTATAACCTCGTCCCCTTCTTTAATATTAATAAGGATAGCTGCCATTTCTAAAGCATCTGTGCAAGAAGTTGTCAAAAGACATTTATTAAACCTATATTTCTTTTCTAAAAATTCTTGACATAATTTAGTATATTTTCCATTACCTGAAATTTTCCCAGAAACTACAGCTTCTTTAATATATTTTAATTCGTTTCCAGTCAAAAATGGTTTGTTAAAAGGTATATGCATCACTTTTTATTTGTTGATTTAACGACCATGAAATTCTCTTTCAATTTTAAAAACTTAGCCTCAAAGTACAGGAAAATAATTTTTGAAAATAATATTGTAAAAGTCAACATTATAAGTGAAATTAAAATATGTTTTACATTTGATAGATAAAAATTGTCTGAATTATTGTAAATTTTCTTTAATAAGACCAGTCCAACATATAATATGAAACTATGAAATAAATAAATCCCATATGATATTTCACCTATATAATTTAAAAGTTTAAACTCTAAATGTAAAACATTTGTCTTATTTAAAGCCAAATTTGAAATTAAATAGGAAAATAATACTGAATAAATAAAACGGTACATCGGAAAATTTATTCCTTGAGTAACAAAAACAAATATTAATACAGAAACAAATATTACTTGAAACAACTTTTGAAAGATAAAAGAATCCAATAATAATGAACGATTAAAAAATAAGTAAGCAAATAATCCACCTGAGACCATTCCTTCAAAAGGAAACAATTGAAATATTTCATTAAAATAAAAGATATCAATCCTATTCATTTCTGATAAATACTTTAAAATTGGAAAGAAAAAAACAAGTAAAACAAAGCCAATTAAAAATTTCTTAAAACGAATCACCCAAGGCCAAATCAAATAAAAATATTCTTCAACACATACTGACCACAATGGTGCAATCCCAGGTATTACTATTCCTTTAAACAATACATAATTAGCACTAAAAAAGAAAAAGAAAAAAAAATCTCTTTTTTCAAAAATATAGGTGGAAAGATAAGGGATACCAAGATAGGGGAATACAAAAAAACCCAGAAATACCAATAGATAATACAATGGCCAAATACGAAGTATTCGCCTAAAATAAAATTTTTTCACATCTATTTTCTTAGTTATTTTTTCTTCATGCAATAATAAACTTGTAATCAAAAAACCACTTAAAACAAAAAACAATAATACACCAATTTCCCCAGATGAATCTATAAAATAAAGAGGTATTCCTTTGTATCCGAATAAATTTAATATTTGATTATAATGATGAAAAAACACCAAAAGAACAGCGATTGCTCTCAATCCTGTGAGATTTGGAAAATACAATTTATTCACTTTTTCCATTTAGCAATTCCAAAACCCTCTTTACCATATTGGTTTCCATTGTATAACATATACTTCTCTCCTTTATGTTCTAATACAAAAGGATAGCAGATCATTTCACTGTCCCATCCACTTTCTGAAACAGCAATTCCGGTTTCATTGTGTTTTCTAATCCAATTTACACCATCTTCACTAAAAGAATACCCTATTCTATATTTTTCACCTGTACCGCTTCTAAAAGAATACCACATATGATAGCCTTCTTCATTTATTATGACGGTTGGTCTCGAAAAAGCTTGCGCAACACCTAATTCATATGGAATTGCTAATCCATGTTTTTCCCAATTTTCACCATCTAAAGATGTTGCATAATTTATTACATGAATCATCTCTCCGTTTTCCGAAGTCCAAGATAAAGTGGAGCCATACCACATTTTATAAATCCCTTCGTGAAATACAACAAATGGATAAGATAAACTTACTTGATCATCCCTATCTGTAGTCATAAATGGTGAGTTTGGAATAATCTCCAAATGTTCATTATTTATTAAACGTAATCTTCCAACATCACCTCTCCAATGTTCATTGTTTCTAATATTCCATCCCATAAATAAAATATACTTTTCATTATTGGATTGGTACATATTACCAATACTTACACCATGAGAATAAAATGAATCTGGAGAACCATATTGAAAAATTAGTCCGTTTTTTTCTTTTACAACCTTGTGTAAAACAATATCAATATCAACATAACCTACCGATGATTTATTGTCAGTATCTCTCCCACTATAAAAAACACGATAAATATTTCCTTCTAAATAAATTGCTAATGGATTTGATGCATGTGAATTTAAATACACATCTTCTTCATTAATTTGAAAAACTTGACCTAACTTTTCCCAACTCATTCTACGATATTGTTAAATCGATACTCTTTTTATCTAATAAAATAGATTTTGCTCCTAAATACACCTCTTCTTCTTTTGTGTTTTTCATTATGATAGCACCTGCCGCTATTAATGTTTTATTTGCAATTTCAATATCATCTCTTAAAGTGGCATTCACTCCTAAAAAACAATTATTTTTAATTTTTGTAAATCCAGAAATTACAACATGAGAAGTAATAAAATTATGATTTCCTATTTCAACATCATGCCCTATATGATTCCCAGACCATAAAACATTGTTTGAACCTATTTTAACAAATGGCTGAATAGTGTTATCTTCCAAAATGAAATTATTATCTCCTATTTTTTCCTCTGTTAAAAAAGTAGATTTAGAACTTATGTAATTTGGTAAAAAATATCCTTTTGATTTCACTGAGATATACAAATTTTCTCTTATTAAATTCATGTTTTTATAACCAACTGCAACAAAAACATCTACCTCGGATGGAGGGAATTTTAATTCTAATGTTTCCAAATCATAAACAGGTAAATTATAAAATATATCTTCATTTATATAATCGGAATTTACAGCAAATCCAATAACCGAATAGACTGAATCTCTTTCAAAATAATTGGCTGCTAATTTAGCATTATTTGACAACCCTATAATTATCAGTTTTTTAATTTTCATTACTAACTCTTTTATATCGTTTCTCTCTAAAATCTTGTACTGTTGATGGTACATCGAATTTGATTCCTAAAATCATCTTTTCAAGTTCTGATAAATTTTCTTCCGATGACAAGTAATTCGCAATATCTACTTGCTGTTTTATTATTGGCACAACAAATAAATTATTCACTCCATATCGAACCATATCACTCGCATTATAAGATGCTCTATGATAAAGCATACTATCAAAAAATATTACTGATCCTGCTTTTGCAATTACTTTCACCTCATTTTCTCTAATATATCCTTCACTTGGAAAATAATCTATTTTATGAGAAAAAGGTAAAACGACTGTAGAACCATTTTCTTCCGTAAAATCAGTTAAACAATAGAATGCATTGATAGCTAATGGTTTACTAATTACCCAATCCTGATAAGGTAAATCACGATGCCAAGAAGTTTGGTGATGTTCTCTGTTCGGTTTATTAATGATCGCATTTTGTAAATGTAATTGGAAATTTTCACCTAAAACTTTACTAGTCAAATCTAATACAAATGGATCCATATACAAATTTGACAACCTTCTATCATACAAAAAAGGCATTCTTGCAATATCCAACTCTTGAATTTTTTCTAATTTATCTTTCCCAAATTCAACTTCCTGCTTTTCATAAACTTCATTCAATAAATTGGAATATTCATCGCATTCTTTTGAAGTAAGTACACCTTCTTTTATTGAATATCCTTTTATTGAAATATTTTCAATATGACGTTCTATTTCACTTTCAATTAGTTTAGAACTTGTTATACCATAACTTTTCATTTTCAATTATTTTAAAGTGAAATATATAGTTATTAATTTTGCCTATTTTATACTTTTCACAAAATTATTACTATAATTCCCACAATTAAAAATTAAATCTAAAATGCTCACATTATGATTAAAATCTCCATACAATTGTGGATATACCTTATACCCTACATAATCAAAATAATTAACTTCAATATTGTTATTGCTAAACAATGATTCATCAAGGTATTCTTTTGCTGCAGGTCCTGTAAAATATTTATTTACACCTATATCTTTACAAATATTAATTAATTTTTCAGTCTTATCACCTTTTAATATAAAACTTCTAGAGTCAATCAAATCTGTTTCAATTTTTAAAAATTTCAGTATCTCAGTTAAAAAATATAAATTTATTTCAGATAAATATGTGAATTTACAATTTAGATAGATAGTTTCAATCCAATCTATAACATCTTTGTAACATTTTGAATGTTTATAATTTTGTTTTAACAAATTAAGATGAGCGATATTCCAATTTGGATCAGAAATTTTTGTTTCATTGATTTTTTGATTAAACTTTCCTTTTACCTCGACTGGAATAGTTAGCCATTTTAGGCCTTGAGGAGTTTTTATGATATTCCTATTCCTCCAATCTCTTTTTGTAAATTGCATATCATCATACAATACTACTTTATCAACAACTGCAATTGAATCAATATATCCTTTCCAAGGTATATAATTACTTTGGGTAATTAAGAGCTTCATATTATTTATTATATATCCATTCTAAGTTACATCGAATAAATCCATTTATTTTACCTAAATATCCATTATTTCTTGCATTTTCATGAATTTCAAAAGTAAGCATGTTTTGATAGTAACAAATTTGTTTCATAAATTTTGTGTGAATATAAAAGTCAATATTATAAATGTCGCTATTTAAAAAATTACTTGGTATCTTACAAGTAACAGTAAGTGTATCATCTAAAAATTCAAAAACAGAACCAGACCCAAATACTACTTCATCTCTAACTGTCTTTATATCAAATCCTATTGATAAAAAATTATCTTTTGTTTTATTTAATATTTCAAACTTCAAAAAAATTTCATGTGTTAATGTAATCAACGAATTAATATTATCATCAGGAGTGTAAATACTTGCTGATACGACCTTTATTAATTCATTCTCATATTTATGTAAATCTAATTTTATATCCCTCTTCTCAATTGAATTTGATGTTGCATATTTCCTTAAAACAGAATCAACACTAGAATTTAAACTTAAAATACCGTTCTCTAAAAAAATAGCCGATGTACATAACGTCTTAATTGCAGGTATATTATGACTAACAAATAAAATGGTTCTACCTTCCCCTTTGCTAACATCTCCCATTTTCCCCAAACATTTCTGTTGAAATTCCACATCGCCAACTGCCAAAACTTCGTCCACAATGAGAATCTCAGACTCTAAATGGGCAGCAACCGCAAAAGCCAAACGAACATACATTCCAGAGGAATAACGTTTAACAGGAGTATCCACATATTTTTCAACTCCCGCGAATGCGATGATTTCATCTAATTTTCGGGTAATTTCGTGCTTGCGCATACCAAGTATAGCGCCATTTAAATAAATATTTTCTCTACCTGTCAATTCTGGATGAAATCCAGTACCTACTTCTAATAGCGAAGCTATTCTTCCTTTAACCTTAACTGATCCAGTGGTTGGAGCTGTTACTTTAGATAGTATTTTTAGTAAAGTAGATTTACCAGCGCCGTTCCGTCCAACAACTCCTAAGATATCACCTTGTTGAACATCAAAGTTGATATCTTTTAGTGACCAAACAAAATTAGAGTCATTCTTAATTGTTCGATTATTTTCTTCACCTAACTTAAGATAAGGATCTTCCTTTCCTCGCATTCGTGCCCACCATCGATTAGTATCTTCTTTAAAAGTAGATGCTCCTACAGTACCTAATCGATACTGCTTCGATAAATTTTCAACTTTAATGACTGTACTCATATTCTAAACAGTATCCATGAAAGTTTTTTCTGTTTTATTGAAAACAAAAATACCTGTAAATAACAAAAAAACTCCAAAAATTAAACTATATATTAACTGTAATAATGTGAAGGTGCCTGTACCCGTAAAAACAAAACGAAAAGCTTCAATTAAAGGAGAAATTGGATTAAGGTATAAATACGGTTTATATAAAATAGGAATTGCACTCACTGGATACATTATAGGTGTAGCATACATAAATAACATCATACCTATACCAACAATCATAGTTAAATCTCGGTATTTAGAAGTTAAAGAAGAAATGATAATACCACTCCCCATTGCGATAATGGCTAAAATCAAAATAATGAATGGAACTAAATAAAGCATTTCAACATGAAAATGTAATTTGTCATTATGTTGATGATAATAAATCAAAAAACCGACATAGGTTAAAAATTGAAACCCAAGTTTTAGCAAGTTAGAAATCATTAATGAAATAGGTGTTACTAATCGCGGGAAATACACCTTACCAAAAATACCTGCATTAGCAGAAAAAGTAGATGAAGCACCATTAAAACAAGCTTGAAAATAATTCCATAAAGTCGTTCCCCCTAGATAAAACAAAGGTCCAGGTAGTCCATCTGTAGACAAATGAGCAATCTCAGAAAAAAGAAAAGTATAAGTAAACACAGTAAATAAAGGACCCAATAGAAACCAAATTGGTCCTAATATGGTTTGTTTGTAAATGGAAATAATATCTCTTTTCACAAAAATGGATATTAAATCTCGGTAATCCCAAATTTCTTTGAAATTTAGTTTATACCACTTATTTTTCGGGGTAATGATGGTTGTCCAGTTATTTTCCATTTTTTTAATTCGAGTACAAATTTAACATTTTATTGTTGTATTTGCTTTGTAAATTCATTAATTAAGAGCTGAGTTCTTTGTTTAACGCCAAAAGTATTCAGATGATAAGTAGAATTCAAAATGAATGAATCATTCATTTTGAATATCTCCGGTGTTCCAAGAAGTTTAATTTGTTTCAGTTTTAGTAAAGAATAAATTTGTTTAATTTTTGTAGATGAATTATTGAATGACGTTTCTTGATACCCTGGAAAACTAACAAATAATTTACAACCATTTTTCATTAAGACTTTTTCAAAATCAACTATATCTTGAATAATTTTATGGTTAATTGGAGACTTATTAAAACTTATATCGGGCGAAACTAATTGTTTTTTAGTCAAAAATTTTGCAGCGACATCTCCAAAACTATTATAAACATATTTACTATAAATAAAATCGAAATCATAACCGAAATAATTTCTAAAACTCAACTTTGATTTTATGAGTTCTGGTAATTTAGTGCATACGTAAATAATTTGTTTCGAATTCAAAAGAAAAAGATTTTGTAAATCAACATCAAACACCATTCTAGCAAGTTCCTCCCCATCAGCTCCGTAAGCAAAATCATCAATATATTGATGGTATTCAGGAACAAGTACTACTACATCCCCCTTCTTCATGTAGTTTAGATAATTGGACAGCATAAATTTCAAACCCAAAGAAGCATGAATCCCTGTGTTAATTGGATGTAACTTTAATGAATCTTTTACTGTTTTACTATCTAATCCAAAACTTAAATTTGAACCACCTAAAAATATGATTCTTGGTTTATGTGTATTACGTAATAAGGTGTTTTTGAATTTAGCTGTAAAAAGTAATGATTTTGAAGATTTAGGTGTAGCAGGCAAACACATTATAAATAAAATAACACCCATTGAAAACAAAAAAAAAGAAGTAGTTTTTAAGAAGAACCTACGCATATTTTAAAATTGAAAATAAATAAATTGTTGGTCTTTTTGAGAAATAGTACCTATCAATAAAATTAAAGCTAAATAAAACAAATACCTTAAGTAAAATGGCTTAGACAAAAATATATTCTTTAATGCATGAGCTTGAGTTCTTCCTTTCCATTCTATATAGAACATAAAAACAATTAGAAATAGGTAAAATACACTAAAATAGGTAGAGAAAAACAATTGGAAATTTACATACTCTTTATATTTAAATAAACCTATAAACATTTTAGTAATAAATTCGATGGATTGAGAAATATTTTCAGAGCGAAAAAACACCCAAGAAAAAGTAACTAATAAAAAAGTGAAAATAATTGAAAAGACCTGATTGAGCATCGGTTTACTTTTATCCATTAAAACAGGACCGATATTTTTCCTATTAATTTTTAATAAAAACAAAATTATAAGATACACCGCATTTATTCCACCCCACAAAATGAAGGTGTAATTGGCCCCATGCCATAAACCACTTAACAAAAATATCACTGATATGTTAAAAACACTTCTTAAAGCCCCATTTTTACTACCTCCTAAGGGTATATATACATAATCTTTAAACCAACTTGATAATGATATGTGCCACTTCCTCCAAAACTCGGAAATATCTCTAGAAAAATAAGGATAGTCAAAATTACGTAACAATTGAATGCCAAATAAACGAGAAACCCCTAATGCGATATCGGAATATCCGGAAAAATCACAATAAATTTGTATCGAAAATAAAATAGCTATAAAAAACAGGGTAACACCAGAAAAACTTCCCAAATCTGCGTAGATCCAATTAACGTATGTAGCACAATAATCCGCAATGACCATTTTTTTAAAGAAACCCCATAGGAGTTGTCTCAAGCCATCGACTGCACTACCATATTCAAATTCTCTTTTGATAGATAATTGAGGTAATAAGTGAGTTGCTCGCTCAATTGGTCCAGCTACTAGTAGCGGAAAATAAGAAACGAAAAGAGAATATTTTACAACATCGCTTTCCGCAGATATTCTTTTTTTATAAACATCTACAACATAAGAAACTCCGTGAAAAGTGTAAAATGAAATCCCTACAGGTAATACAATATTCAAATAAAAATGATCATTAATTGTAAACCCTAGTTTGTTCAGTAAAACTATAAAAGATTCTATGAAAAAATTAAAATATTTGAAAACGGCTAAAAAACCGAAATTAATAATCAAACTTAAAAAAAACCAAATTTTTCGATAAATTTCAGAAGTGGTTTTATAAATCATAATCCCTGAAAAATAATCGAGTAAGGTTGAAAAAATCAACAATCCCAAAAATCTCCAATCCCAAGATGCATAGAAAAAATAACTTACAATCAAAAGTAAAAAATTCTGAAATCGATAATTTCTACTAAAAACAAACCAGTAAAGAATAAATACTGTTGGAAGAAAAAATAAAAAAGAAAATGAATTAAAAAGCATTAAAAAAAATAGTTATATAAATATCTTGTTTATTTAATTTTTAAATAAATTTATTGTTTATTAAAAAACAATGAATTAAGACCTCTTTTTATATGTGTTTATTAAACGTTTATTATAGTAAAACGAATCCACTTTCACGTACATGACTGAATTCTTAACATACTCCCCAACCAATTTATTTACCTTCATAGCTATCGCTCTACTTGGATCTAAATTAAGAGAATTCGAATTGACAAAAATCAAGGTCGGTTTTATTGCATTTAATTGATTTATATAATAGGATGTTATTTCATCAACATTTAAAGTTTTGCTGTATGTATATAAATGCCAATCCGTAAAATAAAATCTTAGTTGATTATCATTCCAAATATGTGTTTTTCTAAAAAAATAGACATCTAGAGGAATTTCAAGCGCAGTATCAAATAAAATAAAGTACTTTTTGGAAGGAGAGTTCTTTAAATGCAGATCTATAGTATGAGCTAATTTCAAACCATCAGGACAAAGTTCTTTTTTGTAATCAAATTTTAAATTGTTAAAAAAACTTGTAGTAGAAAAAAACACTGTCAATACAACAATTACATAAATTAACCTGGGAGATATCATTTGAATTAAATTATTTAAATATCGTGTTCTTACAAATGCAACAGGAATTAATAAAAAAAACAAAAACGAAAAAACATGTGGTTGGTTATATGCATTCATGTAAAAAGTTAAGAACAAAAAAACACTTAAAAAAGGATAAATTAATAATAAATTCTGAGTTAAATTTGATTTCACCTCAGATTTACTCCTATTATTTAAAATAAGAATTGAAACTAAGATCCATAAAAAAGAAATTTTAAGTTCTCTGAAAAAATAATAAAAAATATCTTTTAATGACATCATTAAATTAGTTTCTGCATAAACAGCTGGTCGTTTGTAATAACTATAAAAGAAATCAAAATGAGTCTTGACATAAAAAATACAAACAAAAAGGAATAATAGGATAAAAACAAGATAAAAAAGAATCTTTTTAATTTCTTTGTTCAAAATGACTTTTGTTATTGGAATTATGAGAGGTAAGAAAATAATACTTGAATAAACAAAAAAATTAAATCTGAATCCAACAGCAAGAAAGATTAATGAAAAACCAATTAAAAAATAATTTATCTTTTGTACTTTTAAAAAAATCATCAAATTTAGATAAGCGCACATGAGCAAAACACCAGACGATAAATCTGGAACATAAGTCATTAAACCAAATCTAAAATTGTTAAATAATGGGAATAAAAAAACAATAAAAACGATTGCAATTTTAAAATTTATCCTACTAGTCAAAAACTTATTTAGTGTAAACAACAATACTAGTAATACAAATAAAGCACGTAAATATACATCCAAATCATTGACTAACATTTGAGGATTAATTATTATGACCAAAACATTAAAAACAGAAGTTACAGGGTTTCCTTTAAATTCATAATAGGCTTGTATTATACGCTGTTTAAATGAAAAATCATTGTTGAAATTTAAATATCTATCAATTTGCAATTTTTCATTCATTACTCCATCATAAACAGGCAGACTGTTATTATCTAAAAAATCTGCAACAACATACATTTTTACTAATACAATTAAGATAATAATTGAATAAAAAAGTAATTGTTTTTTTGGAAAAATAATTAAATCTCGAATTTTGATAAAAACACCAATCATGATAAATAATATTAAATACAATTAAAAAAATCAACTAAATAAATAAATGAATTATATTATTATAAGTTCAAAAATAGTCAAAAAAAAACCCATTACTAGAATGATTATAAATCTTGAATTCTTATTCCATAATAATTTTAGTTATTTAACTTGAAAAAGAATAAATACTTAACCTTAAAAAACTTCATAGAATGTTTATTACATTTGTAATGAGAAAACTGCTATTTTTTTGTTCGAAATGTTAAAATTATCTATCATTATACCTGTTTACAATTCTTTTATCATTATGCCT
Source organism: Flavobacteriia bacterium (assembly GCA_947446925.1). Lineage (GTDB taxonomy): Bacteria > Bacteroidota > Bacteroidia > Flavobacteriales_D > Crocinitomicaceae > CANHVK01. The sequence continues at coordinate 83,220 of CANFHU010000009.1, forward strand.
GATTTACTTTTGGCAATTGAGAAAGAGCGAATTTTACATTCTTGGAATTTAGAAGTTATACTTATAGATGACGGTAGTAAAGATAATAGCTACAGTCAAATTGAACAACTTTCTAAGTCATATAACTATTTAAAAGGAATTAAATTAGCTCGGAATTTCGGACATCAAATTGCAGTCAGAACTGGATTAAAAGTTGCATCCGGAAATTACATCGCAATAATAGATGATGATCTACAAGACCCTCCTTTTTTAATTCAACAATTTATACAAAAACTAGAAGAAGGCTTTGATGTTGCATTTGGTGTAAGAAAAAAAAGAAAAGAAAATCAATTAAAACGAACTGCTTATTATTTGTTTTACAGGATTCTAAACAAAATATCATCCATTAAAATTCCACTCGATTCAGGAGACTTTTGTGTAATGAAAAAAGAAGTAGTATCCAATATGTTGCTTTTCCATGAACAAAACGTTTATTTGAGAGGTATTAGAGCATGGGTTGGCTTTAAGCAAGTAGGAATCGAATACGAAAGAAATGCTAGAGAAATTGGAGAATCAGGTTATAGCATTAAAAAATTATTTAAAATTGCGAAAGACGGTATATTTTCTTTCTCTAATGTTCCTTTAAAATTAATTACGATTTCTGGTCAATTAGGGTTGATTGCTGCTGCTGCTTATACTTTTTATGTAATCTATTTGAATTTAGTTAGTGATATTCCTGTTAAAGGTTTCTCTACAATTACTATTTTGATTTCTTTTTTTAGTTCACTAATTCTAATATGTTTAGGAATTATTGGCGAATATATCATACGAATATATGATGAAGTTAGAAATCGACCACATGCAGTCATTGCATCTAAAATAGGATTCAATGAATAAACTTAAAATCGGTATTTTAGGAGCCAATAGTTTTATCGGTAAATCACTTACTGAAAAATTTATTAATGATAATGATTTTTCAGAATTACATCTATTTGCACGTAATTTAAATACATTGCATAATGAAAAAGGTGTTTATGAACATCCATTTAATTTAAATTCCGATTCTAATCTTTTTCCGATTTCACTATTAGAAATAGATATTTTATATTACTTGATTTCAGACAGTATTCCTGCGTCATCCTGGAATGCACCATGTAATGAATTACAAAATAATCTAATTCCTTTTATTCAATTAATAGAAAAGTTAAAAGACGGAAACTTAAAAAAAATAATTTTCACCTCCAGTGCAGGTACTGTCTATGGAACCTCAGATAAAAAAATAAGCGAAAATTCTAAAACAGTACCTTTTTCCCCCCATGGAATAACCAAACTAACTACAGAATATTTTTTAGAATATTTTAAAGTTAAATACAATATACAACATGAGGTGTACAGAATATCAAATATATATGGGCCTGGTCAAAACACAAGTAAAGGATTAGGATTGATTAATACCTTACTTGAAAAAATGATTCGTAAAGAAGAAATAAACATTTATGGGAATGGAACAAATACAAGGAATTATATCTATATAGAGGATGTCACTAAAATACTAAAACTAGCTGTTAGAAATGACATAAAAATAAGTACAACTATTAATTTGGCTTCATCTTACCACTTTAGTATAAACGAAATCATTGCTACTATAGAAGAAATTTCTTTATCAAAACTTTGTTATACAAAACTATCCGCAAGAAGTTCAGATAATCCTATTATACTAATTGATAATTCCAATCTAAAAAGTTTATATCCGGAATTCATTGAAACACCTATTCAAATTGGAATCAAAGAAACGTTAATTTATCTAAAAAAAATAAAATGAAAAGTATACTTGGTATCTCTTGTTTCTATCATGATGCAGCAGCATGTATAATTGTTGATGGAAAAATTATAGCAGCAACCCAAGAGGAACGTTTCACTAGAGAAAAACATACTGCTGATTTTCCTTTGCAATCTATTAAATACTGTCTAGAAGAAACTGGACTTTCGATTGATGAACTAGATGCTATTGTTTTTTATGATAAACCTTTACTAAAATTTGAACGATTATTAGAAACTTACTATGCCTTTGCACCAAAAGGGTTAATTTCATTTTTAAAAGCTATTCCTGTTTGGTTAAAAGAAAAAATGTTTTTAAAAAAACAATTGTTAGATGGATTAAAAGAAGTGGGTGAATATGATAAGAAAAAAGTGAAATTCTTATTTCCTGAGCATCATTTATCGCATGCTGCTAGTACTTTTTTCACCTCACCCTTTGAAGAATCAGCAATCTTGACAATTGACGGAGTAGGAGAATGGTGTACTGCTTCTATTGCTCACGGAAAAAATAATAACATCGTTTTCGAAAAAGAACTGAATTTTCCACATTCTGTAGGTTTGTTATATAGTGCCTTCACCTATTTCCTTGGTTTTACTGTAAATTCTGGCGAATACAAATTAATGGGCTTAGCACCTTATGGAGATCCTACAGCAGATCAAACATTGAAATACATCGAACAAATTAAAACCCATCTAGTAGATATCAAAGAAGATGGTTCCGTTTGGTTAGATCAGAAATATTACAATTATGCTACAGGATTACGGATGGCTAATGACAAAGCTTGGGAAAGTTTATTTGGATTTCCAAGAAGAGAGGATGAAAATGACCTACAACAACACCATTGTAATTTAGCCTTGGCTATTCAAATAGTCACTGAAGAAATTGTAATTAAAATGGCAAAAGAGGCCAAAAGAATTACAGGTTCTAATTCCATCTGTTTAGCGGGAGGAGTTGCTTTGAATTGTGTAGCAAACGGAAAACTAATTAAAGAAAATATATTCGAAAATGTATACATTACGCCTGCCTCTGGGGATGCTGGTGGAGCGTTAGGTGCAGCCTTAATAGGATATTATATATACTTCGATCAAGAACGTAAAATTAATGGAAAAATGGATGCAATAGTAGGTTCTTATTTAGGTCCCTCCTATTCAGATAAAGAAATCGAATCGATGATTCGTAAAACAAAAGCTATATACCAAAAACCAACTACATTTGAAGAGGTAGCGATTTTTACTGCTCAAAAAATAGCAGATGGGAAAGTAATCGGTTGGTTTCAAGACCGCATGGAATTCGGACCAAGAGCATTAGGAAATAGAAGTATTCTTGGTGATGCTAGAAATCCTGAGATGCAAAAAAAATTAAACCTAAAAATCAAATACCGAGAAGGATTCAGACCATTTGCGCCATCTGTTTTGGCAGAAGATGCTAAAGATTATTTTGATTTAGATGTAGATTCTCCCTATATGTTGTTAGTGGCTCCTGTAAATGAAAACAGAAGAAAAAAAGTTCCTGACAACTATTTCAAATTACCACTTTGGGATAGATTATATACTGAGCGTAGTGATATCCAGTCGGTAACTCACTTAGATTTTTCAGCTAGGGTACAATGTGTACACAAAGAAACGAATCCAAGATACCACCAATTAATATCAGAATTCAAAAAATTAACAGATTATGGATTAATAGTCAACACTAGTTTTAATGTAAGAGGAGAACCAATTGTTTGCACACCGTATGATGCGTATCGTTGTTTTATGAGTACAGAAATGGATGTACTAGTGATTGGAAATTATATCTTTGAAAAAGAAAATCAAGTTGATTGGGAAAACAGAGAAAAATGGATGGTCAAATTTAAAATGGATTAACGAGATGAAAATAAATAATGCATTCATCAGACTTGGAATCATATTAGTTATCCTTGGGGTTTGTTTTCACTATACACCAATGGAAAAAAGTAGTTTATTAAACATAGTAACATTAGTATTGATAGGCATAATTTTAGTCGTAGAAACTAGGAAATTACTAGAAACAAAAAATAAAATAGCATCTATAATACTTCGATTCAAATCAATTTATCTAAAGTTGTTTTTACTATTTGTGTTAGTAGCAACAATTCTTTATATGCCTACAATTTGTAGTTACGGTAAAATTAGGTATGCACGTTTAATATTATTATTATTCACAATATTATACATCGGACTAATAACACGTGATCTGTTTAGAAGTATATCAAAAAACTACTTAAAAAATATGATACTTATTTTTACCTCTTGCTTCATTGTATTCATACTTATTGAATCCACATTTATGTTTGTAAGTTATCCTTTTGGAAGTGGGGAAGCATATGCAGGAAAACTATTTAACTATAAATATTGGAATCCAATAAACAAAGAAGGTTTCAGGGACAAGGAATTCAAAAAAAATGAAAAAGCAATCCTTTTTTTAGGGGATTCGTACACAGCTGGTTGGGGAATAAAAAAAGTAGAGAATAGATTTAGTGAAATTGCCTTTAAAAACTTAAAAGGAAAAAAAGGAAATACTTTTTACAATATTGGGCAATATGGTGCCGATTCGAAGATCGAATATGAAAATCTTAAACGAATCGTGAATAAATACAATCCAAATAGCCAATATTTGGTACTACAAGTGCTATATAATGACATTGATCCCTATTTGCCATTGTCTGTTAAATCATGTGAAAAATTAAATCAAGCAACTAAAAGCAATGCCTATAATCTAGTTGTAAATGGATCTTATTTAATTAATTTATTGATTAATTTCTATCCAGTAAATTCAAATATAAAAATCAACAAAAAATTAGCAAAAGCCTGCAGTTACGAAGAAAGATTAAGAATCGGTTACAATGATAGTTTGTATTATAATAAAATGTTCAGATACCACGATTCTATCATTACATTTTGTAAATCAAGAAATATTAAACCCATCGTAATTTACTTTCCGTTGATGGAAGATTTAAATTTTGATGAAAATTTCAATATCGATACAAGATTTAAAAAATATTTCAAATCTAAAAATATTGATTTCATAAACATTAAAAATCATATTTCTCATTTAAATAGAGATCAAAGACAAGCTAGTAAAATGGATGCACATGCTTCTGAAATAGTACATGAAATCGCAGGAAAATTAATCGCAAAAAAAATAAATAATTATGGAAATCATTAAAGAATTGTGGAGCTTTATGAAAGAACGTAAGAAATTTTGGCTTGCACCAATCATTCTTATACTAATAATTTTAGGTTTTTTAATCGTTTTTGGTGGAAGTAGTGCAATAGCACCTTTTGTATACACTTTATTTTAAAGCAATAAATTTAATATCTATATGATATTTTTTACCTTTAAATACATAATCAAAAATAAGAAAATTAAATTATTATATGACAAATTACGATGTGTTAATTGTTGGCGCAGGCCCCGTTGGATGTGTCTTAGCAGAGAGGTTAGCCACTATTTCTAACAAAAGAGTACATTTAATAGACAAAAGAAAACATGTTGCAGGTAATTGTTTTGACGAAAAACATGAATCAGGAGTATTGATCCATAAATATGGTCCACATTATTTTAGAACCAACAATAAACAATTATTAGATTATTTATCGAATTACACAGAATGGATTGAAGGAAATTACTACGTAACGTGCAAATATAAAAATGAGTACTACCCTTTCCCTATAAATAGATTAACAATTAATAAATTTTTCGACAAAAATTTCACGAAAGAAGATGAAGTAAAATCTTTTATTGAATCCTTAAGTGTAAATATTGAAAACCCAATAAATTCTGAAGAATTTGTACTTTCAAGGGTGGGGCAACAATTATATAAAGCATTTTATTTAGGGTATACGTTAAAGCAATGGGATCTACATCCAAAAGAACTTGGCCCAAGTGTTTGTGGAAGAATTCCTGTAAGATACAATGAGGATTGTCGATATGTTGACCACTTATATCAATTTACTCCTAAATTAGGTTTTACAAGTATGTTTAACAATATGGTAAATCACAAGAACATTCATATTCAATTAAACAAAGAATTTAAAGAATTAGATAGAAAAAACTATAAAACAATTATATATACTGGAGCAATTGATGAATACTTCAATTACAAAGAGGGAAAACTCCAGTGGAGATCATTAGAATTCAATTTTAAAGAAGTAAAAAAAGAATTTGTACAAAAAAACGTTCAAATAAATTATTCAGATGAGTTTAAATACACAAGATCAGTTGAAATAAAACACGTTACAAAACAAGAATGTTCAAATACTGTAATAAGTTATGAATACCCAACAAACAATGGTGATCCATATTATCCAATATCAAACCTTGAAAACGAAAGAATATATGAAAAATACAAATCCTTAGCAGAACAAGAAACTAAATTAAATAATGTCTATTTTTGTGGAAGGCTTGCAGAATATAAATATTATAACACGGATGAAGTAATTGAAAAAGCACTTGCCTTGTATGAAAAAATAACTAAAAATGATTAAAAACCTTTGGTTAATATTACCTGTATATAATGAAGAACAATCCATCTCTTATGTAGTAAGAGAATGGTTTGAAAAAATCAATAATTTAAAAATTAATTATACCATTTGTATAATTAACGACGGTAGCAAAGACAATACACTAAGCATAATAAATCACTTAGCCAACGAACTAGACAACATTGTAATCATGGATAAAGAAAATTCAGGCCATGGACAAACCTGTGTATATGGTTACAAATATGCCCTTCAACAAGGTGCAGATTGGATTTTTCAAATTGATAGTGATGGGCAATGTGATGTTCGATTTTTTGAAACTTTTATTGAAAATACAGGAAACTACGATATTAATATTTTCGGGAACAGAACAAGTAGAGAAGATGGATTCAATAGAGTATTAATATCAAAATTTGTACAGATATTCACACTAATTTCGACTCGATATTGGATTAAAGATGGCAATGTACCTTATAGAATGATGTCCGCTAAAGAACTTGAAAAAGTCATTCACAAAATACCAACTGATTTTCACCTTGCAAATATTCTACTTTCTGTTTTATTAAAAAAAGAAAGTAATATTCTTTGGCTACCAATACACTTCAAAAAAAGATATGCAGGAAACCCAAGTGTAAAATCTTTTTCATTTGTAAAGCATGGATTAAAATTATTCAAACAATTAAAAAATGCAGTAAACTAAATGTATGTTTAAAAAAATTATTAATTATTTGAAAGAAAATTCATTTGAAACAATATATTTCAATATAGGGATTTCAATCATTTTAATTAGTATTATATCAATTATTTCACTTAATATCCATTATCCATTTTTATGGTTCGATGAAGCAGTACAATTTTGGATTTCTAATGGAATTAAACCAGATGCACAAGCTTTTACAAAAATAGGTAGCCTTTATGATGCAATATATTTAAATAAATACTTTAATCTTGATCCAGGTGGATTTACAATAATTATAAGATATTGGTCAAAAATAAATACAAACCAAAGTTTTTTACGTTTACTTCCCTTTCTATTTTACATTGCAGCACATAGTCTTATTATTTATATTTTGTATCTGAAAAACAAAAATATTTTCGTTTCTACTTTATTCTCTTTTGTAATATTTCTTTTTCCTAATTTATACGAGACGGCTTTCGAATTGCGCGCATATTCAATGGAACTTTTAGGAATAGTAATTATTATATTAGCAATAGAGGTTTGTAATAAAGATTCAAAACACAAATCAATATTTTTATTTTCAATCATGTCAGCAATACTCATGACTTCAAGGTATTCAACATTAATAACCGTGTCTATTGGATTAGTCGTAGTATTTACAAAAATATATAACCCAAATGACACCATAAAAAATAGAATTAAATTAGCTGCCCTAATTTTCACTCCATTCATAATAATTTCAATGGGAGTGTATTTTTTTTCGTATTCCACACAAAGTAAGTTTGCAAATAAGTTACCATATTTAAATTACTTAGATGGTAACTTAGAATTCTTATATACACCGCTAAATATTGTAATGCTTAGTTTATTACTTACAATCTTAATAGTAGCCATTAAAACAAAAAAAATAATTTTGATATACACATGTTGTATAAATGTAGCTTTCATATTTCTATCGGTACTTGGAAAATACCCTTTCGATTTAGCTAGTGCACGTTGTAACGCTATTACCTTGCCAATTATAATAAGTATGTTACTTATTATGCATAAAAAAATTGGTGCTATTTTAAATAATAATTGGACGAAAATTTCAATAACAACTATATTAATTTTTATTCTACAACAAAATGCACCTGTATTTTTACCGAAATTCGACAAACCAATTGAAATATATACAGATCTGCTTAAATTAAATAAAAAAAATAGCCACACTTTTTTTATCGATCGTTGGTCAAACACAAGTATTAGGTACATGTACGAATATGGTGAATTAAAAAACAAACAATTAGCACATAGTTATCCGGAAAAATTCACGCTAATGTCAAATAATGAACCTTATGAACTAAAATCAGATGCAAAAAAATGGTATAATTCTCAGCAAAAAATGAATGAATTATTAGAATTTGAATATTTAATAACTCCTGAATTAGCTCATTATACATCAATAGAAACACAAAAAGATTGGAAAGCAATCAACTTAGAAAAATCTATATATACAAAAGAGACAAAATGATATTTATTTTTTTAATTTATTATAAAGTAAATAATAAAAAACATCCAATAATAAATATATGTTTTTCATTATTTTTTGACTATTATATTTATAAAATATTGACCTATACTTTTTACAAAATAAACAATAACTTACAATTTTTAAATTAATAAATTTAATGGAGACAAATAATTACATTGGAAATGAACTAGAATTATTTAAAAATGCTACAAATTGGAAAAAATACTTTTGTTCAAAAATAACAGAATATATACATGGAGATGTATTAGAAGTGGGAGCAGGAATAGGTATTAATACAAATTATTTAATAAACATAGATAAAATTAATTCAATCACATGTATAGAACCAGATTCAAACTTATGTTCGCAAATTAAAAAAAATCACATAGAAACAAATATAACAACGAGTAAAATTATCAATGGAACAATAGAAAATACTGACAAAACTTTTGACACAATCATCTATATTGATGTATTAGAACACATTGAAGACTCAAACAAAGAAATCGATATAATAACTAATAAATTAAATAAAGGTGGAAGTTTAATCATTTTAGTGCCTGCGTTTAATTTTTTATATTCAGAATTCGATAAAAAAATAGGACACTTCAGGAGATACGATAAAAAATTACTACGCCAAGAAATAAATGAAAAATTGAAAGAAAAAAAGCTGTTTTATTTAGATTCTTTAGGTTTTTTTGCATCATTAACAAACAAATTGATACTTAAAAAAAATACGCCTACAATTAAAAACATTCATTTTTGGGATAAGAAATTAATACCAATTACTAAACTATCAGACAAATTGATTTGTAATGCCTTTGGGAAATCACTAATAGGAATATATCAAAAAACAAATTAAAATGAAATCAAATGACGATAAATATTACATTATAATTCTTCCTTTTTTTAACGAAAGTGATTTAATCATCGATTTATTAAATTTATTAGAAAATAAGTTAACTAATTTGAAAGATCATTTCAAATTAATATTCGTAAATGATGGATCTACTGATAATGGTGCTGAATTAATAGAAAAACATGTCTTTAATTCTCAAAACATTTCAAAAGAAATAATTGAAATGAACAGTAACGCAGGGCATCAAAATGCAATTAGACAAGGGACAATCTATGCGAAACAGAACCATATTGATAAATGCAAAGGAATCATCATAATGGACTCAGACGGAGAAGACAATCCAGATGCACTGGTGGAATTGGCGAATAAAACAAATTACGACGTCGTATTTGTAACTAGGGGGAAAAGAAAAGAAAACCTTACATTTAAAATCTCCTACTTCTGTTATAAAATACTTTTCAAGTTAATTACAGGAAAACAAATCAATTTTGGAAATTATGCATTGATTAGCCCAAAAGTGCTAAATGCAATAGCAGAAAAACACTTTTTTCATTTTTCTTCCTTTTTATCCAAACAACGATTCAATATTGAATACATTCAATACGATCGCAACAAAAGACTGAAAGGAAAAACGAAAATGGGATTTAAAAACCTATTGATACATGCATTAAAATCATTCATTGAATACCACGAAGAATTAATATATTTTCAAATAAAGGTGTTTATAATAATGATTGTAACTTTCGCTGGCATATCAGGGTACATTCTTTATGCAAAATACTATACGCACACGGCACTAATTGGCTGGTCAAGCACTTTGATTATAGGTTTAATAAACGGAATATTAATCATGTTTAGCTCGATCATCATTTCAACCTTATTAATGACCTTGAAAAATGCAATGGATCAAAAAAACATACATTATAAAATAAAAAATAACAATCAATAATCATTTTTATTTCCTAATAAAAACCTTGTATTCAGCAGTTTTTTTCATCAAATGGAATGATTCTTTGAGTGCATCATTAATTTCTTTATCTTGTAACTGATCCAACACATTTTCAGCATCTACAACTACATTGGAATGTATCAATACAGAAAGTACATTTTTTTTCTCATTTTGATAAATAAGTTTGTTTTCATTTAATTCCAATAAAAAAGTTGTATGTCCAGAAGAATTGGTAAATACATTGGAATTTCGTAAATAATAATACAAAGGCAAAGCTTTATGCCAACCAAAAACAAAAACAGATGACTTTTTTGGAATAGAATTCAAAATTGTATGAATTCCATCCGTATTTACCCTTTCATAATAAAGAGTGTTTACACTACTCCCTGTAATAAATTTATTGTATAGTTTGTTTGTAGAACTTATCCCAAAAGGAATTAAGAAAAAAGACAAAAGAAAAATTAAATTTTTAAAAGTAAATGAATCTGTTAAAAACAAAAGTTTAACAATTATAAAAGTAAAAGGAACAAATAAAAATTGATAATAATGTAAAAAATTATTCTTTGGAAAAAAAACGGTTAACAAACAAACAAGCGTAAATAACAGTTCAAAACGAAGTGCTTTAATTAAATGAATAAAATGTTGTTTTTTTGAAAAAAGTAAATTGAAAAATAAAAAGCAAATAAAAAAAAGATGGTAAGAAAAATGCTTAAATAATAAATAAAAATATTCAATCACAATTATTTTAATTGGTTTAGTAGCAAAAGAAGATGCATAAGTGAGATTTCGCTCAATATAGTAATAATAAAACTCACGTAATCCAGTAGTAATTTGGATAAGTAAAAGACATACTAAAAAAATCAAAACATTGAAAAAAAGATACCATTTCAAAGCTTGAAAATTGTTTTTATGACAAAACTGAATAATAATGAACAAAGCAATAAAAAAAACAATTAAAATACTTTGAAATTTAATCAAGGGTAATAACACATTCAATAAAGCGAGTAAAAACAATTTAAATTTAAAAGACGAGTCAAAACGCATTTGACTCAAACAAACAAATAAAAATAAAAAAGGTATCAACATCCATTCTGTATTATAGGCGAAAAAATCTTTGTCGCGAATAAATAAAAAAGAGATAAACACAAGAGAATATTCCAATTTCTGTTTTTTAACAAGTGTATTAAACACAAAAAAAGAAAACAATATCATAAAAAGCAATCCATAAATTCGCAATCCAACTACAGATAGTTCCGAACTCAGAAAATAAAAGGGGGTGAGTAAATAAATAGAAACAGGACCCGTGGTATGAGAGTCAAATCCCCAAAATGGTATACTATTAGAAACACATCTTTTAACACAATAAATCCACTCTGCTTCATCTATATTAAGCAAAAAATCTTGAAAAGAATCAATTCTTAGGATAAAAACGGATAATAACAAACATAAAAACAAAAGTGAATCCCGATATTTTTTTTTAAAAAAAATGTTCATATAACTTTATATTAAGATAAATTTTTCCAAAATTTTAAATTGACAAAAATAGAATTCACATAAGTATCAGCATATAAAAAATAACCATTTGAAATAATATAGTCTATTAATTCAATATTCTTTACTCCAGTATTATCTTTAGAATAGGAAAGTGTTTCTATACATATTACATTAGGAGTATTTTCGGATTTGAAATCTATTGATTTTATAATCTCGAAATCTAAACCTTCTACATCCACAAATAAAATATTAGGGAAAATACGATTACAATATTTATTTACAATATTAGTGATAGTATCTACTATTAATATTTCCTGATGAATTAATTTATGCCCTAAAGTCAAATACCTATTTTTCTCTTCTAACGAAAATGTATTTAATGCAGGCACATCGAAATGATAATAAGTTAACTCACTCTTTTTAGCGGAAATCCCAATATTCAAGTTTATATCTTGTGACCTATATTTTGTTAATAATTGAAATAAATTAGGATTTGGTTCAATATTAATACCACGTTTTCCATTTAGATAAAAATTATAGGTATTATTAATGTAAAAAGGATGATTTGCTCCAATATCTAAATAATTGAAAGTATCTATGCCTTTTGAATTAAAAATAAAATTTAAGATTAAATCTTCCCCTATTTGAGAATAGGACTTAGAACTAAATTGCTCTTCTTTTAAAACAACATGTTTATTTCTTTTAAAAACATCACTATATAACTTCCATAATTTATGTGTGATACGCTTCCTAGGAAACCAACGATAATTTACCCAAAGTTGTTTACCTGTAAAACCTTGACTTGACTCTTTTATTTTTGTAAATCCAACTTTCAATAAATAATTTTCAATTTCAGATTTCAAAGGTTGATTAGAATAAAGCGTATCATTAAATACCTCTAACCAAATCATTTTGATATTATGTGTAAAATTCTCAGCTCCTTTTAATACATTTAATTCAGAACCTTGAACAAACAAATGAAGTAAATCAATGTCCTTTATATTTTCTTTTTTAACAAAATCTTTTAAAGAAACTGTTTCAATTAAAACTTCATCAGAAACCACCAAGGTAGGATTAATTTCTAAAAGAGATAACGGCATTAATAATGAATTAAATCTAGTATAGTTTTCTATATTATCATCGTTTAAACTAGCATCAGTTCTTTTATCAAATTTATATAACTTACGTTCTGATGAGGTCTCATCCAATGCAATGCCAAAAGTAGAAATTTGATTAACCAAATTATGATCATGAATATTTTTATTTAAAATAGCTAAAATTTCAAAATCTGCTTCTACAGAAAAAACTTTACTATTAGGAAATGAATTGGCGTAAGTAATGGATGATTGTCCAAAATTACTGCCAACATCTAAAATAGTTTTTATTCCAGATCCAAAAAAAGTAGTTATTTCATTGTAAATTTCGAGAGGTAATAAATTAAATTCGATTTGAGTACTCATAAGTTAACATAATATAGAATTACTGAAAAAAATTGATTTTTTCAGCAAAAGAAAAAGAAAAAGAATAAAAATAAAAATAAAAAATAACTAATAAAAGAGAAATTTATTAATTTTATCTCATATATTTTATTCATGCCTCATCTTATAAATCTGACTTCATTTAACGATAAACGAGGTTGTTTAACTGTCATTGAAAAAGTTGTGCCTTTTGACATCAAACGGGTCTTTTACATTTACAATTTAAATGACGAAAAACGCGGAGCACATAGACACCACAAGACGACACAAGCAGCTGTATGTGTAACTGGTGGGTGTAAAATCTATTGTAACAATAACAGAAGTGAGGAAACATTTGAATTAAATGACCCTTCAAAATGTTTAATAATCAATCCAGAAGATTGGCACGAAATGTATGATTTTTTACCCAATACAGTACTTTTGGTTTTAGCATCCGAAGAATATCAAGAATCAGATTATATTTTTGAAAAATATTAAACAAAATATGATTTTATACGAAAATTTACAAAAGTTAAATCAAGAATTTATTACTGAATTTGAATTTAAACTACCTGAATTTTGGAAGAAAGGATGGTATATATTAGGGGAAAACGTAAATAATTTTGAAACTAATTTTGCAAAATACAACAATTCGAAATACTGTTTAGGCCTTGCAAACGGATTAGATGCGCTTTATTTGGGTTTAAAAGTTTTTGAATTCCCAGATAAATGTGAAGTGATAGTTCCTAGTAACACCTATATCGCTACCATTTTAAGTATAATCAATGCAGGATTAACCCCCGTATTAGTTGAACCAAACATTGATGATTACCTTATAAACGTTTCACGAATAGAAAAAAAAATAACGGAAAAAACAGTTGCAATCATGCCTGTTCATTTATACGGCAAACTTTGTGATATGGACAAAATAGCTGAACTTGCCACTAAATACAATCTGAAAGTAATTGAAGATTGTGCGCAAGCGCACGGAGCATCTTATAATAACACGAAGGCAGGAGCATTTGGAGACATAGGGGCATTCAGTTTTTACCCTACAAAGAACTTAGGGGCTTTAGGGGACGGAGGTGCTATTACGACAAATTCAGAAGAACTATATGTTAAATTAAAGGCATTAAGAAATTATGGGTCTGAGAAAAAATACTATAATAAGTACATCGGTATAAATTCTAGATTAGACGAAATTCAAGCTTTATTTTTGACCATAAAATTACAAAAACTTGATAAAATTAATTTACACAAATCCAAACTAGCCGCAATCTACAATCAAAAAATAAATAATCCTCATATTATAAAACCAATACATTCTGAAGAAAATGTGTATCATATTTATCCTATCAGAACAGTTTTCAGAAATGAATTAAAAGAATACTTGTTTTCGAACAATATTCAATCAGAAATACACTACCCACTCGCTCCACACAAACAAGAAGGATACAAAAACATATTAACAGGTAACTACCCTATTTCAGAAGAAATTCATACTACAATTCTTAGTTTACCAATCTCCTATGCAAATTCTACAACTGAAATCGAGTATGTTTGTGCAGTAATAAATAATTTCAAAAAGCAATGTTGAATACTAAAACAACTATTTCTATAATAATACCTGTATATAACAGTGAAAATACAATTGCGAAATTAGTAGATACACTGATCAGAGAATTAGAAAATTACAATACAGAAATTGTACTAATCAATGATGGATCTATTGATAATTCTGAAAAAATTTGTGACGATTTGGTTACACGTTACCCCGATGAAGTTGTCTTTTGCTCTTTAGCTAAAAACGTTGGCGAACACAATGCGGTAATGGCAGGATTAAACGAATGCACTGGAGATTTCGCTGTAATTATGGATGATGATTTTCAAAATCCAATTTCAGAAGTACACAAAATCTTTCAAGAAATTCAATCAAAAGACGTGGATGTTGTATATACTTATTATGAAAAAAAACAGCATGCTTTTTTTAGAAATGTAGGTAGTAAATTCAATGATTTTGTAGCTACAAAAATGCTTGACAAACCCAAAGATCTTTACTTATCAAGTTTTAAAGGTGTAAATCGTTTTTTAATTAATGAAATCATAAAATACAAACAACCCTTTCCTTATATTGATGGATTAATACTCAGATCCACATCAAAAATAGGAAAGATTAAAGTAGATCACCACAAAAGAAATGAAGGGAAATCAGGATATACACTATCTAAGTTAGTTTCGCTTTGGTCAAATATGTTTATCAATTTTTCGATTCTACCCTTAAGACTTTCCATCATCTTAGGATTTGTAAGTGCCTTTTCAGGGTTTGTTTTTGCAATAATTTCTCTATTTGAAAAAATGTTTAATCCAGATATTCCAACTGGTTATTCTGCAATTATTATTACTGTAACAATTTTTTCAGGAATTATATTAATTTCGATTGGTGGAATTGGTGAATATTTAGGCAGGCTATTTATTGCCCAAACGAATAAACCGCAATACATCATTCGAAAAAAAACAAAAAATAAATAAAGCATGCATACAAGTGAGTATAAAAATATGTTTGAAAACGAACATAAATATTGGTGGTATGTGGCTTTACATACTTTGATTTTAAAAACACTTATAAAACAAAAAATAAATTCGAATGCAAAAATCATAGATGCAGGGTGTGGAACTGGTGGTTTATTAGAATTTTTAACTCAAAAAGGTTATAGTAATCTTCAAGGATTTGATTATTCAATAGATGCTGTTAACTTCTGTAAAAAAAGAGGATTGGATTACTGTTTTCAACAGGATTTAAATACATGGGATCCTAACCAAAAATACGATGTAATTATATCTTCGGATGTTCTGTATCATAAAAACATAATAGATGACAAAAAAGTTTTAAATAAATTCAAAAATGCTTTAAACCCAGGCGGACTATTAATTTTAAACCTACCTGCTTTTGAAATATTAAAACGAAAACATGACATTGTGGTTGAGACAAAAAAAAGATATACAATTAAATCATTAAATGCTACTGTAAAAAACATTGGATTAACGAAGCTATCAATTACATATCGACTTCCAATACTTTTTGTATTTATTGTAATTTCAAAAGTAATCGAAAATATCACTAAAAAAGAAAACAAATCTGATTTAGATTCAATATCTACTTTGACGAATAAATTATTATTAAAAATGAACATTCTAGAAAATAATTTACTATTGAGAGGATTTAAATTTCCATTTGGAACATCTATCTTTGTTATTTATAAAAACAACTGATTAAATAATAATAAAATTTGGAAATAGGATTTGTCATAACTTTTTTAATAGGAAATGTTTTTTTTTATGTAATAGGAAATGTTTTTTTGAATATATTATTTGCATATGTAAATATGAAAAGACCAAATCAAACTTTAGAATTTGGACTTTCTATAATGATAGGTTTTTTATTTAGTTCATCCTTAATTGCATGTGTTAAAACGAATTTCAATACAATACTAAACTATCAATTTTTAATTTTTATATGCATCATATTTATTGGAATTTACAGAAAATCAATCAAAATAAATCTGATATTAAACAAAAAAATTATTTTTTACATTGTAATTAGTTACATAGTTTTTTTATTGCTTTTTTCTTTAAAAAAAAATAATTTTCATTATGATTTTATATATTGGGGAAAACTTTCAAAATCTATTTACAGTGTCGGTGTTGAATCTTTAGATAGTTTGTTTGATGTATTTATAACATCAAAAAAAACTATGCTTTACCACTATGGAGATTATTGGATTACAGGTTTTATTACAGCAATTACCGAAGAATCTGAAATATATACTTTAATATATGTTGTATACCCAATCTTGATAAGCACAAGTATTTTGGTAATTACGGGGATATTAGAAAACAAATTAAAAAACCCAATTATAAGCTTTACATTAGCTTTTGGTGTTATTTTTGCTAATAAAATATTTATAGGGTCACATAATGATATTTTAAATCCATTATTAAGTAATTATCGAGGAATATATGAAGCTGCTCAATTTAAAACTTCAATAATATATTTTCCTTTACTGATAAGTTTTTATTTCTACAAATTAAATCATCAACGGTTAAGTTTAATATTTTTAACAATTAGCACCTTTTTATACCCTACGATAACTATTTGCATTTCAATAACTATTTTTTTGTTATCTTTTTTTTATATATTAAATAATAATAAAACAAAAAAAAATAAATTGTTTGTTTTAATACTTTTAGCAACATACATTTCATATGCCTTATTTCTAAAAATAAAAGCTACAAATCCTCATTTAAAACTTGAATTAGAAATTAAAGACGTTAAATTTTATGTAATTCAATTAATCGAGTTAAATTACAAACTGTTTTATGAAACTTTAATCCCAACTTTATCAATTTTAATATATTTTGTTTTTATTTATTTTAAACAAAAAATAAGTGTAAAAATAAATTCTTTTGTATTTTCTATCTCATTATATCTAGGCATTACAGTTTCAATGTTTTTTGTTGTAATTCATAAACCTTTTGTAGATAATAGTCAAATCATTAACAATAGCACACCGGTCTTTTTAACGATATTTTTTATTGAGTTAATTCTAGCCATCGATTCAAGAAAATTCATGCTATTTTTACTGTTTACTTTAATTATAAATATGGTTTTCAATTATTTCAAATCAAATATTGAAAATAATTCGAAGTTTAAAAACAATCTGAACATAAGTATTTCTAAAAAATTTAAAATACAATCAATAAATAAAATCAATCAATTAAAAAATATCAATTCAATTTATTTTAGCAATATAATACATAATGATTACATTTATATTCCCAGTAATAAATTCGACTTTCTTTCAAAAGAATATAATTTTGATCTACCATTTTTCATTACTAGTTTGTCTTTTTTTAGAGGTGATAATAAATTTAATGTGAATGGGGAAATATATAATTTTGATGAAAGAAGTAAACTCCGAAATTTTATTAAGGAATACAAAGTAAACATTATAATTACTGAATCAAAGTGGAATCAATATATTGAAATAAAATTAAAAGATGCTAAATTAGCATATGAAATAATGGCTGAGGAAAAAACAAATTCGAAAATATTTTTTCTTAAATAAAATCTAAAAAATGAATAATTATAAATCAACGCTTACAATAGTAATTGGCTTTATTTTGCTGTCAAATTATTTCAACTATAAACCACTTTTTATTTTTGGAATAGTAATTGGATTAATAGCAATATTTTCAGAAAAAATAAACGATAAAATCATTTTGGTTTGGAATAAATTGGCGGAAATATTAGGGCTAATTATGCCCAATGTATTATTAAGTATCGTATTCTTTTTGTTTTTAACACCGTTAGCATGGTTAAATCGTATCGATAGAAAAAAGAATCCCTTGCAGTTACGAAATAATTCGGATTCAATATTCATTACAAAAAGAAAAGAGTTTAACAAAGCAAGTCTAGAAAAAATCTGGTGATTTTTTGTTAATAAACTGAATAAACAAACAAGTTCAAATTACATGCAATGAATTAATTGGATAATATATTGTTATAATAAATAAGGCAACTATAAAAGATATTTTTTTAATCAAATTTTATCTTAATATCAAACTAAATAATGATAAATAAAGTTATTTCGTATAAAAACATATTCAAAACTAAAGAATAAAGTAGATGTCATTTCAAAATACAAAAGTATTATTAGTCTGTTTAATTATTTTATCTGGTATTAATTGTCTTAGGGCTAGTACTTATTTTGTTAACAAAACTGAAGGCTCTGACATAAATGTGGGAAGTTTAATTTCACCATTTAAAACAATAACTTACGGTATTTCAAAGTTAAACGATGGAGATACACTTTTTATTAGAGAAGGAAAATATTATGAGTTTTTAAATCTAAATAATAAAAAATTCAATAAAAAAACTGTTATACAAAATTACCAAAATGAACTAGTCGAAATAATTAACCTTTCTAAATTGACAAATCCCAAAATTCAAAACAATAGACTAGAATTTTATACTGAAAAACCAATAATTGACCTCTTTGTAAATGGCCAAAACTTAACAAAAGCGTCTTTTCCAAATCGAACTGAAAATAAAATTAATTACACCGTTGGTGCATCTGCATTTGCATATAATAATGGTAAAATAGATGTAAAAGGAACAGATAAATTTAATAGATCCAATACAATATTATGTGGCCTTTTCAGTGGGAAAATAATTTCTGTTGTTGACACAATTAAATCATTCAGTGGCAATCAAAATTATTTAGATAGTACGTTTTGGTTTTGGAAAATAAAAGAATATACTGATACTGGTAATGTATACCTGTTTAACAATATTGCTTTTTTAGATCAAATAAATGAATGGCATTATGAAAATAATACGCTTTATTTTATACCAGAAAATATTCAAAATAAAGATTTTTACGAAGTTGAAGCAAGAATAGAAAATTATATTCTTGATGCTTCGAATAGTTCTAACCTAGTATTCAATGGACTTCATTTTTTTGCAGGTAAAATAAATCTGCAAAACAATTCAAATTCTGAACTCAAAAACTGTACAATAAAAAATGCAACACCATTTTTCACTTTCAAAAATGGTTTTGAAAAGTTCAGCCCTTTACCGAATAAAAACCCAACACCTGCAGATAGTTGGTCCGCTGATGGACCTGATTGGAGTAATTTAAACTCACCTGAAAATTGGAAAGGGAACGGAATAGAGGTTTCCGGTGAATTTAATTTAGTAGAAAATTGTTTTATTGCACATACTTGGGGGGATGGAATCACAATATGGGGAAAAGGACATAAAATAAAAAATAATATAATAAACGATTTCAATTGGATTGGAAATGATTGTTCAGGTATTAGTATTGCAGGTTTAAATCATGAAATTACATACAATGACATATCTTATGGAGGACGAAGTTTATTATTGCATAGTTATTTGATGAAAAGTAAAATTATGTACAATAACATTCATCATGGTGGTTTAATTTGTAATGACCTTGGGTTAACATATGCTTTTTGGACAGACGGGAAAGATACAGATATAGCATATAATTACATACACGATAATTTAGGAACAAAAAATCAGACTGGTATTTATTTGGATAATTGGACATACAACTTCAAGGTCCATCATAATATAATAAACAATGCTGGTACTGGAATTAATATTAATAAACCGCACAATTATCATCAAATATATAATAATACTTTATATAAAAACACCTATTCAATGGGTTCTTGGGGGCCAGATGGAACGGAAATTAAAAATGTAAAAACCTTCAACAACCTCACGAATACAAACAAAAAAACAAAATGGAACTACGATGCCTTTTATGGTACAGAGATGGATTCCAATTACATTTATTTTGAGGACAATATTTTTCAAGATCCGCAAAATGATAATTTCCAATTACGGAAATACAGTTATCCTATTGATAAAGGGATTACATCAGAATTCACCAAAGATTTTAATGGTTCACTTCCTGATTTAGGCGCTATAGAAAGTGGTAGTATTCCCTGGGAATACGGTTCAACTTTGATAGTTCCAAATGAAAAATACTATGCACCAAAAGCACCCATCCATTTAAAAATTGTAACTAATACACCAGAAATCACCCTCTTTTCTTGGGAATATCCATTCGGAATGGTAGACTCATTTTATATTGAAAGAAAATTATCTACCGAAGACTACCGAATTATTGCTAAAGTAGCAGCATCAGAATTAACATATAACGACGCATTTCAAACTGGTGGTGAATACCGATATCAAATTCGCGCAAAAAATGCATACGGTATTTCAGAGCCTTCCAATACCTTAGAAATATTTAATCCTTTTCCCGAAAAAGGAATATTTTTAGATGCTGAAAACGCAGACCAACAAAAAGGAACTAAAATACTTGGTGATGAACTAATAGAGTTAGATAACAAAGATTGGATTGTATTTAAACAAGTAGATTTTGGAGACACCTTACTAGATGCCTGTAAAATTAGATATGCTGTTCCTTGTAGCAATGCCTGGCAAAACATACAGGTACGTATGGATGGCTTCATGGGGGAAATCTTGGGTGAATATATTACCGAAAGTACAGGTGGTTGGGATATTTTCGAAGAAAATGTTTTTCCTATTAAGCCAACAAGTGGCATACACGATATCTATATAAAATTTAGAGGGAAATATGGTGTTGGAACAATCGATTGGTTTGAATTGTATAATTCGAATGGTACTGTTGAAAAAACAATACAAAAAGACCCTAAATGTCCGCAACCATATACTACTAACTCAGAAATACCTGTAAAACTGTTTCCAAACCCAGGCAATGATTTACTTCGAGTAAGTTTTGAAAATAAAGAACGAGCAAACGCTACGGTAGAAATTTATAACACAATCGGCCATAAAATTTCTACGCAATCATTTACAGAATTATATCCAGGAGAAATCGAATTATACATCGATTCAAAAGAAATGGATCTTGGTTTAAAAAGTGCTTTTTACCTTATCAAAGTAAACATAGAAAGTGAATATCATAACCAAGAAACAATCCTAAAATACATTAGATTATAGACAAAATTTGTCCTCACCCCTTGCTAGCGCTGTGTTTATCGATGTGAGGAGGGTCCCGAAAACTTTCGGGAAAGGGAGGTGACAATACAAAACCTAAATCAACCTGAATTAGATTATTAAACCATTGCTAATCATCAAATTTATAGAGGGTGTTTGATTTCCCTCCTCGAGGAGGGATTAAGGGAGGTGACAATATTAAAACTTAATTTAATCCTTTAAGATTAAATATGTTTAGCGTTTTAGAAAGAAATTATACTTGATTTTGGTAAAGATTTTTAATCGCCCTTAAAAATGATTTTACGAAAACAAGGATAAATGAAAGGAAATGCACCCTTGTTTGAACTCAGCAGTCTTGCATCCTGAAAGAGGCAAGCGAACTGCGTTTGCGAGTTTGGGTTAATGACTGGAATGTTCCGTAGTTTTAGAAAATTATTTTTGCAGACTTAACTTTTGGTCAAGCCAAAAGAACAGAAAAATTAATCAGATAATAATCTTTATTTTTATGTAAAATAAATTTCCCTCCTTGAGGAGGGACAAAGGGAGGTGAAAAGAAATTTTGTTATTTCATATTATTGTCAACCTACTTAGTAAACGTATACTATCAATTGATCTATGAAAGAGTAATATCTAGTATCAATATAAAAAAGATTAAACCTTTTTTCAATCAAAAATCACTCAAACTTAAATTAATCACTTACTAAAACGATATTTTAATATACAATAAATCGCTCTAAACCCATCTCTCCAACCAATCTTCTTCCCTTCTTCATACGTTCTTCCATAATACGAAATGCCTACTTCGTAAATACGAATTTTAGCAATTTTAGCAATTTTAGCAGTAACCTCTGGTTCAAATCCAAAACGTTTTTCGTTTAAAGAAATTCCTTGAATGATGTCCGTTCTGAATAACTTATAACACGTTTCCATATCGGTTAAATTCAAATTGGTCATCATATTAGATAAGGTTGTCAAAAACTTGTTTCCAATCGTATGCCAAAAGAACAAGATACGATGCGCATTACCTCCAATAAAACGAGAACCATAAACAACATCCGCAAAACCATCTAACAATGGTTTCAATAATATATTAAATTCTGCTGGATCATATTCTAAATCTGCATCTTGCACAATACACATATCTCCAGTAGCTTTTTGAATCGCAGTATGAATCGCAGCGCCTTTTCCTTGATTATAGACATGTTTATAATACGAAATCGAAAGTTCTGGGTTTGCTAGCATGTATGTATGTACAGCATCTTCCGTAGCATCTGTAGAACAATCATTTACAAGAATAATTTCCTTTTCAACACCACCTATTAATTCAACAGATTTAACCTTGTCCAAAATTAAATGAATGGTATTCGCTTCGTTATAGGCAGGAATAAGTATGGAAAGTTTTTTCATAATAACCACTTTAAATAAAAAAAGCCTCACGATTTGTAAGGCTTTTTTAGCGGAGAATGTAGGATTCGAACCTACGGTACCTTTCGGTACAACAGTTTTCAAGACTGCCGCAATCGACCACTCTGCCAATTCTCCATAGCAAAAGTAATAATAGTTTGTTAAATAACAAGTAAAAACCAAGAAAAAAGTGTGTACATTTGAAATAAAAGTAAATTAAACATGAAATACATATTATTTATTTTAATTATTGCTTTAAGATTCAGTTCTTTATCGCAAATAATTACATTGGAAGGTGAAACCTTAAATTATTACGAAAATGGCGTAATTAAAGAAAAAGGTAAAACTGCAAATGGGCTAAAACAAGGAGAATGGCTAAGTTATTATAGTACAACGCAATTAAAAGAGAAAAAAAAATATGTAAATGATAAACTAGATGGTGAATACCAAGAATATTATGGAAATGGAAATCTAAAAGTAAAAAAATACTACGTTTCCGGAATAGTTCATGGAGAGGCGATTTCCTATTTTGAAGATGGGACAATCCAAGAAAGATGTAAATATAACCATGGTGAATTAGTGGAGGAGTATAGTTTATTTTATTTTAATGGAAAAATAAAGCGAAATGGGAATTATGAAAATGGAAAAAAAATAGGTGAATGGACTTCTCGTTTCGAAAACAATCAAATAGAACAAATTGGAAATTATAGTAATAATCAAAAAAATGGTAATTGGACAACCTTTTATAACGATGGCACATTAAAAGAAAAAGGTATTTATAGGAATGATTTAGAAGATAGTACCTGGACTTACTTCTACCCTACTGGAGAAACGGAAATGACTATCCATTTTTCACTTGGGAAAAAGGATGGAGAACGAACATTTTACTACCGTAATGGTCAAGTAGAAAAAACAGAATCCTATATAAATGACGATGAAACTGGAAATTGGTTGAAATTTTACGAAAATGGACAAATTGCAGAGAAAGGAAGATTTAATCGTTGGAAAAAAGAAGGAGAATGGTTGTTTTACTACCCGAATGGAAATTTGAAAGAAAAAGGGAAATT
The DNA here is from genome assembly GCA_947446925.1 of Flavobacteriia bacterium. GTDB lineage: Bacteria > Bacteroidota > Bacteroidia > Flavobacteriales_D > Crocinitomicaceae > CANHVK01. The sequence continues at coordinate 107,523 of CANFHU010000009.1, forward strand.
CAATAACGACCTAAAAAATGGATATTGGGAAAACTATTTTGAATCTGGTATTCTCTCTGCAAGTATGAATTATATGGAAGGAAAATTACAAGGAGAATTTGTAGATTACTATCTAGATGGAAGATTAGAAGGAAAGGGCAACTATGTTAATGATAAACAAGAAGGATTATGGCTATATATCTTTTATTTAAATGAAGAAGTGATTGAATCAAGAGGGACTTTTAAGCAAGGAAAAAAAATGGAGGATTGGATTGTAAATAAACGCAAAGAATAAATTTATTATATTTCATTGAAAATATAATACGACCATTAATGAAGATTATGTAGAAAATAGAGTAATGTAACGTAGTCTAACCCTTGTTTGAACTCAGCCTTCTAATTTTCATTTTGAAAATTAGTTAAAGGCGTTTTTCAGTTTGGATGCAGACAGTGGAATGAATCGTAATTTTCAAAGAATCTTCATGAAGATCTAGACTTTTTTGGCTCCACCTTTTTTTGGTAATGACCGCGAAAGCAGCAACGAAGTTAAAAAAAGGTGGAAATTATGCTAAATTATCAATGTTTTCTTGTCACCTCCCTTTAATCCCTCCTCACTTCGACAAACTCAGTGCCAGCAAGGAGCGAAAAATAATAAAAAAAAAGAAAAACTAATACTAATTCTACCGCTTAAACAATCTAAAATTCAACTCCGAATATTTCAAAATTCCTTTAAAATAGCGTGCCCACAAAATACTCCCTACATACATTCCAACTAAATTCTGTTTAGGAAAATGTAAACGCTTTATTTTTTTTCTTTTTTGAAGCATGAGCGGTAATTTTCGATAATAATCACGATGTGCTTTTAATACAGCGAAAGTATGTAAAGGCGAACCTTTTAAAAGAAACAACATACCAGCAATACCATCTAATAGTAAGCGATAGAAAATTTTGATTCCTAAAATTCCTGTGTAATTTTTAGTAATCATAAATAAACTATTTCGAAAGTTTAAATAAGTTTTTGTTGGAGAATTATAGGCTAAAGTTCCGCCTCCTACATGGTATACTACAGAACTAGGTGCAACTTTAAATGTATAGCCATTTTTTTTAATGCGCCAGCACATATCAATCTCTTCCATGTGCGCAAAAAAATCTTCGTCAAAGCCTCCAACCGCGTGAAAAATTTCCGATTTAATGAGCATACAAGCACCTGTTGCCCAAAAAATTTCCTGTGCATTATCATACTGACCTGTATCCACTTCTGTCAAATCAAAAATCCTACCCCTACAAAAAGGAAAATAATTGCGATCTAAAAAACCACCAGCGGCACCAGCATGTTCAAATACCGTTTTATTAGAATAGGACAAAACTTTTGGTTGACATCCTGCTACATCCTCTTCTTGTAACATTGAATACAATGGGTCTAACCAACCTTCTGTAACTTCGATATCACTATTTAATAATAAATAGTAAGGTGCATCTACTAGACGTAAAGCATCATTATAACCTTTCGCAAACCCTCCATTATCTGGATTTACAATGATTTCCACAGTTGGGTAATACGCTTGAAGAAATGAAAGTGAATCGTCGGTAGATTGATTATCCGCTACAATAATTCTACAATTAGGACTATATCGGATTACAATTGGTAAAAAAGTTTCTAAATGCTTTCTACCATTATAATTTAAAATCACAATTGCTATTTCAGACATCTCCTTGACTAATATTGATTATACACATCCATACTTTCGCCACCATAATGCTCTTTATTCCCATCATTAGGATCGTCAATATTTTGATTTGGTGAATTTCTTTTCGATAACAATTGTTGCCAACGATAATTTTTCAATTCGCCTTGCATATCACTATGTAATAATTGATAATGATTATTTACTAAATCTGGATTATAAAATACAAAACGTTTGTTGGAAAATTGTTTGATTTTATCATATTGCCAAATTTCATACGGATATTCAGATGGAGAAGTTTCTCGTGTAGCAATTGCACTAGGTTGTCCATATTTTAAATACACCCTACCCCTATCAGATTCATATCCTTTAAATATGGAGGTACTATACGTTCTTTCTACCATTTTAACTTGTTCTTTATAGTTTAACCAACTACTAGCAGCATTTAATCTACCAGCAGTAATTACCCAAAAAGATTGAAGATATTTCCTCATTTTATCAAGTTCATTTTCTTTTACCAATTTATTTATAATTGGAATTTCCATGGGATTGGCAATTGGTATTATACTCAATAAATAGTAGGGTAAACTATCTTTTGGAATACTTGTCTGGAAAATTGGATCCAAAACAATATTTTCTGTCGAAACATATTCCAAAGTCTCATTAGTTCGATCAAAATAATATGCAGATTTAGCTAATACTGCATTATCCTTCAACAACGAATAAACCATCTTATAACTACCCGTAGGTAAAGTTGAAATTACATTCTTTTGAATGATTGGAGTTACCTCTTGTATTACAATCTGTTCTATACGAGTCATACCAACAATTTCATTTGTATCCCCTTGTTTGTAAAAAGCAGTCTTCAGTTGGAGGGAAATACTATCCTTCGAAGGATGGTACAATTCTAAATAAGTTGGTAGAAAAATACAATCCGCAGGGAAATAGTTAATTAATCTTGGAAATAAAGTATACCCTGATTTAGATAAGATTGTAACCTCAGAAGACTCTCGAATATTTTCGCATACTTGAATATCTGAAATACTAGTTTTTGAATGCAAATCTGGTACTATGATGGGTTGCTTTGAAAAAATTGCTTTTTGTGAAGAATTAGGGTCTTTCAAAGTGAGTAAAAACTCATACTTTCCTGGTTTTAAAGGATATCTTTTAACATCAAAGAAATCCATAAAAATACTATCCTGGTATTTCGGGGATTCAACAGTATACAGTTTTCGTAGAATCTTAGTAGAATCTTTCAAGAGTTGAACTTCAACATCTACCTTAGAAGTAAACCAACCTTTTTCCTTAACTAATACAATAGAACTAGCATCAAATTGAAATTTTAATTCAATATATTCACCAAGGGTAGGATCGTAATAAAAATTATAATCTGTGTATACTTTTAAGTTTTTATTTGATTGCGTAAAACCGGTAATAGAAATAAAAAATAAAGATGCTATAAAGAAGAAAAGTTTCATACTATAAATATATTGCAAAGTTGCATATTAAATTACAATTGTTCTAATTTTTGTAATTCATCTCTCCAACGAGCAGCTTCTAAAAAATCCAAATCTTTAGCTGCTTTTTGCATTTTGCTTTTGATTTGTCTAACTTTTTCTGCTAATTGTGCTTTCGTTTGATATTCTAAAATTGGTTCAGCAGCTAATAATGCATCCTGCTTATCTTTAAAGTATGCAGTATGCAACTGTTCATCCGTTGTAGCAACTGCAGTGGATTCGAGGATGCTACCTTTACTTTTATTCAAAGCGGTAGGAACCAATCCGTGCTGGACATTATATTCTATTTGCATCGTTCTTCTTCGTGCTGTCTCTTCAATAGTTATTTCCATAGATTTGGTAATCTTATCCGCATACATAATCACCAAGCCATTAATATTTCTAGCTGCCCTGCCAACCGTTTGAACTAATGAACGTTGATCCCGTAAAAACCCTTCCTTATCCGCATCCAAAATAGCGACTAAAGAAACTTCTGGTAAATCAAGACCTTCTCGTAATAAATTTACGCCAATTAATACATCAAAAACTCCAAGACGCAATTGACGTAAAATCTCTACACGTTCAATCGTATCGATATCACTATGAATATAACGACAAGCAATACCTACTTTATCCAAGTACTTTTGAAGTTCTTCCGCCATACGTTTAGTTAACGTTGTAACTAAGGTTCGTTCAGATACTAGAATACGTTTTTGAATTTCTTCAATTAAATCATCTATTTGATTAATACTTGGACGCACATCTATAATTGGATCTAACAAACCAGTAGGTCGAATTAATTGTTCTACGACAACTCCTTCTGATTTTACTAATTCATAATCAGCAGGAGTAGCCGAAACAAAAATAGTTTGATTTACCAGCCCATCAAATTCCTCAAACTTTAATGGACGATTATCCATCGCTGCTTGTAAACGAAAACCATAATCTACCAGATTGATTTTGCGTGCACGATCACCACCATACATTGCTTTAATTTGCGGAATAGTCACATGACTTTCATCAATAACCATTAAATAATCTTCTGGAAAATAATCCAATAAACAGAAAGGTCTAGTCCCAGGCTCTCGTTGATCAAAATAACGCGAATAATTTTCAATACCTGAACAATAACCCAACTCACGAATCATTTCTAAATCATACGAAACACGTTCTTCTAAACGTTTAGACTCCTCTATTTTACCTTCTTTCTTAAATCCTTCAACCTGAGTCACCATGTCTAATTGAATTTGATCAATAGCACGATGGATAGTTTCTGGACAAGAAACAAAAATGTTTGCTGGATATAGATTAATTTCCTCTAAAGATTCAATTTTAGTAGAAGATAATGGATCTATGGAATAAATGTTCTCTAACTCATCTCCCCAAAAATCGAAACGAATGGCATAATCAGCATATGCTAAATACACATCAATCGTATCCCCTTTTACACGAAAAGTTCCTCTTTTAAAATCTTCTAGTGAACGAGAATATAAATTTTCAACCAAACGAAGTAAAAATTTATTTCTGCTATATTTCTCTCCTTTTTTTAAATATTGTATACTATTCTTGAACTCATTTGGATTTCCAATTCCATATAAACAGGATACAGAAGAAATTACAATAACATCTTTTCTACCAGAAAGTAATGCAGATGTTGCAGATAAACGTAATTTTTCTAACTCATCATTTACTGCTAAATCCTTTTCTATGTATGTTCCTGTAACAGGTAAATAAGCTTCCGGCTGATAATAATCATAGTAAGAGACGAAATATTCTACTGCATTATTTGGGAAAAACTGCTTAAATTCTCCATATAACTGTGCTGCCAGCGTTTTATTATGCGATAAAATTAACGTTGGTTTAGATACTTCTTTAATAACATTCGCTATCGTAAATGTTTTACCACTTCCTGTTACCCCTAATAATGTTTGGTATTCTGATCCATTTAAAACACCTTTTACAAGTTGTTCTATAGCTACAGGTTGATCTCCAGTTGGCGAGTATTCAGAAATAAGTTGAAATTCCATATATAAATATACAAAATTATTACGATTGAAATTTAGATGGTATGTTACCAAACTTTATTCCACAAAAAAACCCAACCTTTTTAGGGTTGGGTTTTATAAAAGTGGCGTTCGTCCCGATAGCTATCGGGATACTCTCCCCGGGTATTGGTTTACCAAACTTTATTTCACAAAAAAACCCAACCATATATTGGTTGGGTTTTATAAAATTGGCGTCGACTTACTCTCCCACGATCAAAATCGCAGTACCATCAGCGCAATCAGGCTTAACTTCTCTGTTCGGAATGGGAAGAGGTGGACCATGATGCAATAGACACCTA
>CANFHU010000010.1 GCA_947446925.1 Flavobacteriia bacterium
AAATTAAAAAAAGCGGCATTATATAATGAAAAAGATGATCGTTATGTCCCTTTATTTACCTACCAATCAAGTGAACATCCAAGTTTGGTAAAAATCAGAAAAGAACTTAAACTAGATTCCATTGCAGGTAATGGTAGCGAATTAAACAAAATCTTCAATCTACTTCATTGGGTGCATAATACAGTTAGACATGATGGTAGTAGTAATAATCCTTTGCAAAAAAATGCCATTGATTTAATTTCCATTTGTAAAAAAGAAAATCGTGGTGTTAATTGCAGAATGTTAGCGACAATATTGAATGAATGCTATTTATCACTTGGTATAAAATCAAGATTTATTACTTGCATGCCAAAGGATACTGTCTTCGATGATTGTCATGTAATCAATATGGTTTACAGTCAAGAACTAACTAAATGGATATGGATTGACCCAACCTTCGACGCTTATGTAATGGACGAAAAAGGAAACTTATTAGGGATTGAAGAAGTTAGATTACGCTTAATTTCAGGTCAACCATTAGTATTGAATGCAGACGCCAATTGGAATAGAGAATTCCTACAAACAAAAGAAGATTATTTATATAATTACATGGCGAAAAATTTGTATCGATTAGAAACACCACTTGTTAGTCAATATGATAACGAAACATGGAAAGAAGGGCATGAAGCCACTTATGTAGAACTTTTACCTTTAGACGGAATCATTCAAACGCCTCAAAAATCAGAGGAAACAAATACTAAAACAGGTGTAAAGTTTACGAATTACAAAACGAATAATCCTACTAAGTTTTGGACGAAACCGTAATGAGTGACGAAGTGACGAGTGACGATCCTTCAAGGGCCTCGGGAACCGGAGTGATGGAAGTGACGAAAAATAAGTTTCAATATCTTCACTCGTAACTTTCGTTACTTCGTCACTCTCTTATCATTTCCGCGGCTTCTTTACCTATCAAACTTCCAATTGCAACACCCATTCCTCCCATTCTTACGGCGCAATAAATGTTTTTAGAAATTGGTTTTACAATGGTCGCTTTCACTTCTCCTACTCCCATAATTCCGCTCCAACGTTGTGCAACTTTGTATTCGGTGTTTGGTAAAATAACCGTTTTTAGTAATTCGTCTAATTTATTCTGAATAAGTTCCGTAACTTCCATTTCAGTAGTTTCTTCCCCTTTAAAATCAAGGTTTCGACCACCTCCAAAAAGTACACGATTATCGATGTTTCGGAAATAGTAATACCCCGCATCGTAATGGAAAGTTCCTTCAATTTTTAAGTTATCAATTGGTTCGGTTATCAATACTTGCGCGCGTGCTGGTTGCACATCTAACTCTGGTAATAATTGTTTTGCAAAACCATTCGTTGCAACTAAGACTTTCTTTGGATTAAAACGAATTCCATTCACTAATTCCACTTCTACATGATGTTCATTTTCTTGCAATTTACTTACTTCCAAGGAATTTAAAACGATCACACCCATTTCTTGCACCTTACGAATCAGGCTTGATATCATCTTACCTGTATTGATTTGTCCTTCAAAAGAGTTTTCGATCAAATGCGAAACGTGATTAAATCCATATTGGGAGATTTTAGCATCTGCATTTTTATATACTGCTTCATTTCCGATGATGTCTTTCAACATATTGTTCAAATATGGGATTTTCGCAGCGCATTTACCGTACAAAACCTCATCGTTAAACACTTCGTAACCACCTAGATTGTATAATTCTAAATTTTGGTCACCCAAGTTTTTACGCAATTGTTGCAAACCTCTCCAACGTTTTTCAACAATCTGAAAAACATTGTCTTCCGAGTTTTTTGTTAGGTCATCTAATAATTCTGAAACACTACCAAAACACGAGAATCCTGCATTTTTTGAGGAAGCACCGCAAGGTAAATAACCTCGTTCGATGACAATAATTTTCCGGGATGGATTGGCAGATTTTAATTCTAATGCGGCAGTTAATCCAACGATACCACTACCAACAATTAACACATCAATATTAGAGAAATAGGTGTCTTTTTCCCAGTAGCTTAGATTTTGCATTCTGCTTTGTTTAAAATTTTAAAATCAAATAAATTTAAAACTATACATTTTTATGTTAATCATAACTTATAAAAATAATTTAAATTTTCATATTTTCCACCTTTTTGCATTGCCCAAAAAGGTGGAGCCAAAAAGTCTAGGCCTCAGTGAAAATTCTTTGAAAATTACGTTTTATTTCGCTGTCTGCACCCAAACTCACAGACGCCTTTAACTAATTTTCAAACAGAAATTTGAAGGCTGGGTTCAAACAAGGGTTAGACTTCGCTTCATTCCACTTATTTTCTACAGAATTTTCCCTAATGGCCAAAATAGTCCATCAAAAAAAAAAAAAAAACGGAAAAATTTTAAATAATTACAATACTTTTCGAATACGACTCATCTCCATTTTGGCGTCTTTCTCTTTCAAGTCGTTACGCTTGTCGTGGAGTTTTTTCCCTTGTGCACAGGCGATGTCTAGTTTTACCCATCCTTTTTCAGACAAGTACATTTTCAAAGGAATCAAGGTATTTCCTTTCACCATCATAAATTTGGCGATTTTGTTAATCTCTGCCCGATTCAATAATAACTTACGATCTGCTCGTGGTTTGTGGTTATAGAACGAACCATTTTCGTATTCCGTGATGTGCATGTTACGAATGTAGATCTCATTACGTACCACCACACAATAGGCTTCCAAAATACTCGCTTTATTTTTACGAATACTTTTGATTTCAGTACCAGTCAATTGTATACCAGCAGTGTATTCATCTAGAAGATGGTACTCGAAACGGGCGCGTTTGTTGCGGATATTTACTTGATTGGTAGACATGGTGCAAAAGTAAGGAAATTAGTTTAATACAACAACCCAAATAAATACAAGGGAATCACATTTCCCACACCTATTTCAATATCATCTTTGACAATAAATGAATCTGAAACACCTTGAATTTGAACTTGTTTTTTATTTTTCCCTCCAACTTCAAAAGTGTATTTTTAACTCACTAAAAAATCTCCTTTTTCTGCTAAGTGAATCGGGTAAATACTATTCAGTTGATTGACAAAAAACGTTTCTCGATTATTTCCAACATTGTTGTTTTTCGGACTCAAAGTTACTGCTAAATTGGTATTATTCAGGTAAATTTTCTCTGGTTTGGTCAATATTCCAATTCCTTTATTTGGTTTATTTACCTGTTGAATTAACCGTGCACGTTCTAACAATTGCAGCGCATGTAAAAGTGTATTACGCGATACTCCAACAAGTTCACTCATTTTGGAAATATTAATTGTAAATGGAACAGATTGTGCAATTAACAATAACAATTTTTTAAGTTTTACTAATAAACCGTAATCTAAATCTTCCACCGCATGTAAATCTACTTCGATAATTAAATCTATTGTATTTTTCACTTTTTGATGATAGGAATCTACACCTTCCAAAAAATAAGGATAAGCCCCATGAGATAAGAAATCTTGAAAATATTTTAAAGGTCTTATTTTCTGCATTAAATCCGCAGCAATCTCTGTATGATTGTTTACTATCTCTTCGAGTGTATAACTTGGCACATCCACTTTAGACAAGCCCAAAAACTCTCTAAAAGATAACTCTTTCAACATGTAATTAACAGATCGTCGACTCAGATCTGATTCAGATTTATACACTTCCAAAATAGAAGAAGAGGTAAAAACCACTTGTAAATCTGGAAAATCATCGTAGATCAACTTTATCTCGCGCGACCATTGCGGATATTTATGCACTTCATCTAACAACAAATAAGTTCCCCCATGTTTTTCAAAAAAAGCAGCAAACCCATATAAATCATGTTCCAAAAAATACAAATCATCCATGGAAACATACACCACCGCTTTTTTTTCTGATTGTAATTGTTTCGCATACTGCAATAACAAAGTCGTTTTCCCAGTTCCTCTTGCTCCTTGCACGGAAATCAATTGATTCGACCAGTTAATTTGTCCGAATAGATAACGCTCAAACAAGGGTTTAAATCGATTTATTTTAGCAATACTTTTCGTTAATAGCGATTCCATTACCTTAAATTTTGTTAATCATCAACAACAAAAATAATTAAATTTTGTTAATCAACAACAACAAAAATAATTAAATTTTGTTAATTATCAACAACAAAATAAACTAAAAAGTGTTAACACAAAACAACAAATTAAATCATTTTCTTCACCCCTATTCTCACTTGAGGAATTAATTTCTCCCCTACTTTGTACGATGCAACGAAGTCAACTCGAAACACTTTAAACAAATTGTCTACCCCAAGAAACACCTCTTGGTAATTTCGTTTTCCAGAAGTATAAATGGCATTGAAACCAACTACTTCTCCTAAATGCAAACGGTTTACTAATGGAACTTTCGCTGTCAACACACCTAAAAAACGATGTTGCGCATGCAGTTCCAAATATGCATCATTGGTACTAAAGGAATAATAACTTAACGCATTGAAGGAGTTTAATTGATTACGATTGTTATCTCCTGCCCCTTCAAAAGTTCCGTTTTTAAGAATATGGGTTTGATTTCCATTGAAATGTTTGTAGTCGATGAAATACATATTTTTCTTATTCAAGAAACCACCTGCAATGACATCGATATTAAATTTCCCCCAATAGCCGAGTTTCATGGATTTTCCAATGCCTAGTTCTACATGCGTATACCCTACCGAACTACCTAAGGTTTTAATACCTTGCTCTGCATTCCAATACAATGTTGGATAACGTGAACCTATCGGCTGTCTAAATCTCCCGAATAACAACTCATAGCGTTCACCAAAAGTATAAGAGCCTGATGTTCGTAAAACAAAAGCATTGTGCTGTTTAAACGCTAGAGAATCCTTTTCATGTGCCAAAGGATTATTCGAAGTCCAATGGTTAGGCAGGTTTGGTATCCACCATTGCTGACTGTGATTAAGCAAAGCATTTCGTTGCGCGTATTCCAGTTGCACCTTGATTTGTGGACCAGAGATTAGCACATCCGAATAATTAATATTCACCCCCGTTTTCTCATACAATTTCATGTAATTTTCACGCAACAACAAGGAATACAAACTATTTACAAATGGAAAAATAGGGTGTTCCCGATTATACTGGTAAATATATTTTTCTACTCCAATTGTCCATTTGTTTTGACTGTCAAAATCATTTATCCCGTAACTCACTTTTCCATAATATTTCTTGGAATCCGTTCCATACCTCACTGTCATATTCAAAAACCTTGTCTTACCATTCATTCCGGAAAAATAATGGACATCCTGCGTGTCTTTTCTAACAAACTTAGAGAAATTAAAATTCAATGTATTATTCCATCCTTCTACAGTATTGTAATTGATTTTCGGTAAAAGTGCTGACATACTAAAATTCACTTTTCCACCCCTCTCATACCCACTTAAAAACAACTTTCCGAGTGTCATTTTATTTCTACGACTCAAATAGGTGGAATCAATTTTGTAAACGGTGTCTTTTTTTACACTTTGTTTTTGATTATACTTTTGCTCTTCTTGCGTCAATAGTACAGGTCGATTTTTATCCCAATAAACGGAATCTTTTTTTACAGCATCTTCCGCTACGGCAAACACTTGTTTATGAAAGAATTTTTTCGGAAAACGTTTATTTAGTTGGTAATTATAAAATGTACCAACTTTTACAAGTCCTGCGTCAAACCCCCAAATCTTGATACGTGCATTGGATTTAATCGAAATTGGAACACTCACTGAATCATTGATTATACCATAAGATTGTTTAAAATAGAGGGTATCGATAAAATTTAACCCTTGTCTCTTCGTTACAAATAAATCCGTACTGTGGATACTATAGGTCTGATCCTGAATATACACATATCCTTCATATACATAGTCTGCTCTATTTCGTGGTGTTACTTTAATCTTATATACTTTATTTCCATCATCTACAAAAGAGGATTCTAACTTATATTTATACAGCAAAATTCCTCCATCCCCAATCGGAGAAACAAATTGATTTTCAGAATATCCTGTTAATTCTGACGAATTCTCATATAAATTCAACCATACACTTCCTACTCGATTATTACTGTACCCATGTTTCACACCTGCAACACGAGAGGATTTCATCTCTTCTTTGTAGTTATCAGGTCTTTTAAAATGAAATGTAGCCACGGACTCCGAAAAGCCCATCAACCCTAAGTCGTTTGAATCAGGCATATCTACTTTTAAAAACTTAGGCAATTTTTTCGGAACAGAATCCATTCGTTCTACCCCTTTAATGTAAACGTCTACCGAATAATTATCGAGTAGTTTATTATATACAGGGCGACGTTGATTTGCTTTTTTAATGATCTCGTATCCATAATTTTTATTGTTTTTATGGATTACAGCAGTTTCTAATTCTTTGTCTTGCGTTTGTAAAACAATGGCGATATTGGAAATACGCGTTTTGGAACCTATCGCATATTTTTCTGTTTTATAGCCAATGGAACGAACGACCAATGTAGGATTTTGTCCTTGTCTCAAGTCTAAGGTAAACTCCCCCATTAAATTTGTCACCGTTCCGTTCGAAGATCTTTCTACTAATACATTGGCGTACGGAATTACATCTCCTTTTGCGTCCACCACTTTTCCTGAGATAGTCAAATACTCTTCTTTGACACCCAATGCTTGCATCGCAAATGCAACTTTAAATGCCTCATCTTTGATCGCTCCATAACGTCCTGAAGAACCACCATGTCCAGCACTCATGTTTGTTTTTAGCAATAACCAATTGGTATCCGTTTTCAACTCACGTAAACGCGCAGTGTATTGCGCTGCTGCCCAGAATGGAACACGACTATCATTATAACCATTCGTAACCAATATAGATGGATAATTTTGGTGCTTAATATTATGCAATGGACTATACGACTTGATGTAATCGTATTCTTTTTTGATATAAGGATTTCCAATTTCATCGAAATGCGCTTTGATGTTAGGCCACAAAGTATCCAACATATCTTCTAAGGTATTCACAAAGGGTACATCGGCAATGATTGCTCCATAGATTTCTGGTCGCTCGTTTGCAATACCTCCCATCAACAAACCTCCAGCACTTCCCCCTTGCGCGACAACACGTTTCGCTTTCGTGTATTTCGCATCGATTAAATATTGCGTAGCATCTACAAAATCATGGATGGTATTTTCTTTTTTAAGTAACATCCCATCTTTGTGCCACCAATCTCCTAAAATACTTTCTCCGCGGGGATGGGCTAAGGCATACACAAAACCTCTTTTTAAATACAATAAGGATGTCGGATTAAAGGTTGGAGATTGATTCATCCCATAACAACCGTAGCCTGTAATATACAAAGGATTAGAACCGTCGCGTTTTAGGGTTTTCTTATATACCAAATCTACCGGAATTTTCTTACCATCGCGTGAAGGTGCCCATACACGTTCGGTTACATAATCATCTGGATTATATCCTTGCAATGTATCCACTTCCTTCACTTTATACGTATTGGTTTTCAAATCATACCTATAGGTAATTCCTTGTGTTTTCATGGAAGAAAATCCAAATTCAATCGCAAACGTATCTTTCATTTTTAAATTGGAAAAATACATGACACCTGTAGAATCAATTTCAGGAATTCGTGTAATTTTCTTCGATTTCAAGTGGAATATCAATAATTCTTTACGGGCATTTTTTCTTCTCGAAATATATAAATTCCCCATTTTATGTGTCGCACTAAGTAATACGCTCCCTTTTTCTTCCGGGAAAACAATATGTTCTTTTTTATCCGTTAGTAAATTCACTTCTTTAATTAAAAAATCAGGTGCTTTTTCGTTGGTAAAGACATTAAACCCTTCTCCAGAATAATGATCAATTTCTGTTCTAACTTTAGGTTTTTCACTATACAATTTAACCACTTTTGTTAAATCCCCCTTTAAATCAACCGCAAAAACATCTCCGGTATGGTTCATAAAACTATTCTCAATCAACAAATAACGCTTGGAAAAAGTGGTGGAAATACTCAAAGGAGCACCTCGGTTATCCATGCTTTCATAAATTTTGACATCCTGAATCGTATCTGTGCCAAGGACATGCAAAAAGACTTGATTACCCAATTTATGTTTTGCATCTTTTTTCATGTAATACACCGATTTATTATCTTTTATCAACACAAATGAACCAACATTTGCGATTTGTTCTTTAAATACACTGTCCTTATCGATATGTTTAAAATAAAGCGTTCCAAAATCTCCTCCTTCGGTATTAACAGCGTATGCTAAAAGTGAATGATCGTTCGAAATTTGAACATTTTGCAATTGAAAGAACCCCAATTCTTTTTGTAATTCATTTGCATTCAGATATACTTGTTCTACTGCATTTGTATCCCCTTTTTTACGACAATACAAGGGATGTTCTTGATCCGGAATGTTGCGCGAATAATAGTAATATATACTGTCTTTTTCATACGTTGTCTTATGATTTTCCTTCATCATCGCACGCATTTCTTCAAACATTTTTTTCTGCAAAATGGCTGAAGGCTTCATTTTCAGATCCGCGTAAGTGTTTTCCTCATTTAGGTAATTAATAACTTCCGGAGCATCTTTTGTCCGCATCCAATAATAATTTTGCAACACACTATCGCCATGTGTGACATAGTAATATGGGATTTTCTTTGCAACTGGAAAGTCTTTTTCTTGGGAGAAAAAATAAAAAATATTACAGGTTAACAGGAAAAATACGAGTTGTTTCATTGTTTATTGGTTGCTTTAATTTTGTTTTCTATTTGGAGAATTGGCTGCTTAAAATCTTCTATATTCATGATATCAGAACCTAATTTTGAAAATCCTATGTTATAATAGGTCAATGCTTTTTCCAACTCATTAGTATGTTCAAAGTAATAACCTAACGAATAATAACCGACACTTAAACTTGGAGCATTGGTTATACAAGCATTTCCAAATTCTAACAATTCAGACTTTTTACCATATGTATCTATAAGAAATGTACAAAACTCATAATCCTGATTTGTTGGAATATGCTTGTTTTTATACACCAAGGAACTTTTAGCATAAAAGGAATTCAAAGTGCTTAATACAGTTTGAGTTCGAAACATTTTTTTATTGAATTTCTGCTTCGAAAAACAATAGTATTTATTCGAAAAACTCAAGCCAGATTCGATAGCATTGGGTAATTGAGAAACATGGGATTTTAATGGGATTTTTTCAAATCTAGTCTCAAAATTTGGATTTGATATTCGTTTTAATTTTTTAATTGCCATAGACACCGATTCGATATGTCCTGACAAATCATTTTCAGAAAAGGACAGATAATAAAAAATCGGTGTACTTGAATTTACACCTGCATTATACACAGAATCTACCATGCCTTTTGAAAAATAAGGACTTACAGCAATGAAACTTGTAAATAAAGGGGAATTATCTAAGAGAAAAAAATGAATGAAATTGGCCGTAAATGAATGCCCTACGATTACTCTATACAAACTTGTCGCATAATTTGAATCAATGTACGGAATTAATTCTTCGCTAATAAACTTTTTAAATTGTTCTCCACGAACAGTTAAATCGCCATTTTTTGAATATGCACAATCTTTCCATCTCGAAGTATCCTGAAAAATAGAAACTACTATTGCTTCTTGAACTATGCCAAACGAACTATATAAATGGTTTGTACCACTCACTAAATCTCCAATTACCTGTCCATCTAACACATAGATTGTTGCATATTTTTTTGTTGTATCGTAATTTCTTGGCAAATCAACTTTAAATAATCTTGGCTCACTAAGAAATACCGATTTCAACGTACCAATATTTACTTGACTAGAACTAGTGAAACTAAACCAAAAAGAGAAAAAAAGAAGAAAGAGATAAACACGCATACATTTAGTTTACCCCAAAATGAATGTGATGCCTGTTCATTCGTGTAGCCTTCGCTACGACACCACAATTCATTGAGGTTTATTTAGAGATTAATTTTAGTATCTGAATTTACATTAATGAAATTCTTACAAAAATACTGACTTCCACTTTTACAAAATTGTATTATTGAGACATACACTTAAAAAACACGTATTTTCAGTTAATACTCAGTAAGAAGCAAAAGGTTCAATCGAAACTCTTTTTTTAACGAAAATAAAAAATATTTATTATAAAATCTACTAAGCACTCGAAAACAGGTATTTATACGTGTTCACTATTTCTTCAGTATTCCCCTTTGATTAAATAAGAATTAAAAGAATCACATTTTTCATAGGAATAACGTGTAAAAAATCACATTATTCATAGGAATAACGTGTAAAAAATCACATAATTCATAGGAATAATCATAAAATGAGTACCTTTACATGAATTAAAAAGCATAAAAAAAATGGATAGAATCATTCATAAAGAGTTCGTTAACTGGAAAAATAAAGCAAATAGAAAACCATTGATCGTTCAAGGAGCGCGTCAGGTAGGGAAAACCTATGCTATCAAAACCTTCGGTAAATTAGAATTTTCACAGTGTATCTATCTCAATTTTGATGAAAATCCAGAATATAAAGATTTTTTTAAGGATACAAAAGATGTAAGTCGAATCGTAAACAACATTGAACTTGCTTTCGGTGTTCAAGTAAATCCTGAAAACACCTTATTGTTTTTCGATGAAATACAAGAATGCAACGAAGCACTAAATACACTGAAATATTTTTACGAAAATCATCCTGAATATTATATCTGTTGCGCAGGTTCATTGTTAGGTGTCGCTATGAGTCGCGGGAATTCTTTCCCCGTAGGAAAAGTCGATTTCTGTACATTATACCCTTTTTCGTTTGAGGAGTTTTTAAAGGAGGTAGATACAAATCTTTATACCTATTATCAAACAATCGTTACATTAGAACCCATTCCAACCTTGTTTTTTAACCAACTTCAAGAAAATTTCAAAATGTATATGCTTACCGGAGGAATGCCAGAAGCAATACTCACCTACCTCACAACCAAAAATACAGAACAAGTTCAAAGCGTGATGCAGTCTATCCTGCGAGCTTATGCGCTTGACTTCTCCAAATACGCTTCCAATAAAGATGTAGTGAAAATTTTACATACGTGGAATTCTATCCCTTCACAATTAGCGCGCGAAAACAAAAAATTTCTTTTTCAAACGATCAAAACTGGCGCGCGTGCCAGAGAATATGAAGATGCGGTCAATTGGTTGGTAAACGCAGGATTGGTGTACAAGATTTACAGGAACAACAAACCAGCATTTCCCGTTTCTGCATACGATGACTTAAATGCTTTTAAAATCTATTTATTAGATGTAGGATTATTACGCCGATTTGCAAACCTTGATCCAAGTATCGTGTTGAATGGAAATTCCTTATATACCGAATTTAAAGGTTCATTGACCGAAAATTACGTACTTCAAAGTCTATTGACACAAACAGAGAATATACCTCGTTACTGGACTTCCGAAAATACTGCCGAACTCGATTTTATCCTACCTTATAAGAATGAAATTATTCCCATTGAAGTAAAATCAGGCGAAAACATCAAGAGTAAAAGTTTAGCTGTATACCGTAAAACCTATCAACCTCGCGTGAGTATTCGTTTTTCGTTAAAAAACATTCAATTTGATGATGGTTTATTGAATATCCCACTTTTCCTCGTGGATAAGACATTTCACTTGTTGGAAAAATTATAAAATTGTTTTTTTTCTACTTTCATTGAACCTTTTCAAACTTCGTGAGTATTATGGACACAAACCATTTCTAACTACTTGGAATTAGGCCTTCCCAATCGTTTGAAATTCAAAATTTATAGCATGAAAAAATGTATATATATCGCTCTACTTTGCTTAACCTCCTGGACAATTTTCGCACAGGAAGCAGAACAAATTGATCTTGGACCATACGGAACATTAGTTGTTCGAACAAACAAGAAACCCATCGAATACTATGAAACCCAAATCAAATTGTGGGAGAAAAAAGTTCACCAAAACAAAAAAGACGCCAATGCATGGTTGAATTATTTTGCGGCGACGAAGTGTGCATATCAAATGGAGGTTACGAAGTTGATGGAGAATGTCAAGAATGGACTTGGAGTGGATATGAGCGATAGCAAATATAAATATGCACAAATCGCTGAAGAAGCATACAAACATCTACCTAATTCATTTGAAGCAAATTATATGATGCACAATCGTAACAACTTTTTTATGAAGGCAAATTACGACTATTTACTTAAAGCACAAGAAATCAAACCGTTTGACCAGCGAATTATAATTGCTTTATTTAGATATTATGAATTAATTCAAGATTTAACAAATGCTAAAATAATGGCCAACGAAATAGCAAAACAAAAAACATTAAGCGAAATCGAGTATGCAACAGCATACAATATTCTAATGGAACTTGAAGAAAACGCTGTATTAATCACAAATGGTTATAATGAATATTTAGCTTGTCTTGTGCTTCAAAAACTTAAAAACATAAAACCAAATGTTCTGATAACTACAAACTACATAATAAATCCAGGAAATAATTTTGCTTCTGAAAATTTAGATAAAACTTTAAATCGAATTGGATTAAAAAGTTTACGTTATCCGGAAGTAGAAGAAACTAAAAATAAAAAATTCAATTGGGAGAACTCAATAAAAGAAAACGAAGAAAGAGAAAAAAAGAACTATGAACTAATATTTAATAGTAATTACCCAGTTTATATATTAAACAATACAATTCGACAATACCAAGAAATTTTCGGAGACAAACTTTATATCCACGGCCTCACTTACCGTTACAGTAAACAACCAGCAAACTACATCTACAACATCAAAGATAACTACGAGAAAAACTACTCCTTAGACTACATCAAACACGACATTTCGCCAAATCCAACAGACAATTACGACCAATCCTTGTATTACATGTATTATCCATCCGCATTAAAATTGTATGAATTTTACAAGGAAAAAGGTCTGTTTTTACAACAGCAAGAGATGAAGAAGTTCATTCAACTACTTGCAGAAAAATCAGGAAAAGATTTCTTCAAAAACAATGATATATTCAAAGAAAATGAAATTGTAACCTATTCACGTGCTGAAATAGACTTTAAAAAATTACAGGCTTCTTTTGTCGCGTTAAATGCTGTCGAACACATTGGAAAGTTTGAAGTAACAAATGGAGAATATAATTTATTCTTAAAAAATTTGAAGCAGACGAAAAACTTTGAATTATATTACAAATGTATGATAGATAGCCTTGGATGGGAAAGACAATTTGTATATAGTTATCATGATCCAATGACAGATATGTATGGCTGGCATCCCGCATATAGCAATTATCCAGTAGTAAACATTCCTTACGAAGGTGCTGTTGCATATTGCAAATGGTTAACGGTTCAATACAATCAACAACATCCGGAAGGAAAATATGTTTCTTTCCGACTTCCGACTGAACAAGAATGGCGCTATGCTGCTGGATCTAAAAATGAGAAAGCGATTACACCATTCCCTCATGATAACATCATCACAAAAGACCCAAAATCTTTTGGTTTAAAAAACACACATATTTCACGCTTGGACGGAACTGAATTTTCAATTTGTTATTTGGGAAATATTAAAACGGATTCAATGCGATATCAAGATGATGGAGGTTTTCACACTACAACTGTAACTTCTTATCCCCCAAATGCATTAGGAATCTATAACACCTTCGGGAATGTCGCTGAAATGACAAGCACCAAAGGAATTATTAAAGGTGGCTCCTGGGCGGATTTATTTTCGGAATGTACGTTCGATAAAAACGTAATGTACTCTGCACCCGATCCACGCGTTGGTTTTAGAATTATGATGGAGGTATTGCCAGAAATTAATGTCCTACCAACAACTAAAATCGCACCTAATTTAGGTGTTGACAAATCGGAAATTACTCATTTTAATTGGGAAGAATTTTTAAACTACCAAAAACAGTTTTATGGCGAAAACTCACCCGAATACCGCGATAATTTACCAGACACTACCTTAGTGAAAAAAGGGGAATGTGAACATTACAATTCTGAAAAATACAAACATCCAGCATATAGAGAAATGCCCATGATTGGCATTACGCAACAACAAGCACAAAACTATACTACCTGGAGAACAAACAGAGTTTTTGAAAATTTTTTGATTGAAAATGGATACTTAAAACGCATCGAAAATGCACCGATTGGAGATTTTACAGTTGAAAAATATTTTACGAATAATTTAATCGATTATACCTCGAATAAACTTGAAAAATTCCCATTCTATCCATCCTATTCAATACCTTCCATAACAGATTACAACATTTTTGAAATTGAAATTCGTAACAATAGACCGCCATTTAAAGCAAAAGAAATAAAAATGCAACTTGAAATAGATTCTATTTCTTTTTGTAATCTATTTGATGATCGAATTTCAAAATTAGAGAAAGATAAATCCAATACTTTTTATTACTTACGCTCTGGTGTAGCAGAATGGACTTCAGAAAAAGATATGCTCATAAATGGTTCACTTGAAAAAAATGCACTTTTCAAAAAAGGCGAAGCATATAACGCTTCAAATTTTCAATACATTGGTTTTAGAAATAAGGTGGAATTATATTCGCGAAAACGAATTGTACAAAATTTAAAAACGAATCGTGCATAAAAATACAAAAGGACAATAATGTTTAAATAGCGTTTAAATAATATTCAAAAGCCACCTCATCGGGTGGCTTTTGTCGTTTGAGAGCTACTTTAAAGGGTAGTTAGCTGTGAATACTTCTATTTTCTTTTTTGGTGGCTTAGTGGTATTGCTATTAGCAACTGACACTGTTTGCTCAATACTGAATGTATGCCATCCATTTGCTTTGGTGTATTCTTTTAAGATAGGGCTTGGATAACTAGATAAAAGAAACTTTCCTTCTAACTTAGATAATAATTGTAATAGCCTTTCAAAGTCATCAATTGTGTAGCCGTCATAGTGGCCACAATCTGAATTGTAGTATGGTGGGTCAACATAGAAGAAACTATCCACACGATCGCGTGAGTTGATTATACGTAGAGCGTCCGTACTTTCAATTTGAACGTTCTGTAAACGTATGGATAGTTCCTCGCTGAATGAATCCCGTTTATTCGTTATTTTCTTTGATGTGGTGTTCTTTTTCACATCATAACCCCAACTACCGTCTAACATTGCAGAAAAGCTTTGTGTGCTTAAAACCCATACCGCCCACGCTCTATCTATTTTATCAAACATGTGTGGGTTTTCATTGATTACTTTAGCATCTCTATGGAGGGAACGGCTATGTAATGAAATGCGAATCTTCTTTTCTAATTCAATGAAATTGTTTTGACAGATTTCGTAAAAGTTGATTAATTCTCGATTGGTATCGTTTATCACTTCTACATTTGATTTGTTCTTTGACCAAAATACCGCACCACCTCCAATAAATGGCTCGCAGTATAGGTTGTGTTCAGGGATGATTGGTAAAATCGTTTTTACCAAGTTTTGTTTTCCACCATAATAACTGATGGGTGTTTTTAAAGTGCTTTTTGTTTCCATTACTCTTGTTTTTAATTAATTTTGTAAAACCACAACTAAAAGAGCATATTATGCCCGCTGATGACATTGCGCCATCGATTGGGTATAATATGCTCTTTTCTTTTTTTAGTTGTGGTAGATTAAAATGAGAGTCGGTGGCGTTTTTTTTTAATACACTCTAAAAGGTGGCAATAATTGCAAGTTTATCGTAAAAGCAGGTTCAATACCCATTGTAGATGGGTTTTGACCTGTATAAATTATTTGCCCGTCTGATTTGATTGTAATAGTTGTTTTTGTCAATACTCCGTATTGATTATAAAGTATGTAAGGTACCTCAAAATCAAATGGAGGTCTATATCCAGAAGGGAGTTGATTTATAAACATTGTATTATACCATACATCAGTAATAAAATAACCTGTCAAATGAACAAAACCATCTAAATCCTTCATGTATTTCATTGTCCATGCAGGTAAACCTTGAGGATATTGATTTGGTAAAGTTATCCAATCAGGTTTCTGAATTATAGCTAAACTATCTTTTATCTTGTGAAATATAGTCTTTGTAGATGTATAAGCTTGTAATGTAATCTGCGGTGAAAATGATTCTACCAATATAACTCTATTGACTTCATATGTGTCATGAGATTGCTGATCTTTAAATACCTTTAATCCATTTGTATCGAAGGTAGTTTGAAAAGTCCAATACCAAAATTGCGGATTTGGTGTTGACATTATTTGAGAGGCATGATAATAGATTTCACCATTACACAAAATAAAACCTGATGTGACTATAGTGTCAAAATTAGGTGCTCCAGTTGAAGATTCTTCACAACCAGATAAAATTACTAATTCAGTATTTGATGTTTGATAAGGACTTGCTAATCCTTTTAGGGCTTCAATAAATGAATTTTGCATCCATCTCAAATCATCTGATTTGAAATCAAAACCGCCATTCTGTGTATTTATTAATTTGTTCATTTTTTATAGTTCAAATTGGTTTTTTAATTCTTTAGAGATATTATCCATTTTCTGAAATTCATTATATAACGTTGGTTTAATTTCTTCTTTATATATAGGAATTTCCTTAAGAGCTAATTGTAAATTTTCATATGTTTTATAAGTATTAATATAATCGCAAATTTTATCACTCAAAGGTTTAAAGCAGACATTCACTTTTAAGTCTTCTTCAATGATATAACTATATTGTAGTTCAAATTTTTCCATTTACTTTTAATTTTATATTGATGAACAACCCCATTTTGCAAGTTCAAATTGACCTGTGTTAGTCATTGGTGAATTCATAGTTCTGCAAGCAAAAATATTCAAGCCTTGGTTGATTGAAGGTAAATCATTTGACAAAGTATGCTGAGCAACATTGCCTGTTTCTAAGTTTTTAACTTCAATTTTAACATTTGTTGAGCCAACTGAATTATATATTTGTATTGCATACATTGTAGTCATTTCATTTGAAGAAGTTCTATTTGCAGGAAAATTGATTCCTAAATCGATTTTACTACAATTTCCTAGTCCGTCATTATAATAAATATTCAAATTAGTATCAGTACCATTACAACCAACACCTATTAAATTTAATAAAGTATCAAGTTGAATTAATGAGCTTCCTCCAAAGGGTAAGTCTACTGTGCCTGCAGCTAAACCAAAAAACATTTGACAACCTGCTGAATAAACAGTATCAGCTACACGAAACATTGTTTCAAATCGAAAGCCAGTACCAATGAAAAATATTTCAGATGTACCTCGTACACCTGTATACCTTCCTGTCTGAACAATAGAGGCATAATATAAAGCACGAATAAATTTCTTCCCGAAAACAGAACTGTTTAATGATAATGCTGATATAGATGCAGAATTCGAAATGCCTAACGATGCATAAGTATCATAAGAAGCCGAATTTAATCTAAATGTGAGCCCTCTAAAAACCTCATTGCCTTTTATATTTGGTATAAATGAAGAAGTTGGATTTACTAAAATGTTATCTATATACGTTTTTACTGCTTTTTGTGATGGATATTTAATGTCAGAATTACCAGACAAAGTAGGATCTGTATCTTTATTAGATAATAATTCTCGCAAACCTAAAGCAGTAGCCATTGAAGTTGCAAAGTTTGGGTCATTACCTAATGCAGTTGCTAGCTCATTTAATGTATCCAACGTTGCAGGTGATGAGTTTACCAGAGCAGTAATTTGCGATACAATTTCATTGTAAACAGCAAGTGTTGTCGGATAAAGTATATTGTTTTTTGTTGCAAAGTTTGTAGCCTTATTAAGAACATTTTCTGCTGTATATCCTAAACCGCTTTCATCTGCCCAAATAATATTACCTGCACCATCTGTTTTCCAAATCTGACCAGGTGCGCCATCTGTTGCTGGAAGTCTAAAATTTTTAAACTTAACATTTCCATCTCCATCTAACTCTAAAACGATAGGGTTTTGAATACTTGAAATGTCTAAATACCCCGAATCATAAGAACTAGCTAATCTAATTCTTAAAGCAGTAAGAGCCATTCGATAAACTTCAGGATAATTAGCCCAACCATTACGAATAAAATCATCTTTTGCGATAACTTCTATTTCAAACGTCGTACTTCCACCACCGTCGTCAGTTTGCCCTGTTCCAATCCATCTACCGAGTATATCATTTGCTAAAACACCACTCGGACTTGCTTTTGTTCCTCTTGATCTTCTTGTAACAATGGTATTCGTATTAATATCTGACCAATTAGCTAATCTTAAAACACTATTACTTGCTGTTCCTTGACTTTCTACATTTATGTATGTACAACCTACTTGTGTAAGATTACCATTACCATCATCAAATCGAAAACCAACTTCGGTACCAACATTATCAACGAATGTGAATCTTGAATTGGATTCAATATGATTTAAACCAATGAATAATGCTACTTGTCCTGAATTACCTGAAACTACAGAATAGTTTTGAGTAGGTGAAACATAGATATCACCTAATAAAGCCGTGGTAATAACAATACCCAAAAATAGCTTATCACTTTCAGGTGTATTTGATATCGTTTTTGTACTTGGATGCCAATAAAGGAAATCACCTATTGTAAAAGATGTGGTATCAATACCTGTAATCATACCTTCTTCAATAAATGTTCCGCTCGTTCCATTTGCAATGGTAGTTGTAGCAACATAAATATGTGAAAGAGCCTCTTCAGAACTATTTAATGGTACAGCTGTAATAATACCTCCATTGGGCGAATCTATAGCGCATAAACTGCCTTTTTCAATTGGATATCCTGTAATGTTTTTAAAGGTTTTAATCCCTGTATTGAAGTTAATATTGGATTCAATTAATTGCAAAAACTGTTCTTGGGTCATTCTTCTTGTTTGGTACGTTCCGCCTTCTCCTTCTGGTCCTGAAACGTATTTATCAACCCAAAATAAATTTTTTGAATTTGATTCTAATAAATTAAATAACGTCTGTTTTTTTAGTTGCTCTCCCATTATGAAATAGTTAAAGTGATATTATTCGTGTTTGTAACTTCATTGTCATTTGTAAATAGTAATGCGATACCATTATTATTTAATTCATCAGTTTTGATATTTGTTGCAGGTACAATTCCATTTGATAAATAATAGTTTACTGTTCTTTTTTTTATCGGTTGGATGGATTGTAATTGTTCAATATTTTGAATTGATAAATCAGGTAGATTATTCAATTTCAATAAATCAAACAAGGACTCAATCGTACCTGTACTGATTAAGCAGATGTCTAAAATAGTTTGCGTATTCGAAGTCTTAATTGTCATATTATTTCTATTGAATATTGTTTTCCTGGTGTTTTATACAAGTCAATCAATCTTCTTAATTGAACTTCTGAAAAAACTACGTCTGATGGAATATAAATGGTGAAATCTTGTATGTTACTTAACTCTGATGCATTAAATAAGTACGTTTTTTCTTCATTTTCAGCTGTGTTAAATACATAAGTCTTTTCATTGTCTTCCACCGCATTAAATAAGAAAACATTGATTTCATCAAGCACGTCATCTATATAAATTCTCCTTTGTGTATTATCGTAATAGTCATTCAGAAGATGCTCCAAGGATATTACTTGACCTGTAAAGGTTAAATCATATTTAACCGTGTCAAAGAATGCATAAAAGGCTGTGTAACTCTTTTGAATTACATTTTTACACACCTCCATATATGCTAAAAATAGCTGTGTTCGCATTCGTAACGGAACACTAATTAGCATTAAGTAATATAAGTCAATTGCTATCATCCTAGTATGTATGTAATAGTCGTTGATAATGGAAATGAAGGGTCTATCTCTAAATACCCAGCATTAGGGTTATAATAATCTACTATTGGCGCATAAGCTTGTGTTCCGAATTTTGCAGATGCATTGTCAAATACAGGATTAATAACCCCTGTCGTTTTTTGTAAAAAATCAACTAATTCAGTAGCATTAAATTTCCCGTTAAATGGTAGGTTTTTGATATAGTTATTAATTGTTTCTTCAATTGGTTTTGTAACACCATCCGAAATCAATTTGCCTGTTGAATCTATTACCAAAGGGTCTACATAAATGTGCATATACAGTTTTAATTCGTCTGCTGGTCTTGAAACGGATAATACTTTTATCCCTGCAATTTTCATTTTTTTGATGTAATTATTAAATGATGTCAACGCTGATGCGTGAACATTGTTAAGGGGTATAATATTTCCTGCGTTGTCTAAACTTGCCACTTTGATTAAAACATAGTTTCCTTCATCTGTTACGGATGCTAGTTTTACTATTTTATTGGCTTCATTGATACTTGGGTATTTCCAAGTACCATCTTCAAAAACAATAGTATCTCCAAACTGAAAATTCAATGCTAATTTTCTATACCAATCTGTATTTGCAACTTTGATTTCTTTGGCTTTATTTTCAATCCAAAGTTTATGCTCATCAAATAATTTTTCCAAAGTCCAAATAGACAATGCTATGATATAGAAAAATATTCCTTCAAAACTAACTTTAGAAAATTGTGTGTCAAAATCAACTCCTACTGTCAATCCATACAAGTTTTGAATAGTTGAATTATCTACAAAGTTTTGAGTTAATTCGTTTTTTATTTCCTGAATAGTACGTGCCATAATTAATAATTTGCTTCAATTTTTATATTATTCACAGAGTATAAATCAAGCTCTGTTATGTTTAAATCATCTTTTGAAAAATTTTGTCGAATGGTGTGTCTTATAAATAAGAAATCTTCACTCAATAATAATGAAATGAAACCAACACCCATTGTTGGATATTCTTTCAATTCACCAGGATTAATCAATAAGATTAATGCCTTGTTTTGTTGTAAGGTAGAACCAATCACCAACCCCGAAATGATTTTACCATTTAGGTCTTTTTTTACGTCAACCTTTAAATCAAAAGGAATTCCATCTCCTTGTGTGTCGTTTAGTTGTATTGCTCTATCTTTCATATTAATTAGCTTATTGTTGCTGTACCTGGTCCTGTTGTTGCACCTGTTTGTGCTAATGCGGTTCCTGCGGTGCTTACAGGTATTCCTGCTGCAACAGTAATTGTCGCTCCTTTTACATAGGTGTCTATTATTGTTGCTAGTTTATCAGCAAATTCCTCTGTAGCATCCTTTTCTTTTTTCATCATATCCTGCAATAAGGATTTGATGTCGGATTTAAGTTTTGTTTTATTTAAAGGCATTTAACTACTTTTTAAAAGGTTTTTAAAATCCGTTTCTAACTTATTCAATGCAGAAATAGTGGGTGGTAATGGTGTGCCACTTGGTCCTGTTCCTGTTGGTACTTGTAACTGCTTTATCAAACTTGATAGGTCAGAGAAAATGGTAAGTAAATCCGCTTTATCATTTTTTATAATGAATTTGCCATCTGTGGTATCTATTAAAAATCGAACACCTTTCTGTTTGATTTCAAAAGATTTTAACTGATCTATTTTTATTACCATTAGGTCTTCCAACCCTCCCGAAACTGACAAAAGCCAAACTTTAGAGTTTTCCATTGGTGTAAGTACAAAGTAATCTCCTGAATTATCTATGATTGATTTCAGTCTGATATCAGGTAATTCTAATCCAGTAGATAATTTTACAGTACAGGTATCATTTTCAATTGACACAACGTCTGCAATAATCACACTCATTGGTTGTATGGATGTGATTTCTTTTAGGTAAGAAGCTATTTTTTGAATCTTATCCATTTGCTAATTTGATACCAAGGTTAATAGTTCGTTTTCCACCTGCATCTGAAAACTCGGTTTTCACCGCAGTTACATAATAAGTTCCTTTTTTATCAGGGTAGTCATTGTCGGTAATTTGGGCTGAATATGTTGGCTCAACGTATGGTATTAACCAAGCATCAAAACTGCCTTCGTATCCATCAAATGACCTACGTGATAGTTCTGCATCAGCAATTCGTTTTAAATCGCCTGCGTTCATTGCCCCAACTTTTATGGTAATAGAATCACCACCTGTTGTGCCTGATTTAATCGATTGTACTTTTCCCTTTTTATCAATGCTTTCTACTGTGATTTCAAATTTCTTATCAATCGCTTTTTTATACTCTAAAGAGGATGACTCGATGTTTTTTTGCATTGAATATTTTACGCTTCCTCCTTTGTCTTTGTAGGGTGCGTGTATATGTAATTCATTTGTTTCACTTTTGAAATAGATGTTACAACGCAATTCTTCTCTTAATTTTTTCAAAACGTCATACGCTGTTGCTTGGTGTATTACAAACTTTTCATACCCTAAATCATAATCACAAATTACTTTATAGTTAGAATTTACTTGACTGATTAAGTAGTTTGCAATATCCTTTACAGTAGTTGTTTTAAACACCTTATCAGCAATTTGTTTTCTAAATACAAATAGTTCATCTTCACATTTGATTTCAAGGGATGAACCTGCATTTGTAATTTGCTCAACATATCCAATAAATTCTGTTTTGAGAGGTGATGAATAACCTAATTCGATTTTGATTGATGAACCACGTTTGATTTTACTTTCAAAATTCAATACCTTATTCAATACTGCTTCAGGTAAAACAATAGTAGCAGTATCTGCAAGTAACTCTACAGATTTTTCAATAACAATAGAATGTATCAAAGCAAGACGGTATTTTTTACCGTCTGTATTAATCTCTATGTTATATTTCATTGGATACATTGTTTATTCTATTTCTAGTAAAAAATCAGCTGAAAAATCACTTGTGCATTTCAATTCGTAGGCTTGTACATTTTCTCCTTTGGTGAATGGAAAATCAAAATCATCCACCACTAAATAGTTTATTCCTAATAATTGAAGAGGTTCACATTGAACTTGAATTCCTAGTGGCCATGTACAATAATCTCTTAATTTTTCAAAGTCGGCTTTAGGAAAACATTCTTCAACAGTTCCTATTTCATTTTTTCCAAATAATATTCCTGTTACGGAAATATCATAATCATCTTGCGACCAATGTTCTTTGATTGTACCAATAAAGTTTTGAGCCTTTGCTACGCTTCGTTTTACAATTTTATTTTTTCCTTTTATGGAAATAAATGGTTCGTAAGGAAATGTGTACCATGGCTCTTTATTCGGGTCATTTTCGGTTACCCTTCTAAATTTTAATGGGAAGAAATGAGTATCAATACTTGGATTATCTGCCTTCCATAAATTTGATGCAGTAAAACTTTCTGAACTAGCCATACCAATAGTCTGATTAAATGGTAAAAACGGAACAGTAGGTAAAGGATGTTTCATTACCTCATTTTGAAAAGCGGTAAAACGAGGGATTGATTCAGCAACTTTTGTTCCTGCAAGCGAAAGAAATAATATGTCTTTATCTGAATATGCCATTATATTGATGTTTTAGCCATTGCTAACACACGGACTAATGCGTCCATTACTTGTCTTTCCATATCTGTAGTGGCTTCCGTAAATTCGTTACCTTTAACTGTTAACGTTTCTACAAGATTTTTGAAATTGATGTAAATTTTCGTGTCTTTTGTCCCTCCTGTTACAACGTCTTCATTCGTTTTAGAAAGCGGTGTGTTATCTTTTGAGTTGTCTTTCGGATTTGGGTTTATCCTTTCTAATACTCCTGATTTTTTTGGGGATTTAATCCCTGATTTAGCAGGACTATCAGACATACCAAGCATATTCATAAACTTTTGCTTAGTATCTCCAAGGCTATCATTATTCCATTTCAAAGAAGAACCTGCTTGGATTGAATACTTAACTGTATTTTTTCCCTCTTCAATGGTTTTATTTTTACTTTCAATGAGCGCTTTCTTTCTTGCTTCAGATTCTTTCTTTATACGGTCTAATCCCTTTTGCGCTCCTTCTTTATCCCATAACGACTTTACTTTGTACCAACCTTTTTGGATCAGTTCGAATGCACTCATAAACACATGACCTAAAGAAAGTGCATAGGTTTTCATTGCATAAAAGAATGTCATAAACCCTGATTTGATAGCTTTAAGCGTAAAACTCCAAGCCTTACCCCAACCATCAATACGAGATACTAGGTACATAATAATGGCTATTAATGCAATAATACCTGCAATAACCCATGTTGTAGGACTTGCATATTGCACTGCATTTAAAGCTGATTGTGCAGTAGCCCATACCCAAGTAGCAGCTGCAACACCTTTATTAGCGATTGCTTTTGCATTTGTCCAGAATATGGTCGCTTTATCAACGATTAAATTTTTTAAACCCCAACCATTTTTTAATTTTTCCCAAAATACGATTGCTTTATCCCAAATCACTTTTGCCTTCATTACAGCGATCAACCCAACTATGGTTCCGGTGATAGTGTACACCCAAACATTACCTTCTTGAAATTTTTGTATTAACCAATTGGTAGCATCTGAAGCACCTCCAATGATTGTAGCCAAAAACTCTAATGGTGGAATAACAACGGTACTTACAATACCTCCTAAATTGATACCGATAGCACTTAACTTTGTCATTACGGATTTAATTCTATCCATCGGATTAATAGAAAGCTTAAAAGCCTTTTCAGTTTCTCCCTGCGAGTTAGCAACCTCTTTCAGGGTGTTTTTTAATTTGTCTGCATCGGATGAAAGCACAATGAAAGCACTTCTTGCTTCTTTATCCACCAATCCCATTTTTGCTAAAAAGGATGATTTCTTTTCGTCAGACATATTTTTCATTTTGTTTTGCAAGTCTCCGAAAATGTCATTCATTTCACGGATAGTTCCTGACTTGTCAAAAACACGTATGCCTGCTTTGCTCAAATTTTTACGCACGTCAATTTTTCCCAATGCAGAGAAAGCATTTTCCATAAGAACCGCTGAACGTTCAGCACTTTGACCTTTACCAGTCATATATGCAAATACACCTGCGGTTTCTTTAAAGTTTACCCCTAAAGCTTTACCTGAAGCAATGAGACCAGGCATATATTGAGCAAAGTCTGAAAACTCTCCTGCGCCCACACGTTTAGCCGCGAAAAATGTATCCATTACCTCTTGAGCATTGGTGTTTTCTTTACCTATCAAAGACAAAGATTGAGCAAGTGCATCAGATACAGTTGTTAGGTCAGTAAACCCACCTTTTGAACCTTTAAGGGCTGTTTTCAAAATTTGAGTTGAAAGTGTAACGTCTCCTGTTTGAGAAAGTATTTTTTCAAACGAATCAGGTACTGTATTTAAGTCTGCATTGGCTTCTGTACCAATTCCGATAAGTTCCTTTTTTAATTTTGAAAGTTGTTCCTGATTAAGTTGTGCGGTGGTATTGATTTTAGCCATACCCTCATCAAACTTAAAAGCCATTTGCCCTGTTTTGAAAAGGGCGGCACCTGCCATTGTAATTGGATTGGTTAAAAAATTAGAAAATGGCATACTTTGAATGGCATCTTTCATATTGCGTTTGAACACGCTACCATTAATGGTATCTAAATGATTGATCTCTTTTTCAAGTTTTTTGATTTCGGTGTTGTACGCCCTTATTGATTTTAAATTAGAGGCAGGTATCCACTCTTTTTCGGCTTTTAATAATTCTAATTTGGAACGTAAAGAACCAACAGAACCGCCCATGTCCTCAATCAATTTAGATGTCTTTGCACTTTGAGTTTGCAACTTCGCGAATTTATCCAATGCATTGTCAGATGTTATTCCAATTTTTTGTAACTTGGAACTCATCTTGTCATTGAGTGATAAGATATATTCTAAAGTGTTTGACATATGATTGCAATTTTGTTTGGTGCTTATGTTGTTGCAGGAATTGTATTTTTTCTGAAGAAATCAACAGGAACAATTTTTACTGTTTTATTCTTGCCTTTTTCAATCCTACATGCTTTGATTACAAACCATGACAATAGAAGACCTACTGCCATTTTTCTGCTTGTAATCTTTACATTTTTTGTATCAGTGATGTATAAGCTATTCGGCTAAATCTGAATTGTTGTTATTTGCTTTTTCATTTTGCCTAATCCATTTCAATTCTTGTAATCGCATAGCCCATTCTTCGTCTGAAAGACTATCGGGGTCATCAATCCGAAAATAGTAACGCAATAATGCGTTACCAATTCGGATGTGTTCATCATTGTCGACCTCGACAGCCTCTAATACTTTTCCAGTGATGCTTTTTGAACTTCGATAATTCCTTCAAGTTCACCACAAACAGATAAGAATAACATATCATCTGTTTTGATATCTTCATCACCGCAAATCCAGCATTGGTTTAACAAGACTTCATTAAATTTTAAATGGTCTTGTTTTCCTGCTAACCCTGCGTATGAAAGAACTTTTCGTGTAGGTGCTTTTAACCAACATTGTTTACCACCTTCAAGCTTAATACGGTAAATTTTACCATGCTTGTCTTTCAATTCTTTGATTTGCTCTTCTGTCAAATCAACAAACCCATTGTTTGTTTCGTTTGCCTCTGTATTTCCCATGACTACTAAACGTTATGTTGGATATCTAAACAAATAAAAGGAAGTGTTATTTCTTGAAATTTATCTCCTTGTTTTGTTCCTTTTTTAGCTTCAGTAAACCTACAACCTACCATGCGATCTGTTTTTAAAATATCGGGTGGATTTCCATAAGTACAACTTATATCTATTGAAAGTGATAATACTGAACCTTTTCCTGCAACAACTAAAGCTTCGTAATCACTTTGAAGCATTGTAACATTACCTTCATAGGAAAAATTTCCTGATTGAATTGCTTTTGGTTTTTTACCTTTAGCATACACAACCTCACGTTCTATTTTTTCGGTGTATTCAACACCTCTCAGACCTAGCAAGTCCTTACCGCCTGCAATCACTGTAGTGTCTGAAAATTCGTATTCTCTTGAATTAAATGGCATTTTAATATAATTTAAAAAGTGATTAATTATTGTACAGGAACATATCCTAATGGAACCTCAATGTATGTAGCATACCCCTTTGGTCTAACTCTTAAATATTCCAATTTAAGTTTTGAGTTTGAAGCCATATTATTAGTCAAGTCCATTTTTACGACTACACCTTTGTCTTTGTCGTTAGATTTATCAACTGATAATTCTCCATTGTCGGTCATTTCAGAAGCAATTCTTCTAATAATGTTTCCTTCAATTGTAGTAGCATCAAAAGGGGATAGTGTTCCATCTGCATTTAAGTCAAAATCTCCTTGTAAGAAATCAAGCATTACGTCATATGCAAGACGGTATGCTTTATCAATCACTCTTCGTCTTACCAAGAAATGATAATCATCACCAGTGTCACAAGCTAAATGGTCTTCCACAAAGAAATAACCGCTTCTACCTACGTGTTGACGAAAAGTCATATATCCTTTATCATGGATACTTTCTGTGTCAAACTCTTCAACAGGTGTGTCTAAGACATACACGTTGTCAGATTTAACAGGACCATCAATAACCTTTGCAATTTTCACATGTACAGGATTTTTTGCAATTCTTCCTGCTAATAATCCCATTGCTGCACCTTTGCTTGCAGTGGTTCCTGTACGCTTTTCTGTATCACCGATCAATACACCTACACGATTGTCTGAACGTAAAAGTAAATCAGGCAATGCAGTAATAGTACCATTAAAGTTGTACCCTTCAATTAATACAAAAATTGGTGCTTTTTTCGTATTCGTGTAATTTACAGAATAGGTTTGAGCAGCAGTGATGGAAGGAACTACGTCACTATCCAATCCATTTACGATTGTATGCGTATATGAATTATCTGGGTTAAATACTGTAATGATACCTCTCAAACGACCATTGGCAGTATTTGTAAGTTTATCAGCAGGCGATACACCATTTACAGGAATGAATACGTCACTGATTTTTACAGTACGAGCAATACCCATAATCCATAATTCAGTACCTTCACCTGCCTCATTGTAAAACTCTTGTAAGAATTTATACAATTTGTGGTTAGGGATACTATCAACAATACCCAAAGATGCTACAGACTTCATTCCTTTAACCACATAAGATGTGTTTAACAAAAACGTTGTTCCTACAGCTTCAGCATTGCAAACTATTCCTAATACTCCATCAGGACTAACCGAAACAGAGCCAATTGCTCCGTTTTGAAAATTAATATCTATGCTTGGAAAACTCATGGCTATTCTGATTTAGCAGTTTTTGACTTTGTTTTAGAAACTACTTTTTCAGTATTTCCATCTACCTTTTTTGCTTCAGTAGTATTTTCTTCAACTACTTCTTTTTCAACTTTAACAGGTTTTTCAACTGTTTCAATTGATTTATCCTCAAGCGTTCTTACATGGAGTTTTGCATCTGAATGCTCATAGAAAGCTTGTCCGTCAGCAGTTTTAAAATACTGCTTTAAATTTGGGTGTTGTTCGAAAATATTATCCACGTCTAATAAATTTTAGGGGTTTAACATAGTAGCCTATCAAACCGATGATGGCAATTAATAAAATGATTCTTGCGATCCATAGTTGAAAAATGACATACCAGGGATATGGTTTTTCTATTTTTATAGTTCTAATTTTTGTTTCAACTTTGGTATCAAATTGATGTTGTTCAATCCATTGTTTATATAAGGCTTGTGCCTCTGCATAACAGTCAACTTGTAACTTGTTATTTTTAATTTTCACTTTGGGAACTTTGACATATTTTCCTGAATCGGTATTCAGAATATTATCAATCTTAATCCTACCATTGGAATCTACTTTCAATGATGCTGTGTAAGAGCTTGTGTCAGCTTTTACAAGGTAAATAGTATCCCTAACTATTTCTTTTGTTGTGTGTGCTGAAACTACAATGTTTTGAGGTTTTGTTTTCGTGGTATGACATGATACCAGGAATAATAACAAGGTGAGTAAATAAAATGCTTTTTTCATTTTTAATTAAATTATTAGATTCTTAAAAAACCTTTGCAAGATGATATGGTGCGTGTTCTACGACAAACCTCATATCCCTCACGAGAACCATCATCGTTCGTGTTGCCTTCGATGGTTTGAATTTTTTTTGCGGAAATCACTTTCTCAACAAAGCCAGTGTGTCCTTTACCTTTACCAAAATCCATTATAAAAATGTCTCCTGCTTGAGGTGTTTTTTGTCTTAATGATGGGTTTGAATTCCACTGATCCATTACACCACCTGTTTTCTTTAGTGGATTTGTTTCACTTTTTTGGTTTACACACCAAAAAACAAAAGCCATGCACCATGAATACCCCTTTGATAAGCCTACACTTTTTAGATACTTCTCAACGTCTGTACCTGCGTTAGAGCCCTCTGGCATCTCTTCTACCCCTAATTGGGTTGTGGCAACTTTTAATACCTCTTCGGCTAATGGTGTCATGACTTTCCGTTTAATTGTTTGTATTTTTTTAATTCGTCCGTGAGCTGTTGTACACTTGCCATCAGCTCATGAATTTGTGCATCCTGTTCTTTGATTGTTTTGGTTGCTGTTTCAAGATCACCCAAAACTTCTTTGTACCTACGGGTCATATCATCGAGTAACTCCTGATAATACTGTGCGTTTTTTATAGCGTTATCAATCTCTTGAGATTTGACTTGCGCCAAGGTTTGTTTTCTCGAAAATATCCAAGCCACAGCTCCCGAACCGAGAGCTGTAAGCGTGGCATATATAGCATCCATCATAACACAAACAACACTGAAGGATTAATATGTAGCTCCGATGTACTTGTTTCTTACAGGCAATGCAATAAAGTAATGTCTGTAGTTTAATCGGTTCGTTTGGTTTTTAGTATCCGCTTTATCGAAATACTGTTTTGTAGAACCTGTTTTCTTCACAATATTCTCTACGGTAAAGAAGAAAGAAGCTTTTCTATCTCCTGTTGCTTCTACTGCACCAAATGCTTTTTTAGCACCTGCAGAGGTAAACAATGGATTACCTACATATTGATGAATTTCAAAACCTGCAATAACAGCTACTGTTTGTCCTTTTGCGTGATCAATTAAACGATCAGCAAAGTTTTGTCGGTCTAATAACAAATCGTTGTAGTGATCCGTTGACAACACTACTCGTCTGCCTTCTACTGGAGCTTCCATTTTATCGAAAGCATCTTTCATAGCAACTAAATCAGCGTATGTCATTCTTTTGCGGGTACCGATTACATCACCTGTTGCTTCGATTACAGGTGTATTCACTGTATGGGTTTGTGGAGCAATAGCGTGTGCTGCTTTTCTAAATTTCTTCTTATTGATGTCACGTAAGTGAGGCTTGGTAGCCGCATCAATAATTGGATATGACGCACCAATAGCAGTATCATCTGAAATGGTAGTTGCTTTTGTTTGGTATTTATCCAATGTGAGTGTTACTGAATCATCATCGTATGCCTGTTCAGGAATAGGATACGTTGTGTTGTTAACTAACACGTCTACTTCAAATTCTGATGTAGGAATGTGAATTTGGTTTAATTCACCTGCTTGACCTTCTAAGGCTTCGAATACAGGTGTGTTTAATTCTTCTACACCGTCTAACCATGGTGCTGAATCTTGTGTTGTAAACAAAGTTCTAACTCTGTTTAACCATACTTCTGGAAAATTTGCTGGCATTTCTCTTTGATTTAAAAGTTAATGATTACTTAAATAGTTGATTGTATGATTCAGGATGCTCTTCCTTGAATTTTAATTGATCTGCAACTGAAAGTTTCTGGAAATCTTCAATTGTTTTTACTTCTCCATTTGTAGATGGGTTATTCACTTCAGCTCCTAAATTTGCTTTTTTAGGCATTGCAGAAACTGCTTTTTCTACTGATGCAAAATCGCTTAAAGCCATTTGCACAAAGTTTTCTCTTACGTCAGCTGTAAGCTTTCCTTCTTGAATAGCAGCATCAATCAATTGCTCTGCTTTTGATTTCAATTCTGCTGTTTCTTTTGCTTCGTGAGATGCAATTTTGTCATTAGCAGTTTTCAAGTCTCCTACTAATTTTTCAATTGATGTTGACAACGCTAAGCTGTCTTCTGTGTTTTGCAAGCCTAACATTTGTAGTGCCGCTACCGATAAAACTAATTGTTTCATGTTTTGATTTAGATTTAGATTTTCCTTTACTTCTTGAATACTTAATTTCACCTGATCTTCCGTCATTAATTCACCTGTCTCTGCAAACAATTTCAATGCGTTTGAATTGGA
The DNA here is from genome assembly GCA_947446925.1 of Flavobacteriia bacterium. Lineage (GTDB taxonomy): Bacteria > Bacteroidota > Bacteroidia > Flavobacteriales_D > Crocinitomicaceae > CANHVK01. The sequence continues at coordinate 31,118 of CANFHU010000010.1, forward strand.
AGGAATGGCACAAATTGAAACTTCTGCTAATTCACTTTTAAGTAAAATCCATGACCCATCTAGTTGCTGTTCAAAATCACTTGATTTAAAGAATAATCCCATTGAACAACCTTTGATAAATTCACGTTCTACTTTGCCAGCGATTATTTTAGCATTCTCATCTTCCATATCGAATTCAGTGTCTGCTTTTAAAAGCGAACCTTCAATACGAATATTTGTCCATCTACCGATCACATAAGTTGTACTATTTACATGATCATCCAACATTACAGGATTGTCTTTAAATCGTGTTAAATCAATCCCTGCATTGGACACACTAAACCCATAAGAATTTTGTTTGGTTTCGTCATTTAGAATAAATGTTGGCATAGGCTTACATTAAGTTTTACGTCTGTTGTGGCGACAAATATTGTAAGCATTTACAGGGTGTTCAAATATCAATGCAACCGTTTTTTTGAAATTTTAAAAACCATTGTATTAGGTTCATTTTTGTATCAAAATCAACAGCATGGGACTCTCAAAAAATCAGGAAAAGGAATACGCCAAAATTCTATTTATTAATCAAAAGCTATCTCAAAAAGAAATTGCAGAACGCTGTGGTGTGTCTGAAAAAACAATTAGCAAATGGATAAAAGATGGTAAGTGGGAAGATATGAAACGCTCTATGATTATTGTCAAAGAAGAGCAACTTTCAGACTTATACGACAAACTTGCAACCTTAAACAATTATATCAAAGAGTTTAATGGAAATATGGTAAGCAATAAAGATGTAGATACAATTTCCAAACTTACAGCATCTATTCAAAAACTAGAGGTTGAAACCTCCATTGGTGAAATAATCGATGTTGCTAAAAAAATAATCGATTTTATTAGACAAAGTGATTTAGAGTTTGCTAAAAAGCTAACCATCTATTTTGATTTATTCATTCAAGAAAAAATGTAACGATGGCTAAAAAAACGAATAAACAATACTTAGAAGATTGGAGTACGTTTCGGGAAAATATTTCCAAAGCAACACCTATTGATTTAAACGAAACTGCAACTGAAAAACTCAAACGTGTTACACAATTAGAAAAAGACACTGAAAAATGGTTTAAATACTATTTTCCTAATTTTTATTATGCAGAACCTATGCCTTTTCACATTAAGGCTACCAAACGTATTATTTCAAATCCAGAATTTTATGAAATACGTGCTTGGTCACGTGAGCTATCAAAATCAGGTAGAACCATGATGGAAACTTTATATCTTGCTATGACAGGTAAGAAAAAGAATGTTCTAATGGTTTCAAGTACATACGACAATGCCGAACGACTTTTACTACCATACAAAGCCATATTAGAAAAAAACAATCGGTTGATTAATGACTATGGAGTACAGGAAAGTATAGGGCAATGGGAAGCAGGTGAGTTTGTAACAAAAAAAGGTGTAGCATTTAGAGCACTTGGAGCAGGGCAAAGCCCTCGTGGAACACGTAAAGACGAGGTACGTCCAGACACCATTCTGATTGATGATATTGATACGGATGAAGAATGCAGAAATCCTGAACGTATCAAACAAAAAGTAAAATGGATTGAAGAAGCATTAATCCCTACACGTTCTATATCCAATCCTTTATTGATTATCGTATGTGGTAACGTTATTGCCAAATATTGCTGTGTTACTGAACTAGCAAAAAGAGCCGACAAATTTGATATCATAAACATTCGTGATAAAAATGGAAAGTCTACATGGCCGACAAAGAACACGGAAGAAATGATTGATCGTGCGCTAAAAAACATATCATTTAATGCAGCACAAAAAGAATATTTTAATAACCCGATTGCGGAAGGTGACACCTTTAAAGAGATAAACTATGGTAAGTGTCCACCAATGAAACAATGCGAAGAAATTCTTGTGTATGCTGACCCAAGTACCTCCAACAAAGACAAAGGAAAAAGTGGAAGTGCATCTACCAAAGCAGTAGGTATTATTGGTTTTTGTAAAGGTAAATACTACGTGTATCGGGTTTGGATTGACATAGCAAGTAATGCTACGTTTGTGAATTGGTTATTCGAGGCGTATCAAGTGCTTCATGAAAATAAAATCGATGTAAAACGAATTTACATTGAAAACAACACCTTACAAGACCCATTTTACGAGCAAGTAATTCTTCCATTAGTTTACAAAACCTCCGAACAAAAGGGATATTTTATTTCCATAAATCCTGATAGCAGAAAAAAGCCCGATAAATTTTATCGTATAGAGGGAACCTTGGAGCCTATCCACCGAATGGGGAACCTAATTTTTAATGAAGAACTAAAAAATGAAACCAACATGTCTCGTATGGAAGATCAATGGTTAGGCGTTTCTTCGAATTCAAAAACAATGGATGGTCCAGATATGATTGAGGGAGGTGTTTGGATTATTCAAGATAGAAGAGTAAAAAAACGTACTACCTACGTGGTTTGTAAAAGAGTAAGTCACAAATACTAAATACTATGTTTTTACAGAAAGACGAACTAAAATCAAAATCATACACCTACATTTTAGAGCAAATTACGGAAGGTGATGATACAATCATTGAAGAAGGAATTAATGCCGCTATCGAAGAGGTGAAAAGTTACCTAACACCCAACAATAAACAGACTTGGTTAGATGGAAGAAAGGTGTATGATGTAGAAGGTATTTTCAATGCTACAGGCAATGATAGGAACGCTCTGATATTGAGTTTCACCAAAAATATTGCTGTTTGGAAAATCATTGAATTATGTAATGCAGATATGCTTTATGAAAAGCAACGTGAGTTATATGACAGAGCAATTAACTACCTCGATAAATTATCAAAGGGACAAGTTACAATCTCTTTATTACCAAGCATAGACCCAACTTCTGCTATTGCTTCAAAACAGCCATTTAGATACGGTAGTAGAACTAAATTTAACCATTACTAATTATGAATATCTTTAACAAAGTAGGGATAGGACTAAACAATATTATCAGCCCATCCACAAAGCAATTAGCTTCAAACAATACGAACTCTTTAAAAAATCAAAAGATTTTACCTTGGAAACTGAAATCAACTTCCAAAATAAAAAATGATATCCGTAGTTGGGAACGTGCCTATAACAATGCAAATGCAGAAGAGCCTAAAAACTTTGATCTACAATTATTATTTGAAGATGTTCGATTAGACTCATTGCTAAATTCTCAAATTGAAAACAGAATTAATCGCTGTTTAGGTGCTGATTTTTCATTGGTAAATAAAAAGGGAGAGGTAGACCAGGAACAAACCGATTTGCTTCGTAGAATGACTACATTTAGGAAAATCACACGTGAAATATTAAACAGCAACTATTATGGGTATTCATTAGTTGAATTGCAACTTATAAAGATGCCTGATAATTCATTTAGTGTAGATGTATCCTCTATTCCACGTACTAATGTAGTGCCACAATCAGGGAAATTTTATCCTGATTATTCAGAAGATAAATTTATCCTATACAGAACAATGGATGAATTTGGTACTTACATTTTAGAGTTTGAAGGCAATGATCGTTTTGGTTTATTAAATAAAGCGATTCCACATATATTAATGAAGCGTTTTGCACAATCATGTTGGTCAGAACTATGTGAGATTTATGGTATACCACCACGTGTAATGAAAACAAATACACAAGACCCTGATATGTTAGCTAGAGCCGAGGCTATGATGCGAGATACAGGTGCAGCTGCTTGGTATATTATTGATGAACACGAAAAGTTTGAATGGGCTACAGGTGTACAAACAAATGGTGATGTTTACAAAAACCTTATCACGTTATGTTCAAACGAAACAAGTATGTTGATTTCAGGAGCAATTATCGGACAAGATACTGTGAACGGTTCCAACTCTAAAGAGAAAGCATCACAAGACATATTATCCGACCTTGTGAAAGCCGATAAAGTGTATGTAGAAGAATGTTGGAATAATCAAATTGTACCTGCTTTAATAAAACTAGGTATCTTAAAAAAAGACATTACTTTTCGTTTTGATGCTGTAGAAGATTTAGGAGAATTATGGACAAGAACAAAAGACACTTTTCCATTTATGAATGTAAATCCTGAATTTGTAAAAACAAAGTTTGGTATTGATGTATTAGGCTTAAAAGACAACGCCAATAACGGAAACACAAAACTAAAAATAGACGATAGTTTTTTCGTTTAACCCCCGAACAAACGGGGGATTATTTTAAAAGTCTACATTCAAGAGTACATTCATTATATGCCTGCACATGTGATATTTGTCAAGATATTAAATTTCATAAACTATCAGCTGACACAGGACTGATTAAAGAGTTATTAAACACCTTTTCAAAAGCGTTTAAAGCCTTACACGAATTTCAATCTTACAAAATATCCGATTTACAAAATGTTCCTGAATATAAGAGTGCCATACTTGATACTTTTGATATTTTAAAACAATCCGTATCTGAAGGAATAAAAGACAATACTATTTCAGGCACTTTAAAAACTGCCTTATTAAGCGATGTTTTTTTGTTTTCAGCATTAAGAACCCATGCACAACTATTTGAAGCCTCACGTTTATTAAAAACCGCAGATGGTGGCATTAAACCATTCAACCAATTTGCACAGGATATTGCTTCAATCAATAAAAATTACAACGAAAACTATCTTCAAGCAGAATATCAATTTGCAACTGCTTCGGCTTTAATGGCTCAAAAATGGAGTGATGTTGAAGAAAACCAAAACCGTTATAATTTACAATACCGAACCGCAGGAGATGAAAAAGTAAGAGCGTCACACCAAGCACTGGATATGATTACTCTTCCTGCATCTGATACGTTTTGGAATACATATTATCCACCAAATGGATGGCGTTGCAGATGTAATGCTGTCGAGGTATTGAAAGACAAATACGATGTTTCGGATTCTGAATTAGCAATTAAAGCAGGAGAAAAAGCCACAACACAACTTGATAAAAATGGAAAAAACAGACTTGAAATATTTCGATTTAATCCTGGTAAGCAAAAGGTAATTTTTCCACCAAAGCACCCATACCGAAAATTACAAGGTGCAGATGGAGTTGTGAAAAAATTTGAGCAAGGGTATAAACAATCTGTTTATGCAAAGCCATTAAATGAACAATATTCGTCAATATTTTCTGTTAAAAATGGCGGTTACGTTCAAGTACATGAATTAGTGAACTTTAAAGCAGAAGATTACAATGATGTAATCAATGTAGCAAAAGCATTTGCAAAAGAAGGGAAAAAAGTAAGTGTACTTCCTGAAATATATAAAAGTGAGATTGAAGCAAGAAATAAAATCTTTAAAGGATTAGCTAATAAATCAAGTAATCCTGATTTAATGGTTAATAACCAACTAATGGATGTAAAAAGACCTGAAAGTTTTAAGAAAATTACACCTAATGCTAATAAAGCTTCAAGTCAGAATTCAATTGCAGTTATTTCAGATAAATCATTAAAATTTAATGAAAAAACTACAAAAGAAAGAGCTGAAGCTATTTTTAAAGATAAGAACAAATCAAACTATCAATTTGACGATGTTTATTTCTATACTGATGGAAAATTAATTAAATACAAAAGGCAGTAATAAATTACTGCCTCAGGGTTACCCGACTACGCAGGTCTGGTATCACAAATATACAAAACTTTTCAACTCATGCAAAACATTATAAAAAACATAGTCAAAGATGTAAAAACGGAATTGTTAGATGAATTTGATATGAATTTCAAGCGTAAAGCCTTTTTTGACAGACCTTGGAAGCAAACAAAACTTATCAATAACAAAGGTAGTTTAATGATGCGTTCAGGAAATTTGAGAAGGAGCATCAGAGGTACCATAAACGGAACAGAGATTCAATTTACAAGTGCATTTCCTTATGCTACCATTCACAATGAAGGAGGGACCATTATTGTTACTGCTAAAATGAAAAAATTCTTTTGGGCTATGTATTATAAATCTTCAGGTGCTATTGGTAAAGGATCAAAAAATCGAAACGAAAGATTATCAACTGAAGCACAACAATGGAAAAATCTTGCATTGATGAAAGTAGGACAAAAAATAAAAATTGAGCAACGACAATTCATTGGATGGCATCCAAGTATGAAGCCACGCATTGAAAAAATTGTGAATGACAATTTCAAAGAAATAGAAAGTTACATTACTAATATCTTAAAAAGATGAAAGAGATTATTGAAAACACACAGGCATATTTGGCAAGTATACCAGGAATAAAATATGTCGATGAAAATTGGGGACAACTTGATTTATATTCCCCTGCGCCACCTGTTCAATTCCCTTGTGTTTTAATTGATGTCATAAACACTCGTTTTTCAGATATAGGCTTAGATAAGCAGGCGCAACCTCAAAACAGACAAATGTCTAATTTCATCTTGGAGGTACGAGTGGCAGACATAAAAACAACAAATTCATCTGCTAGAGCACCACTCAATCAGCGAAACCAAGCAAGGCATATTTTTGATTTAATGGAAGACATTCACGTTAAATTACAAGGACATTCAGCAACTTCAAAATGTGGTAAGTTTATTCGAACGTCACAGAACCGAGTGCAAAGAGATGATGGTATAAGAGAGTATGTAATCCTGTATTCAGGAGATGAACACAATGTTTAGAACATAGAAAGTTGGTTTCTATCAAAACGCCTTCTATCAGGGGCGTTTTGGTGCTTTATGTACATAAACTTTCGGTAACTGATAAAGATGTTGTGTTTTGGAAAAATACGCTTTACGATAAACGTATCCATTATATCTTCTTGCTTTACTTGCTTATATACCTCCAAAATATGTTCAAAGTGTTTTACCTTGTTTTCTTGATTGTATGCCATAAACCGATTGGATATGACACAAATATATCGGATTTGAATATCCGTGGTTTTTTTTGAAATATTTTTTTGAAATTTTTAGAACTTTTCTGAATTCATGAATATAATATTCATGTTAATATTTAAATTATTGATTTTAGCGGTTCGGATGAAAGTTAAAATCAAAGTCATTTTTAAGAAATGATCAGAAACAAAAAAACCACCGATTGGTGGTTTTTACTTTATTTTAATGATATCTTATATTCCAGTCAGTTAAAAGCTTGTGGTAGTCTTGAGTTTTAATAACTTGTAATAAAGTAATAATGTTAGTAGTATGGTTTATATTCATTGTTATACAATATCTATTACCTGCTTTAACATAATAATCTCCAAAAGCTGTTTTTGATGGAGTTTTTACTCTATCCAGTGGGTTTATGCTACTTAAACTTTGAAGAGCAGAACCAATACCTGGATGTTTCTGAGATAACCTCTGTAAAACAACAAATAAATTAAGTGTGTATACTACCCTATACATTTTGAATTAAGTTTAGAAATAAGTGATTCAAATGATACGGGTTCAATATTTTTAGATTCATTAACTTCCTTACTCACATTGATTGCATAGCTTAAATATTCTTTAATATACTCTAACATTTCTTTAGATTTTTTCATATTATCTAAAATAATACACATATCCATAGAGTCTAATATAACATCAACTTCAATTTTTGTTATAGTATTAATAAAAGTGTCTATACGCTTTATATTTAATTCAATATTTTCAATTTTAAATGAATCAATTTTATAATAAGGAATTTGTTTTACTGGTAATTTATCAATTTTATTAGATAAATAAGTTACCATTTTATTTGAATTATCTAAACTCTTTTTATTTGTGATTATTTTGGTCACTTTAGATAAAGTAAACTTATCACCATTATCTGGAGTAAAATTATTTAAATTACTCTCAAATGTTTTACTTGTAATTAAACTTGTGCTCATTTTTTTGATTTTTAATTATTAGTAATAACTTAATTATTACTAAATATAACGATTTTTATTTAATTTATTATTTTAATAAGGCTATTCCTTGTAGTATTAGCTCTTTGCATTGCTTTCAATCCTTCAAATTCAAAAATAGTTTGGTGATCAAACCTACCGTCGTTCCATTCAATGGTAATGTATGCTAATTCAACTTTCTTTTTTTTCTTCCAAGCGAAAGCAAATACACCAACAGTAAGCAATCTACCTGCAGTAACCCTGCTTTCAATTGTACTCTGGTCTTCAGCAATTATGTTTTTAATCGCACTTTTATTAATTGCAGCTATTTTAGTTGGAATTTTAAAAGGAATGAAATTAAATATTTCAATTATGTCACCATTAGAGAAAATTAATGTTCTTGCAATTTCATTATTGATATCTGGATGACCACCTAAATATTTACCCGATTCAATTTTATTAGACATATCATAGCCCATATTCTTGAAGGCTTCATTATTCTGTTTTTCCTTTTTATTAGTGCTAATTCCAAGGATTATAACTAAAACAGCAAACAATATTATTATTAAAATGAACATGTTATTAAAAATTTGTGTGCAAAGATATGTAATTCAAAACAATAAAAATAGCGTAGAATTACCTGTTTTTTCAAACAAAAAAAACCACCTCAATGGGTGGTTTAAATTATTAATATCCAATGCCTATTATTACATAAACCATTTCAGAACTGACCAGATTAATATATTGAACAATAATGAAGTACATAAACAAATAAACATGCTTTTATTCTTATTTTTCATTTCAACCTTAGCGGTTTCAATATTTACTTTTTCATTGTCCAATATCGCTAAACACAATCCTACTGCATCATTAAAACCTCTTTCATACTCAGTGAAAAATTCCAAGTTGTCGGATTTATAACCTTGATAATCTTCTGCTTTCAAAGTATTGATTTCTTGTATTATTTTATTTATTGTTTCCATTTTTTAAATTTTCAGGGTTTGTAATAATTTGATATTCAAAATCAGTTAGTTGTTCGGCTAAAGAGTAATGTGTTGATCTATCTAAATTAAGACTGCAATCTAATCTCCAACTTCCTGTTTCTTGATGCCAAAATACTTGCTCTTTACTATTAACGGTTCCTTCTTCAGTTTCAACTTTATCAGTTAAATAATCCTGATCATAAATCTCATTTCCTTTTGAATCTTTGAATCCTGTATATTGGAAATATAAACCTATACACTCGCTGATGCATGAACCATATTTATTGTCTTTTATAACAATTGTGCGGTATTTTATTTTTTTAGTTTCTACAATTCTACCTGCTATTGAAATTTCTATTCCTTCCATGTTTTACTTTAATTTTCCTGTTAAATGCATTGATAATGCCATTTGATTCGCTTGTTTTTCAATGGCACTTTGAGTTGGTCTATCTCTTGACTCTTTTACACTTAAGTGCTTACTATAATTGTGTTTCATTGCTAATTGCATTACTTCCTCCTGATGATTTGCAAATGCCTTCAATAATTTATTAAGCGTTATTTTCATGGTGTCGTTTTTATATTTTAACTCTCTACACGTTATAAAAATCCCTTCTAATGTTATGTTTCTATTGAATCCAGTTGTAAGCTCTGCAATTAGCTCCTGAATATTGTTTTTGCTTAAATCTCCGTTAAATGATTCGTTCAAATCACTTATAACTACACCAACCGCGTTTTGAATTACTTCCTCCCCATATTGATTTGCTAACATACCTATGGATGGTTTAGTTTCCTTTACTATCTTATTAATACTTAGCGAAGAGAAACTTTTTATTAGTTCAATTTTAGAACTTTTTTCGATAATCGCTTCCAGTAGAAGCTTCTCCTTTTTCTGTGGCAGATTTTCCATGTTTAATCGTTCTTAAAATGGTGTTTAAATTCGAGTTAATTTGTCTTAGCTCCGTTTGAGCTTTATAGAAGGCACTTTGCTCATCCCATTTATCAAAGATGATTTGCCAAATGGTTCTTATTTCATCTTCTGTGCCGTATGTGAGTTCCTCTAAGTGCTTAATAATTTGCTTTAATGCGTTGCCTTCAGTTCCTGTAATCTTCGCTTTTATATCAAAGCGTTTCGAATACCAATCACAATAAATAGAAAGCATCCAAGGATAAAGTTTCGCACTAGTCTCGTGTATTGGTTCCCATTCTATTTTTTCCTTATACTCTTTTTTCAAAATCAAAATTGCGGATTCAATTTGCGGACAAAAACGCATCATAAATTCATGTTGTTTCTGATTCAGTTTTCCTGAAACATGTTCCAAGCGATGAAACTTTGAATTTTTGTATTCCAATTTAAACACCGCAGGAACCGTTTTTATTTTAACTAGGTATTTCATTTGTTGGTGTAAAATGTTTAGGACTTAAATCTTCTTCATAAAAAGCGACATGATGTTTTAATCCTTCGTATAAGACTAAATCTTCCTTATCTACAAGCATCATATGTAAAACTCCTTCTACATATATGAGCGTTATACATGGTAAATTACTTTGATAAACCATCTACAAAAGTTTTATAAACCTCCTCAGCTTGACTTACTAATTTTGTTAGGTCTGCTCCGTGGTAATCATTCAACTTTTTATGAAGGTGACCATATTGGATTGACCAACCATTAATACGATAGATATCGGCTTTATCATCTTTTACATACCCCATTTTACAAAACAACGCGATGATTTTCTTTTTTTGTCGGTCTTCAGCTTCATTAAATTCAGGATGTATTTTAGGGTCTGTTTTTGGTTTTTGTTGATTTGGACCAAACCTTTGATTTAACCAACGTAATAACTCCTTATATTCAAAAGGAGTTAGTTGTGACAACCCTTGTTTTTTTCCATTTGAAAACTGTCTAATCACATCAGACCTTTCAATATCGAAACCTTGCTTTTTGATTTTGGATTCAATTGCGAAGTATTCTTTATAATTACTCATTTGATATTTGTTTTTGATTTGACATTGATTTAAACAAGTCACTTTGAGTATCAATTTGACCTGTTGACTTTAAATAATCAATTTCTACTTTAGCAGAATTAACCAATACAGATCCTATTGACGCGATTGCTTTTGCTCTATGCATTTCTACCTGAAGTTCATCTGTAGATATTTCCTCGTCATTTAATCTTTCAAGAGCTGCAAACATATGATCTCGTAAATCACTCATTTTATTTCTTGCCATATGATTCTATTTTTCTAATTAGTTTTTTATTTAATTTGATCGTCTCTCTTAACTCAGTAGGAAATCGCATAATTGTATTTCTTTTCATTGCTTGTTCCGGACTTAGTATTTCGAGATTTTCAATTACACAATTCATTACATTTCCATCCTTATGATGGATTCGAAAACCTTCGGGAATTTCACCATTATGTTGCTCCCAAATATGCCTATTCAATGACATCCAATTCCCATCCGAAATCTTAATGTATTGGTACGGATTTCCATTTTTATCCATTCTAACATTAATTGTTCCTATAGGTTTAGTATTGTGTGGCTTATTCCCTGGTTTGAACATTGTTGGTTTTAATAATTCACGAACAGATTCATGCAATTTCTTTCCTTTATTTGCAGGGATATTACCTTTTGGAAAACGATAAGAAACACCAATCTTATCTCCCTTTTTCCATCTTGTAGACTCAATTTGAGATAATGATTTTTTCAATCCCAATTTACTACCCCAATAATTTACTTTTGAAATACTAATATCCAATGATTCAGCAATCCTCATTGAAGCTTCATTTTCATACCTTTCAAAAATCTGTTGCTTTTGATGTTGAGTAATTCCTTTCATTTACAGGGTGGTTAAATCAATTAATACCTAATTACAACTCAAACATTATTTTCATACCTAAATCACGTGCGAGTTGTAATTCAATTTTAGCACCTCGACTATCTTCATAATTATTCATCATATAAATAGCATCACAATCACACAAAGCCTTTAAATCAACCCTCATAAAACCTTCCCACGACTGATCATGTTCGGTATGATTTAATTCCATCGGGTTCACAGGAATGTAATTTTCACTAAACAATATGCGTTCTGATGCCTTAAATTTTGACAAGGCTATCGCATGAGGTAAGCCTGAAATCTTACCACTTATATATACTTTTAATGCCATTTTATTTTTGTTTTTTAGTTCTGTTTTTAAAGAAATACCAATGGATCAATATCCAAATTGATACTATATGAAGCCCCGTCACAAAGACGATTGACGGGGCATAAATGATCATTTCAGGAATGTTTTGAGTTACCTTCGGGTATACCAGGTGTACCATTCCAAATATTCCCTGCAAAGCGAATATTTGTAGTATCAAAACAGGTAACTTTCTTAATACTTTATCCATCATGGTTTATCTTTTATTGATTTTAACCACCTTAATTTTAAGTTTAGCTTCAAGGTCTCTTAAAGCATGGTCTCTGCTATATCCTAAATGATTTACCTTAATGTTTTGCATTGGAATATCATCGTAAGTAAGCTGAACCAATGCTTGGTATTTGTTTTTTTTGATACTTGAAGTAGACTTTGAAGGTTTGAAATTTCTATTTCTCAACCTATTTAAAAACGTTAAAATACCCATGGCTTATAATGATGTAAAGTTGATATCAATTTTCTCCCATTTACCTTCTTCATTCTTTTTATAAAAGTCATATCTAAAACCTTTTAAGTGTACTGAATAACTTTCCTGAATAAGATTTAAACCCTCAACCCATCGAGCATCATTGTATTTATCTCTGTGTTTGAATAGGTGCATTACTTTGCTATATTCTAGTTCACCTTTTTCATTTTTTTGGATGAAGGAGTATAATATTTCAAAAAGCTTACTGTCTTTTTTCTTTACAGTGTCTCGAAGAAAATCACTTATTAACTCCAATGCTTTTGAGCTTCTCTCATCCCAAGTAGGTTCTGTGGATCTAATTCTACTTACCTTGAAATTTCCAGAGGAATGAATTAAAGAAAATCCACCTTTTGAGTTAGAACGAATTCCACCGTAATTTTTCAATCGCTCTTCATGGTCAATAAATACTGTGTTCAATCCTTCTTTAAATAATTTCAGATCAACACTAATTTTATCACTCTTTTCTATGATTTCATTAATCAATTCATCTCGCTCATCCTCGTAAGCTTGTTTTTCACGTTCGCGATCTATTTGTTCTTGTTTTAATCTTTCCTGTAGTGCTTTTCTTAGGTCTTCTGCACTCACTTTTGATAAATCTAAATTTTCCATTTTTGTGTTATTTAGGGGTTGTTAATATACTTTTTCAATATTTGGTAAATACACGTCTTTACCATAGTTTGCCAATCGACTTTTGATTGTTTCTATATCGACTTGAAGCGAGTTTATAGCGTGTTGAACATTCCAAAATGTTTCTTTACAAGTCTCTAAACTTTTTCTTTCTTCATAGAGTTTATTTAATTCCTCTTGTTTTTTTTTCAGTTTAGTATTCAGTTCTTTTCTATAACTACATTCTGCCATTCTTATATATTTTTAAATAGGTTTCAAACGATAACTCTGTGTTTCCATCATGAGCGAGTACTTTCATTTCTTCTAGGAATAATTCAAAATCGAAATTTTGTATATCATGCTCAATGATGTATTTAACCAAGTCTTGTTGCCAAATATGCCACTCTGATTTCCACCACATCCAGTAGGATTTTTTGTAAGCATTTTCGATATAGTAAATAACATTTAGTTGCTCTAAAAACTCCATACCTATTTCAAAAACAAGTGTGTTGTATTCTAATTCAGAGATACCAAGATGATTGATTACATAATCTTTAATCATTTCACCTTCCAAGCGTTGTTTTTGAATGTGAGTGATTGGTTTTGTTGTTGTTTGTGTTTTCATATTCTTAATTTTTGTCTTTCCAATAATCCATTGCGCCTTCTTCCCAAATAGTAAATGGCTCATTGCCACCAAAACGAGAAGTAACAAATGCTTTATATCCCTGTACAAAAACCTTTATATCGGCATCGTATCGTATTGAAATAGCTGGCTCTCCTTTTGGGTTTTTACCTTCTGCATGTGAAATGAAAATGAATAGTTTGGTTGGAAATTGATTAATTAAATTTTTATATCCTTTTTTATCTAAATCGGTATATTGTACCGAGTCAATGATTATGATATTAGGAGATTTCTGTTTAGTCAATCGCTCCGTTAATTGCTCAATTGATTCGCCTTTAAGGATGATAAAACGCTTCGCAACTGAAATCATACCTGTTTGTTGAATAGCTCGCTTAAATGAAAGCTTAGCGCCTTCCTCTAATGAATTATAAGCTACCTTTCCAAATTTTGTTAGGTATTTTGATAGTTGTAATGTGAATCGGGTTTTTCCATTTCCTGAATTTCCCCAAATCAACCAACTACCTGACATTTCAGGAGTACCAAATGATTGTTTAAATTCTCCATCAAAAGCCATCATTTTAAACTTTGTTTTCAATAACTCATCTACAGAAATGGCTCTTCGATTGCTTTTTGCTTGTATCATGGCTTAGGCTTTTTGATTAATTTGTTTGATTGCATGTACTTTTCGCTTTACTCTTCTTAAATCAAATTCAGAGTCTTCAAAAATTTCTTTGATTTGTGCTTTGTCTGTGATTCCGTTTGCTTGGCATATTTGGTTTACATCTGTAGAACCAACTCCTTTCAATTCAATGAATTTTCTACCAATACGTGAGTATATTTCGTTGTAACCTTTTTTGTTTAGTTTGATTCCTCGTTTGATGCGTTTGTCAAGGTGGTCGGTTGCACAAAGAAGTATACCACAGTGATCTTCTAGTTGATTGTATAGGGTAATGAAGAAATAAAGTACCTGGTCCGAAAGTTTATCCGCTTCATCAAGAATAATTAAAGGCTTTTCTTGAATTTTTAAAATTTTCACAGCTTCATGCATCATTTCAGCAACTGTTAAACCTGAATAATCACGCCCCATTCTAGTAAGTAACTCCGCTAAAAAGAACTTTCTATTCCAGTACTCATTACATTGTAATAGGTAAGTTTTTTTATTATGTGCAGCATACGTTTTTAACGTTGCCGTTTTACCTGTTCCAGCTGATCCTACCACTGCAAAAACATTTGAATGTTCCTGTGCATCGTTCAAAATAGAATTAAGCATTCTGAAATCACGTGTTTCAACAACTTCCCATTTGTTTTCATCATAACCAATTTGGTTAGCAATGTTTCTCCACATTTCATCCTTAATCAAATCCCAATTGTTATTGACAATTTGTGAGATTGTTGCAGATGAAACTCCTTGTAATGAATTAGCCGCTTTGTTTTGGCTTTCAAATCGCTCGATATATTCGATTAACGATTGTTTAATTGCTTGTTTTGTTTGTGTGTTCATGTTTTCAATTATTAGAATTGTGAGTAAATATCTTTTTCGTCAAAATCATCTTCGTCAGGTACTATGTTGCTTACTACTTTCGTGTATTCTCCATATTCTTCCTGTTTCTTTTTAGATTTCTTTCTATTTTGAATCCCTTTTAAATGCGGAGTATTTAATCCGTACTGTTCAGGTTGTCTGCCGTGTTGCATTTGTATTTCATCCATCAACACGTGTACTCCTAAGCGGTCTTCATTTTCTTGTTGTTGTACCTTTCTGACAAATGATAAGCCTTCGCTATCTTGGAATTGAGAAGCACGTTGTACTACTACTTTTGTATGTGCCTCCGTTACAAATTTTAACCCTAAAGCATCTTTTGTATAGAGGTAAATCATAGACATATCCTCAGGATCAAACTTTACAATGAATTTATTGTCGATGTTTTCTCTTAACCATTTGGTATCAGGCATTCCATCCTCTCTTTTAACGATGTAAGAATATCTAACTTTCTTTTCTGTGAATTCAATCCCTGAATTTGTAACCATAATCGGTTTTTCACGCTCAATCCAAAACAAGTCAACCATATCCAACAATGAAATTGCAGTTGTATCAGGGTTAACCGATGTTCTGTACATTTCATTTCTTGGAACACCTGTTTTTGGATGTGGCGCAGAGTTCCATAACTCTCTTAATTTTTTGTATTGCTCCATTGCTTCCTTTAGTGATGGTAAATTCGATGTATTTGCAAGGATAAACTCCATATTTGCTGATGAACTTTCCTTTTTTGCAGTGATATTTTGCCCTGTAAAAAACCATTTTTGCGCCATTACTTGCTGTTGAAACCTACCAAAAACACTCTCAATTGTCTTAGATTTACCGTTGTATGGCTTCGTTTTTAGTGCTATTTTTGCAATTTTATTAAGGTAATTACCTGTTTTTAGCTTGCCGTGACCTCCTTGGTTATCAAATTTGATTTCGTAAGGTTTGTATCCACTTATTTGAATAGCCATTTTATAAGCCATAAACTGTGCTTCGTAATCCTCTGATTTAGAAATGTGATAACCAAGTAAACATTCGGAGTAAGCATCCAACACTTCATATACTTGACAAGTGGCACGTTTCCCGTTTTCATCTAAGTAGAAAAGGTTCATTTTTGTACCATCTGAATACCAAAGTGAATCCCTGCATGGTGGTAGAGCAGTTTTGTGAGCATACGAAAACTTTTCTTTTGCCTTCAACTCTCCATTTCTGTGACCATACCATAAATGCATCACTTTACCATCGTTTAAATAGTTTCTAAGCGTTTCTTCGGACTTTAAAATAGACCACCCTTTTTTAGGAGCGATGTGGTTATATTCCAAAAGTAATTGCGTCATAGTCGCACAAACATTTACTTGATCAGCCCATCTTGAAAGAACCCATAGTTTTGCGCTTTCATTTATTTTTTCAGAATTATTATTCCCGAAACCTTTATGAACTAATGCCTTGTAACCATCTGCCTTAAACATTTTGAATTTATCCTGTAACTTACGTTCGGAGGATGGAAGTTTATGTTTAAACTGATTTGGAGGAAGCGATGAAATAATTTCCGCAATCTTACCCCAAACTTGGTTTGTTCTACCACCCATCATTTTCAATCTTCCTCTTCGTGTATCAACCCAAATGCCAGCCGCTTTTAAAATAGATGCTTCCATTACATATTGCTCAATTGTTAAATCAGGTAGTGCCTCTCCATTTGGAAGCCTGAATGAATTGTAAAATTGTACCGCTTCCTGATCTTTCACTATTGAATTGATGAACTCCTGATTTTTATGTAATTCGTATGGATTTCCTGCTATTTGTATTACCTTCTCTTTGATGTCTTGACGCATAGTATCGAATTGGATTAATGCCGAACGACCGTTACCACCTTTACGAAAAACACTTAGATGATTTCTTTTGCAATAGGACCAATATGTATTAATTGAAAGGTTTAACTTTTCAATTAACCAACCGCCGTTTATGCAAAGTGTATCGTTATAGTATTCGAACATTGTTAATTTTATTTACTTGATAATATTCTCTAATGCTTTATCAATTTCAACTTTCAGCTTTTCATACTCTCTTTTAATAGTTTCAGAAATAGTTGCATTTCTGTCACCTCTTAAGATTTCCCTTATATATCTTTTTGATACCCCAAACTTTTTTGATACTGCCTCCAAAGCTGGTTGATGCCAACTTTCATATTGCTTTCTTGTCTTATTATTTTTCATACATTTGAAAGATTATACTATTTGCGTCTTTTGTTGACACAAATATATTACACAATTTGGGATATTCACAACATGTTTTTCACATTTTGAGAAATTAATTTTACATTATATGGATAAAACGTTGATATTAAGAAAGATAAAAGAGTATTATAAATTCAAGACTGATGGAGAATTTGCAGAATTTTTAGGGATAAAACAAAATTCTTTATCAAATTGGTATACAAGAAATACAATAGATTACGAAAGAATTATCTCAAAGTGTGATAAAATTGATGCTAATTGGCTCTTAACAGGAATAGAACCAATGTTAAAATCAGAATTCAAAGAAGATAAAATCATTGCGGAAAGAATCGATACGTTTTCACTTAGCCTAACTAATGAAAATCTAATTCCAATAATGGATATTGAAACTGTAGGTGGTTTTGGAAGTGCAAATTTTTCCATAAGTCAAAGCAATATTGCTGACTATTGTCAAATTCCTGCTTTTAAGGGGAAGAAGGTTGATTTCATGATACCTGTTCGTGGCTTCTCAATGTATCCACGATATAAAACAGGTGATCTTGTAGCTTGTACTGTAATAAGCGAAAACACTTTCATACAATGGAACGAAGTGCATGTTATTGCTACTCGTGAACAAGGCATCTTATTAAAACGCTTAAACAAAAGCGAAAAAGAAGGTTATTTAAAAGCGATTTCAGATAATAAAGATTTCCCACCGATAGACATTCCAGAAAGTGAAATTACAGGAATAGCATTAGTGGTTGGAGGAGTATGTGTGGAGTAGAATAAAACGAATCGTACTTTTTACTTAATGTATTCAATGATTATCTCACTAAAACCTAACAAAAACAACGATACATATCAATAAATCAATTATTTACATTAAATATATATAGTATTAAGTATGCACCAATTCAAACTAATTAAAGTATAATAATATAGTTTAATAGTACAATCATATTTTGAAAAGTATTGTTTTAACAACAATCTGCACGACCAACTGCACGACCAACTGCACGACCAAACCAAAAAACAACAAAAACAAAACGATCATACGAGCTTTGGTGAAAAGCTGGTACCAGGTGTTATTTAAACACTGTTAAAGCACCGTTTAAAAAGCGTTAGAAACAACAAAACAGCCCATTTTTAGGCTGTTTAATCACTTTAAGTATCATTTGTAAGGTTATAATGGTAGTGGGTGGTAGTTTTCCTTTTTAAAAGGGTAATTGAATGGAAGTAAAATGGTAGTAAATGGTAGTATTTTGTACCATTTGTTTTTTATCTTTTTTCATTAAAAAACTGCTCAATCCTTTTGTTTTCGGTGGTTTTCAGCGTTTTTTATTTTTTATTTTTTTGTACTATTTGTTTTTGGGGGGGTAGAATGGAAAAAATGGGAAGGTAAAGGAAATATAGGTTTTAATTATTTATATTTTGCTAATAGATATGATACAGACCCTTTAAAACCTATATTAAAAGTAAAAATTGCAGATAAATTCTATTGTGATGAATATGAAATACGCATACAGGATTATAAACGATTTATACTATGGAATAAAACAATTTTTGGTGAAAATTCAGAAGAATTCAAAAATTCAATTCCAGACACTAGTAATTGGAATGCAAATGATCTTAATATGTTTCATGGAAAATCCAATAATGTAAGTGCTCATGATCAAAATTTCACGTTATTAAAAGGTCTCACTGAAAATCAATTAAAAAGTTACAACCAATGGATATCTAATAGCATATTCTATAATTACCTATATTCTCAAGGGAAGATTAGAGAAGTACATTTTACGAAAACAACAAAAGATAACTATTTCACAATTGAACGCTATTTCAATGGATTTTTCGATTCATTATTAATCGGTGAAAAAGTGAATTTTTATCCGGAACAAAGAGTACCAAATGTATTTGAAAAAATAATGTGTCAAAAATACAGTGATAGTTTAGTTATAAATGGAAAATTTAATTTTAATGAAGGCAAGTCCATCTTTAGTAATAAACATTTGGCAGAGAATTATGACTTTAAATGTATCGTTTTAGAAATGCAACCTGGAAAATGTTACTTTCAATGGATTCCAAGAAGTAAAAACTTTATTCCAAATAAACCTTTCAACATTTGGGATAACTACAGAATGATCGTCGAGTGGAAACCATGGAATTCTAATCAAACCAAGTAATATGCGTTTATTTAGATCCATCACCAAACTCAGCGATGAGGAATTGATGCGCGACATTATCGCGCATCACTCCCACCCCGCCATCACGGAACTTCACCGAAGGTATAGTCCGAAATTGATGGGGTATTTCTTTAAGATGTTGAACAAACAAGAAGAAACAGCACAAGATTTTGTCCAAGAACTCTTTTTGAAAATTTTAGAGAAAAAACACCTCTACGATCCAAGTAAAAAATTCTATACCTGGGTATTTACGGTGGCGTCCAACATGTGTAAAACTTCCTACCGCAATCAATACGTTGTTTCGTATGAAGAAAACCTCACAGAACACGGACACATCACCGAAGATTTGGCAGAAAAAGAACGTTTTCATATCCTACTTGAAAAAAGTTTGAGTAACTTAGAGCATGCACATAAAACGGTATTTGTTTTGAGACACCTAGAACATTTTTCACTACAAGAAATCGCAGATATCACCGAAGTTTCTTTAGGAACGGTGAAGTCGCGCTTGTTTTATGCCACACAAAAAATGGCAGACCAACTGAAAATTTACCAACCAACTGGTTTAGACCAACTTTTTAAACATTTTTAAGATGAGCACATCTACCAAAAACGAAGAATACATTTACGAACTCCTTGAAACGACAGCGTTTGAAGACTTGACCGCAGAAGATCAAGCCTTGGTTCGCGCGCACATCGGGGAAGAAAATTACCGTTTGCAATACCAATTATTACAGGCAACACAGGAAATACCAACCGAAAAACACATTGTAAAATCCTTGGTATTGCCTACCTCATCCACACGTACCATTCCGTTGTACCAAGCAGTGCTTGCAGTTGCCGCAGTGGTTACATTTTTTCTTATAATTTGGCCAAAATCGAACACTTCCATACGAACGATATACAAAGAAGGTCCAACCCAGGTTTCCACAAACACCATCCACGACACGATTTTTCAACATGTGGTTCGCGAAAAAGTAGTGTACAAAACAATCAACAACAACCTTACAGAAACCACCACCGAAATTCCAGCACCTGTATTTGCTCCACAAGAATTAGCAAGCGAAAAAATCGTGTCCTTAAAAGACGATCCAATTGCGCAACAATTCATGGCAGAAATGGCGATGTATGAAGGGAGGTGAGAGTGACGTGTGACGAGTTACGTGTGACGGAAATACACCATAAGTTCATAAGCTGCTTCCATCCTAGAGGAGAGAAAGCATTGCTTTCGAAGACTAAGCGGTAGCGCAGGGAAAACGAGGGAGGTGACAAAAAACATAACATTATCAATCAAAAACTTATCACAAAAATCCAATAATGAAAAATTCAGTCCAAAACACTAAACTATTTTTCGTTTTATTTCTTTACCTTATTGCATTACCAAGTATTGCTCAACAAAATAAAAACTCGCTTTTGAAACAGGATGTACAATTCATTTATGAAGAATTAAAGTTTATGTACGACTACGACCAAGCATTGAGAAAATATCCAATTGAAATAAGAAATATGAATTTTAAAATAATTTATTGCATTTTCAAGGTTAAATTAATGTATTAATAACCATTTAATTAGAGTGTTACTATCTACAATACTCCAAGAATGAGGATGTTTACTATTTGAAGGTTTTCTAACTCCTTTATTTTGTGACAATTCAAGAGAAGCGCTTTGATTTCCAAATTTATTTAACTCATTAATAAAAGCTGAACAATCTAATACATTCATCGTATATAAATCTGAATTTCTTTCATTTATCCACCAATTAATATCTGGTTCACAAAATATTTTAATTGGGATATTAACTAATTTTTTCACCGCTTTCTGTGTACTATCGTTAAACGAATAAGGGGACATTTGATAATAACTAAGTTTTCTTTCATAGGGTGCCCCACCATTTAACTGAATTAATTTCTTGACTAAAAAAACGCTTTCTGGGTTTATATTTCCTTCTTCTGCATGACGAATATTTCTTTCAGCGCTATTAAATACCCTTTCAAAATCTAAAGGAGGGTCGATAGCAAAAACTGCATTCGGTTTAATTTCACTTTCTTCCGCAAATTTGATAGCACAACTTCCACCAAGCGAAAATCCTCCTATGTAAAACTTTGCATCTAATAATTTAATTTTTGAAGTTACATCTTTGTAAATCAAGGAAAGTGATTTTTGACTGCTACTATCCAAACCAAAAGAAAATTCTCCCTCACTTAAACTTGGAATAATAGTTAAAATTCCATTTTTAGCAAATTTTGTGGGCAAATCAGATTGTAAAAAAACATCTGATGAAGTTTGACCAAACCCAGGTATTAAAATCAAAAATGATTTATAAGGAATACTTTTAGGATATACAATTGTATAACAATTATTTAAAGTATCTGATGGATTTAAGAAAATTTTCTTTGTAGTGAACTTAATATTTTGAGTATAAGAAAATACAGTTATAATTGAAAATATAATAACAAGCTGAAATTTATACATATAGAATGATTTGATTACATATAGTAAGCGCTAAAGTAATAAATTATAATATTGAAAACATTTGATTATTAAACTACTATATGAATTTAAGAAAAATTAGGAGGAATTTATTTATTCAAACTTCCAATACGTATCCTCGTTCCCCACATGGCTAATATTTTTCAATAGATTTTTGGGTTGCTCCGATGTAATTGATTTAAATTGTCGATTAAAATCCGATTGATCGTAGTAATTATGAAACAAGGAAATATCAGTTAGAGTTCTATCTTTATCTGTCTGCAACTGATTAAACGCATTTCGAAAACGTATCATTTTGCGATAAGTTTCCGGAGAACAACAAAGGTGTTTTTGAAAAATACGAAGCAGTTGTTTTCGATTGATTTCTAATTTATCAGCAATTTCTTCAATCTTTAAAACCGATTGATTTTCAAAAAGAAGATCTACCGCCTTTTTCAAAATGGGTTGATTAAAAATTTGAAGTTTTGATATTAGAAAATCCTCTAGTATCTGTTGTTTGGTATCCAGTTCTTCTGTTTCAAAAACACGTGTAAGTACTTCAATAATTTCATCCCCAAAATGCGTAAACGTATGACTATCGTCTAAATTATAAATCTTCACTAAGTCCATATCAATAAAATGATTAATCCCAAGGGGCTGAAAAACAATGCCAATTTTAGAGAAAACCCCACTCAAAAACACTTGATATGCTTTATCGTAGTTCATGGTATACAATACATTTACCGTCTCACTTGGAACAATTTTATGAGAACCTACATGCATTTTTATCGATTTAGAATTAGCGTACGCAGTAACAGCATGTTTAAAGTTTGGATAGAAAGTGAACGATTTAGTGAAATGTTCGCTTGTAGAAAAATGAAAATAGAAATAAGAAATATATGGTTTTAACGTTTCACTTTTTACGGGAAGGGTGATGAATTTATCTAGGCTTTCTTCCATACTTTCGGATATTGTCCCAAAAATACAATTTTTTGAAAAAGGATGTGTCTAGTTTTGTACTACACCAAAAAAAATAATATTTAATAATCAACCTAATACCTTCATAGTATGTTAAAAAAAATTATCCTTTCCACCTGCTTACTGACTAGCATGTTTAACGGTTTTTCTCAAGTAGAACCACAAGCGAAAACAATCAATCACACAATAAACTCCAAAATCTTCGGAAAAGAACGAAAAATCGATGTTTACCTACCTGAGCAATATGTTGCCGACTCAACCGGTAAAATGATTGTTGCCTATGTATTTGATGGTCAATTCCCTCCCTATTTCAATATGACCACAGCAATGAATGATTATTATACCTTATCTGGTACAACAACACTTCCAATGATTATCGTAGGGATACATACCGAAGAACGGTGGACAGAATTCACTCCTGAAATTATGAAAAATGACACCTTGTACGAACCAACAAATCAATTAATGAAGCACCTAGAACAGGAAGTTTTCCCTTTCATTGAAAAAAAATACCGCACAGAAAAATTTCGTTTAGGAATCGGTCATTCGTTGGGTGGAACGTTTGTACTATATTCTGTATTTAAGGAAAATCCGTTATTTCATGGCATCATTGCAGCAAGTCCAAACATGGTGATGAGTGGTGATGAGGACTTAGTAAAACTAGGAAAGAACTTTCTACAAAAACACCCGGAAAACAATACGTTTGTGCATGTTGAATCAGGTACCGAGGGAAATATGGAGCAAGGTTTCACACAGAGTATTCAGCATTTTGACTCTATTGTTAAACACAATAATTTTGCAAAGTTTGATTGGTCCTACACTAAAATTGAAAAAGGTAACCACATGACCACTTTTGTACCATGCCTATCCAATGGTTTAATTGCGCTAAATACAAAATGGAACGTATCGGAGGAAGAACGAAACAAAATTAAAATCGCAGATTCAAATGCGTTAGAAAAACAACTTACTAGTTGCTTTCAAAACCTTGAAAATTTTGCTAAAATCCCGCTCAAACTAACGGTGAAAAATGTGAGATTATTGAATAAAAACTTTGTGGATGCAGGAGATTATGAAACAGCCTATAAATTATCAAAATTTGCGTATCAATTATGTGACACAGATAATTCGTTAGAAGATAAAACAGCAACTAAAAACGAACTCAAAGACATCATTGCATGGCATCATTTTATGTCCCTAACACTAAAGGCGAAGAAAGAAAGTGCACTTAAAAATTATCAAGTTGCTAAACAATTATACGACCAAGCATTTAAACTTGGAGTATTACGCGGAACATTTATGCAACGAATCGAATGCTTAGATGCATTCGCAATGTGTAACGACAAAGAAGGTGCATTTGAACAATTGCGTCTTTTAGCAGAATATTTTCAATTAAGAGGTTCTGCTTCGTTTGTAAACATCCCGAATCTAGTAACGTTACATAAAGACAAACGCTGGAAAAAATACATTAAAATTATTGATACGAATAATCCGAAATAGGTAAATATACTATTTTATAAATCGGATGGTTTATAAACTCATAAACCATCCAATTTATATTAACTCACATCAACAACTCCCAAAACGTACTCGAATTCACCACCTGCGTGCTCGCTGGATGATATTTTTCCGTAAATGATTTCGTAAACTTCGCTTTCTGCTTCGGATTGTATTTCATTTCATACGCATCAATACGATCATTTTCAATTTCTAGATAATCAATTTCGGCTTGCTGGGTATTTCGCCAAAAAAAGGTCTCTACACGTCGCTTGTCGTAGGTTAATTTCTTAATTCGCTCACTAATAAAGTAATTCTCCCATAATTTACCGACATCATCCCGAAACTCTATCGGATTGAAATTTTTTATAATACGATTACGCAAGCCATTATCCCAAAAATAGATTTTACGGGCTTTTTTTAATTCGTTATCTTGATTATTACTATAGGCTTTCAAACTGAAAATCAAAAAGTTTTTCTCAAGCACATCGATGTATTTTTCGATGGTTAATCGACTTATTCCTAGTTCATTTGCTAGGGATGTCAAACTGATTTCAGAACCAACACGGTACGCTAACATAAAAACCAAGCGTTGCAAAATTGCCGATTTTTTAATCCCTTCTAAGTTCAAAATGTCCTTGTATAAAAAACCATCTGTCAAATCATCCAAGATACGCGCTTCTTTCCCTGGTTTTGTAACAACTTCTGGATAATATCCATATACCAAACGATGAGGTAAAGCGCGCAACTCTTCAACTACACTGGTATGATTCACCATTTCTTTAAATGTCAATGGAAACAAGCGCATTTCTTCTTTCCTTCCAACCATCGACTCTTTGGTTTTATCTGCCAATTCAAACGCACTACTTCCTGAAGCAATGACTTGAATTTCTGGGTAAGAATCCACCATTCGCTTCACCAACAAACCAATATTATGGATCATTTGTGCTTCATCGATGACCAAAATCTTAGCATCACCGACCATCATTCGCAAACGATCGCTTGTAATGGTATCTAACAATTGTTGCGTATCTGGTTCGTCTCCATTCAACCATACAAATTGATAGTTTTCGATTGCCTTTTTTATCAAAGAGGTCTTCCCTACTTGGCGTGCACCAAACAACACAATCGCTTTCCCTTGAAATAAATACGACGAAATCTCTTCCAGACCAATTCTTGCTATCATACTCACCTTATTACTTATTCAAATGTAATAAAAACCAATAGAATTATTAAGTAAATATCAAAAAAATATAATAATTTGATATTTAACTTTCAAAAAAATATAATAATTTGATATTTAATTTTCAAAAAAGTATAATAATTTGACAATTGAGAACAATACAAAACTATTCTCAAAGCATTTTTATTAAACTAAAATAAGGGTGATTTGTATTTATGCTTCTCCTTCCAACTGCTGATCCGGCTTCACTTCCGTCTCTATCTTCTTAGTTCCTGCGTAGGATTGAACATTTGATGGTGCATTGATAACATTATCCATCTCATAGATATTTGCTTCGATTGGATCTGTAATTGCTTTAGATGTATCTCTAAAAACTTCTGAAAAATTCATGTCTTTTTTCATGTCTAATCCAGATTGCTTGATCTCATTTTGTAAATCTTCGGAAGCATTCTTAATCTGATGAATCGTCTTTCCCAAGGTACGCGCCAAATTTGGAATACTTTTCGAACCGAAAAAGATTAATACAAAAAGTAAAATCAATAGTATCTCTGAACCTGCAACATCACTTAAGAAAAGTACCATATTTCATCTGTTTAGGGTGCAAATTTACGAGTAAAAATCACAGAAAAAACAGACTTGGAATAATTTGTTTACTTTTGTTTCCATGCATTTTGTAATCGTCGATATCGAAACCACTGGTGGTAATCCGCAAAACAGTAAAATCACTGAAATAGCGATGTACAAATGCGATGGTGAACAAATAATCGATGAATTTGTAACACTAATAAATCCGGAAACTTCCATCCCTCCTTTTATCGTTAATCTAACAGGAATTACCGATCGAATGGTTGCAAGTGCACCTGTATTTGAAGAAGTCGCACCAACCATTGAAGCATTTTCGGAAGGTTGTATATTTGTTGCGCACAATGTTGGGTTTGATTACGGAATGATACGTGCTGAATTTAAAGCACTCGGCAAATCCTTTTCGCGACCTAATATGTGTACAGTAAAAGCATCGCGACTAGTAATACCAGGATATACCTCCTATGGACTAGGTAAAATCACCAAAGAACTAGGAATTGAAATCAAAGGGAGGCACCGTGCTGGTGGAGATGCATACGCAACAACTATCCTTTTTCAACTATTGTATAAAACCAACAAAGACTTACTGCTTGCGCAAATCACTTCCAACTTAACTCCGGATACACTGAATCCGAAATTAGACTACGAAGCGGTAACAGAAATCCCAAACAAAACAGGTCTATATGTATTTTACAATGAATTTAACCAAATCATTTTCATTGGAAAAAGTAAGAAAATTCGCAAACAAGTAGAAGTACATCTCGAAACCCCAAAATCCAAAAAAGCACTTGTTATGCGTACTGAAATTACGCGCATCGACTTCCATGTAACACAAACCGAATACGTAGCGAAAGACTTACACAAAAAATTAATCATCAAACACACCCCAAAGTACAACACGATTCCAAAAAAAACAATAAATTAGTTTACTAGTTTATTTTTATGAAGTCTATACTCGGATTGTTTTTCCTCCTATTTACGTTCTTTGTTCGTGCACAAGGGAATGAAATCTGGATAAATCCAAACAAAGGCCAATGGGATGCTAAAATAAACTATAAAATTGATTTACAAGCAGGTAAAATGTATCTCGAAAACAATCGATTTACGTACCATTTCTATGAATCGCCACACAAACATCAACATACAACCAAACGGAAATCAGTAGACAAAAATACTACCATACACAACCAAGTTATACAGCAAACATTTATTGGAGCAAACCCTTCCGCGCATAGTTCTATCGATAATTCACCGCATTACACCAATTATTTCATTGGAAAAGATACTTCTACATGGCGATCGAATGTTCATGCTACACAAGAAATCACCTATTCTAATTTCTATCCAAACATTGATATGTATATCGATGCACACAATCAACAACTAGAATATTCCTTTAAAATTGCACCAAACGCAGATCCTTCTAAAATAAAATACACCATTACAGGTACAGAAAACATAACTATTGACGCTTCAGGAAACTTACATTACCGACATGGATTAGGAGAAATCGTCGAACAAAAATTAATCGCTTGGAATCTCGACACGAAAGGAAATAAAACACTTGTTCCAATAAAATTTACACTTGAAAACAACCTCATTTCCTACGAATTCCCAAATGGATACGACAAAAACCAAGTCTTACTAATTGATCCAGAATTAATTTTCTCTTCCTTCTCAGGTGCAACAACTGACAACTGGGGATTTACCGCAACCCCAGATGAAAAAGGGAATCTGTATGCTGGTGGAATCTCCTTTGGCATCGGTTACCCTACTACTACCGGAGCATTTGATATCACCTATCATGGTGGAACCGAATATTATTATTCTAACAATGGAGCAACCATGACAATACCTGGATTTGATATTTCGATTTCTAAATTCAGTGCGGATGGAACTAAACTATTCTACTCTACCTACCTCGGAGGTAACAGTAACGAAACACCACATAGTATCATCGTAAATTCGAACAACGAACTTTACCTTTTGGGCGCGACTGGTTCTGCAGATTTCCCAACATCCACCACTGCATATGATAAAACCTTCAATGGCGGAAGTACTTTCGACAACAAAGAATTCATCTTCCCCGGTTCCGATATTATCATTACAAAATTCAGTGAAGACGGCACGCAATTACTCGGTTCTACTTATTTAGGAGGAACAGAAATTGATGGTTTAAATGCTGGAGATTTGGTATATAATTACGGCGATGATTTTAGAGGCGATATCAACTTAACGAAAGAAAACGATGTATTGATTGTAAGTACAAGCAAATCCGCCGATTTCCCAACCCAAAACGCTTTTCAAAGTCAACTAAAAGGAACTCAAGACGCTGTAATCACAAAATTTTCTCCCGATCTTTCCACAATAATTTGGTCCACATATTTTGGTGGTACTGGAGATGAATCTGGAAACTCGATACAAACTTCCTCCACGGGAGAAGTTTTCATCACAGGAGGAACTACTTCTACTTCACTGCCAATAAATTCAACCTTTCATGGAGGTACTGCTGATGGATACATTCTAAAAATATCCAAAGGTTTGCCACAAATATTAAGCGGAAAATACGTTGGAACACCCGAATTTGACCAATCTTATTTTGTTCAATTAGACAATGATAATGAAGTATATATCTTCGGACAAACCAATGGTAACTTCCCAATTACCCCTGGAAAATATGGAATTCCAAATGCAGGACAATTTATTGCAAAATACACGAATAATCTTGCAACTCTTTCCTGGTCAACCACCATCGGTGCAGGAACTGGAGAAATTGAAATTTCACCCACTGCATTTTCTGTTTCACGATGCGCAGACATATACATTTCTGGTTGGGGAGGAAAAGTAAATGTTGAAAATTCACAAGCAAAATTTAGTTCTGCAGTCAATTTCCCGATAACCGATGACGCATTTCAAAAAACTACCTTGGGAGATAATTTTTACCTGGGAGTATTATCCAAAGACGCTACAAAACTGAAATATGGATCGTATATCGGTGGACTAAATACAAGTTACAACCACGTAGATGGCGGAACAAGTCGCTTCAGTAAAACTGGCGGGATTTACCACGCGGTCTGTGGTGGATGTGGCGCACAAATTAATGGTTTTACGACTACCCCTGGCGTAGTTTCCACAACGAACAATAGTTCCAATTGTAACTTAGCAGCATTTAAATTTGAATTAAACAAAACAAAAGCAATCGCAAATATTACTTCTAAAACCGCATGTATTGATGAACCAGTAATGTTTAAAAACACAAGTATAAATGCAAATAAATTTGAGTGGTTGGTAAATAAAAAAATCATTTCACTCGAAAACGAACCTACACACATATTTACCGATACAGGGAATTTTGTAATAACAATGATTGCTATCGACTCCACAGGTTGTATGGATCCTGACACAACTAGTATTTCCATTAAAATTATTGGCGGAACAACACAAATCACAGAGCCAGAAATTGCTATTTGTCCCAATAACGCGGTAAAACTGCAAGCAAAAAAAGGCGATGTATACGCTTGGTCCCCCGTAGCGTTTGTCACAGATTCAACTTCCCAAATTACTTCTACTACCAAACTTGCAGTATCTAAAGAGTTTAAAGTGGTATCAAAATTGGGATGTTTCACTACCATTCAAACCTTTCCAGTGAAAGTCTACCCAAACAATAGTGCATTAACCAAAAATCAGGAAATTTGTCGAGGTACTACGCTACAACTACAGGCAAGTGGCGGATATACGTATAATTGGTTTCCTACTACCTATTTAGATAAATCCAATGTTGCGAGTGTTCAATGCAAAGCGGACTCAACCATCACCTACTACGTAACAATCACCACACAAGACAACTGTAGTAAAAAAGATAGTGTACGAATAACCGTTATTCAACCAGATGCTAAAATTGTACAAAAAGATACTGTAACTATTTGTCAGAACACTTCTTTACTACTTAATTTTTTGCATTGTAATGATATAAGCATTTCACCAAATATTTGGATTACGCCAAAATCAAAAACACTTTATACTGTAACACCATTTACAGATATTGACTATGTGCTCACCTACTCCAATGTCTGTGGAAATCATCAAGAAAAATTTCGTATCAAAGTAACAGTCCCAAATATAACAGCAGAAAAAGATACGAGTATATGCTCCGGTGGAAAGGCTATTATCTCGTGTAAAGGAGGAATAGACTACATATGGTTAAATCCAGAAAGTATCCATTACCTGAAAAATCATGAATTAGTGGAAGTATCACCTAAAAAAACAATTACCTACAAAATAAAAGGAATCGACGCATTCAAATGTGTAGATACAGCCTATGTAATGATTCAGGTTTTTAAGCAAACGAAAGTAAACACGGAGTATCAATACCTAGTGCATTGGGGGGAAGAAATAAAATTAAAAGCAGAAGGTAATAATATTGGAACTTATGTCTGGTCTCCAAGTAATTACCTATCGTGTTCAAATTGCCAATATCCAAATGCTACTCCAAAAGAATCGATGGATTACAAAGTTGTTTTCACAGATAAAAATAGTTGTAAAGACAGCAGTAGTATCCATATCATCTTTGAATCTAATATTTACGTGCCAAATACTTTCACACCGAATGGAGCGGATGGCAATGACCGATTTAAAGCAGAAGGAGAAAATATCACCAACTTTCAATTAGACATTTATAACCGTTGGGGTGAAAATATTATTTCCTTGCTAGATATCCAAGAAAGTTGGGATGGAACATTCCATGGTATCCCCTGTAAAGATGGCACATATACCTGGAAACTAAGGTATGTAGATAGTTTTGGTGACGAACATCGTCAAACAGGACATATAAATCTAATTCGATGAAAATAGTTGATTCGTTTAAATCAAACTTATTCTAATATCTTGTACTTCAATCACATCTCCAGAAATTAATTTCGCACGTTTACGTGTCTCTAATTCACCGTTACGCATAACCATTTCTTCTTCCACAATCATTTTTGCATGTCCACCTGTTTGTGCTAATCCAAGCGCTTTTAACAGCCCAATTAATTCAATGTATTCTCCTGTAATCTTAAATTCTTGTGTAGTCATTTCTTTCCTATTAATTTGTTAAAAATCTGTTGTGATGCCATATACGGACTAATTTTTCCAAGTACGACCTCTTTTTCGATGTGTTCTATAAAATCGGAAGATTGACTTAATAAATGTTGCCAAAGCATATCTTTCACCGATTCTTTCATCCAATATACCGATTGTTCTTTTCTTCTTTCTTCCAAAAATCCAGATTGGACTAATTGAGATTCAAAGGTTTCTATCATGTTCCATACACGCTTCACAGAATCAGAATCAAACATACTATAAGATAATACGTTTGGGATCCATCCGGAATCTTTTGCTGGAAATAAATGCAATGCTTTCTGATAAGTTTGTACCGCATTTTTTGATTTCTCAGGCATTTCATCCGCTTTGGTAATAACAACTGCATCCGCCAATTCCATGATTCCACGTTTAATACCTTGTAATTCGTCGCCAGCAACAGGCAACATTAACAATAAAAAGAAATCTGTCAAAGCATTCACAGCAGTTTCCGATTGTCCAACACCAACCGTCTCAATCAATATTACATCAAATCCGGCGGCTTCACACAAAATAATAGATTCTCGTGTGCGTTGTGCTACACCTCCCAAAGAATTTCCAGAGGCAGTTGGACGTATATAAGCATTTGAACTGCTTGCAAGTTGTGTCATTCTGGTTTTATCTCCCAAAATACTGCCGTGACTTCTTTCACTGCTCGGATCAATACTCAATACGGCAACTTTTTTCCCAGCAGTAAGTAACAAAATTCCTAATTGCTCGATAAACGTACTTTTACCAACACCAGGTACACCCGTAATACCTATACGAATTGAATTTCCAGAAACAGGAATACAATGTTGAATCAATGCATTTGCTTTTTCTTGATCCAATGCAACAGTACTTTCAATTAGTGTGATAGCAGAAGAAAGTACGGATCGGTCACCACTTCGAATACCTGCAAATAAAGATTCTACAGAAAGTGAATTTTTAAACTCCTTTCGAAACCTCAACCATTCATTTTCATTATGTGTCGTCATTTATTCACCTTCTTTCCACAAAGTTAATCATTGTTTTCCTATCTTTAATCTTAATTTGATACCCGTATCACGAAGGTATGCGTAACTTTTCATAATAAATCTTACTCCTATTGAATGGTTAAAATTGGTTTACTTTCTGACACCCACAGTCACCTCGATCCTAAAATATTCGAATACTTCCGAGAGGTAGATGAAATATGGCATGCAGGAGATATCGGGTCCATCGAAGTTACCGATCAATTAAAAAAATTCAAACCATTGCGTGCAGTATATGGTAATATCGATGATCATATTTTACGTCGTGAATTTCCAGAATTTAATCGATTTACGATTGAAAATGTAGAAGTTCTAATGACGCATATCGGAGGAAAACCAGGGAAATACGCAAAACCAACACTTGATGCACTCCATGAAAAAGCACCTAAACTATTTATTTGTGGACATTCACATATCTTATTAGTAAAAATGGATCCGAAATTCAATATGTTATGGATGAATCCTGGTGCATGTGGTATCAAAGGTTTTCACCAAGTTAAAACACTCCTTCGCTTTCAAATAGAGGGGGATAAAATACAAAACCTCGAAGCAATAGAAATAGGAAAAAGGGTGTAACTTTTAATTCATTGGATGCATATTATTTGTAGAATAACAAAGTTCCTATAGATCCTACCTACACCATATTATAACACACTAATCCTTATATTTGCACGTTATCTAACAATAAATGAAAAACATAAAACTAATTTTACTCCTTTGTATAACCGGATATTCTTTCGGACAAATAGGTGGTACAACTAGTTTTCCCTCGCTTAACCAGTCTTATTCGGCGCGATCAAGTGCTATGGGAGGAAGTTTTATTACGATAAAAGATGCAGATGTAAACTTAGGGATTTCTAACCCTGCGCTACTGAACGAACAAATGCACAAACAAATTGGATTTAGTCATCAAATTCAAACGGGGGGCGTAAATTTGGGTATGCTATGTGCCGCAAAGAACCTAACAAAAATACCAGGAGTTGGAAGTTTATCGCTTCGTTATATCGATTATGGTTCGATGAAAGAAACACTCGAAAACGGAACTGTTATCGGCGACTTCACTCCTGCTGATTTTATTGTAAGTGCGGGGTATGGAAGAAAAATAAAAGATCGACTCAGTATTGGTATACAGGCATCCTTATTATACGCACAATATGCTTCGTACTTTTCGTTGGGCGCAGGTGTCGATTTTGCTGCAACCTATGAAAACAAAGAAAAACAAACATTGTTTACTTTACTTGTGAAAAATGTAGGAACACAATTTAAAGGCTTTGTCTCAAAAAGCAATACGATGTTACCCGCAGAAATCCAAATGGCATTCACGCACAAATTAGCGCATGCTCCAATTCGATTTTCATACTTAGCACACCATTTAAATTATTGGGATTTAAGTTATCAAACCCCTAATAATTCTGGAAAAATCGATCCACTAACTGGAGATTCTATACAAGTCATTCGTGCAAATGCACTTCAAAAAATCGCACACCATTTCACGCCACAAATTGAGTTTCTATTCTCCAAAAACCTGCATTTCCGTATGGCATTCGATTACCACCGAAGAGAAGAATTTAAACTAACTAACCGACCTGCTATGGCAGGATTTTCCTTTGGTTTAGGAATGTATTTCAAACGTTTTAGTCTCGATTATGGTTTAAAAATTTACGCCGCATCCGGATTCTTAAATGGAATCACATTAACCACAAATCCAGCAAATTGGAGAAAAATAGCCAACTAATTTTTACAATCGTGCCACAAAAAGTTCTCTTACTTACTCCGCCATTTACACAATTAAACACTCCATATCCAGCAACGGCTTATATCAAAGGATTTTTAAATACCATTTCTGTTCCAAGTTATCAATGTGACTTGGGCATCGAAGTTATTTTATCGCTATTTTCTAAAAATGGATTAACGAACATTTTCCAAATTGCTGAAAAACAACAAAAACTTTCTACAAATGCACAACGCATACTTCGACTTCAAGAGAATTACATAAACACGATTGATGCTGTAAAGACATTTTTACATGATACCAATCCGAGTATAGCGCACGTAATATGTGAACGAAATTATCTTCCAGAAGCCTCTCGTTTTATGCAATTGGAAGACTTAGATTGGGCTTTTGGTACAATGGGAATCCGCGATAAAGCAAGACACCTAGCAACTTTATATTTAGAAGATATTTCCGATTTGATTTCAGAAGCAATTGACCCTCATTTTGGCTTTAGCAGATACGCGGAAAGATTGGCTAGATCTGCTTCAAGTTTCGATAATCTGTATGATGAACTTGCGAAAGAACCGAGTTATATAGACCAAATTACACTTGAGATTCTAGAACAAAAAATAAGTGCTGAAAATCCATCCTTGGTTGCAATTACAGCGCCATTCCCCGGGAATGTGTATAGTGCTTTTCGATGTGCGAAATACATAAAACAAAACCATCCAAATATTAAAATTACTTTTGGCGGAGGATACCCAAATACAGAACTACGCTCTTTGAAAGATATACGAGTATTTGATTTTTTTGATTTTATTACGCTCGATGATGGAGAGGCTCCAATTTTTAATTTACTGGAATATATAGATGGAAAAAGAAAACTAGAGGAACTTAAAAGAACATTAACCCTAGTAGAAAATAAAGTCATCTATCTAAACAATTCCAATACACCCGACTTTAAACAAAAAGACGTTGGGACACCCGATTATTCGGATTTACCACTACGCAAATATCTTTCAGTTATTGAAGTCGCTAATCCTATGCATCGACTTTGGAGTGATGGAAGATGGAATAAACTCACACTTGCGCATGGATGCTATTGGAGTAAATGTACTTTTTGCGATGTTTCACTCGATTATATAAAAATATACGAAGCAACTACCGCGAAAATGCTTGTAGACCGTATGGAGGAATTGATTCTACAAACTGGTACCAATGGATTTCATTTTGTCGATGAAGCAGCGCCACCTGCGTTAATGCGTGAATTAGCCATGGAAATCATCCAGCGAAAACTTACCGTTGTATGGTGGACAAATATTCGTTTTGAAAAAAGTTTTACCTATGACTTATGTCGACTACTTGCAAAATCAGGATGTATAGCCGTTTCTGGAGGTCTTGAAGTTGCTTCGGATAGATTATTAACACTCATCGACAAAGGGGTAACCGTACAACAAGTAGCACAGGTAACAGATAATTTCACACAGGCAGGTATCATGGTACATGCATATTTGATGTATGGATTTCCAACTCAAACAGCACAAGAGACTATCGATTCGCTCGAAATGGTTAGACAACTTTTCGAATTGGGCATCGTACAATCTGGCTTTTGGCATCAATTTGCACTAACTGCACACAGTCCAATTGGACTAAATCCGGAAAAATTCAACATACGAATTACAGGTCTTCAAAATGGTACATTTGCAAATAATGACCTATACCATGAGGATAAAACTGGATGTGATCATGCTGCTTTTAGTGATGGCTTGAAAAAGGCACTTTTTAATTATATGCATGGAATTGGGTTCGATCTGCCGTTACAAGAATGGTTTGATTTTAAAATTCCACGAACTCTTATTCCTAGTACATATATACAACGTGCATTAAACAATTCTTCATCCACAGAACTTAAACCAAGCACAAAAATATTCTGGATTGGACCAAAACCAATAACTTCAAAATTTACATCTAATAAAAAAGGAAAATCAGTAGCAAAAATAAACTTTCAATTTTCAACGTTACAAAACGAGTTTTCTGTTTCATTTCAAGAGAAACAAGGAAAAATAATTCAAAAATGGTTGGAGGAATTAACTACGTTAAAAAAATTAAATGTAGCACAATTAGATATGGAACTTGAAGAAAATGAAATGGGTAAATTTCAAAATTTTATTGAAAATCAACAATTTGCAACGTTAAGAGACATTGGTTTACTGCTACTTTAAAACGTAGTATCTAATTAAAGATAAATAAAATAAAGTTTAATCTACTATCGAACAATACCAACTAATACCCCCATATTGAAATACATACCTGTAAAATCAACTTGATAATTATTTCGAAAACGTGTTAAATGCGCTTCATCGGTATATTGACTCAAAAAGAAACCACCGCCTATATACGTATCAATACAAACAATATCTTTCCAATTTTTTTGGTACCCTAACGCATAACCTACATACCCTAGATTTAAAATGCGTTTTATTTCCAAATTGGTTTCCACCAAAGAAGTTAAATGTAAACGTCTATAAAATAATTCTGGGGCTAAATAAAATCCAGTGAGTGCTTTATGAGAATATTTAGAAAGATATTTACGAAACTGAAAATTAACACCATAACCTAGAGCCTCCACATTTTCTAATGCATACACTTTATTGGTAGTAGCATCTTTGTAGGAGAATTCTTGTGCTTTTAAATAAGGTTTTGCAAGTCCTCGTGTGGAAGCATAAGTTCCCATGACGCCAATATTAATCGAATAGCGGGATGAAATACGATGCTCATGTGTCAATTGTATGGTCCCTTGTACAGCACGAAATAAATCTAACTTAAAATTTTTAGATCCTTGTGCGGTAGAATCTTGTGCATGACCAAAAAGACTAGTAACAACAATGAATAGAATACTAGCTATAAAACGCATGTGACTAATGTTGAATAATTCCAATTGTCAATCCAAATCGAGGAATAACTCCTGAATAATCCAAATCCGTAATACCTTTATAACGTGTAAACGACTTTTCGCCATCTACTTGTGATAAACGTAAACCACCACCAAAATTCAAATCCACAGTAAATATTTGATTAACAAAAACTTGACAACCAAGTAAAACACCGAAATAATAAACATTAAAACTTGATTTGGTCTCAGTATCAACCGAAGCACCTGAAATTGGATCAATCGCACCTAATGGTATTTTCTCATACGAATTGATACGTCTAAACATAAATTGAGATGCTAAATAAATTGGATAATTTGTTAGAGAACTACCTTTACCTAGATAACTTCTGTACTGTAATTCTCCACCATATCCAATATTCTCTTTGTTACTACTTGTAGAACCATAGGTTGCAATACCATTTAGTAAAATTGACTTTCTGTTATTGATTGGAAACTCAGCCCCCGTCCAAAATGTACCTCCAAAAAACCGAAGTACATCATTCTTTACGATATACTTGATAGTATCATTTTTCGTAATTTTAATCCCTTGTGCAAATCCAATTGTTCCCAAAACTAATACAAGTAAAGAACTCATTATTAACTTTTTCATAGAATATATTTTTTACAAATTTAAAACTTAAATAGACTTAAAACACAAAAGTTGTAGACTAATTATAAACCAAAAAAGGTTAATCGTTCTCTTTTTGGATGGATCGAGTCACTTTTGCACTATAATAATTTCTAAACCAAATTGGTACTTTACTAACTTCTCGAATATCCCATTTTTTCTCCCTATCCTTTGATACTTTAAAACTAGCAAACAAGTTAAAATCCTTACCTTCCGCTGAATTATCAAAATAATAGGTACGATAAGCTAACTGTGAGGCAGAATACATTAAATCCATCGTACGTATGTATCGACTTCTGATTTTATCCTCCGGAACATCGTGTCCATGTTGTTTTACACGAACTTCTTTCACACGGTACACATTAATTTCAGGATCTTCAGTAGAAACAAAATATAAATACACTTTATATCCTTGTTGGATTGCATCCTGCATAAATTCTAACTTACCAGGATGAGAAAAAACAGTTTCAAAGGAAAATTTCTTTTTAGTTCTTAATAATTCAGAACGTAAATAGGTTGCAAGCATTTGTGCAAAACGCTCAGAATAATTAACATCTAATAATCGGATAAAGTTATTCTTTACTGTGAATATTGATCTTAATTTCTCCTCATCCAACTCCCCAATTAATAAACCGGAAGTCGAAATAAATGCAATAAATTCTTCTACCTGAAATAAAATTTGGTAAATATCTAAATTACAACCATTAATAGTTAACTCTTTCGCAATATCATCTGCATTAAGATAAATACCAAAATCTAAAGGGGTACCATTATCTTTTGTGTAATTTCGAATGGAATTGATAATGGAACTTTTACCAGAACCATTTGGCCCTGCAAAAATGCGCAAACGTAACGATTCGTTAGTCAAGGGCTAATGGAAAATTCGAAGAATCAGGTAATTCAACAAGCACAATTTTTTTGCCATCTTTAAATTCCCTTATAATTTGATTCCCTTCTTTTTTAACTATAGATCCAGCCAATTCAAAAGCAACGGATGAAGCCAACTTCACCGCTTTTTGAGATTTACTAATGAGTAATCGCTTAGTCAAATATGATTTTTCAAACCCAGGTATCATAACTCAAAAATACTTTTTTTCTATTGATTTTCAAACTATTTTGTACACTCAGACAAAAAATATAAATTACGCTTTTCACCCCAAGACGGAATCAAAATATTCCCATTCATCTGCGTTGAAAATAATGTTTTAGCCTTCTCTAAATATTCGAGTGCGTTTTTAGCACCTCCTCCGAACATCTTCGGTGTAAAATATAAAGCCACCCCTTTTAAGTGATAAATTCGTGGATTATTAGGATTGATCGTTTTCGCTGAATCTATATTCGCATTAAAAATATCCCCTTGTTTTTTCCAACGACTTCCTCCATCTACTACTAAACGTGCATTTGCAAGTAAAGCAGTTAGGACAAACGTCTCTTCATTTTTCGGTTGAAGTTGTTTTACTTTCTCCAAAAAAGTATCTGCCAAATCTAAATACATATCTTTTCGGTCTTTATCTGTTTCCATATAAGAAATCATCGCTTTAGAATAGGCTGCATAATAATTCACAGCATAATTTTCTGTCTCCATATTTGCTAATAATTCTAATTTGGAAGATGCAGCCATCTTAGCAGAAAATACTTGCGTAGTATCAAACTCTAAAAATAAAGCAGTTAATTTTTCTTCCAAAGTCTGTGCTTGAAAAGCAAAAACAG
The DNA here is from genome assembly GCA_947446925.1 of Flavobacteriia bacterium. Classification (GTDB taxonomy): domain Bacteria; phylum Bacteroidota; class Bacteroidia; order Flavobacteriales_D; family Crocinitomicaceae; genus CANHVK01. The sequence goes on from CANFHU010000010.1 coordinate 70,552, forward strand.
GAAAAACTAAAAGCGCTAATAAAACTATTTTTTTCATGGTGTTTATTTTAAATAAATTATAAATCATCTTGGTTAAACTGTGTGAAAGAAAAGTTCATTCCTACAAACACAGAGCGATACATGGGTGGTACAATTGGATAACTAGACTTTCCATCCGCAGAATAGCGATAACCTAATACATTCTTCGTATTCAACATATTATCCAAACTCAAATAAAATACTGCAAATACCTTCTTAAAAGTGCGTAAATAGGACGCTGTCATGGCTAAATTTTGATAATCCTTCACGTGATCGGATAAGAACACAGTAGACGCTGGATTGAAATAAGGTCTTCCACTAGAATAATTATAACTGAATGAAAAATTAGTATTTATTTTCTCTACCAAATACTTAACAATGATATTTAAATTATGCTTAGACACATAATCTGGTGTTACCTTATCGCTATAATTTTGATACAAACGTTTTGTATCTATAAAACTGTATGACACCCAATAATCTAAGTTTTTAACACTTTCTTTATCACGCCAAAAAACATCTACTCCTTGCGCATAACCACTTCCGGTATTGTCCAATGTGCCAAAATTCATTCGAAATTGATTTGGCGTATACGCAACCCCTTTTTCGCGAATTAACTGCTGGTAATCTTTATAATATCCTTCTAAACGAAACACCCTACCCTTCTTCATGTATTGGTAATTCAACATATAATGTATCGACTTTTGAAAATCAGGACGATACCCTTGAATTAAATAATTCACTGCTGCGCTTTGGTAGAATGCTCCTCCTGCAAAAGATAATTGGGTGTTTTTTCCTGTACGAACAGCAAAGGATAATCGAGGTACTACATTCCCTTTTGCTAATAATTGTGAATATTCTCCACGAACACCTGGTTTCAATGCAAATTTTCGGCCTAATTTAAACTCCGCTTCCGCATATCCAGCAGATAACAATTCATCGAATTTACCAAATAAGGTGTCATATTTTTGCAAGTAGGAAATACGTTGGATTTCACTACCTACTAACACATTAAACTTCTTGTTTGCTTCATAACGTAATTCAGCACGACCTTGAACACGACTATCATTCTTGTAAATATTAAACGTTCCAAAACCGATATCGTCTGTATTATTACTAAACGAAAATGCCGTAAAATAATTTAATTTGGTACTAGCAGCATAATTAAAGGAAGTATTGAAATAGGTATTCTCATTCGCTAAATTATAATTCAACTTTGCCCCAGGAACCATTGGATTATTAATCTCAATTCCAGACTTGGAAAAAGATTTGGAAAAATTCATTTTAAATAATCCTTTATCATTATCTAATTTCGAGATCCATCGCGTAGAAAAAGTTCCTCCTTGTGGTACTTTGTAAAATTTAACATTTGTTGGTGTCAAACCATAAAAAGGAGCTAAATTTTGATATGTCCCACTAAATTCTATTGCGTTTTTCTCCATTAATTTTGAACCAGAAATGGAAACCCCAGCCATATTTGCACCGGCATTTAAATTACTTTTTTCTGGTAAATCATTCGTTTGTAAATCCAAAACAGCGGAAAGGGCTTGTCCGTATCTGGCAGTATATCCTCCACTACTAAAAGAGGTGCCTTTAAATTGAAAAGGATTGAAACGACTTCGTTGAGAAACACCAGGCACACTACTTTGAAAAGCATTTTGCGCAATCATACCGTCAATAATCATCGAACTTTCGTTCACATCTCCTCCTCGCACCATCAATCCGGTTTGGTCTCCTCCATTTCGCTGAACACCTGGTAAAGTTTGAATAGCACCTACGATATCTCCTTGTCCACCTGCTGTTGTTACGATATCTAATGGTTTCAACACGGCAACACTTCGCTCGTTAGAAGCCTCTATCATACCTGCAGAAATAACAACCTCTTCCATCATTTTCTCTGGTAAGGTCATAACCAAATTCAATATTAAGTCTGTCCCTTCTAAACGGATTGGTTGTTTTATTTTTTGAAATCCTACACTAGAAATAATCAAGGTATCCACACCTGTCTTATTCACTACAAACGAAAATGTTCCTGATTCAGAAGATACACCTCCTACTTTCGCTAATTTCACGAAAATATTAGCATACATAATCGGTTTACCATTTTCATCTTTCAAGGTTCCTTTGATGGTAGTTTGCGCCGTTACAATCCCTGAAAACATAAACAAGGCAACTAAAAAAATAAACTTCATATAATCAATTGTAAATCAAAAATAAAACTTACATCTAACAAATAGATATAATTAAAAAACGATATTTTAACACCTATTTGCGTACCAAAGGATAAATCAACTTTTCCAAACCATTCAATTTTATCTCAACCATTTGTGCTAGTTGACTTCCTAATTTACCTTTCGGAAATCCTTTATTTTGATACCAAACAAGATAGTGTTCAGGAAGCTCAATGAGTAATTTACCTTCATATTTACCAAAAGGCATACGCGCATTGGCTAATTCGACTAATTCCTTTCTACTATCCCGTTGAAAATCTTCCATTTACTGTGCAACAGTCGGTTGTTGTGTAACTGCGCGATACGTAAATGTTTCACAAATTTTTCTACGCGCAAAACGTGTTTGTATATCGGATTGACAAAGTTTTATATATAATTCTCTAGAAACTCCAAAGTACTCATAACTATTACCATCTGAAAAATCCAAACGTAATACTTGACCCTTGTGGTTAAAATCTACCACTAAATTGTTAGAGATACTTTCTACATATTTATCCTTATTTGCTGCAGCAGTTTCTGGTGAAATACTAACTAAAAAATGATACCCTTCAATAACGCGTTTACTCACTTCCTCTGCTTCGGTTTTCTTTACCTCATCTTGAAATTTATCCGGATGATATTCTTTCACTAGTTTACGATAAGCATTTTTTAATTCTGCTAACGTCGTTGCGCGTTCTGCGCCATATAATTTTCTAAATTCTGTAATTCGCTTCATGTTGTTTTTAGTTTATCCTTGACAAAATGAAGTATCAAGAAATTTTTAATAATTAATAATTAATTTTTCGCAGGAATTTTTGTCAATGTCTCTAACAAATAACCCCAATATTTTTGAACGGATGAAATTTGCACTTTTTCATCTGGAGAATGTGCTGCACGAATATTAGGTCCAAATGAAATCATGTCCATCCCAGGGAAATGTTTACCCAAAATACCACATTCTAATCCAGCGTGACATGCTTTAATTTTCGGTTCTTCGTTATAACGTTGGATATACAAATCCTTCATGATCGTTAATATCGGAGAATGTGCATTTGGCGACCATCCTGGATAATCACCATTCTGAATAACTTCACAACCAATCAATTCAAAGGAAGATTTAACCATGTTAGCAACATCTTTTTTCGAGCTCTCTACGCTACTTCGTTGTAAAGATTGCGTTGTAAAAGTACCATCTTTAATAATTACACGTGCCAAACTTGAAGACGCTTCTACCAAACCATCAATGTCTGGACTCATGCGATAAACCCCATTTACAACAGAATATAAAACATCTACAAATTTTACCGTTTCTGAATGAGAAACTGCAAACGATGGTGTCTCGATGTTTGTATATGCAATAACTAACGCTTTTTCTACGGTAGAAAATTCCGTTTTCAACACCTCTATATATGCTGCTAATAAAGATTCTATGGTGGATTTCTCTGAAGTTTCAACAACTAAACTTACTTTTGCTTCACGAGGAATAGCATTACGTAAACTTCCACCGTCAAAAGATGCAATACGCACCGAAGTATGGTCTAAAAGATGTCTAATAATGCGTGTCATCAATTTATTAGCATTCCCACGACCTCTGTGGATATCCATACCACTATGTCCGCCTAACAAACCTTTGATTGTAACTTCAAATGCAGAGGAAGATGTTGCTACTGCCTCATTCGTATACGTATACGAAGAATTTGTATCTATTCCTCCTGCACAACCAATCGATAATTCATCATCATCTTCGGTATCTAAATTCAACAAAATAGTTCCAGAAATATTTGTTGGATCCACATGAATTGCTCCTGTCATTCCTGTCTCTTCATCGATTGTAAAAAGTGCTTCTAATGCTGGATGCGGAATATCTGTCGACTCCAATAAGGCCATAATTGTTGCAACACCGATACCATTATCTGCACCCAATGTTGTTCCATTTGCAGTCACCCAATCTCCCTCTATCAACATTTCAATTCCTTGTTGATCAAAATCAAAATTGGTATCCCCATTTTTTTGATGAACCATGTCTAAATGAGATTGAAGAACCACTGTAACTCTGTTTTCCATCCCTGGAGTTGCAGGCTTTTTAATAATAACGTTATCAATGGAATCCTTGATTGTTTCTAAACCTAAACGTTTTCCAAAATCCAGCATAAATGCAACTACTCTCTCTTCTTTTTTAGAAGGTCTTGGAACTGCATTTAAATCTGCAAAATGACTCCACAATGCTTGTGGTTCTAATTTTTTTACTGACATATTTTAATTTTTTATTTTTATTTCTTCTCTTCCATGACTATTCCCTACGGTTCCTGAGGCTCTCGAAGGACCGTCACTCGTCTCTTCCTTCAATCGTCTCTTCGGTTCATGAGGCTAGTTTACCTTGAGCATGTCGAAAGGAAGGACCGTCACTTATTTTTTACAATCTTTTTCAAATACAATTCCTCTACCTTCGTTCTCGCCCATGGAGTTCTTCGCAAAAAATGCAAACTGGACTTAATGGTAGGATTGTTATTAAAACAGTTAATCGGTATTAAATAGCCTAAATGTTCCCATCCTAGTCGTTCGACCAATTCAGTTACAATCTGCTCTAATTTCACACCGTGTAAGGGATTATTTTTTTGTTCCACCGACATTCAACCTATCTTATTTAACTACTTCTGATGCTAAATCTACAATCTCCTAATCTGCAATCTGCTAATCTTCAATCTGCCAATCTGTAATCTGCCAATTTTCAACCTAACTATGCTAGTTTTCTAAATTTAATTCGTTTCGGCGCAGCTTCTCCCAATCGTTTTTTTCTATTTTCCTCATAATCCGAGTAAGAACCTTCAAACCAATATACTTGAGAATCCCCTTCAAATGCTAAAATATGCGTACAAATACGATCTAAAAACCATCTATCGTGCGAAATTACTACCGCACAACCAGCAAAATTTAAGATTCCCTCTTCCAAAGCACGTAAGGTATTCACGTCAATATCATTGGTTGGCTCATCTAATAATAATACATTCGCTTCCGTTTTCAAGGTCATTGCCAAATGCAAACGATTACGTTCACCACCCGATAATATTCCTACTTTCTTATTTTGATCAGATCCTGCAAAATTGAATTTAGACAAATAGGCACGTGCATTTATTTTTTGATTACCTATCTCAATAAACTCCATTCCATCTGCTACAACTTCAAAAACAGTTTTATCTGGATGGATATCTTTGTGACTTTGATCTACATAACCAATTTTAACAGTATCTCCTACGTTAAACTGACCTGCATCTGGCATTAATTCATCCATGATCATTTTGAAGATAGTTGTCTTACCAGCACCATTCGGACCAATAATTCCAACGATACCAGCAGGCGGTAATTTAAAATTCAAATCATCATAAAGTAATTTTTCGCCAAATGATTTAGCAACTTTATCTGCATCAATTACATTCATCCCTAAACGTGGTCCGTTTGGAATTGGAATCTCCAATACATCTTCTCTGTCTTTTAAATCTTCCGATAATAATTTATCATAGTTGGATAAACGCGCTTTACTTTTAGCCTGTCTCGCTTTAGGATTCATGCGCACCCATTCAAGTTCTTTCGCTAACATCTTTTGACGTTTAGAAGCCGTTTTTTCTTCGTCTTTTAAACGATTTCCTTTTTGCTCTAACCAAGAACTATAATTTCCTTTCCATGGAATACCTTCTCCACGATCTAATTCAAGAATCCATCCAGCAACATTATCCAAGAAATAACGATCGTGCGTCACAGCAATTACCGTTCCTGCATATTGTTGTAAATATTGTTCTAACCAGTCGATAGATTCGGCATCCAAGTGGTTGGTAGGCTCATCTAACAACAATACATCTGGTGTTTTTAATAATAAACGGCATAACGCAACACGACGTTTCTCACCTCCAGATAAAGTTTCAATCAACTGATCGTCTGGTGGACAACGTAATGCATCCATAGCACGTTCTAATTTTGTATCTAACTCCCACGCATCTAATGCGTCTATTTTATCTGAAACTTCTCCTTGACGTGCGATTAATTTATCCATTTTATCCGGATCATTCAATACTTCTTCATCCATGAAAGCAGCATTGATTTCCTCGTATTCTTTTAGTACATCTACCGTTTCTTGTACCCCTTCCATCACGATTTCTTTTACCGTTTTGGTTGCATCTAATTCAGGCTCTTGCGGTAAATATCCAACGGTGTATCCTTGTGTAAAAACGACATCTCCTTGGTAAGCATTATCTAAACCTGCGATAATTTTCATGACCGTAGACTTACCAGAACCATTCAAACCAATTATTCCAATCTTTGCCCCATAATAAAAAGACAAATAAATATTCTTAATAATTTGCTTACCAGTTGGTGTTTGTTTAGAAACATTCACCATCGAAAAAATAATCTTCTTATCGTCTGACATAATTTACTTTTTAATTTAAATTAAATACTTATACTCTTTTTGCAAAAGCAGATAAATTAAAAACATATAAATGTAATAATTTAACCATTTTCAACTTTTAACTTTACTTCAACAATTTGTTAAAATTATTCATCCTCTAAATTTGCTCGAAACTTTTGCCTTAACTGTCTATTGTATGTCTCCATCAAATACTTGAAATAATTCGGTGTACTTTTAGCGATACACTTCGTATACTGTTTCAAACGATGTTCAATATGCTCTTGTAACAACTCCAAAATCTCTAATGCATCATAAAAATCTGTCGCATTCTTCATCACAGCCTCAAAATGATTTTCTAAAGAAACATCTACGGCATTTTTACCTTTTTCACCTCGATCTAAACAAGCAAAATACTCGTCCTTGATATTAAAAGTCTCTAACAACGAAACATCTATTCGTTCTTTGTGTAATTTATTGAATTCATATTCCACTTCAAATTCAATATCATCCCCCTCCGACAAACGAGACTCTAAAAAACGATCTGGAAAACGGAATGCATCCTGCCAATTGATATAGTCTTGCCAATAGCCAAAACGACGAACATTATTTCCTAGGTCAATTAACTTAAACTGACTCTTATTTGGTAATTTACGAGAGCCACGACCAATCATTTGATGGTATAAAGTCAAGGAACGTGTAGCACGATTAACAATAATTGTCTCAACGGTTGGTTCATCAAAACCAGTAGTCAAAATCCCAACAGAGGTAAGAATTGCATCTGGCGTCGTTTTAAACCAACTTAACACATCTTTTCGATCTCGATCACTAAAAGTTGAATCTAAGTGTCTTATTTTGTAGCCGCGTTTCTTGAAGGTTTCTTCAACGCGTAAGGAAGTATCAATGCCAGAATTAAAAATCAATGTTTTATTACCTACAGCAACTTCTTCATAGGCGAACAATAATTTCTCTTGCATAAAGTAATTACCATAAACCAACTCAGAACTACTCACGGTAAAATCACCATTCGATCCAATTTTTAAACCATGTAAATTTACGTCGTATGTATAGGTTTCTGCATCGGATAAATAGCCCTTTTCAATCAAGGAAGCAATGCATTCTCCAACCAATAATTTATTATAATTATCATTTAATGGTAATGCTTTATTAGAACTTAACGGCGTAGCAGTAACTCCTAAAATATTCGCTTGTTGGTAATATTGAAAGATCTTACGGAAACTATTATAATGTGCTTCATCTACAATCACCAACCCTACATCTTGAATAAAATTCTCGTCCTCTTGAAGTCGATTATTTAACGTTTCAACCATAGCAATATAGCATTGAAACTCCTCATTATCCACTAATTTCTTTACATCACTATTAATTACCTTGTTTGCAACACGAATTGCGGATAATTGCTTAGATGTTTGAACTGACAATTCAATTCGATGTGTTAGGATTAATACCTTTTTACCCCACTCCTGGATATAGCGTTTGGCAATCTCAGAAAATATAACCGTTTTACCACCACCTGTAGGTAATTGATATAAAAGATTAAAATTCTCACCATTAGATTTTAACTCCTCTAAAATATTCGAAACAGTATTTTCCTGAAAAGGATATAATGTTTTTAACTCGTAAACTTCTTTCTCTTCCAGTACTTCCATAATCAAAATTGGGCTACAAAATTACGTTTCTTTTATGGATAATACAAGGATAGTTATAACTCAATAAAATAAAAGAACATTCCAATCTACAATTGTAAGATTATCAAAGTTTAACAAACAAAAAAAGCCCCTCGATTTCTCGAAGGGCTTTGGATATAATTAGATTCATTTACTGAATAACTTCCAATTTAAACATTTTGGCGGTTCCTTCAAATTGTATGGTCGCAAAATAAACTCCCGCTCCAAAGGAAGAAACATCAAATGTATGTGTTCCTGTTCCATTTGGTTCTACCCGCGATGTATAAACGGAATGACCCAAGATATCAGTTACAATAATTTCATATGTTTCGATAGAAGATGCACATGTAAAGGCACCATTTGATGGATTTGGAAAAATACGAACAACCGAATTGTCTAACATTTCAAGACCTGCAGTATTTGGATCAATAATCACTTTAACCGTGTAGGTAGCAGTTGAACCATCTTCAGCAGTCACGACATAATTTACATTAGAGGCATACGAAATTTGAGATGCACCACTTGCTTGTATAATTCCGCCTACCGTAACTTTTGCACCAGGTGAAAGACCAAACACAGATGTCAAACTCAAACTTGTACCATAAGGTACATGCACTGTTATCACTTTATTTGCTTCATCAATTGTTGACGTGGCTGAAGGCACTTCTAACAACTTAAAGAAAGTTATTTGTTTTCCATTCTTTTTAGGTATAGTAACTGTCACAATATACTCTTTTTTGGAACCATCTACTGCTACAACAACAAGCGTTACAGGATTTGAAAAATTAACAATAGAAACATTCGTAGTCAAAACGACTCCATTTAAAGTTAAAGTAGCACCTGGAGAAACTCCAAAAGAAATTTGTTGCTTTGAAATATCAGAACCAGCTTGACCAGTAATTGTAATCGTATTTCCTGCTATCGTTCCATCTATAAACGGATTTAAAAGTCCAAAACTTAATATATCTTTTGCACTAGAACCGCTCCCTCCTATCTGAGAAGAAATTGTAACAACTACCGTATAATCTTTAACAGATCCGTCTTGAGCAACTACAGTATATAACTGTGCTGTAGTAAAATTATTTGGCGTAGAACCGGATACTTGAATTGTAGGACCCACCCTAACAATGGAGTTAGGAGAGGAAGTGAAATTAGCTTTTAAAGCGGTTACAATGGTTCCAAAAGGAACTGTTAACCCAATGGTGTTTCCACTAATCGTACCTACAGCCGTAGGAGACGCGAAACCAAAAGTTAACATTTCATTAGCGGATGATAAAAGTGGAGTAATTGTTACTGTAACAACATAGTTTTTAATCGTTTTACCATCTTCTGAAGTAACGACAAAAGTAACAGGTGCAGTATAATCTACCACACTTCCTACATTAATCTGAAGGATATTAGAAACTTTTACTACCGCACCTGTCGAAGCTGTAAATGATGCAACTAATGACTTAATATTGGTTCCATAAGGAACAGAAATAGCAATATTTGTTCCAGAAATCACTCCTATTACATTAGGATTCGTAAAACCAAAAGTTAATAAATCCGCTGCGTTGTTTTGATTTCCTGAATCTGTTGTTACAGTAACAGTATAATCTTTTGTTGTTCCATCTTCCGCTGTTATAGTATATACAACTGAGTTTGTAAAATTAGTTGTATTTGCTCCTGATGTAACGTTTGCTTTTGCAGATATAGTATATGTTGGTGTTAAATTTGTTAAAAGAGTTCCTACTGGTAAAACGACTGATATGGTATTTGAAGCAATTACGCCTAACTTACCATTAATACTAAATGTCAAGAAATCTTTAGCGGATGATTTACTTATAGGTGTTTGTTCGATAGTAACTGTTACAGTATAATCTTTCGTTGAACCATCCTCAGCAGTAACTGTATACGTTAAAGGACTTGTAAAATTATTGCTAGTCTGACCACTCGTTTGTAAAGTAGAACCGATTTTAACTGTCGATTTAGCAGAACTTGTAAATGTAGCTACCAATGATGATAAAACAGATGCATTCGTGCCAACTGGTAAAGAAACAGTAATTGTATTTCCTGAGGTACTTACCTTTCCTGTAGGTGAAACAAAATTAAAACTTAATAAATCATTTGCTGAACTCAACTCACAAACATTCGCATATACCCCTAGAGAAAACTGATATGCTGTAGGCATAATTGTATCGTAAACAGTTGTAGTAGCAGATGTTTTATAAGAACAATATGCAGAATTTACAGTTGATCCTTGAGCTCCCGCAGAGTTTGAATAAAGTGCAATTGTATCTTGATTTACTCCTGCAGTACCCCATTTTGCGCGATACTTCATTAGTATACCAGAATAAAATGAACCCTTAACTTTTAAATTATCACTCGACAAATCTAAAATATAATCACCTGTGTTACTTAAATTCGTCACTACAGTCTTAACTGGAATACGTTTGTAATATAAAACATTTGTCCCAGGTAATTGTGTTGTTGCATCTGGTAAATAACCTATAAAAACCATCGTGTTTGTATCATTGCCCGCTACTAATTTTCCAAACGTATATTTTACACTATTTAACTTATATGTTTTGGCATCATTTTTCAACGTTTCAAATTTCTCGTAAACTCCTTGAAAATGATAAGCTCCTGTACCTGTAAAATAACCATTTCCTGCATACCCAGTAGAGTCAGTGGAATATAACGCTGACTTAGTATTATTACCATCTTTCCAGTTATCTAAATCTTTACATCCTAAAACAGGCGCAGATACAACAGTTACTTTTACAGTGTATATTTTCTTAGTAACACCATCTTGTGCAGTTACTTCGTAAACGACATCTGCTGAATAACTATTAGATGTTACGCCACTTATTTGAGTTGTTGAACCAATCTTCACCGTTGCTCCGGATGAAACAACAAATGATGCTACTTGCGTTAAACTTGACCCGTTTGGCAATGTTACTGCAACAATATTATTACTGTTGATTGTTCCTGCTACAACACCTAAAGTAAAACTTGTTAATTCACATAAATTACTTAGAGAAACCTGCTCTGTAGTTACAGTAACAGTGTAATTTTTAGTAGTTCCATCTTCCGCTGTTATTGTATATACAACAGGACTTGCAAAGTTTGTAGTATTAGCTCCTGACGTAACTGTAGCTTTATCTGATGTTGTATACATTGGAGTTAGGTTTGTTAACGAAGTACCTGCAGGTAAAACCACTGAAATGGTATTTGCTCCAATAACTCCTGACTTACCATTAATACTAAATGTCAAGAAGTCCTTTGCAGATGATTTAGCTCCTGGAGTTTCAGTAACTTGAACAGTGTAAGTTTTTGTAGTTTTCCCATCTTCAGATGTTACGACGCAAGCAACATTAGAAGTATAATTAAAAGTACTACCTGAAGTAAATGAATTGTTATTTAATTTGATAGTTGCACCTGGAGATACTGTAAACATGGTTACTAATGCGGTCAATGAAGTTCCATTAGGTACAGTAACAGTTATTGTATTGTTAACAGAATTTATTGTTCCTTGAACCAAAGAAGGTGCATTTACCCCAAAACTTAACAATTCAGCCTTATTTCCTTTCGCTGTAATGGAAACATCGTCGATTCTTAAATTAATTGTAGAATCAGCAGATGTATTTCTTGCTCTAAATCCAACGTAATAAACACCTTCAGAGTTTACACTAAATGTATTTGTGTTTACATAATAATTTCCATCTGGTTTTAATGATTTTTCAGCACCGATTATAGTTGTCATTGCAGATGATATTGGAGAAGTACCAATACTTGTTTGTATTTTACCTGCATTTTTACCTGAACTTAAGGCTCCTACACGATTATAAAATGTTAATGTATATGTATAATCAGGTGATAAATTTAAACATCTAGAATACAACCAATCTTCAGATACTCTACTAATATTATTTTCAAAAATCCTAAAACAATTTGCACCAGATGAACTATTAACTAAGGTATTACCTACTGATGCAATACCAAATTTGATACCATTTTGATCAATAGTTTCTGCCGTAAAACCACCTGTTTTGTCAATGGAATTTTCAAAATCTTCATTAAAAGAATTTTGATTTGTTACAACCGTAGGTGAATAATTTATTATTGTTGTTTTTGCAGTGTCGTTTGAAACATTTCCATCACCGTTTAATTTAGAGTAAATTTTAACAATATATGTTTGTGTTGCTGTTAAATCTACAGGTGTAGTGAAAAAATAAATTGCAGTATCGCCTTGAGCAAAAGAAGATTTAGCTTGTAATTTAGTTGATAACCAATTAACACTTTCTACAACTTCAGTTCCATTATTTACTTTATATGCTACTGATGTACCATTTGGAACTACAGCAGTACCATTATTGATAACTGCAAAACCAACTTTATCATTTGTCAAACCACATGCAGAAGATTTAGAATAAAAAAATGCACTAAGTGCTGACAATTCGTTTGCTACGATCTCCTCTATTGATACATCATCTATAAACCAAGCATAATCATAATTACCTACTTTACCAGCATACACAAATCGTATCCATACTTGAGACTTATTTGCCGCTGCAGATGAAATATCAATTGAATAAACGTTACCATTTTGAGTTGATCCACCTTTTGCTACTGTTGAATTACAAACAAATGGTGTCCAATTTGTTTTGTCAGTACTAACCTCTAAACTTGTTACATCTTGCCATTTTGTATAAAATTGACTAAAAGATACTTTGACTTTTTCCTTACCTGTTGTGCTAAATGAATTCTTAGTAGAAATAATTGCTGTTCTGGTACCATTACCTGTGTTTGTACCATCAACAACAGCATAATTTCCAAAAGATTTTGAATTAAACGCTGTAAATGAATTAATCCAATTACTTTCAGCTTTGTTAAAAGTAGTTGGCTTTGTATTAGTAATAACCCAATTCAAAGATCCTGTTGCTGCATTAGTCGTAATTTCCCAATCAGCAGTATTACTAAAATCAGAAGACCAAATGGTTGTCTGACCAAAACCTAGGCAAGAAACCAATACTCCTACCAACAACAATACAATTTTCTTCATAAAATGTAAATTAATTTTATTTATTCAAATGCAAATATAATGAATGCGAAACAACTGATTAAGATTGTATAAGAATTAGAAGACGCTTTATAAACATTAGATAAGTGATTTATTAACATTTTCAATGCGATTTTTAATGTTCAACAATAAATAATCATTGCAATTATTCAAGATTAGATTAGTTTTGCATTTTTTTAATACCTCTTACAACTCTAAATTGTTAAAAAAATAGACAATTTAATTATTCAAAAATGTTGAAAAATAAGTTATTTGATTCTTTTTTAGTCGCATTATTAGTTCTTTTTGGTCTTGTATTGTGTTCTTACATTCCGGAAAGCAAATTATTTGGATTCCAAGTAAAAAAAATAGATGTTTTCAGTGATATACGTCTCGAAAAAAAAGAAAAATTAACTCCACTTATAACTATAAAAAAAGAGTTTTTAGACACCTGTCCATCTGGTACGATTTGCTTCGAAGACTATTCTCCTAAAAAAAATGCCTTAGATGCTTTTTTTGATGCACTTAAAGACATTCATGAAAACAAATCTAAAACGAGAATCGCATTTTTTGGAGACTCATTCATTGAAGGGGATATTATGACCGGCGAAATTCGAAAAATCTTACAAAACAGATTTGGAGGTGGAGGTGTTGGATTTGTTCCTATTACTTCTGAAATTGCTGGATTTAGACAGACTATTTTTCATCGTTTTAAACAATTTAACACATACAACATTATCAATAACGGAAAATCGCAGATACCTTTCGCTGCTGCTGGATATTGTTCCTATCCTCTCTCAGGAAATCTTGTTACTTATGCTGGTGTAAATTCAAATAAACGATTAAAAAGATTTAATAACGTACGTGTTTTTTATGAAACTACTGCAAAAGAAAACATAAGTTATGTAATAGGTAAAAAAACGTTTAACTTTCCAACGATCGCGACAAACAAGATAGAGGCTCAAAACCTTCCAAACGTTCGAACAAATCAAATTTCTTTTGTTTTCCCTGCTAGTCAACATTTAAAACTTTATGGTATTTCGGTGGAAGATAGTTCCGGGGTAATATTAGATAATTTTGGAATGAAAAGTAATTCAGGTGTAGCGTTGGCAAACATTTCAGATAAGAGACACAAACAATTTGATTCTTTACAAAATTACAAATTAATTGTGCTTCAATATGGCTTAAATGTTGTTGGCCCAACAACTACCAATTTAGATTGGTATGTTAAATCCATGACCAGAATGGTAAAACGTATTAAACGTAACTACCCAAATTCTAGTATTTTAATGTTAAGCGTATCCGATAGAGGAACTCGTCAAAATGGAAAGTATCAAACAATGAGTACAATTCCATTTATGATAGAAACACAACGAAAAATAGCTAAAAATGCTGGCGTAGCATTTTGGGACATGTTTAGTGCAATGGGCGGAGAAAATACAATTGTAAAATACGTAATGAATAAACCCGCACTTGCTAATAAAGATTTTACCCACCTGACATTTAAAGGTGGCGAAAAAATAGGCGAAATTTTCTCTAAAACTTTGTTGTACGAATACAAAAAACATAATGATAAAAAAGCACATTTACGTGCTATGGGCATTACTTCTCATTAGCCTTCCTTTTTTCGCACAAGATACTTTAGGTTTTAATATCCCTAAAATTTATGGCTTTGAAAATCTACAAGGGGATTCTATTACGAACGCAAAATACATTGGTGATTTTTTAGAAAAATTACAAATTCAAAAAAATAATAATAACAAAAAAATTAACATCTTACACATTGGCGATTCTCACCTTCAAGCAGACTACCTTACGCACACTACTCGAGTAAATCTTCAAAAAATATTTGGAAACGCTGGTCGTGGATTTATTTCTCCTCTTAAAATATCAAAATCAAACGAACCATTTAACTACCAATCATCAAGCACTAATAGTTGGAAAAGTACGCGTTGTGTATCGAATAAACAAACGCAACCAATTGGCCTAGGTGGAATGTCGATTAAGACACACGAACAAAATGCAATAATCCAAATTAAAACATATAATACAGACAGTTTAGATTTCTCTTTCTCCAGAATTAAACTTTATCATGCGAAAAATGACTCTTCCTTTTCTGTCCAAATTTCAGACTCTATTTCTAAAAGTAAATTCATTCTTGAAAAATCGAAATTACCATACGCTACTTTCTTCAATGCTTCTGAAAACATCTCCCATTTCACTGTTCATTTACAAAAAACAGACTCTTCCCAAACCAACTTTATTTTTTATGGTGTAGAACTTGAAAATGAAAACAATGGCATCCTTTACCATTGTATAGGAATAAATGGCGCACGATACAAGGACTATAGTAAATCAGAAGAATTCTGTCTGCAAACAGCAAGTTTAAATCCAGATATTATTATAATCACGTTAGGCACGAATGAATCTTTCCAAAAAAAATATAACTCAGAACAATTTTATAAAGAAATCGATACATTGGTGAAGAAATTAAAGAACATAAACCCAAGTTCACCTATCCTATTAACCACTCCAGCGAATTCCTTTTATTACCAACAGATAAATTACAATATTCCATTAATAAGTCAAACAATAGTAAAATATGCAATTGACAATAATTTAGCATATTGGGACTTATTTTCGATTACAGGCGGACAAAACAGTGCTAACCTTTGGAAAAAAGCAAATTTATTAAGTCGTGATGGCATTCATTATTCAAAAGATGGATATATTCACCAAGGAAATTTATTAACAAAAGCATTTATCAACGCATATAACAAATATGTTTCAAATAGATAGTCAAAAAGTTTGGGAGCAATTTCAGTATAACTCTGAAGAACCCCTCATATTTAGTTCTGGGTTATTTCTTTTTCTGTTTACAGCTTTTATGCTCGTTTACTTCGTATTACATAAGCATCATCGTGCAAAAACAACTTTTGTAACTTTATTCTCTTTATATTTCTATTATAAATCTAGTGGTAATTATTTTTTAATATTAATCGGTTCTACGCTTGTAGATTTTACACTAGCAAACCTGATATTTAAACAACAAAACAAAATTTATAAAAAAATCATTCTCATCGTAAGTGTTGTACTTAACCTTGGACTCCTAGCCTATTTTAAGTACACTAATTTTATCTACGAAATACTTTGTAATCTGTCAAATTCAACATTCAAACCGATGGATATTTTCCTACCGGTAGGCGTTTCATTTTTCACATTCCAATCATTAAGTTATACCTTTGATATTTACAGAGGAACTTTAAAACCGGTGAAAAACGTATTAGATTATGCGTTTTTTGTATCCTTTTTTCCTCAATTAGTCGCAGGTCCGATTGTAAGAGCTTCTGAATTCATACCACAATTGTTCAAACCAATTTTAATTACGAAAGAAATGATTGGGAAAGCTGTTTTCTTAATCGGTAGCGGACTGATCAAAAAAGCGGTGATAGCAGATTATATTAGTATAAATTTCGTAGATCGAATCTTTGACAACCCTACTTTATACTCAGGTCTTGAAAATTTAATTGGAGTATATGGATATACCTTGCAAATTTATTGTGATTTTTCAGGCTATTCAGATATGGCAATCGGAATCGCTTTATTAATGGGATTTCATTTTAATATTAATTTTGATTCTTCTTACCAATCTATTAACATTACCGAATTTTGGAGAAGATGGCACATTTCACTCTCTACTTGGTTAAAAGATTATGTGTATATAACCATGGGAGGAAATAGAAAAGGTAAAATTAGAACATACCTAAATCTTTTTCTTACAATGCTAATTGGTGGATTATGGCATGGTGCTGGCTTTCGATTCATACTTTGGGGAGCAATGCATGGTGTAGCTTTAATTTTTCACAAATTATGGTTAACTTTTTTCCCCGCTAATATAATTAAGAAAAATGTTAATTGGATCTCTAAACCCATAAGTTGGTTGTTAACATTTCATTTCATTTGTTTCTGTTGGATATTTTTTAGAGCAGAAAACATGAATATTGCAGGACAAGTACTGAATCAAATCATATTTAACTTCAAAATTTCGATTTTTTGGGAATTCATGGAAGGATATAAAACAGTTTTAGCAATACTTATCATCGGATATACTATCCATTTCACACCAAAAAAATGGGAAACAGTTCTCGAAAATACGATTATTAAAGTCCCTTTACCAATTAAAGCTTTGTATTTAATTGGTATTCTACTAATTGTAGCCCAATTTAAATCCGCTGAAATTCAACCGTTTATATATTTTCAATTTTAAACTTTTATTATCAAACTAGCATTTTATAAAAATATTTTAATGCTTTTTATTCCTAGAAACATTTTTTTGCTAATTTCGGTTAAAATTAATCAACTATTAAACTTAAAAAACAAAGAGGTAAAACTCTATTTTAAAACAACTTATGACAAACATTTTTGTTGCCCGATTAGATTACGGCGTTACTCAAGAGGAGTTAAAAAGTGCTTTTGAGCAATATGGTCAAGTTAACAAAGTTTCACTTGCCATTGACAAAGAGACTGGTAAATCAAAAGGATTTGCTTTCATTGAAATGAAAAACAATGAGGAAGCGGTTGCTGCAATCAAAGGTTTAGATGGTCAAACAATGCATGGACGACAAATCGCTGTAAAACAAGCGGAGGATCGTTCAAATGGCGCTCCGAAAAGAGAATTCAACAACAATTCGGAAAGAAAACCATTTGTTCGAGAAAATAGAGAGCCGAGAGAAAATAATAGTTCGGCAAATAAAAAAGAGCATGATGATGATGATCATTCTAGTTCTCCAGAAATTTTCATTCCAAAACCTACAATTAACAAAGTAGTAGAGAAAAAGAAAGATCCTGTGATGAAAAAACTAGAAGATCGACCTAAAGCAAATAAAATGCAAGCCTACAAAAAAAGTGGTAAACAAAACCGCTACTTTTTTGATGAAGATGATGATTATTAAATTTTAAAGTCCTAATTCAAGGACTTTTTTTTTGCACATATAAATGGATAATAAACAATTCGCTCTCGGGATAGATATTGGTGGAACAAATATTGCTTTTGGACTAGTTGATCAGCAAGGAAATATAGAATTTGAGAAAAGTGTTCCTACAGATAATTTCGAAAAGCCTTTAGATTTTATTAAATACCTGTTTCAAATCAAAGAAATAGAAAAGAAATTAGGAAGTATTAAAGGAATAGGAATAGGCGCACCAAATGGAAATCATTTTACAGGAACCATTGATTTTGCTCCGAATCTTCGTTGGAAAGGATGTATACCACTCAAGGAAATGTTCGAAAACATTTTTAATATAACTACTATATTAACAAATGATGCCAATGCTGCTGCAGTAGGTGAAAAATACTTTGGTTGCGCAAAAGATCTAAAAAACTTTGTAACCATAACACTAGGGACAGGATTGGGAAGTGGAATTTATATAAACGATAATATTATCTATGGAGAACATGGATACGCTGGTGAATTTGGACACATTCGCGTTATACCAAATGGAAGATTATGCAAATGTGGACGCAAAGGATGCTTGGAAACATATGCATCCTCTACTGGCGTCGTACGATCTTTCCTGGAATTACATTCCGATAATAAAATAACAAGTGCCCTAATTAGATACGATAAAATTACTGCAAAAGAAATATTTATTGAAGCTCAAAACGGTGATCCATTCGCCAATGAAATTATAAATTACACTGCAGAAATATTAGGTTCTGCACTTGCTGATTTTTGTGCTTTCTCAGATCCAAAAGCATTTATACTCTTTGGAGGAATAGCTCAAAGTGGAGATTTTTTCAAAAATAAAGTTCAAAAAGAATTAGAAAAAAATTCGCTGACTATTTTTAAAAATAAAATTGAAATACGTATATCAACTTTACACGATAAAAACGCAGCAATTTTAGGAAATGCAGCTAGCGTGTTTTTGATGCAGTAAGGAATGCAACCAAAGAATATTGTTGAAAAAAAGTAAAATAAACGAATATTTCATTAATTTTAGCACCCTATAACTATTTAATAATTTACCCTTTTTAGTAGGGATAACAAAAAACTTATTGATTATGAGAAAAATGAAACTTTTTGTACTTGTAACGGTGCTTTGTACAAGTTTGTTTTCGCGAGCAGACGAAGGTATGTGGCTTCCTTTTATGCTTGGAAGAAACTTTGAAGACATGAAAAAACATGGACTTAAATTGACACAAGAACAAATTTATTCAATCAACCATTCTTCACTTAAAGATGCTGTTATCTCTTTTGGAGGATTTTGTACTGGAGAGGTAATTTCTAAAAAAGGTTTAGTATTAACAAACCACCACTGTGGTTACGATGCTATAGCAGATGCTTCAACTCCAGAAAAAAATTATTTAGACAAAGGATTTTGGGCTAAAAACAATGCAGAAGAAATCGCTGTACCTGGATTAACAGCTTCTTTTATTGTTCGTATTGAAGATGTTACCTCTTTAATTCAAAAAGAATTAAATGAATCTATGACTGCTGAACAACGTGCTACTAAAATTGCTGAAATTGCTAAAATATTAGAAAAAGAAGCGGTTGAAGGAACACATTACGAGGCTTTTGTACGTGATTTTTATGCTGGAAATGAATTCTATTTATTCGTTAAAGAAACTTTTAACGATATACGTTTAGTTGGTACCCCTCCTCAATCATCCGGAAAATTTGGTGGTGATACAGACAATTGGATGTGGCCACGTCATACTGCAGACTTCTCTATGTTCAGAATATACGCTGGAGCAGATAATAAACCAGCAGGTTTTAATGCAAGTAACGTACCTTACGCACCAAAACATAGTTTCCCAATTTCATTAGATGGAATCAAGAAGAATGATTATGCAATGGTTATGGGATATCCTGGTAGAACTAACCGTTTCTTAACTTCATTTGGTGTTGAACAAGCAATAAAATTAGAACAACCTAAAATTGTAGATATTCGTGCTAGAAAACTTCAAATCATGAAGAAATACATGGATCAAAATGTTAAAATCCGTTTAAATTATTCTTCTAAATATGCACAAGTAGCAAACTATTGGAAATATTTCATTGGTCAAACTGCACAGTTAAAAAACAACAAAGTTGCGGATAAGAAAAGAGATATTGAAAACAATTATAATGCGTTTACAAAAGGAGAAGCAGAATATGCGAATGTATTAGCCGATATCGAAGATGCTTACAGAGCTACAAACTCCATTATCTATACAAAAGTGTACTATGGTGAGTTTTTGAACCAAGTAGACATTAACTCTAACGTATTAATATATAAGAACATTGCTTCTTTAGAGGCTGCAGGTAAAAAAGATCAAGCAGCACAATTACAAAAAGTAGCGAAAGATCGTTGGAAAGAATTTTTCAAAAACAACAATTTAGACATCGAATTAGAAACGCTTTCTGAAGTCTATAAAATGTACTTAAAAGACATTCCAAATGCACAAAAAGGTCCATTAGCTAAAATGCTAAATGAAAAAGGCGCAAAAAAAATTAACAAATACCTTGCTAAAATTGCTAAAAAATCAATCTTTACTAACAAAGAGAGATATATGGAATTCGCTAAAGAATTCTCTCTTTCTAAATTAATGAAAGATCCTTTATTTGTTTTGGTTGCTGATATCGACGAAGCTTTCATGACAACAATGGGTAAAAAAGCAATTAAGGAAGCGCAAGTAAAATTACAACGTGCTAATAGACTTTTTGTAAAAGGTGTCAGAGCAATGGACTTAAATAAAAATTATGCTCCAAACGCTAACTCAACATTGCGTGTAACTTATGGCAACGTACTTCCATATGCTCCTAAAGACGCAGCATTCTATGATTACCAAACTACATTAAATGGTGTTATGGAAAAAGAAGATCCAACTACACCAGAATTTAATGTTGACCCAGTAATGAAAGAATTATGGAAAAACAAAGATTATGGTCGATATGCGAACAAAAAAGGTGATTTAACAGTAAACTTCTTAACAAATAATGATATCACTGGTGGTAACTCAGGTTCTCCTTGTATTAATGCAAATGGTGAACTAATTGGTGTTGCTTTTGATGGTAACTGGGAAGCAATGTCAGGTGATATTTATTTTGAACCAAACATACAACGTACGATTGTGTGTGACATCCGTTACGTATTATGGATAATCGACAAATGTTATGGCGCTCAAAACTTAATCGATGAATTAGAAATTAGAAAATCTTCTACTTCTGATCTATCTTCTGAAGATGATGCTAATAGCGATTCTGAAAGTGCTAACAACAATAAAGGTTCTAAAAACTTAAGTAATTTACCTTGTCCAAAAACAGCAGCAGAATTAGGTGTTAAAGATGTTCAATTCGAAGTTGGAAGTTCTTCTTTAACTAAATCACATGCTAACTTGGATAAAGTTGTTGAGTTACTTAATACAAATCCAAACTTCACACTAGAAATTGAAGGACATGCTGACCAGACAGGTGATGTATGTAAAAACTTAACTTTATCTGAAAAACGTGCTAAAGCAGTTGAAAAATATATTTTAGGTAAAGGTGTTAGTTCGAATCGTATTAAAGTAAAAGGATTTGGATCTGCACAACCAAAAGATGAAAATAAAACAAAAGACGGAAGAGCTCACAATAGAAGAGTTTCATTTGTTTTTAAATAACAATAAATTATTCATTAGCAACAAAGGCTACTTCCTATGAAGTAGCCTTTGTTATTTTATGACAAAAATTCTATTTTAGTATCTTTACTTTACCTAATTTAGCCTTAAATAATTCTGAATATGATGCGATATTTTATTTTACTTAAGTGTGTGTGGATATTTTGCTTTTGTACGCACAAAACGCAATCAACAAAGGTTTTGCAAAAAAAAATAAATGAAACGGTATACGCTTCAGGCAACATAGAAAGTTATAACCAATACCAAGTGATTTCTTTGGTTAGTGGATATATTAAAAAAATAAAAATAAACGAAGGGGATAAAGTAACAAAAAATCAAACTATTATAGAAATAGCAAATGAAAGCGGTGAAATTGCTCTTAATAATGCCAAACTGAACAGAGACTTTTCAAATTTCAATCAAAACAAAAATAAAATACAAGAATTAAAAATCAGTTTACATACTGCAAAAGCAAAATGGATAAATGACTCAATTCAATTAAAACGTAAAAAATATTTAGTAGAAAATAATGTTATTTCATCGAGTGAGTTTGAAAATTTTGAAATCGCATGTATGGCTTCTAAAGCTAGTTTTATTTCTCAAACACTGCAATTGGAAGACCTATTAAAACAATTAAAATTAAACGACGAACTTGGAAAAAGTAACTATCACCAATCCAGTAAATTGATAAATGATTACAACATTAAAAGTGATATTAATGGTGTCGTTTATAGCCTATTCAAAAAATCTGGAGAACTAGTTACGCCACAAACTCCAATTGCAATTATAGGTGGCGAAAAAAATTACCTACTCAAACTTCAAGTAGATGAATACGATATTACAAAAATTCAATTAGGTCAAAAAATAAAAGTCAAACTTGATAGTTATAGAGGAAGTAACTTCAATGCCTATGTTACTAAGATATCACCTATCATGAATGAAAAATCAAAAACATTTACCATTGAAGCGCAATTCGAACAACAACCACCTACACTCTACCCTAACCTCACTTTAGAGGCAAATATTATAATAAAAACTAACCCTACCGCATTATTAATTCCTAGAGAGTTTTTAATGGATGACTCCTATGTTTACTTGAAAAATGGAGGGAAAAAGAAAATTAGAACGGGAATCATGGATTTGAAATATGTAGAAGTAGTAGATGGACTTAAGAAAAATGATGAAATCATAATTCCAAATGAAAATTAATTTAGGTTTCGAAATTGCAAAATCCTTATTGTTAGCCCGTTGGAAACAAACGTTAGTAGCGGCAATTGGTGTAACTTTTAGTATCACCATGTTTATTACGCTGCTTGGTTTCATGAATGGTCTGAACGAATTATTAGACGGATTAATTCTAAACCGAACACCACATATCCGACTATATAATGAAATAAAACCTTCGGAAAATCAACCAATAAATATAGGTTCAGACTCTTTGAAGGAATATAA
The DNA here is from genome assembly GCA_947446925.1 of Flavobacteriia bacterium. Classification (GTDB taxonomy): domain Bacteria; phylum Bacteroidota; class Bacteroidia; order Flavobacteriales_D; family Crocinitomicaceae; genus CANHVK01. The sequence goes on from CANFHU010000010.1 coordinate 93,995, forward strand.
TTTCATACATTCTATCAAACCAAATGGAGGACGGTTAAGTATTTACAATGCTATTCCAATCATCTCAAAATTAAAAGAGGATAATAATATATTGGGGATTGCTCCAAAATTATCTGCCCAGGTATTTTACAATGTTGGTGAAACCGATTTAAATGGTGTTATAAATGGTATAAATGTGAATGATGAACAAAAACTATTTGCCTTCGATACCTATGTAACCAAAGGCAATTGTAATGATTTAAATGTAGTTCCCAATAGTATTATTCTAGGAAAAGGAGCCGCTGATAAAATGTTAACTAATATTGGGGATATAATTCAAGTAACTACTAGTAAAGGGGAACGTGTAAAATTAAAAGTGATTGGATTTTTCCAATCTGGAATTCAAGATATTGATAAAATTCAAAGTTATTGTTCCATTGAAACAACACAAAAACTTTTAGGTGTAACAAGTAACTATATTACAGACATTCAAATTAAACTAAAAGATTTAACGAAAGCACCAAAATTGGCTAAATATTACAGCAAATTATTCCAAGTAGAAGCAATTGATATTCAGACAGCAAATGCTCAATTTGAAACAGGAAGTTCTATTAGAACATTAATTTCGTATGCGGTTGGAATTACTTTATTAATTGTTGCTGGTTTCGGTATTTACAACATATTGAACATGATGATTTATGAGAAAATGGATTCCATTGCAATTTTGAAAGCAACTGGGTTTTCTGGGAAAGATGTAAAAGGTATATTCATTACAATTGCTTTATCTATTGGAATCTTTGGAGGATTTTTTGGTTTATTATTTGGATTTGGGTTAACTTCTATCATCGACCAAATACCTTTCAATACCCCTGCCCTTCCTACAATAAAAACGTATCCTGTTTCCTATAATCCTTTTTACTATATGATTGGTGGATTATTTTCAATTGCAACTACCTACTTAGCAGGTTTATTCCCTGCAAAAAAAGCAAGTAAAATTGATCCTGTAATAATAATTCGCGGAAAGTAATGTCACCTAGTTTAGAAGCAAAATTCATCCAAAAAGAATTTCATGATCCTGTCACTATTCAGGTTCTTAAAGACATAAATTTTAAAATAAACAAAGGGGAATTTGTTTCCTTAACAGGTAAATCGGGTTGCGGTAAATCTACATTATTATACATTTTATCTACCATGGATACAGATTATAGTGGTGAATTATTTATTGATGGAATTTCCATGCATAATAAAACGGAAAATGAGTTAGCAAGAATTCGTAATGAGAAGATTGGCTTTGTGTTTCAATTTCATTACCTACTGAATGAATTTTCTGTACTGAAAAACGTAATGTTACCTGGCCTAAAGTTAAATAAATACACCGAAGAAGAAATTGAGCACCGCGCCCTAGAAAAATTAAAGATTTTAGGAATTGAAAATGAAGCATTAAAACTTCCCAATCAATTATCCGGCGGACAAAAACAACGGGTTGCAATTGCTAGATCACTTATAAATGATCCACTTATTATCATGGGAGACGAGCCAACAGGTAACCTAGATAAAAAAAATAGTGTAATTGTATTTGATATTTTCAAAGAACTTGCCCATTCTTTAAAGCAAACCCTTCTAATTGTAACACATGACCAAGAATTTGCTAATAATTGCGACCGAATTATTGAAATGGAAGATGGAAAAATAATCTCTAGTTAACGATTTATTCGTTTTGTTCACTAAAAAATAATCTAAATATTAAATAAAAAGGGAAGTTAATAGTACAATAACCTTATTTTTGCAATCGAATTACAAAAAATAAAAAAAAATGAGTCACGCTTTAGGAAATCATATTCTTGTAGAATTTATGGGATGCGACCCACATGTTATGAATGATGTTGCTAGTATTGAAAGAGACATGGTTGGTGCTGCACAAAAAGCAGGAGCAACAGTAATCAATTCTACATTTCATCATTTTTCTCCATATGGGGTATCTGGTGTAGTAGTTATACAAGAAAGTCATCTTGCGATTCATACATGGCCAGAATATGGTTATGCTGCAGTAGATTTATTTACTTGTGGAGAAATGGATGCTTGGATTTCATTTGATTTCTTAAAAGAATGCTTTGGTGCAAAAAATTATTCTGCATTAGAAATGAAAAGAGGTTCTGTCAACTTACTGACTAGAAATGATTTCGACATCTCATCCATGCGTGAAAAAGCATCTGAACGTTCTAATCCTGAAATGTACACCCGTAATGTTTGGTTTACAGATAAAGATGAAAGCCAAGCATTATCCCTTCGATTTACGGGTGAAGTGTTTTATGATGTTCAATCTCCATTTCAACGTGTAAGAATTCTAGATTCTTATAAATACGGTATGATGTTGGCATTGGACGATATGGTTATGACAACAATCAAAGATGAATTCCATTACCACGAAATGATTTCACATCCAGCGATGTTTACGCATGGAAATGCAAAAAACATATTAGTGATTGGTGGTGGTGATGGTGGTACTGTTCGTGAAATATTAAGACATGATCATGTTGAAAAAGTGACAATGGTTGAAATTGATGGAGAAGTTATCAAAGCATGTAAAGAATTCTTACCAACTATTGCTGCATCTTTTGACAACCCTAAATTAGACTTAAAAGTAGATGATGGAATTGCATTTATAAAAGATGCCGCTCCAAACTCATTCGATTTAATTATTGTAGATGGATCTGACCCTGTTGGTCCTGCAGAAGGTTTGTTCTCTGTTTCCTTTTACACTAACTGTTTTAATGCATTAAAAGAAGGTGGGATTTTAGTTGCACAAGGTGAATCTCCTAAATTCAACGAAAAAGCATTTTCTGAATTAAATCATACACTTCAAGATATTTTCGGTGAAAACAATGCACCTGTTTCTTTATTTTACGTTCCAACTTACCCAACTGGTATGTGGAGTTTCCAATATGGTTTAAAAGGTTCTGCGCATCCTAAATCCGTTTCTAAAGTAGATGAAATTGAAAATTTTGTAACTAAAGAAGGATTACGTTATTACAATTCAGATATACATGTTGGTAGTTTTGCAACACCGAACTTTGTTAAAACCTTATTAAAAAAATAATGAGTAACAATTTTGATCCTAACGGAGTTGGTATTGCAAATGGAAACATTTTTGGATTTCCAGTTAATCAAGAAAATGCAGACATTGTTATAACACCAATTCCTTGGGATGCTACGGCATCGTATGGTAAAGGAACCAGTAACGGGCCTCAAGCAATTTTAGACGCATCCACACAATTAGATTTTTTTCATTTTGAATTAGAAAGAGCCTGGGAAACTAAAGTATACATGTCCCCTATCTCTAAAGAATGGAAAAAGATAAATGATGACTTATGTATGCGCGGAATGGAATATATCCGCTTCCTAGAAGAAGGTGGTGTTTTAGAAAATTCACCAGAATTTATCCTTTTAATCGAAGAGATTAACGAAGCGCAAAATGCTTTAAAAAACAACTTAAAAGAAAAAGCAATTCAACTAATTCAACAAGGTAAAATTCCAGTTGTTTTAGGTGGAGAACATTCTACCCCGCTTGGATTGATTGAAGCAATTGATAGCCAAAATCAACCTTTTGGTATCTTACAAATTGATGCACATGCAGACCTAAGAGATGCTTATGAAGGATTTCAACAATCGCATGCATCGATTATGTTCAATGTTGTAAAAAACTGCACAAATCTTGACAAACTAGTTCAAGTTGGAATCCGAGATGTCGCTCAAAGTGAAATTGATTTAATTCAAGAATCTTCCAAAATAACCACTTTTTTTGATTGGAAAATCAAACAAGAATTATATGAAGGGAAAACTTGGAAATCGATTGTAAACGATATTATTCAAGAATTACCTCAACGCGTTTACATTTCTTTTGATATAGATGGTTTAAAACCGTATTTATGTCCAAATACAGGTACTCCTGTAGCTGGTGGCTTTGAATTAGAAGAAATAAACTATTTGTTTTTTAGTCTAATAGAAGCTGGTAAAGAAATTATTGGTTTTGACTTGAATGAAGTAGGTAATGATAGTGCTAGCGATTGGGATGCCAATGTTGGTGCACGCGCACTTTGGAATTTGGTGTGTGTAACAGAAAAAAGTAGAAGAAATCACGCATTAGAATTATAGTTATGGTTCGTATATTAAGAATCTTTTGTGTAATAACCATTACTTTTATCCTATTAACAACAACATTAACTTTCCTAAAAATCATTCATTTTATCGATTGGATAAACTATTTCAAAATAGCTATTAGTCTATTAATATTTTCACTTGTTTATTTATTATTAGATACTAAAAGAAGGGAATTAATAGGTAAATTAGCCATTTCATCAACTGTGATTGGTGTTTTCTTTAGTACTTTATCAATAACATGGAGTTATCTTAATAGTCTAATTCATATTCCGATCAGTTTATATTTGATAAGTTTTATTTTAATAATCTACAGTAAATTACACCATACTAAAAAAGTAATCCAGTTTTTATTTTTAAGTATTTTACTATTACCGTTAGGTATTCTACTACAGATGAGTAATACTTTATTTTATTTGTTTTCTAGTGTTTTACTTATAGTAATAACTTGTATAGTTATATATCAAACTATGGCAAAGAAAGTAAATTAAAAGATACTTGGGGGTTTACGTAATTCTAACTTAGCATCTTTCAATAAAGTTGCATTCGACACCAATCGTAATAAAAAACTTTTATTTGTTCCGATTGGTGTTACCCAAAAAGATAAATTCCAACAATGTAAATTTCGAGTTAACGTAACATTACAATTCGTTATTTGATTGGATTTTATATCATAATAAGAGGTTCCTGAAATTTTCCAACGTTTAGTAAAACTTACATCTCCATTTACGGAAAGCGTTTGAATTGTTGTTAAATCATTCGAAGTTGGTAGTAATTTATTTGTATTTACTTGCATAGAAAACACATGCGTAACGTTCACTTTCCAAGGGATTTCAAAGTCAATAAAACGTTCTGGATACATACTATAATATTGAATATCTGAATTAAATACAGAGGTAAACACTTGTTTGTTATCCGTAATTTTCCGTTTCCATTCTTTAGTTGTTAAAATCCAAGTAGTATTTATACTTGTTGATAAAATTCTACCCAAACGATTATTTTCCTGGTAAGCATAAGCATTTAATATTTTACCAGAATTAATATCCCAAGCATATGGACTAAATACAGAAGTTGCAACTATACTAACAAAGGAAAATGGACTCAAACGCATCGATAAATTCAAATTAGATAATTTCATCGAATCTGCAAGGAAATTATAATTACCATTTATCGAAAGTGCATCGATGATTTTGATTTTTTTAAACCCAGAAATAGTATCTTTCGAAGATTTAGTTTTTAACTCAAACGTATTCATCAAATCAAAAGTTAACAAACTTGCTGCATTCGAATTTGATGGATGGTATAACGATCTTTCGTAGATTGAATAGGCAATATCTTTACCTGATAAATCAGAATAATAAGCGATATTTGACGCATTCTTTGGTATATAAGAATACCCAAAACTAGGTGTAATTATATGTCTTAGCAATGGTTTATGTTTACCAACAAAACGATAGTAGGTATAAACTTGAGATGTTGCTCTAATACTTAAATTTAAATCTTGGAACATTCCATTTTTTTGTTGCATTGTACTTACAACCTTATTCGTATTAACATCTATTTTTTTCTCCGTTTGTTGAAAATCAAAATAACTAGAATAACTTAGTGTTGGTGTAATAGACCAAGTGTTTTTTAAGACCTTTAGCGTAGAAGTAATAATTATACTTTGTTTGAAACCATTTAGGAAATTGTTTTTTATAGCAGTAAAATCTTTTTTACGAATCAACGAATCTGCAAAAGATGAAATATTTTTTCCTTCAAAATTATAAGAGATATTAATTTTATCGTACCATTTATCTTCACCTATTCGATGCTTAAAAATTATTTTTGTTGGAGAAAAACGTGTAACATTAAATGTTACTATTGGGGATGTAACATCCATCATTTTAGTAATCGAATTTTGACTACTACTTATCTTAACTCCTAAAGTCATTGGTTTGTTTGGAAATGAACGAGTAATATTAATATCCGATTTCATTGTATTAGAAAGATAATTTGGATTTATAGGATTTACGGTATTTTTATTATTATTATCTGAAACAAAATTAACATTTGAACTAAAATTCCAATAAGGATTAGATTTTGCATCTTTCGTATGTTGCCATACAACACTGAACTTATCCCCAAGTTTCTTTCTAGGAAATGTCTGGTAATTTTGTTGATAAAGTAAATTTAAACGACCATTAAACTTGTATTTTACTTTATATTCCGTTGAGTTCGACAATGACCAACTACCGCTCGTATATACATTCCCTAAAAATGTTGTGTGAAGACTGTCATTAATAGGAATATAATAACCTAGATCTGAAATACCCATCCCAAAAATAGAGGTAGGTGCAAATTTTGGCATTAACACCCCTGATTTACCTTTTTGAATATCTTTTGGTTTAGATTGTGGTATAACTAAAAAAGGCAAACCTATTGGCAAAGAAACTTCTCTCAAAAAAAGATTCATTTTTTTAGATACAATCTTTTTATTTGGAATTAAAACAGCCTTTGACAAATGAAAATGATAATGAGGAGCGGATAAATCACACGTGGTGAACATACCATCTCTAAAATGGACTTCCTCATTTGCGTGTCTTTTAGCAACTTGCATTTGTAAATAAATTTCTTCTTGTTTTAGAGCAACTTCTTGGATATATCCTTTTTTTGATTTTAAATTAAATCGAATGGTTCCTGCTTTAATTTCTTCTCCATTTTGAACTATCAAAGGTTCACCAATACGTGCTTTATCAGGTGACAATTGATAAGTTGCAAAAACTTCTTCATTCGCAATATCAAATTGAATATAATAAGCAGACAATTTTATGTCATCGTATTGTAAATGTGCATCTCCATATAAATGAATTTTTTTATTCTTTACATCATTAAAAATAGAATCACGTGCAGTATATTTACCTATACTTACAATGGATTTGTCAATAGTGAACAGTGTATCTACCTGAGCATATGCTACAAGAGGAACAAAGTTTATTAACAATGAAACGAAGAAAATTTGATGTAAAAACGAAAATTTCACGAATAGATATACCTAAATTTGTTATTTCAGCAATTAGAATGATGCAAAACTATAAAAATACGAGTATCTTACCATATAAAACACTATTTAACTTTCATTTGATTGGTGTAATTATGTTTATTTCGTTGTTATCTTTTACAGGATTTGGACAACGAAAAAATGACAAATCATCTATAAAGACTGTTTGTATTGATGCTGGTCACGGCGGTAAAGATCCTGGGTGTCATGGTAGTTCTGCTAACGAGAAAACGGTATGCCTTCAAATTGCGCTTCAACTTGGTACGAAAATTAAAGAAGTATATCCTTCTATTAATGTAATTTACACAAGGGATACGGATGTTTTCGTAGAACTCGATGACCGTGCTAAAATTGCCAATCGAAACAATGCAGATTTATTTATCTGTATACATGCTAATTCAGCCTCACCTGCTGCCTATGGAACAGAAACATTTGTATTAGGACTACATCGCGCTGAATCACAACAAAAAATAGCTGATAGAGAAAATAGCACGATATACCTAGAGGATGATAAAGGTGCAAAGTATAAAGATTTTGACATGAGTCCGGACGCGATTATTGCACGACAATTACAACTTTCCATTTTTTTAGATCATTCTATCAATTTTGCATCTAAACTTCAAACCGAATTTAAACAAATTGGAAGATTTAATCGCGGTGTAAAACAAGCTGGTTTTCTGGTATTATACAAAACAACAATGCCATCCGTTTTGATAGAAACTGGCTTTTTAACAAATCCATCCGATGAAGTATTTCTTAAAAATCCAGAAACGCAAAACAAAATGGCTTACGCAATGTTTGAAGCTTTTCAAAAATATAAAGCAGAATTAGAAGGTGTAGATGTGTTAAAAAATGACAAAAAACAAATTCAAATTAATACAACAAAAAACACCGAAGAAAATAAGGAACCTCAAAGTGAGATTTTAGTTCCTAGCAATCCAATTAAAAAAACGACAATTATTTTTAAAGTTCAGCTTGAAACTTCAGATAAAAAAGTATCTTTAAACTCACAAAAGTATGCAGGAATAAAGGTTGAAGAAGAAAAAGAAGGTACAACCTTCAAATATGTATCTGGTAATTTTGAAGAAGATTTCACAGCTGCAAATACCTTGAAAAATGAAATGCGAAAAAAAGGCTTTTCAAACGCTTTTGTATATGCTACTGAAAATGGAATTAGAATCCCTTTAGAACAAGGGATTAGCAAAACTAAAAAAAAGTGAATTTTGAAAATAAGTAAAGAAATAAAATTAGGTATTATCGCAATTTGCGCGATTGTATTGATAATAACCGGTGTTAATTTCTTAAAAGGAAGTAGTTTTTTTGGAGGTGATGATATTTATTATGGTTATTTCCCTTCATCTGGAGGGATAATGCCTGCTAGTTCTGTTGCAATAAATGGTGTAGGAGTAGGAAAAGTTTTATCCATTGAATATGTTCCTAAAGAATCACTTGAAAGAAAAGTCAAAGTAACTTTCAATATTCAAAATAAAGATATTAAAATACCAAAAGGTTCTAAAATCCAAATCGGTTCATTAGATCTATTTAACAAAGCAATCATTTTATCTTTTTCGGATGACTTAAGTAAAGGATATCATAAAATTGGCAGTAGTTTTCAAGGTACAGTTGCTTTAGATATGACGCAACAAGTACAAGCAATGGCCGATCCAGTTTCTAAGAAACTACAACACCTTATGGGAAACATTGATCGTATGGTTAACTCTGTTACTGTATTATTCGATACAACGAGTGGTACTAACGATATCAGATCTAGTTTAGACGAAGCTAGAATGGCAATAAAACGATTCGGTAATCTGTCCTTAGAAATGAACGACTTAGTGAAAGAAGAAAAAATTAAACTTAGTGATATCTTACAAAATGTTGCTAATATTACACGTAATTTAGATAAAAGTAATAAAGAAATATCAGCAATTTTAGGTAATGCACATTCGTTAACGGATGATTTGGTAAAATCTAATTTTAAAGAAGTAATAGCAGGAGCTCACAAAACAATATCTTCCATTAACAAAGCACTAGAAGAAACAGACCAAAATAGAGGTAATTTAGCAAAACTTTTAAAAGATGAAACTCTATATAATGAATTAGTAAATACAAATAAAAAAATTCAAATTATTTTAGATGATCTTCATGAACATCCAGAGAAATACATTAAACTTTCTGTTTTTAGTCGAAAACCTAAAGGGCTTCAAATCACTAAAAAAGATGAAGAAAAGTTAAGAAAAATATTAGACTCAATTCCTTAATTTAAACTTATGTCCATCATTATTTTTAGCATTCTATTCGTTGTAGGATTTTATTTTTTCACCAAAAATATACTACAAGTTCGTTCTAATATTTTATTAGGACAAAAAAAGAAAATAACGGATAATACTTCTGAGCGTTGGAAAACTATGTTATTAGTAGCTTTAGGGCAAAAGAAAATGTTTTCTAGACCAATTCCTGCACTTTTACACTTGTGTTTGTATGCCGCATTTATCATTACACAAATCGAACTAGTTGAAATATTTACGGATGGTTTCATCGGGTCACACCGATTCTTTCTACCTTATTTAGGTAGTTTCTATGTATTCATGATAAGTTTCATTGAAGTGTTATCTGTATTAGCATTAATCGCAACGATTATTTTTTTAGCACGAAGAAATTTATTAAAACTTCATAGACTAAATATGAAAGAATTAATTGGATGGCCTAAAAAAGATGCCAATTTAATTCTAATAATGGAAATTTTTTTAGTGACTTTTATTTTCACAATGAATGGCGCTGATGAAGCAATTCAAAATTTAAAAGGTGCATCGTACAATTTCGCGATATCTTCTCATATTGCAAATTTTATATTCGGTGATTTTAACGAACATACACTCCACGTACTAGAACAAATTGGTTGGTGGGGACATTTACTAATGGTTTTTACATTTTTAAATTATTTACCTTTCTCGAAACATTTCCATATTTTATTAGCATTTCCAAATACGTATTATTCAAATCTAGAGAAAAAAGGGAAATTTTCAAACCTTGCTTCAGTTACTGAAGAAGTTAAGAAAATGATGGATCCGTCCATAGATCCATTTGCTGCAACAAATGCAGAAAATGAAGCACCTCTTCGTTTTGGAGCAAAAGATGTTACAGATTTGACATGGAAAAATTTACTAGATTCCTACACATGTACAGAATGTGGAAGATGTACTTCTTCTTGTCCTGCAAATCAAACGGGTAAATTACTTTCACCAAGAAAAATAATGATGGATACACGCGATCGTTTAGTGGAAGTTGGTGAAGGAAAACGTAAAAACGGTAAAGATTATACCGATGGAAAAAGTTTACTCGGCGATTACATAACCGAAGAAGAAATTTGGGCATGTACATCCTGTAATGCATGCGTACAAGAATGTCCTGTAAATATTGACCCTCTTTCTATTATTATTGACTTAAGACGTTATTTAGTAATGGAAGAATCTAAAATGCCGAGTGAATTAACAGGGATGTTAACTAACATTGAAAATAACGGTGCACCTTGGCAATTTTCACCTGCTGATAGAGGGAATTGGATAAATGAGTGATACGTAACTAGTAACGGATAAAAGCTACAAATAATTAAATTTAAAATTATGGAACTAATTCCTTTAAACGAAAACGGACAAGCTTTAAGTCCTATTTTGCCAGAAAATATAAAAAATTATTTAATTGATATCGACGGTACAATTTGTGATGATATCCCGAACGAAGAACCAGAAAGGATGTTAACTGCAACTATATATCCAGAAGCATTAGTGACTTTAAACAAATGGTATGATGAAGGACATATTATCACTTTTTTCACTTCACGTACAGAAGCACATCGTGAATATACAGAGCGTTGGTTAGCAGAACATGGCTTTAAATACCACGGTATGGTTATGGGTAAACCACGCGGAGGTAATTATCATTGGATAGATAACCACATGGTACGTGCAACCCAATACAAGGGTAAGTTTACAGATTTAATCGAAAAAAAGGTTACTATTCAAGTTTTTGAAAAATAATATGAGTTCAGTATTTAAAGTACATACCATGGCTGAAATGATGGCCAACGGTGAAACACCAGATATCTTATTTTGGGTAGGTTGTTCCGGAAGTTTTGACGATCGAGCAAAAAAAATAACAAAAGCTGTTGCTAAAATTTTACACCATTGCAATGTAAAATTTGCAGTTTTGGGTGCAGAGGAAAGTTGTACTGGAGATCCTGCAAAACGTGCAGGAAATGAATTTACATTTCAAATGCAAGCAATGATGAATATTCAGGTTCTAGATGCATACGAAATAAAGAAAATTGTAACTGCTTGTCCACATTGTTTTAATACCTTAAAAAATGAATATCCTGAATTAGGTGGAAAATATGAAGTAATACATCATACTCAATTAATCCAAGATTTAATAAATCAAGGGAAATTAGCATTGGAAGGAAGTCAAATATATAAAGGAAAAAAAATCACCTTTCATGACCCATGTTATTTAGGTAGAGCAAACGATATTTATGAGGCACCTAGAGTTTTGATAGAAAAATTAGATGCCGAATTGATCGAAATGAAACGTTGTAAAACAAACGGTTTATGTTGTGGAGCTGGTGGTGCTCAAATGTTTAAAGAAGCAGAGAAAGGGAACAAAGAAATCAACGTAGAACGAACGGAAGATGCAATAGAAACGAATGCTAGTATTATTGCTACAGGATGTCCGTTTTGTAATACAATGATGACAGACGGAGTGAAGAATTTTAATAAAGAACAAGATATTCAAGTTTTAGATGTCGCAGAACTTATAGCCAATGCAGCAGATTTATAATTTATTCGAGGGTTTTAATGATGATAGTCGAGTTTGGTTATATACTGCAAATCGCGCTATAACACCAACTGAAGCTCATTTCATACAAGAAAATTTAGAACATTTTGTATCTAGTTGGAAAGCGCATAGTACCCCTTTAAAAGCAAAAGCATGTATGCTAAATGAATACATTATTGCTTTCGTAGTAGATCAAACTTCAGCAAATGCATCAGGATGTTCTGTAGATAGTTCTGTCCGATTTATTAAAGAGTTAGGAAAAGAACTCAATATCGACTTTTTTAATCGTTTGAACGTAGTAGTAGAAGATGAAAGTGGAAACAGAAAACTTCATCCATATCGCAAACTCCAAGAATTAACTCAAGGTATATATTACAATCCGTTAGTTGATACGTTAAAAGACTTAAAAACTAATTGGAAAATTAATCAATAATCACATAAAAAACACCTAGTCTACTCTGGGTTTTTTTTATGTTTTAAAACGCTAACTAAAACATTTAAAAGATACTTCATAATACATAAATATATGAGATTGGGCATTAAAAAAAATAGCGTAAATCCGGATAACTATTTGGATAATCTCCCTTATATTTTTTTGCACAAACCATGCATCATAACAAAAAAATGGGGATGAATTTAAATTATCTTAAAATTTATTTCAATAACAGGATTTTTGACAACAGTCATAACAAAATTATTTCTACCTGAATTTTTGGTAGATTATTTTGATTTCGTCCAAAGTGAAGAAAAGGCAGGAGTTTTACATTTATATTTTGCAGAAAAGAATCTTCCACCTCTGTAAAAAAAAAGTACACATATAGATATTTCTAAAGGCTTTCATAAGTATATAACTGTTCAAGTTTTTCCTTTACGAGGGAAACAAGTTTTTATTCATATTAAACGTAGATGTTATACTGACAAAACCAATAATGAGATTGTTCAATGAGTTTGGAATTTAGTCGCAAAAGGAAGTAGGTTAACGGAAGAGTTTGCTACTTTTTTAAAAGCAATCAGTCGATTTTAATGCTTATAGTTGTCAAACAATTGCTTCGTTTTTTGGAGTTAACGGTAGGAAACTACACAGGCAATATAAAGACTTTAATAGTGATTTTAAAACTTGGACTCAACGAAATCATTCCAAAGAATTTATTTTATTTCCGACCAATATTGGTAAACAACTTTCTATCGATGTAACAGCTTTATCCCATGGGGAACACTATACTATTTTAATGAATAAAGAGGCCAAAGGAAAAAAAGGAAGTATCGTAGCAATAATAACTGGAAAATCCTCAGGGATAGTACGATCACATTTAGATAAAATACCTTTTAGGTAGAGAAGTAAAGTAGAAGAAATAACTTTAGATATGGCTGGTAGCATGAATAAAATCGCTAAATATAACTTTCCTCACGCAACCTTAGGAACAGACAGTTTTCATGTTCAAATATTAGCCACAGAAGCTGATCAAGAAAAAAGAACAAAACAACGATGAGAAGTAATAGATGAGGAAAATGATGCGATAGAAGTTGCGAGGAAAAATAAAAAATCCTATAAACCAGCAGTTTTAAGCAAAGGCGATACAGTAAAGTAATTATTAGTTAGAAGTAGATATATTCTGTATAAAAACGAACGGAAATGGTAACAAAATCAGAAAGAAAGAGCCATACTCCTGTTTGAATTATATCCAGATATTAAGTTTGCATATGAATTATCTCAAAAACTATCTCGGATTTTCGAAAAGACCAATGAAAAAATATATGGATATAACCGTTTAGCACAATGGAACGAAAAAGTAATTCAAGCTGGATTTAAATCTTTTAACACGATTACTAGAACGATAATGAATCATTACAAAACGATATTAATCTATTTATACAATGTAATTACGAATGCAACAATCTATATTTCAATACAAAAATAAAAGCGTTTATACCACTATTTAGAAGTATAAAAAATATCGAATTTTTCTTATTAGATTAAACAAAATTTATGCGTAATCCCCAACTTTTAGTCATAATCCTCTTTTATGAATATTCATAAACTATAGAACAAAAAAAAACCCAACCATATATTGGTTGGGTTTTATAAAATTGGCGTCGACTTACTCTCCCACGATCAAAATCGCAGTACCATCAGCGCAATCAGGCTTAACTTCTCTGTTCGGAATGGGAAGAGGTGGACCATGATGCAATAGACACCTA
>CANFHU010000011.1 GCA_947446925.1 Flavobacteriia bacterium
AATGTTTACACTATTAATAACATCATTAACTATTCTTACTGGATGGTCTTTAGATATTAATTCTTCTAAAGATGGTGGTAACATCATGATTTGATGTTGGTTGTATGGTTTGAATGTAGGAAAACGTTTTGCCATATAAAATCAATAACACAGACTAAATATACTGATTATCAATTTAATAACAAAATATTATTCTGATTTTTAAGCAAAAAAAAGAGGCTGTCCTTTTGAGACAGCCTCGTTTTTTTGTTATTCAAGTTGGTTATAACACTTATTTAATCCTTTTTTTCTTCAGGTATATTTATGTAAATAACTACTGAATTAATCGTTCAATAAAAAAACTCCCTTGGTTTCCCAAGAGAGTTCTATATATAGGCATCCTTTTCTATCCTAATCGAGTAGGGAAGGAAGGACGAGAAAGGTTTGGGTTTCCCCAAACCTATAATTCCTAATTACATCATGCCACCCATTCCGCCTGGCATACCACCGCCACCCATCATAGGAGCGTTTTCTTCAAGCTCATCTGCAATAACACATTCCGTAGTTAATAGCATAGCAGCAATAGAAGAAGCGTTTTCAATAGCGATACGTGCAACTTTCGTTGGGTCAATTACACCTGCTTCGTATAAGTTTTCAAAAACCTCTGTACGTGCATTGTATCCGAAGTCATCTTTTCCTTCTTTTACTTTTTGAACAATCACAGCACCTTCACCACCTGCGTTAGCAACGATTTGACGAAGTGGTTCTTCAATCGCACGTTTAACGATAGCGATTCCTGTATTTTCATCTTCATTGATACCTTTCAAAGTTTCTAATGCTTCAATTGCACGAATGAATCCAACACCACCACCAGGTATAATACCTTCTTCAACTGCAGCTCTTGTTGCAGCTAGTGCATCATCTACACGGTCTTTTTTCTCTTTCATTTCAACTTCTGTAGCAGCTCCAACATAAAGTACAGCAACACCTCCAGCTAATTTAGCCAATCGTTCTTGTAATTTTTCTTTGTCATATTCAGAAGTAGTAGTTTCAATTTGAGCACGGATTTGACCAACACGCGAAGCGATAGCTTCTTTGTTTCCTGCTCCATTGATGATAGTAGTATTGTCTTTGTCGATTTCAATTTTTTCAGCAGTACCTAACATATCGATAGTTGCTCCTTCAAGCGTATATCCTCTTTCTTCAGAAATAACTTGTCCTCCTGTTAAAATAGCGATATCTTCTAACATAGCTTTTCTACGATCACCAAAACCAGGTGCTTTAACAGCGGCAATTTTTAATGATCCACGTATTCTGTTTACTACTAATGTAGAAAGTGCTTCACCATCAATATCTTCTGCAATGATTAATAATGCTTTTCCAGATTGAACTACAGGTTCCAAAATTGGAAGTAATTCTTTCATATTTGAAATCTTTTTCTCGTAGATTAGAACCAATGGATTGTCCATTTCTACAATCATTTTATCAGCATTTGTAACAAAATAAGGGGATAAATATCCTCTGTCAAATTGCATACCTTCAACCGTTTTTACTTCGGTTTCTGTTCCTTTTGCTTCTTCAACAGTGATTACTCCATCATTACCAACAACTTTCATTGCTTCTGCGATTAAAGAACCAATTGTCTCATCGTTATTTGCAGAAATTGAAGCAATTTGCTTGATTTTATCATTGTCAGAACCTACTTCTTTAGAAATAGATTTTAGTGTATTAACTACAGAAATAACCGCTTTATCAACTCCTCTTTTTAAATCCATTGGATTTGCTCCAGATGCAACATTTTTCATACCAGCAGCAATAATTGCTTGTGCTAACACAGTTGCAGTAGTTGTACCATCACCTGCAATATCTGCAGTTTTAGAAGCTACTTCTTTAACCATTTGAGCTCCCATGTTTTCTACAGGATCTTTCAATTCAATCTCTTTAGCAACGGAAACACCATCTTTCGTTACATGAGGTGCACCGAATTTTTTGCCAATTACAACATTTCTTCCTTTTGGACCTAATGTTACTTTTACTGCATTTGCTAATTTGTCAACGCCGCTTTTTAATTTCTCTCTAGCTTCTACTTCAAAATATATTTCTTTTGCCATAATATTTTATTGTTTTAATAAGTTCTTAAATGTTCGGGTTAGTCGTGACTAACCCCCATTAATTTGGTTTAGTTAATTTGGTTTGGTTTAGTTAATTTGGTTTAGTTGTAATTTAACAATTAATTGTACGACTATGCCGTGACTAACCCTCCATTAAATTAAAATTACCCAATCACTCCGTAAACATCCGCTTCTTTCATGATAAGATATTTGTTTCCATCTATCTTAATTTCAGTCCCTGAATATTGACCATACATTACTTTATCCCCAACTTTCAATGTAATAGGCTCATCTTTCTTGCCATTTCCAATCGCTTTTACAACACCATGCAACGGTTTTTCTTTTGCAGTATCTGGAATGATTATTCCACTTGCTGTTTTTTCTTCTGCTACAGCTGGTTCGATTAGAACGCGGTCTGCCAATGGTTTAAATGATATAGACATATATAATAAATTTAAAGTTTCATTTTCTGTTACACCAAATATGTGCCACGTACACATAATTGACATTTTTTCATTTTTTGTCCATGTTTAAACAAAAAAAATGTCAGTATGTTCGACATACTGACATTATATTTTTTTTAAATAAGAAATTTTATTGTTGTGGAGCACCGTTTTGTGGTGTCTGTTCTGTTGGTTGTGGTTGAACAGTTTTCTTTGGTGTTGAAATTACAGTCATCGTAATACTACATATAGCAATTACCACTGCTAAAATTTTTGTGAAATTATCAATAAATTCATTCGTTTTTTGAATACCACCAATTTGTGTTGCAGAACCAAAGTCAGAAGATAATCCTCCACCTTTAGGATTTTGAATGAAAATTACTGCAATTAATAAAATACTTGCTAAAATGATAATAATAGATAATACCGCCATAACTTATGAATTTAATTTTTCTTTTAACTCTTTAATTTTTTGTACAAAGAAAGTCTTTTTTTCTGGAATTGTCAAGCATAATTGTTCATATGCCAAAATAGCTTTTGGATAATTACCTTGAACACTTAAAATATTTGCTAATGTCTCTGTATATTGTAAGTTTTCAGAATCTAAACTTTTCTTTGCCTGTTTGATAGGTGAATAAAATTCTTTCTTTGGTTGACTTATTTTTGGGTCTTCTTGTATGAAATTCTCGATAATTTTGTCAACAGAATTTTCAGGTTTTTCAACTACGATAGTTTTATTTCCAACTTTTAACCAGTTGCTAAACGATTGTCTTGATTCTTTAATTGATTTTTCTATTGGGACAGATATATCTAAAATACTTGTTTCAGAAGGAGTATCAATAGTACTAGTTTTCTCTTTTTCTATGGTTCTTTCAGGCTCAAACTCTCTTTCAAATACGCTAGAAATCGCATTCGAAATTACAGCTAGATCTAATTCTTTTTCATTGTTTATTTGAATCTCCTCTTGCTTTTCTATAACAATTTCGTCAGTTAAATAATCCTCTTGTTTAGGGTTTTCTAATTGATCTTTAGTTATAGGATTATCTTCTATTATTTCGGTAGTCTCCGTTAGATTTTCTGTTTTTGAAATTGGTTCATCTACTACTGTTTTTGCTGAAACATTCACAGACTCGGAATCAATGTCGTACAGTTCTTGCACTAAAATATTTTCTTCCTCTTTTTCGTTTAAAATTTCATATAAACGTACACGATCTGTAATCTTATAGGCGTGTTTTGCTAACGCATCTTCTAATTCCAGCGACTGTTCTTTTGCTAATGCTTTTAAGTAAAGTAGTGAGATTAATTGTGCGTACGGATATTTTTTGGATAATTCATGCAAAACAGGAATATCACTAGATACTAGTAACGCAGGATTTTCAATACGTAAAGCAATATCGTGTATATTCATGTTACCAATTAGATAATAATTTATTTATAATATCTTGAACGACTTGTTTATTAATCTCTTTTAACAATTCGTTCTCAACCGTTCCTAAATCTTGATCAGAATTGTAGTCCGCAAAACGAGAACAACTCACCTGCATTTCTTGTTCTTTCGGTGCAAGTATATGAATTTTATAATTACTAGTAATTGTTAATCTGTTTTTAGCCGCATTATCCCCTGGTTGCATCGCGATAGGGGAGATCATATAACTTGAAATAACCCCTTCAATCCTAACTTCTCCGCTGTTTGGTAAGGTAGATAATTTAAGTCTGGTATTATTTTGAATACCGTCACGAATATCGTCTGCTAATTGTGATGGATAATTAATTGGTGCATTTGGTGCATTATTCTCTAAAGTGTTAATTGAGAATATTTTCCACTCTTCAGGCATGGATCCTGTATCTTTGAAGGAGATACTGCTCGGCCAACAAGATGCTAATGTAATTAATAAAAAAAGAAAGTAGATTAAAATTCTCATTACGCCTGAATGTTATATTCCTTAATTTTTCGATACAAAGTACGTTCTGAAATACCTAGTTCTTCTGCTGCATATTTACGTTTTCCACGGTGCTTCTCCAAAGCCTTTTGAATTAATTCTTTCTCCCTATCTTCCAAAGATAAAGATTCTTCTACTTCTACATGTTCGTGAAAATCCTGTTGGAAAGCAGCATCATTCTTTACAAAGTTTGTACCTTCTATTGTTGGTTGATAAATATGTGTCTCAACCGTGTTTGGCGACATCTCATTATACATGCGATTTATCATGGCTGATTGTTCAGAATTTAATTGAATATCAGTTCCTTTATTAATCAATTCATGCACCAGCTTTTTTAAATCATTTAAATCACTTTTCATATCGAAAAGAAACTTGTACATAATATCTCTTTCTGAAATAGATTCTTCGGTTTTAGAAATTACACTTGGTAAATTTTCACTTACAACTGGAAGATAACTTTGGATAGTTAACGCATCTATTTCTCGCTTACTTTCAATGACAGAAATTTGTTCAACCAAATTTTTTAATTGACGAATATTTCCGGACCAAGTGTAATTTTCTATAATTGCAACAGCTTCTGGTGTAAGTCTTATTGCTGGCATTCTATATTTCTCTGCAAAATCATTTGCAAACTTTCGGAATAACAAGTTAATATCTTCTTTTCGTTGTCGTAAAGCGGGTAATGTAATCGGAACAGTACTCAAACGGTATAATAAATCTTCTCTAAATTTTCCAGAAGATATTGCTCTTTGCATGTTCTCATTGGTAGCTGCTACAACACGAACATTGGTTTTGATGACTTTGGAAGAACCAACTCGAATAAATTCTCCGGTCTCCAATACACGTAGCAAACGAACTTGGGTTTGCATTGGTAACTCTGCTACTTCATCCAAAAATAATGTGCCTCCATTTGCAACTTCAAAATACCCTTGTCTACTTCCGCTTGCACCTGTAAAAGAACCTTTTTCATGACCAAACAGTTCAGAATCAATAGTTCCTTCTGGGATTGCGCCACAGTTAACTGCAATATATTCTCCGTGTTTTCGAGCACTTAATTGATGAATAACTTGGGGAATAATTTCTTTACCGGTACCACTTTCTCCTGTTACCAAGATCGAAATGTCTGTCGGTGCTACCTGTGCTGCGATTTCCAACGCACGATTCAACAAAGGAGAATTTCCTATTATACCAAACCGCTGCTTAATTTGTTGTAAATTCATAAGTTATAAAGTTACCACTTCGCCAATCAATGTGGCAGAAGTACAATCTTTGATTTTTACCTGAACATAGGAGTTGATAGGTAAGTCTGTTTTTGGAAATACTACCTTAATATTGTTTTGATTTCGACCAACTTGATGTTCTTCAGAACGTCTAGAAAAACCTTCAATCAATACTTCTTGTGTTTGTCCAACAAATTCTTTGTGTGCTTTTAAGGAGTTTTTTTGTTGTAAATTAATGACTTCAGTTAATCGCGCTTTTTTTATCTCTTCTGGTACATCATCCTTGAATTTACGTTCCGCTAATGTTTTAGGACGCTCAGAATACATATACATATATGCAAAATCAAATCGTGCTTCTTGCATAATTGAAATGGTATCTTGGTGCTCTTCGTCAGTTTCTCCACAAAAACCTGTAATAATATCTGTTGAAATAGTACAATTTGGTAAGATACGACGTATAGCACCAACTCTTTCCAAAAACCATTCTCTTGTATATCCTCTATTCATACGATACAACATTTCGTTGTTTCCGGATTGAACAGGTAAATGTATATGATTCGCTATATTAGAATATTTCGCCATCGTTTCTAAAACTTCATCCGTCATATCTTTTGGGTGTGAAGTGGAAAAACGAATACGTAACAATGGATGAATCAAGGCAACCATTTCTAATAATTCTGCAAAATTAGTGGTTGGTAAATTTTGATCCTTAATCTCACCTTTACTGGTCATGTTCCAACGATAACTATCAACATTTTGTCCTAATAAAGTAATTTCTCGGTAACCATTATTAAATAAGGTAGTGCATTCTTCTACAATGGTTTTAGGGTCACGAGAACGTTCTCTACCTCGAGTAAATGGAACTACACAAAATGAGCACATATTGTCGCATCCTCGTGTTATACTAACAAAGGAACTTACTCCTTTCTCGTCCAAACGAACAGGACTAATATCTGCATATGTTTCATCCCGAGATAACAATACATTAACAGCTTTATGACCACTTTCAACTTCTACAATTAAATTTGGTAAATCTCTGTAAGAATCTGGTCCTGCAACTATGTCGACTAATTTTTCTTCTTCTAATAGATTTTGTTTTAAGCGCTCTGCCATACAACCTAAAACTCCAACGATTAATCCGGGTTGTCTTTTCTTACGATTTTTAAAATCATTCAAACGCATGCGTACTTTTTGTTCCGCATTTTCACGGATCGAACAGGTATTTAACAAGATAATATCTGCCTCAAGTTCGTCACGTGTTGTACTATATCCTTCCTGACTTAATATGGACGCAACTACTTCGCTATCAGAAAAGTTCATGGCACAACCATAACTTTCTAAAAATAATTTTTTACCATTCAAAGGAACACGCGTTTCAACTTGCATTGCTTCTCCTTGTCTTTTCTCATCAATGACTTTGCTTGCTCCTAAATCAATGTTGCTCATTTTAGTTATTTTTAATAGTATGCAAATTTATCAAAAAAATCAATTTATGCCAAAATGTCAGTTGTTAATTTTTCCAAAACTCCAACAGTTCGGGTGAGTCGTGACTCACCCGCAGACCCGCAGACCCGCCTCAACTTACCGCCACATCCGCCTGCTTTATCTATTCACCCTCCAAACTTTATCTACTAACCCAACTATCTATAAACACCCACCCAAAATACTATTACATACTAACTAGTCTTACCTTTAAATTTATATACTCGCTAATCACTTCCTTTTCTTGCATCAATTCGTACAATTATCAACCCTCCTTACACATTGTAACACTTTTTGTGCTTACGTCACATTACCAACTCTTTTCTCCTTTTTATACTTTCCGTTTGTTTTTCAATTTTAAATCACCTTATTTTGCAACGCATTTATATAAAGCAATATTTACATGGCTAAGAATTTAGTAATTGTTGAGTCCCCTGCAAAAGCAAAAACAATTGAAGGGTATCTCGGAAAAGATTTTGTTGTTAAATCTAGTTATGGTCACGTTCGAGACTTAGCATCCAAAGGTATGGCGATAGAAATTGAGAATAATTTCCATCCAAACTATGAAGTTTCTGCGGATAAAAAAGCAGTAGTCGCAGAACTGAAAAAATTGAGTAAGGAAGCAGAGATTGTTTGGCTAGCAACGGATGAGGACCGCGAAGGAGAAGCAATTTCTTGGCACTTATATGAAACGTTAGGACTAGCAAAAAAGGAAACAAGAAGAATTACCTTTAACGAAATTACTAAGTCTGCAATTACGAAGGCAATTGAAAATCCAAGAGGGATTGATATTAATTTAGTAGATGCGCAACAAGCAAGAAGAGTATTGGATAGATTAGTTGGTTTTGAACTTTCGCCAGTATTATGGAAAAAAGTAAGGCCAAGTTTGTCTGCTGGTCGTGTGCAATCTGTCGCTGTTAGATTAATCGTAGAAAGAGAAAAGGAAATTCGTGCGTTTGCATCTGAAACTTTTTACAAAATCCAAGCTGTTTTTTCAAAAGGGAAAGAGAAAATTAAGGCAGATATCGCTCGAAATATTGGAACCCTTGAAGAAGTGCATACGTTGGTAGAGAAGTTTCGGGATACTGATTTTAATGTCCTTGATGTTCAAACAAAGCCTGCAACAAAAACACCTGCTGCTCCATTTACTACATCTACGCTTCAACAAGAGGCAAGTTTAAAATTAGGATTTTCTGTTTCTCGAACAATGACAGTAGCGCAGCGTTTGTATGAAGCTGGAAAAATTACCTACATGAGAACGGATTCGGTAAATTTTTCGGATACCGCTTTAAATGGCGCGAAAGCAGAAATTATAAGTGCTTATGGTGAAACGTATTCTAATCCTACAAAATATAAAACCAAAAACGCGGGCGCACAAGAAGCTCACGAAGCAATAAGACCAACCGATTTTTCAGTTCATACTATTGCGGGTGAATCAGATGAGGTACGTTTATATGATCTAATCTGGAAACGTTCAATTGCTTCTCAAATGAGTAATGCTAAATTAGAACGTACTACTATTAAAATTGGAAACCAGTCATTAGAAGATGTTTTTACGGCGAAAGGTGAAGTTATTAAATTTGATGGTTTCTTGAAAGTGTATCTTGCTGCGACTTTGGATGAAGAGGAAGATGAAAATTCAGACTTGTTACCGGAAGTTTTTGTTGGAGAGAAATTAGAAAGAGTTAATATTAAAGCAACTCAACGTTTTTCTAGACCTTCTCCTAGGTATGTAGAGGCATCTTTAGTGAAGAAGTTAGAAGAATTAGGTATTGGTAGACCGTCAACCTATGCGCCAACTATTTCTACAATCCAAAAAAGAGGATATGTAGAAAAAGAAGAGAGAGAGGGAGAGATAAGAGAATATACGGTAGTAGAGTTAGTAAACGATACAATTTCGGAAGAGAAAAAAACAGAAGTTACAGGAAAAGAAAAGAATAAATTGTTTCCAACCGATATCGGTATTGTAGTAACTGATTTTTTATGTGAACACTTTGATCGTATTATGGACTACCATTTTACTGCAAAAGTGGAACAGCAATTCGATGAAATCGCACATGGTGAAATCGTTTGGACTAAAATGTTACAAGATTTTTATAGTCCATTCCATGAAAATGTAACAAATACCTTAGAACATTCAGATCGTGCAACTGGCGAAAGAGAATTGGGTATTCATCCGGAATCTGGAAAGAAAATAATTGTTCGTATTGGTCGCTTTGGACCAATGGTGCAAATTGGGGATGAAAAGGAAGATGGAGAAAAACCACAATTCGCATCACTTCGAACAGGTCAAAATTTAGATTCGATGACACTTGAAGCTGCTTTAGAACTTTTTAAATTGCCTAGAACTTTAGGAGAGTTTGAAGACCTAGTTGTGAAAGCAAATGTTGGTAGATTCGGACCGTACCTTCAACATGGGAAAGCATTTGTATCTCTTAAAAAAGAAGACGATCCGATGACGGTTTCCCTAGAGAGAGCTTGCGAGATAATCTTACAAAAAAGAGAAGATGATGCAAATAAAATTTTAAAGGTCTTCCCAGAACAAGAAGATATGCAAATTTTAAATGGTCGTTGGGGTGCATACTTGAAAGTTGGTAAGGATAATGTTAAACTTCCAAAGGATGGAAATTGGGAAACATTAACCTACGAAGATTGTGTTAAATTGCACAAAGAACAACCAGCAGCTAAGAAAACAGGTCGATTTGCAAAGAAAGTAGCACCAAAAGCTACTGCTAAGAAAGCACCTGCTAAAAAGAAAAAATAATTTAATTACGTATCGTCACCAAAATGGATATTTCTTACTTTTTTCAACCTATTTCAGTTGATTCGTTGGAGGATCAATCTATTGCTACTACCATACTTGCACATACGGAAGGAAATTTTCCAGATATGGAAAAAGGTGGAATCGCAATTTTTTATTGCCCTGAATTTAGAAATGGTATTCAAGAATATCAAAATCAAAAGGATGAACGATTTAGAACGGAGTTTTATAACTTATTTCCAAGTGCACATTGGGAAAAAAAAATATATGATTTAGGAAATATATTACCAGGTGAAAAAATAGAAGACACTTATTTTGCTATTTCTCACGTCATCGAAGTATTGGTGAAAAATGAAATTATTCCAATAATAATAGGTGGTTCACAAGATTTATTATTCCCTCTTTATAAAGGCTATGAAAACCTAGAACAATCCGTAAATATCACCACGATTGATTCTAATATGGATTTTGGAGATACCGAAAATAAACCAAAATATGATGGTTACTTGAGTTCTATTTTGGTACATAATCCATCGTTCTTATTCAACTATTCGATCATTGGTCTTCAAGCTCCATTTGTGAAGCAGTCTGAAATGGATTTGTTTGAAAAATTATACTTTGACACCTTGAGACTTGGTGAATTTAACGCGGATTTTAGAAAAGCAGAACCATTAATTCGAAATGCGGATATTTTAAATATAGATCTATTTTCAATAAAAGCATCTGATTTTAAAGGAGATATATATAATTCCCCAAATGGTTTTTATGCAGAACAAATTTGTCAAATAGCAAAATACGCAGGTATAAGCGATAAACTTACTGCTTTTGCTTTATTTAATCTTTTTCCTAATGTTGCTTCAACTGCATCCAGTCAATTAATTGCACAAATTCTTTGGTATTTTATAGACGGAGTTGCAGACCGTAAAGGGGATTTCCCAAAATGTGCTAAAACGGAATATACAAAATTCATGGTAAATCATGAAGATTTTGATAACGACTTAATTTTCTACAAAAGCAATAAATCTCAAAGATGGTGGATGGAGGTTCCTCATCCAAAACAAGCCCATTCACGATACGATAGACATTATCTAATCCCATGTAATCAAGAAGATTATGATTACGCTTTAAAAAATGAAATCCCCGATCTTTGGTGGAGAACATATCAAAAACTAAAATGACAAAAAACTTTTAGAATAGCATATTTCGTAAAAAAAAGAACATCTTTTTTTTCTCTGTTTTTCAAAAAGTAACAAATCATTGTTGAAAACTACACTTTTTTGAAGTGAACGTTGAAAATTCAACATTTTTTCCGTACTTTAGCAACCTAAATTTAGAATTTTACAACCCTATTTTTAGGTTAACAACTTGATAAATATAAAATTACAAGATGATTAAAAATCTTCTTTTTGGTTTATTAATTATGACTGGTGCACAAGTTATGTTTGCGCAGCAAGATATATTAATGACAAATTTTATGTTTGATAAGTTGAGAATTAACCCTGCAATAACTGGGGTAGAGGATGGTATTTCTAGTGCTATGATTTATCGTAACCAGTGGGATAAAGTTGCTGGCGCTCCAAATACAGCTATTTTTAATTGCGAAATGAATTTGAATAAAAACGCTGTAGGTGGTGCAGGTATTTCATTTTACCATGATGCGATTGGACCCATACGTCAAAATAGATTGTTGTTAAATTATTCGTATCCGTTTCAAATTGGTGAAGTAGGAGTGTTACACGCTGGAATTGGCTTAGGTTTATTGAATTTTGGATTAGATCCTAATTGGATTCCACCAACATCTTCTGTAGATGCATCACTTCCAACCGCAAGTTCTGGAAATAATATGGATGGAAATTTTGGTCTTTATTATAAAAGTTTTAAAGGATACTTTGTAGGTTTATCCAGCGCACATTTAAATAAACCAGCAATTCACGCATCTAATTTTACCTATGAGAGACATTATTTTTTAAATGCTGGGCATCGCTTACAAAATATTTTAGGGCCTAAAAGAGATTTGGAAGTTCAACTTTTAGTCATGAGTGATTTGATAAAACATGTAGGTGATATTAATGTACGTTATACACATGGAAATGTTTTTTATGCTGGCTTAACAGTAAGAACAACAAATACTTATTGTATGCTAGCGGGTTTTTATCCACTAAAAAACATTACCCTTGGTTACTCGTTTGATTTAAATGCAAATAGTATTTTAAGTGCCTCGAACGGTACACATGAAATTGTAATTAGATATAAATATATTGCCCCAATACCACCGTCGGAAAAATCAAAACATCCAAGGTGGTTGTAAATTAAAAAAAAAATATAGATTTTTGTAACCATTTTTAAGTAATTCCGTTATATCATAAACGCATTTGATCCTGTAGATTGTTAAATGATGTCCGGAATTTAAAACAAAGTAAAATGAATAAAGTAGTTTTTTTAGGTCTTTTAAGTATTGTACTCACAGCGTGTAGTACAAGAACTGGTCACTTAACTGGTGTTTTGGGACGGCCAACGTATCAACCGGAACTTCCATTAGGAATGGTCTATGTCAAAGGTGGTGCCTTTAATATGGGAGATGACGACCAAGATGTACCATTCTTACATAATTCGCGTAAGAAAACAGCATCTGTGCAAGCGTTTTATATGGATCAAACAGAAATTACAAACAACGAATATCGTCAGTTTTGTGATCACGTTCGAGATTCTATGGCTCGTGAGTTGATTTATGCAAACACGGATTTAATTGAAGACGAAATTTCTGGAGAGTATATCAATTATAAAGAACGTTATTTCGACGAAAGTTCTAAGGAAATGGTAGATTATGAAGCAAGTGATCGTCCTAAAAATAGAGAATTGTTTTCCTTGAATTGGGATAAGCAGTTTAGTTATGAAGATGAAAAAATGCTGCCTATTCTAGCGGATATGTATTATCCTTCTAACGAACGTTTTTACAAAAAACGTGAAATAGATACACGTAAATTATTATACAAATACTACTGGTTAGATCTTCGTGAAGCAGCTAGACGTGGTCGAGTAGAAATAGTACCAAATGGAATTGATGGAAAAGGACAAGTTATATCCGATAATCACCGTAAATTAAGTACTCCAGCAAATCCATATAATGAGGAACCTCAAGGAATGGACCTAAATTTAGGTCACGTAAATAAAAAATTACAAAATAATGCGATTCGTGGTCACGCTGACAGATCTCGTTTTATTATTGAAGAGGTTATAAATGTATATCCGGATACTTTATGTTGGGTTAGAGATTTTACTTATGCTTTTCATGACCCAATGACAAACATGTATTTTCATCACCCAGCATATGATAACTATCCTGTTGTTGGTGTAACGTGGACGCAAGCAAGAGCATTCAGTAATTGGAGATCACATTTGTTAAATTCTTGGTTGTTAGCAATGGGTGATATGTATCTGAATGATTTCCGTTTGCCTAGTGAAACAGAATGGGAAAGAGCTGCAAGAGGTGATTTAGCTGGTTCCCAATACCCATGGGGGGGGCCATACACGCGTAATTCCTATGGATGTTTCTTAGCTAACTTTAAACCTATGCGTGGCCGTTATCAAGAAGATGGAGGTTTCCATACAGTTAAAGCTTTCTCTTACCAACCAAATGGTTTCGGTTTATATTGTATGGCTGGTAACGTTGCAGAATGGTGTGAAACTGCTTTTGATGAGTCTGTATATGAATTCTCAAATGATATCAACTCTGAATACAGATACGATGCGTTAGATTGGGATCCACCGAAATTAAAACAAAAAGTATTGAGAGGTGGCTCATGGAAAGATATAGGATATTACTGTATGACTTCCACAAGATCCTATGAGTACCAAGATACTGCTAAATCATACATTGGATTCCGTAATGTAATGACCCACATGGGTAGAGGTGGTGCTGATCTATTACAAGAGGGTAGTGCAGAAGAAATTGATGAGATTGAATTAAAATAGAATACAATTTGTAGATAAGTAAAGTTAAATTTAATAAGTAGAGTTATGAAGATTTTTGGAATGGTCCCTGGTAGTTTGAAATGGAAAACTTTTATGAAGTATTTCTATGGGTATGGAGCAGCTGTTGTAATCCTTGGTGCGTTATTTAAAATCATGCACTGGCCTGGAGCTTCTGCCATGCTTATCACTGGTCTTCTAGTGGAGGTAGCGATTTTCATTATGTCTTCATTTGAACCTCTACCACACGATTATCACTGGGATTTAGTATATCCTGAATTAGCCGAAGTACACGAACCAGGTCATGGCGAGGATGATTTACATGATTTAGTTGAAGAAGGACACAATGAACATGATAAACATGTAGAAGCAGCTCCTGTTAATACTGGTTCTGGTTTAACACAACAGTTAGATTCTATGTTGGCTGAAGCAAAAATTGACTCAGAGTTACTTGAAAGTCTAGCTTCTGGAATGAGAAGTTTAGGTGAAAATGCAAATTCATTACAAGGTATATCTTCAGCAGTTTCTGCAACTGATTCATATGTATCAAGTTTACAAGCTGCTTCGGATAAAGTTTCTTCTTTGTCGGATGCATATGAAAGAGCTTCACTTGCTATTTCTGGTATGACTTCAACTTCACAAGAAGGAGAATCTTTTGGAGAGCAAATGCAAAAAGTATCTAGAAATTTAGCTGCATTAAACAATGTATATGAATTGCAATTGAAAGGGTCATCTGCGCATTTAGAAGCAACAGAGAAATTCCAATCACAAGTAACTGAAATGATGCAAAACTTATCTGCATCTACAGAGGATACAAGACTTTATAGAGAAAATATGGCAATGCTTTCTAAAAACCTTACAGATTTAAATAATGTGTATGGTAATATGTTGAAAGCAATGACTATCACTAGAGATTAACATCTCACATTTAATTTATCAGATTATTAACTTTTAATACTATAAGAAAATGGGAGGTGGTAATGAGTCACCAAGGCAGAAGATGGTAGGTATGATGTACCTTGTACTTACCGCACTTTTAGCCTTGAACGTATCTAAATCAATTTTGGAAGCGTTTGTAGCAATCGAAGAAAACATTCAGGTTGCAAATGAAAACGAGTATGCTCGTGGTCAAGAAAAAAAAGAAGAATTACAAGAAGTTGCTGAAGATAAATCTAATCCAGCTTTAAGTGAAAAAGCATCTGTCTTTTTAAAAGATGTAGAAGCAATTGAGAAAAAAACAGCTGAAATGATTGTCTTCTTAGATGGTTGTAAGTTGGACATAATGATGCAATGTCAAGAAGCGATTACAAAAGATGGTAAAAACGCTCCTGGAATTCCGGAAGAGGAAGCTTTGATTCACGATGAATATGATGCTAAAAAAGCCCCTTGTAAACCTATCCGTATGCATTTAGGACACGTAATGGGTCCAGATAAATACGATGAGCCTATGCTTATCATGGGTATTAATGAGGATATCAAGAGTCCTAAAGGTAAAGGGAAAGAATTGTGGGAAAATTACAACAAATACCGTAAAGAACTTGTTGAAATTTTAGTGAAAAGTGCATCTACTCCTGAAAATCAATATAGCCTAAAATGTGCTGATATTAATAAATTCGAAGGAAATAAAGATTTAGAGAAGCAGGTCGACGCAATGATTAAAAAAGGAAAGATAAGTCCAGATGAAGTTGCTGAGGTTAAAAAGATTTATATTTCTATGTCTAAAAATGAATTCTATAAAGTACACGATATTGAAGGAGTTCATTGGGTAGGTAAAACTTGGGACCACAATCCACAAGTTGCAGGTATTGCATCTTTATCTGCTTTGGAAAAAGAAGTATTGACCGCTCGTGCAGATGCTATTGCATTGATTCGTTCAAGAGTTGGTGGTGGTGATTTCTCATTCAATAAAGTTCAAGGTTTTGCGAATGGTCAATTACTTGCAACTAAAGGTGATGAAGTGGAAATTAGTGTCATGATGGCTGCATTCGATTCCGACAAACAACCGGAAGTAAAAGTTACTTCTGGAGGAGGAAAAGTTGAACCTGCTGTAGATGGTCAAGCGAAAGTGAAAGTTACTGCTAGTGGTTCTGGTGAAATGAAAGTGAAAGGTACTGTAATGATTCGTAAGAAAAATGGTACTCCTGTTGAAAAAGAATGGGAACATACAATTACAATTCAGGAACCTTCTGGTTCTATCTCCTTACCAGATATGACTGTACTTTATCAAGGTTATGCTAATAAAGTAGTTGGTACTGCAGCTGGATTTAACCAATGTGATTTATTAGGTACAGGTGTATCTATTCAAAAACAAGGTGCTATTTGGATTGCTACACCAACTGTAGGGCCTGGTAAAACTTGTCAAATTGCTATTAAGGGTACAAATACAGTTACCAAAAAATCAGCAAACTTAGGATCATTTACATTTAAGGTTAAACCTTTACCTCCTGCAGCAATCTATTTTGCTGGTAAAGGTACTGGTGAAGCTGCTCCTAAAACAGCAATGGGTCTTTCAGCTAAATTCCCTCCATCAATTGATTTACAAGGTATTAATTTTACAGTGCTTGATTGGAAAATGGATTTCAAAGGGCGTACAGTTAAAGGTCAAGGTAATGTTATTGATGCCGCTGCTTCTGGATTGTTAAAACAAGCAAAACCTGGAGATATGGTTACTTTCTTGTGTAAATATACAGATGGTAAAACAGGAGCCAAATTTGGTGCGTGTACCGTAACTCTAAATTAGATTACTTAAAAATTTAAGTTATGAAAAAGTTATTTTTATACATCTTTGCTTTTGCTTCATTTACAGGTGTAAATGCTCAAAACGAAATAAATGGTGGTCCAGTAAATATTCCTGCGGAAGGGGTTATTGATGGTATTTATATTCAAGAGCACATTCCTACAAAGCGACTTGTTCCATACGAATTTGTTCGTGAAGCAGATGTTATGTTTCAAAAACGTATTTGGAGATCGATAGACATGCGTGAAAAGATTAACCATGCAATGTATTATCCAATGGATGAATTTACTGGTGCTGGTGATTGGGTAAAAAACACTACTCGCTGGTCTTTATGGACAGTTATCCGTCAACATATCATGAAAGGTGATTTAGTGATGTACGATAATGAAAATCCTAATAATATTGGTTCTTACGATGGGGATTTATTTAAATACCCAGTTCAATTAGCACCAGGTAAAAGTTATGATACAGATACAACTTTCAAAGATAATGTACTTCGTTTGATCGCAACAACGACTCAAAAAATGAATTCTGATGGTACACCGATGGTAAAAACAGATCCAATGACAGGTGAGCCAATTATGGAGAATGATAAAAATGGTGTTCCTCAACAAGTATTGGCTGATCCAGATATTCGTTGGGTCAAATCGGAAGACATTGTTGAATATCGCTTAAAAGAAGATTGGTTTTTTGATAAAGAACGTTCTCAATTTGATGTTAGAATTTTAGGATTAGCGCCTGTAGTATATGATGCAGAAAGAGATGCTAAAGGAGATATAACTACTATTAAAGGTAAAAAAATCTTATTTTGGTTATATTTTCCTCACTGTCGTTTTGTATTTGTCAACTACAACGTTTACAATCCGAAAAATGATGCACAATGGAT
Organism: Flavobacteriia bacterium; assembly: GCA_947446925.1. Classification (GTDB taxonomy): domain Bacteria; phylum Bacteroidota; class Bacteroidia; order Flavobacteriales_D; family Crocinitomicaceae; genus CANHVK01. Next base: position 17,529 of record CANFHU010000011.1, read on the forward strand.
GAGTTTTGATGATTTATTTCAAAAACGTCAATTTAATAGTACTATCTACAAGCAATCGAATACATTTGATCGTACAATTGACACTTACAAGTCAGGTATTGATGCATTATATGAATCTCAAAAAATTACAGAAGAATTTAGAAATTTTGAACACGATTTGTGGCATTTCTAAATTTATCTAATTATTTATTTATATAGACTGTGTATATTTGTACACAGTCTTTTTTATTTATTATGGCACAAGATATTACAGTTACAATTATTGATAGAGATGGTGTTACACATGAATTAGTTGCACCAACAGATATGAATATGAATATCATGGAATTATGTAAATCCTATGATTTACCTGTGAAAGGAGAATGCGGAGGTATGGCTATGTGTGCAACATGTCAATGTTATTTAGAATCTGATACTTCTTTGGAAGAACAAAGTGATGCAGAATTGGATATGTTGGATCAAGCTTTTTTTGTTAAACCTAATTCTCGTTTAGGCTGTCAAATTCCAATCGAGGATTCGATAGATGGTATAATATTACGATTGGCGCCTGAAATTGACTAATATAGTTCTTTAGGTATTGTACAAACTGGTATAGGAATCATTTTGTGTTGATTGACTTTATGCAATCTTCTATATATTTCTATCACTTCTTTTTCTCTAGTAGATAAAGTTTTTTCATTTCCTTGGAAATCCATTGCCCATTCCAATTCAGAATAACTTGCACCCATTTGAATTTCATCCGTTCGGTCTTCATCCCATAATCCATCAGTGGGTGCAGCATCTATAATATCTGGATGTATTCCTAATTCTTTTGCTAATAATCGAACTTGTGTTTTTGTTAAATCAGCGATTGGACTAACGTCTACACCTCCATCTCCATATTTTGTAAAAAAACCAACTCCAAAATCTTCGATTTTATTACCTGTTCCTGCAACTAATAACCCATTTGCTTGTCCTAGTGCATAAAGTGTAGTCATTCTTAATCTAGAACGAGTATTAGCCATTGCTAATTTATTAGATACTGTTTCTTTGGGTAAGGAGGTTTCTAATATGTTAAATACGTTAGTTAATTCTATATCCATAGATTTAACGTTTTGATAATCTGCTTTTAAATTTTTTATATGTGCTAATGCACGATCATATTCTTCCTTACGTTGTCGTAAAGGGAGTGTTACGATTAATGCATCTAGACCTGTTTTTGCACATAATGTAGATGTTAATGCTGAATCAATACCGCCTGAAATTCCTATTATATATCCGTTTTGATTGGATTTTATTGCATAATTTTTTAACCATTCAGTTATATGCTCAATTACTTTACTGTTTTGCATTGTTAAAATAAAAAGGATATTTTTATTGATAGTTGATTTTGAGTGTTTTTCAAAGTAGTATAGGAAGTTCTAGTTATGTTTTCGTAAATACTTTTGTTTTTATCTACATCTCCAACAAGAGCATTTCCACGATGAATATTATTAATTCCATAGTAATATCCCATTTCAAATACCATTGTGGAAGTACCATAATAATTCCATTCCATACCACCAGAAATCCCGATACTTCCTTTGTATATCGATAAATCTTTTGGTAATTCTATTCGTGTTAAACTAGTACTAGTTAAATTGTGATTTTCAAAACCTTTGTCATTAGTCATACTTTTTAATAAGAAAGAGTGTCGCATACCGAATTTTGCAAAAAAGCGATGATATCCAATGTAATCTGTTCTAAAAACAAACATTGTTGGAATACTCAAATAGATTGGAGTTTGTGTTCTATCTATTAACCTGAAAATAGAACTTGTAGTTTCAAAATCATTTTTGGATAAAATTCTAGAATCTGTAAATGAATAATATGCGGTGTCTTGAAAAGAATAATTTTGTCGTGAAAAATCAAATTCAAAACCAGTTGTAATACCTAAATTATCATTCCAATTTTTGATAATATTCATTCCAATTGTCAAATCTGTACCTAAAGTTCCATTAGCTAGTTTAGTATTCATTTTATTAAAATTTAAACCACTTGATAATACAATTCCCATTTGTAATTTTGGAGTTGTTGTAGTTTGTGTTTTACCAATAAAAAAATGTGCACTAAGTAATAAGAATAGTACTAAGCGTTTAATTTCAATTTTCTTCATATTTCAAAGACTTTCCGTACATTTGGTTACTAATTTAATTAATATTAATGATACAAAGAATTTTTTTATATTTTTCAAGTCTTCTATTCATTTTTACTTCTTGTACAAGTAATCGTTTGGATGTAGATGTATCTGATTCTAATGTGAAAATCTCATTTGTTAATTTAGATTCTTTGTTAATACATACTCCCAAAATCAGTATTCCTAAGGTTTTAGAAGTTTATGCAGTAAGTTCAGAGGGTGTTTTAGCTTATCAGTTGATTCATTGTTTGGGTATTGGTGGTTTTAAAGATTCTAGTAGTTTAAGCAGAATAGAATTGTTTCGTAAAGATCCATATATAGAACGTTTAGAATCTCAAATTTCATCGTCTTTTACCTCAAAAAATAATATGCAATTTCAATTAATCGATGGATTTAAGCATTTGCATTTTCATTTAGCTTCGGTTCCTTTACCTAAAGAAATCTATTATATTAATTCTTTATTTGTTTCAAATGTTTATTGTACAAACAAAGAAATTGGGATAGGTTTAGAACGATATTTAGGTCCTAAAGAAGAAGTGATTAAAGAATTACCTTCTCAAGAATTTTTCCAATGGATGAAGGACGGAATGTTAAAAGAGTACATTCCAAGAGATGTTATATCGGAATGGATTGCAGCCAATATCGTAAAAGAAGTAAATGGAACTTTTGCTGAAAAAATGATACGATGGGGTAAAATTATTTATTTGACAGAATCTGCATTTCCTGAAATGGAAAAACATACATTATTGAGATATACCAAAAATGGATATGCTTGGGCAGAACATAATGAATCTTCTATCTGGAAATACATAGTAAATCAGAATTTATTGTTTTCTAAAAATGAAAGGGACCATGCTAATTTTTTACATGAAGGACCGTTTACTGTTGGTTTACCTGAAAAAAGTCCAGATCGCTTGGGTCAATTTTTAGGTTGGAAAATTGTACATGAGTTTATGGAACAAAACGAATCTATATCTTTTAATGAACTAGTTAAATTACCGTATAACACGATTTTACAGTCGTATGAAATTGAAGAATAATGAGTAAAGAAATTGTAAAAACATCCAAAATTGAAGTAAATGTTGGTTTAAATGAAAATCATGTTCCACTTAAAATGAAATGGAGTGCAACAGATGGTCAGGTAGAAAATCAAGATACCAAAGCAATGATGTTGGCTATGTGGGATGCAACAAAAGGCCATACATTAAAGATCGATTTATGGACGGAGGATATGTCTGTTGAAGAAATGAAACAGTTTTTTCATCAAACTCTATTGACTATGGCTGATAGTTTTGAGCGTGCTACAGGAGAAACATTAATTTGTGAAGATTTACGTGATTATTGTTTCCATTTTGCAGATAAAATGAATGTCTTACCAGAATAAATTAATTGGAGTATTATTTCTTTGTTTACTCCCATTTTTGATCTTATTTTCTTATTGCCATCCATCAGGGGATGATTTTTCGTATGCTGTATTGGGAACAAATCAAGGACTCTTACCCGCATTAATCGATGAATATAATTTATGGAATGGTAGATTTTTTTCTAATGTTTTTGTATTAAAAAATCCTTTAGTATTTCGAGATTCTTGGTTGTGGATTTATCGTATAAGTCTATTTGGAATTTTTGTTTTTACGATTCTTTCCGTTTTTAATTTTTTCCATTATTTTCTTCAAAAAATAATAAACAGAAGGTTGATTTTAATAATCACACTGTTTTTTATGCTTTTGAATCTTTTTCAAATGCCTATTTTATCCGAAGGGACGTATTGGTATACAGGTGTTGTGACGTATCAACTTGCAAATTGTTTTACGCTTTTTTATTTTATTGGATTACATCGTTTTTCATCCATGCAACAGGGTTGGAAGAAAACTTTATGTTTTTTTTTTCTTTGTGTTTCCATTATTCTATTAGCAGGATTCAATGAAGTTGAAATGTTATTATTAGTAGCATTTCATTTACTAATTTTATTTATTCAATGGAAAAATAAATTACCCAATCAATCTTGGTTTGTAGGTTTATTTATTACCTCGTTAATAGGTTTTAGTCTTGTATATTTTGCACCAGGTAATAAAATTAGAGAAGCTTATTTTACGGATGAATCTCATCGTTTTACCTATTCGATGTTTCAAACGTCCCTTCAGATGATTCGTTTTACTTCTCATTGGATAATTAGTGGTGTACTAATTTTATTATCAATAATATACCTTTCTTTTAATCAATTTGTTGATTATGTTTATAAGTTAATGCTGGTTCGTTTTTTTATAAACAGATGGATAGCATTATTCACTTTATTTGGTGTGTTATTCCTTGCTATTTTTCCAGCGTATTGGAGTACAGGCATCATGGGACAGCATAGGACAGTTAATATGGCCTATTTTTATTTTATTTTTCTTTGGTTTATAAATATTACACTCTGGAGAGAAGCTATTCTAAAAATAAAATTCTTATCAAATTTCAGATTTAAAAAATTTGCACTAATTCTATCAATTATGATAGTAGGATTTACAAATAATAGTTTATCAGTTTGGAAAGATTTGTTGTCGCAAGATGTTGGTATCTTTAATTATCAACTTAATTCTCGTTATTTGTTACTCGATTCTCTAGATAAAAAAAACACTAAAGTACAAGTTTTACCTGTTTTGACGAAGAAGCCTAAATCTATTTTTATTTATGATATTTCAACTGATCCAAATTATTTTCCGAATACGTGTTATAAATCCTATTGGAATTTGACTGCATTTATTATCTCAAAATAAAAAGGGTTGAACATTGTTCAACCCTCACTATCTTTTCTGAATTTACATTTTTCTGCGTTTATCCTTTTCGGTTATAATATGCATTTCTTCAATTAAATTGTCTGCTTCTGCATAAACATCTATTACCCACAGAATGTATCTAGAGTCGCACACGATGTTTCGACATCTTGAAGGATCAAACATATAATCACTCATCGTACTTTCCCACGTTCTATCGAAATTAATACCTATAAAGTAGCCATCTTTATTTAATACCGGAGAACCAGAGTTACCTCCTGTTGTGTGATTAGAAGCCGTGTAACACACCCATAACTCTCCATCTTGATCGTATCCCCCGTATTCTTTTTTCTCGTACAATTCTTTTATACGCGGTAATAGTTCAAAATCAGGATTATTTGTTCTGTTTTTTTCTAATATACCCTCTACAGTAGAATGATTTTTGTATTCTAAACCATCTTTAGGTGTTGATCCTTCTAATTTACCATAAGCAATACGGAGTGTTCCGTTAGCATCAGGCCAATGTTTATCTTTAGGAAACATAACGTGTTTACCTTCAATATATATTTTGATTAGGTCATCCATTTTCGAATTAAAATCATCCAATTTTGGAACGATTTCACTCGAATATTTATTAATAATTTCTGTATATAAAATGTATGCTGGATCTTGTTTTATTTTGAGAATAGATTCATCATTTAAAGAAGCGTAAAAATTTGCTAATTTTTCTTTATCTGTAAAAATCGATTTTGTATATATTTCGTTAGACCATTCTTCTGTTTTTTTACTTAATACAGACGTTGGAAGATAGTTTGGATTCATTAAATGAATAAACTCTGCATGTAATAGGTTAAAAATAGTTTGATCTATCTCTTTGTTATAATTTTTAAAGAACTTTTCATATGAATTTTTTATTTTTTCAATTTTATTTGAGATTTCACCAGCAGTTTTATATTTTTCATAATTTTTAACTAATTCATCTATAACTCTTACTTGTTTAAAAAATTCAGGTCCACCGCCGATATAGATGTATTCCATAATCATCGTATTTGTGAAGTCATATTCTTTATTTTCTTCAAATAAATTATTCATTTTCTGAACAATATCACCATATCGGTATTTCCATTGTTCTGTTTTTTGCGCGCTTTTCGTATATTTTGCTTCGTATTCTTTTTTAATTTCAATGGCATTAAGTTCAACTAAACCTTGAACTTGACCGATCCATTTTTTATAAGAATTTGCAATTGTTGCCTGTTTAGCAGCATATTTTATACGAATATCATCGCTAGCTCGCATACGTGTGTTAATGATGGATAAAGATTTTTCACGCATTCCAATACGAGCTGGTCTTTCTTTGTTTATTAGATAAGCAAGTTGACCAGAGACTGTATGTTGTTCGGTTACTCCTGGAAATCCATACACCATCGTAAATTCCCCTGATTTTCTATGACCCACGTCAATAGTTAAGGAGTATTCTGGTACATATGGTACATTCATTTGATTGAAAGTTGCAGGTTTATTGTCGGATCCAGCATATATCCTAAAAAGTGCAAAATCTCCTGTATGTCTAGGCCAAACCCAGTTATCAGTATCTCCACCAAATTTACCAATAGAACTAGGGGGTGCACCAACAAGTCTAACATCTGTAAATACTTCTGTAGTCATAGCATAATAACTATTACCATAGTCAAATTCTTTAATCTCAATTTTGTAATGGGTATTCAAAGACTTGTCTTTTATGATCTGTTGAATATTTTCTCTGATTTTTTGATTTCTTTCGTGCAAAGGTGTTTCATCTGTAATTCCAAAAAGTACATTTGAAGTTACATCATCAATACGAACAATTCTTGTCGCTGTTAATCCTGGATTTGCTAATTCTTCTGCTTTTGTTTTAGCCCAAAATCCATTTTTTAAGTAGTCATTTTCTAAAGAAGAATGGGATTGAATATTATAGAAACCACAATGATGATTTGTTAGAATTAATCCTTGATCTGAAATTATTTCGGCAGTACAACCTCCGTTAAAACTTATTACTGCATCTTTTATACTTGAATTATTTATACTGTAAATTTGTTCAGCGGTTAACTTCATCCCTTTTGCTTTCATATCAGACTGAAAAGCTTGAATTAAAGAGGGGATGAGCATTCCTTCTTCTGCAAATGAAATAAGTGAAATAAAACTTATTGAGACGATGAATAGAAATTTTTTCATTCTAATTTTTATTATTTGGATATGAACACCAAATATATTAATTAATTCTAGATTGCTTTTTTAGAAATGAATCGTATATGACTTTTTTTTGCAAATTTGTACTATGAATTTATTAAAATTTGCCTTTCTGATGGGCGTTATGTTTGCTGTGTTTGCTTTTTTGTGGGGATTTGTTCGTTTATCAATTACCTTATTAAGGCCCAAACATTTTGAAAGAAGTATCATTGAAGAATATTCTATCAAGACACTTCAATATTTTTTTTTAATAGATGTCACTTTTTTATTTTGTTTGCATCATAATAATTCAGGTTATATTTTGCCGTACGAATTGTATACTGGAACTTTGATATTAGTAGTTTATTTTGTTGGAAAATTACAAAATCGCCAAAAAAGATCTACATTATTTAAAGCTTCTTTAGGGGAATCAATGAAGTTTCTAACTCCTGTTTTTAATTTAAAAGCTGAGATTGGAGTAATTTTATTTGGGATTGGAATGTTTGTATTCTTTATTTTTTATCCAGATTTTGCTCAAAACCCTATAAGTAATTGGTTTTATGCATCAATAATTGGAATTGAAGAGGCTCCAATTATTGGATTTATTTTTAAAGTTATTGGATTTTTTATTTTATTAAGTATCTTAAACAAGTTGATTAATGGTGTTTTTTATTTGGTTTCAGGCAAACCTTTAGTTACAACACAAATGCATGTAAACGATGATGTTACGAAGGATGACTCTTCTAAATTTGATGATTTTGAAGAATTATAACGATGTAATTTTTAGATACTCTATACACTGCATTATTTGTGGTAACAATAGTTTGTCTTCATTGTTTTCTATGACGTAATCTGCTAATTTCAATTTCATTTCATCGGTAAGTTGGCTATTCATACGATGTTTAATTTCAATTTCATTTAAATGATCTCTTTTTTTGATTCGTTTCATTTTTATGGCAATATCTGCAGTAATTAAAACTGTTTTATCAAATCGTTTGTAAGATTCAGTTTCGAATAATAGAGCTGATTCGTTGAAAACAATTTTATTACCTTGAGATATACTCCAATTTTCAAATGCAAGATATACTTCTGGATGGACTATAGAGTTTAATTCATTGCGTAATGAAGGAATTTCAAAAATTTTCTGTGAAATGAACGATTTATTTATTATTCCATTTAAATATGCCTCATTACCTAATAACTTCTCTATTTTTAGTTTCAAATCGAGATTTTTGTTCATCAATTTTTGTGCTTCCTGATCGGAATAAAAAACTGGATAGCCTAATTTTTCTAGAATGTGGCAAACAAAAGTTTTCCCTGATCCCATTCCTCCAGTAATACCAATTTTTATCATAATGAATTTCTATTAATAATGTTTCAAAGATAGGTTAAACTAAAAATGTAGCAATAATTCATTCTATAATGTCTATTTTTGTAGTAATATGTCGGATAAAGTAGATCAAAATAAAGCATGGTTTAGTACTTGGTTTGATACCAAATATTACCATTTACTCTATAAAAATAGAAACGAGTCAGAAGCTGAATTGTTTATTTCTAATTTATATAAATACTTGAATTTATCCAATGAATATGTACTTGATTTAGCGTGTGGTAAAGGTAGACATTCATTGACTCTTAATAATTTAGGATTACGTGTTTTAGGCGTAGATTTATCTCCACAAAGTATTCAAAGCGCAACGAAATTTCAAAATAATCATTTGAATTTTCAAGAGCATGATATGCGTGAAGTCATTGAAAATGAAAGTTTTGATGTCGTTTTTAATCTTTTTACAAGTTTTGGATATTTTGAAAATGAAGCGGATAATTTTACGGTATTAAGATCTATTTATGAAATGTTACATGTAAATGGATTATTAGTAATCGATTTTATGAATACTACAAAAACGTTAAATTCACTTGTTGAAGAGGAAGTTAAAGTAGAAGATAATATTGTATTTAATTTGAAACGAGAATTTGACGGGAAATTTATCAAAAAATATATTTCTTTTTCTGATCAAGGGGAAGTCTTCAATTTTCAAGAATCAGTTAGGGGTTTCTCATTGGATGATTTTCACAATATGCTTACGGAAACTAATTTTAAAATTGAATCTGTTTTTGGAGATTTTCAATTAAATCCATTTAATGCAACAACTTCAGATCGTTTAATTATAATTGCACGAAAATTATGATGGACCTTTTCAATATTTTATTACTCGTTTTTGCTGTTTTTTTAGGTGGTATAATTGTTTCTTTGATGGATGGTCTTAAGCAGAAAAAGTTGATTAAGATTATGTTAGCTTTTAGTGGAGGTTTTTTATTATCGATTGCATTTGTACATTTTCTTCCTGAACTTTATGAATCTGAATCTAAATATAGTATTGGCTTATTTATTCTTATTGGTTTTTTAATTCAATTATTTCTAGAATATTTTTCAGGAGGGATTGAGCATGGACATATTCATATTCACAAAAATCAAAGAATACCTTGGGCTTTGTTTATTTCTTTATCTGTGCATTCTTTTATTGAAGGTATTCCATTAGCAGGAGGGGATATACATGCACAACATAATCATATGTCTGGACAATCGCTTTTACTTGGTATATTGTTTCATCAAACGCCTGTTGCAATTGCATTAATGACATTATTAAAGGGGTCAGGAATTACGAATAAAAAATCTTGGATTATCCTTATGTCTTTTTCGTTTATGACACCTCTTGGTTTACTTTTTGGAAAAATTGCCCATAATGCTATTGATATGTTTTCTATGAATATATTACTTGCAATTGTGGTAGGAATGTTTTTACATATATCTACTACGATTATTTTCGAAGCAAGTGAAAATCATCGATTTAATTTGATAAAGTTGTTAAGTATTATAGTAGGAGTAGTTTTAGCAGTTGTGATAGCTTAATGGTGCAATTTTTTTAGATCAAAGAGTAAAAATTCATCCTTTATTTATTATAAAAATTTAGAGCCTTTACTCTTTTTTCTATATACAAATTACAATCTTTCTCTAACTAATGTTTCTAAGCAGTTTACAAATGCTGGATGATCATTAGAACTTGGAACTAATTGTACTTTTTCACCGCCATGTTCTTCAAATATTTCTTGATATTCTTCTCCAATTTCCACGATTGTTTCAAGGCAATCTGCAATGAAAGCTGGACTAAATACTAAAAGTTTTTTTGCTCCATTTTTAGCTTGTTCTTCAACAATTTTATCTGAAAATGGATGTAACCATTTTTTATTTAAACGCGATTGGAAACAAACTGTGTAATCTTTTTCTGTTATTCCTAATTTTTCTGCTATTAAACGTGTCGTAGCATAGCATGTAGCTTTATAACAAAGTTTATTATTCTCGTTTATTTCGGTTTCGCAAGGTTGGTCTTCACATAATCCGTCATTATACACTTTATCTACATGTCTATCCGGTAAACCGTGATATGAGAATAAAATATGGTCATAAGCTTTTAAATCGTAAGCTTTTGCTCTCTCAATGATGGATGTAATATAATCTGGATTGTCGTAAAATTGAGAAACAATTTTTAATTCTGGTATTACCCACCATTTTCTGATGATATTCATTGCTTTTTCAATGGCCGAACCACTAGAAGCACTTGCATATTGAGGAAATAATGGAATAATTATAATTTGATCGTAATTAGCTTTATGCATTTTATCTAATACAATTTCCATCGAAGGATTTTGATATCGCATCGCCATCTCCACTGTCACATTTTCTTTTTGAAATTGTTTTTGTAATAATACTTGAACTTTTTCGGAATAATCTAGAAGTGGCGATTTTCCATTACCATGATCCCATAATTTCTTGTAAATCTTTGCAGATTTTGGTGCACGAAAAGGAACAATGATACCATTTACTAGAAGTTTTCGACCTAACCAAGGTAAATCAATAACACGAGGGTCATTTAAAAATTCGTTTAAATAACGTCTAACATCAGATGTACTTGGACTATCTGGTGTTCCTAATTGTAATAATAAAACTCCTGTTTTTTTCATACGTAATGATCTAAAATAAATAAGGGTAAATTTTCATTTACCCTTAAATTAATTCATTGAAAATTTCTTAAATGTGAAGTGCTCTTGCTTCAGTTGCATCTAAAGCAGCTTCTTTAACTCCTTCTGAATAGGTCGGGTGCGGATGACAAATACGAGAGATATCTTCTGCAGATGCTCTATATTCCATAGCAACTACTGCTTCCATAATTAAATCCGCTGCACGTGGTGCTATCATATGTACCCCTAATACTTCATCTGTTACTTTGTCTGCTAAAATTTTAATAAATCCTGCAGTATCCATGCTTGCTCTTGCTCTTCCTAACGCCTTTATAGGAAAATTACCTACTTTATATTCGATATTAGCCGCTTTTAGTTCTTCTTCTGTTTTACCAACTGCGGCAACTTCTGGCCAAGTATAAACAACCCCTGGTATCAAGTTATAATTGATATGTGGTTTTTGTCCTGCTATTAATTCTGCAACATAAACTCCTTCTTCTTCAGCCTTGTGCGCTAGCATTGCACCTCTTACTACATCCCCAATGGCATAAATGTTAGGGATAGTTGTTTGTAAATGATCATTGACTTCAATTTGACCTCTATTATTAACTGTAAGTCCTATATTTTCTAATCCTAATCCTGTTGTAAATGCTTTTCTTCCAACCGCTACCAAACAATAATCTGCTTCAAATATTACTTCTTCGCCTTTTTTGTTTAATGCTTTTAAAGTTACAGAATCACCATTATTTACAACGCCTTGAACTTTATGTTCCATGTGAAATTTAAAACCTTCTTTCTTAAGAACTTTTGTTAATTCTTTTCCTAAAGATTTATCCATCGTTGGGATAATAGAATCTGCAAATTCAATTACCTGAATTTCAGTTCCTAATCTGCCATAAACAGACCCTAATTCTAAACCGATAACTCCACCGCCAATAACTAACATCTTTTTAGGGATTTCTGTCATTTTCAACGCTTCAGTAGATGTGATGATTCGTTTTTTATCAGGTTCCATTCCTGGGAAAAAGTTTGGTTTAGATCCTGTTGCAATAATCGAGTATTTTGCTTCGATAATTTCCTCCGAACCATCTGCTTTTTTTACTGCTATTTTAGTGTTGGAAATGAAAGATCCACTACCATGAAGCACTGTAACTTTGTTTTTATCCATTAAAAACTTAATACCACTACAAGTTTGGCTAATCACCTCTTCTTTGCGTTTTACCATTTGGTGTATATCAGCAGTAAGATTTTCTAGTCCAATTCCATGCGTTGCAAACGTATGTTTAGCATTATGGTAATGTTCAGAAGAATCTAATAACGCTTTGGATGGAATACAGCCTACGTTCAAGCAAGTTCCTCCTAATGTATCGTATTTTTCTATTAATGCTGTTTTAAAACCTAATTGTGCGCAACGTATTGCAGCAACATATCCACCAGGTCCTGATCCAATAATGGCAACGTCGTATGAACTCATTTTATTTGTTTTTAAAAATACAAAGTTAGAATTTAAGTTTGTTTAGATACCCGGGTTTAACGATAAAATTCATTTAGTTTAATGCTTTTTTTATGCGTTTTAAACAAGGTATTTGTTCGACTTTACAAATTTAACTGCAAATTTTCGATTCTAATGGAGAATATCAATACGTATTTTAGTTTGTAACCCGCGTAAATACTGAGGTAAATTGGGAAGTTAATTGATTTTGGAAATTATAAAAATTAAATCAATTTTTCTATTTTTTGAGTGTGACTTTGTAAAATTTAATGGTTTTAACCTTAAAATGATGATTTTTTTGAAAAACTTTCATTAAATCTTGTTGAATTTGTTTAATCCAACAAATTTTTAGTTGATTATTTGTTAATTAATAGATAATCATATGTTATTTTATCTAAATATTTAGATAGTTTTATTTAATTAACAAGTTATCAAAATTTTACTGTTGATAAACTAAAGTTTTTATTAACTTGAGTAACTATAATTCAAAAATATGTTTTTCAGCATGATAAGATGATCTAACAAGTGGTCCACTTTCTACATATCTAAAACCCATTTTCAATCCTAATTCTTTGTATTCTTCGAAGCGTTCTGGAGTGATAAATTCGACAACCTGAAGGTGTTTCGGAGTTGGTTGTAGGTATTGACCAAGGGTTAAAATATCAACTTGTACACTGCGTAAATCTTCCATGGTTTCAATCACTTCTTCGTGTGTTTCTCCAAGTCCTAACATTACTCCGGATTTGGTACGCATTCCTCCTTTTTTCAAACGAAATAAGACTTCTAAACTTCTGTCATATTTTGCTTGAATTCTAACTTGTTTTGTTAATCTTCTTACGGTTTCAAGGTTATGAGAAACAATCTCTGGCGCTACGTCAATAATATTTTGAAGATTTTCCCATTTTCCCATAAAATCAGGAATCAAGGTTTCTAATGTTGTACCTACTGATTCTTTGCGTATGGCATTAACAGTTGCTGCCCAAATTTCTGAACCACCATCTTTTAAATCATCACGGTCAACAGAAGTAATGACAGCGTGTTTAACTCCCATAGTTTTGACACTATGTGCAACACGACTTGGTTCTAGTAAATCAGCTGCTAAAGGTTTTCCAGTTTGTACGGCACAAAATCCACAACTACGTGTACAAATGTTGCCAAGAATCATAAATGTAGCAGTTCCTTCTCCCCAGCATTCTCCCATGTTTGGGCAACTTCCACTTTCACAAATAGTGTGTAATTTATGCTCATCAACTAAAGCACGAACTTTCTTGTAATTTTCACCAATTGGCAATTTTACGCGTAACCAATTTGGTTTTTTAATACGAATAGGTTGGTCGTCTTTATTGATAATCTCGCTCATTTGTACAACTATTTATACAAAGATACAGCAAGTAAAATCTCGATTTTGGAGATTTCTCAACAGTTAATAAGATCGAATTGTTGATATGTGTTATTCTAAAGCTCCATGTTCTTTCGCAACCTCAATCCAGTGTTCAGCTAATTCTTTACTATTAGCGCCAATAGAAATTGCCAGGTAAAGTGCCATATTCATTAGTAATATAGCAGCATCGCTAAATTCTTTGATGGTAGTTAAACTTCCAAAACATGCTTGAATTTTTTGTTGAAGGTATTCATTGTGTTGTTCAATGAAAATAGTTGGATCTTCATTATAATCAACAGTTGGATTTATTAGTGCTTTCAACCAATCTTCTTCAAGATTTAAAAATAAAGAACTTGGATTTTCAATGGAAAGTTTTCTCCAGGCTTTGAGCGTTCTTATATCTCCAGAGGAAGCTAACGGTGTGTCTAATAATAAAGCAAATGCATTATCCGCTAAATTTTGCACGACTTCTAAATATCCAACTTGAGCGATTTCATAATGTTTCGTGTTTTGACCAATCAAGTATTCATAAACGGATAATTGCGGTAAGGTTTTAACTTCTGGACATTCATTGAAACAAGGAAATTCATCCCCTTGGTATACATACCTTGTTTCTCCATGTTGAATTTGTCTACCCAAGGGATACATGCGACAAGCAAGGGGTCTTCCGACGTGAACACTACATCCATTTGTTGAATGATATAATAAACAACTTTTTTTACCAGTCGAATTTGGATTTCCTTCGAATTTTAATCGAATACCACCAAAGTCTGTATTTGTTTTACAAAATTCCGATACGGAAATTTGTTTCGTTTTTGCCAATTGTTGTACCTCCCAAGGATTTATCCAAACTTGATTGCCGTGACAACATGTTCCAGTTCTTGAACAGGTGAGAGGCAAGACGTCTGTTTCTGAAAGTAACTTTGTTTTTATTGGTTTCATCGAATCAAAGTTATTGTTTTTCATTCAGTGACAAAGTTTATCACATAAAAAGAAGTAATTTTACAATTCATAATTAATGAACTATGATTACTTCAAAAGTTGAATATGTAGGAGGATTAAGAACTTCTGCAATGCATCTTGCATCTGGTACAACTATCATAACAGATGCACCAATTGATAACCATGGAAAAGGAGAGGCTTTTTCACCAACTGATTTAGTTGCTACTTCTTATGCTTCTTGTATGTTGACAATTATTGGAATTTATTGTCAGTCACACGATCTTCCCTTTACACATGGAAAAGCCGATGTAACAAAAATTATGTCTTCTACTCCTCCTCGTAAAATTGAAAAATTAATTGTTACAATCGATATATCGAATAATGGTTGGGACGAAAATCAAACAAAACATGTCATCGCTGCTGGAAAAGCATGTCCTGTCGCTAAAACATTAGGAGATAATGTGGAAGTTGAATTAACTATTAACGCATAAGGTCAAAATATACTATGGAAAAAAGATTCGATAAACCTTTTCTAAGAAAAGAAGAAAAATACACTCCTCGTGAAAAGGAAAATGACGATATTATTTTTGGTGTTAGGGCGGTAATCGAGGCGATCAATTCTGGTCGCGAGATTAACAAGTTGATGATTCAAAAAGGAATGCAAAAAGAACTTTTCTTTGAGTTAAAAGAAGCAACAGCAAATAAAAATTATTTCATCCAGTTTGTACCAGTTGAACGTTTAGATCGTATTACAACTGCAAACCATCAAGGTGTTATCGCTTATTTATCTCCGATGGAGTATTCAAACTTTGAAGAGTTAGTAGATAAAGCGGTAGAGAATGAAGAAAAGGCTTGTTTCTTATTTTTAGATCGATTAACAGATGTACGTAATTTCGGAGCAATAGCAAGAACTGCAGAATGTGAAGGGGTGACCGCAATTGTTATTCCTGGAAAAGGATCTGTTCAAGTAACTCCAGATGCTATCAAAACAAGTGCTGGTGCTTTGAATCGTATACCGGTATGTAAAGTTGGTAATTTAAAAGACAGTTTATTTTATTTACAACAAAGTGGATTTAGAATAGTTGCTTGTACTGAAAAATCTTCTGTCCCTTTATATGAAGTAAACTTACGTGGTCAGGTTGGAATAGTGATGGGTTCTGAAGAAGATGGTGTTAGTGGAGATATTCTTAAAATGTGTGATATTAAAGCACGTATTCCGATGAAAGGTCAAATCGCTTCTTTAAATGTTGGAGTTGCTACTGGTATGATTTTATATGAACGTTTGAGACAAGAGTTGTATTAATTTTATTTAAAAAAGAGTAATTATGAAAAACTTATTTTTGATTTGGTTGTTTATTTCAAGCAATTTTATTTTTGGACAAAAATTAATTGTTACACCTGATGGTTTAAGAGATTTAAATGATAATAATAAAACATTTATTGTAATTAATTCAGATGGTAAAACTTCAAAGTTACTGTATGATAATTCATTAAAGTATATAAATAAAAATTATAAAAGTCCTGAAGATGTTATAAAAGGAAAAATAGAAGGGGAGTATTTAAAATTCAATACACATGTTGATAATTTTTTAATTGTGAATAATTCAGGAGCAAAAATTCCTATTAATACTGATTATACTATTGAATTAAATTTTAAAGATGGCAAAGTGAAATTTGAAGTTACTTCAATAGATATGTATACAAAAAATGGAAGTTATAAGGTTCTTTTTAATGGCGGAGCTTTTGATGGGTATCCGATATTCAATAAAAAGGGAGAGCTTAAAAGACCAGAAACTAAAAAGGAAATAGAAACGTATTTTAATGAACAAATTAATTCATTAAGCGAGTTTTTATTCGAGAAAAACAATACAGATAATTGGTGATTAATTTAGGTTATTATGTCATTAAGTCATAATTAAAGTTAATCAACAATCATTTATCTTTATTAATATAAGTAGAATTTATTTTTGGTTGTTTTTGTAAGGCAGTTAGTTATAGATTATTTAATCTAAAACTTCCAATTTCGCAAATTTCAATAACAAAGTTTTACTTCCTTCTTGCGGGAAAAAGATAACTGCTTTCTTTTCTGCACCTGTACCTTCCAAACGAATTACTTTTCCTTTACCAAATTTCTCATGTAATACATTATAACCGACTTTTAAAGTGGATTCTAGTTCTCCAGAATTTTTACTCGGTCTAGCTGTTACTTCAGAAAGTGAACGTAAACTTCGTGCTGGTTCAGGCGTACGATTTAAGCCATGAGAGATTGTGCGTTCCGAAATACCCGAATGTGAATTTAAAGATCTGCCCCCAGTTCTGTTTTGGTAAGGATTTTCGTATTGTATGTAATCCTTATTTATTTCAGATATGAAACGACTCGGTTCGCTGGTTGTTAATGATCCGAATACAAAACGCGAAGCTGCATGTGAAATAGTGCATGTTTTTTCTGCCCGAGTAACTGCGACATAGAATAAACGTCTTTCCTCTTCTAGTTCACTTCGTGTATTTAAAGCCATTTGTGATGGAAAGAGATTTTCCTCTAACCCAACTAAATATACATGCGGAAATTCTAGTCCTTTACTGGAGTGTATGGTCATTAATGTGATGTGATTTTTTTCATCTTCTTTTTCATTGTCTGCATCGGTAAGTAACGCAACATCAATCATGAATTCCGAAAGCGTATTGTTTTCATCCTCCGCTTTACTATTTGTGAATGCTTTAATACCGTTTAATAACTCTTCAATGTTTTGATAACGCTCTACTTCTTCAGGACCTTTGTCTTTTTCAGAATGTAATTCTTTTAGTATCCCAGATGATTTTGCAATTTCGTATGAAAGGTCGTATGCCTTCATCTTGTCGATTTGCACATGAAAACTTTCGATCATAGTTGCAAATTCGGTAAGTTTAGCCTTCGTGGTAGCATTGAGGGCAATTGGATAACGATTGAAGTCATTAATTATATCCCAAATACTTACTTGGTAGGTATTGGATGCGATTATTAAATTTTCAATAGATGTTTTACCAATCCCTCGTTTTGGGTAATTTACGACACGTTTCAAAGCTTCTTCATCTCTTGGATTAGCTGTCAAACGAAAATATGCTAAAATATCTTTGATCTCTTTACGTTGATAAAACGATAAGCCACCATATATTTTATAAGGCATATTCAATTTTCGTAAAGCCTCTTCAAATGCTCTGGACTGTCTATTAGTACGATAAAGTATCGCAAAATCGTTAAAAGTTAAACCTTCAGATTGTTTTAAATCATATATTTTATTGGAGATAACTTTTCCTTCTTCGTTGTCCGTTAAAGTTTTTATGATTGTAATTGGTTTCCCATCATCGTTTGCGGTCCAAACATTTTTTTGAATCTGATCTTTGTTTTTGGAGATGACACTATTCGCAGCTTCTACAATTGATTTCGTACTACGATAGTTTTGCTCTAATTTAAATACACGGAAATCTGGATAGTCATTTTTGAAGTTCAGTATGTTTTGAATATTCGCACCACGGAAAGAGTAAATACTTTGGGCATCATCCCCAACGACACAAATGTTTTCATAAACCGCTGCCAATTTTTTTACAATTAAGTATTGTGCATAATTGGTATCCTGATACTCATCGACCAATACATACTTAAATTTGTGTTGGTAATATTGTAGTACGTCAGGGAAATCTCTTAATAGAACATTTGTCTGATATAGTAAATCATCAAAATCCATTGCCCCAGCTTTGAAACAACGATTTGCATAGGTCAGATAAATACGACTGATTTCAGGTCGGCGACTCATTTTATCTTCATCCATTATTTCCTTATTTTGCACATATGCTTCAGGAGAGATTAGGTTGTTTTTTGCTGCAGAAATTCTACCTAAAACCATACTTGGTTTATAAGTCTTATCATCTAGATTTAATTCTTTAATGATATCCTTTAGTAAACTCTTGGAGTCAGATGTGTCATAGATGGTAAAATTTTGAGGATACCCTAAACGGTCACTGTTGAAACGTAAGATACGTGAAAAGACAGAGTGAAATGTTCCCATGGTAATATTTCGAGCTTCGCCACCACCAACAATAACATTGATTCTTTCTGTCATTTCTTTTGCTGCTTTATTCGTAAATGTTAGCGCTAAAATATTGAAAGGGTCTATGCCTTGTTTAATCATGTGGGCGATACGGTAGGTTAGAACACGTGTTTTACCTGATCCTGCTCCTGCAATAACCATGATTGGTCCATCAATTTGTTCTACAGCCTCACGTTGGCTACTGTTTAATCCGTCTAAATATTCCATATAAACAAAGATACGTTACTAGGATGAAATTTTCAATGATTTTTGGGAATCACATTTTATATATTTTAAAATAAATCCCAATGAATGAGTTTACAATTTGTTGATAACCTACGTTTCTTTAAGAATAGTAAGCGTCACGATGTTTATAACCTTTGACAAAGTGAATAAATTGTTTATTTCAACATGTACATGTGAAAAAAATAGATAAAATCTAGTGTTTACTTGTATTGTATACTTTATTTCGTATCTTTGTAGTTCCCAAAAGTATGTTTGGGCTGTTTATTTATTAATAAAAGTTAGAGTTTAAGTATGCCAACTATTCAACAATTAGTTCGCAAAGGACGAACGGCAGTAGTTAAGAAAAGCAAGTCAGCTGCTCTTGATTCTTGCCCGCAACGCAAAGGTGTATGTGTAAGGGTTTACACCACTACTCCTAAAAAGCCGAACTCAGCTATGAGAAAAGTAGCGAGGGTACGTCTCACTAATGGTAAGGAAGTGAATGCTTACATCGGTGGTGAAGGACACAATTTACAAGAGCACTCTTTGGTGCTTGTACGTGGAGGAAGAGTAAAAGATCTTCCTGGGGTAAGATACCACATCGTACGAGGAGCTGAAGATACAGCTGGTGTAGAAGGTAGGACACAACGTCGATCTAAGTACGGAACTAAGAGACCAAAAGCGAAAAAATAATTTAAAGCTTTCAAGAAATGAGAAGAAGAAAAGCCAAAAAAATCCCGATTCTCCCGGATCCAAAATTTAACGAAATTATCGTAACTAAATTCGTTAACAATTTAATGTATGACGGGAAAAAAACTCTAGCTTTTAAAATTTTCTACGATGCTATCGAATTGGTAGATTCAAAAGTAGAAGAACAAAGCGGGTTAGACGTATGGAAAAAAGCATTGGAAAATGTTACTCCTAGCGTAGAAGTAAGAAGTCGCCGTGTAGGTGGAGCAACGTTCCAAATTCCTACACCGGTTCGTGAAGAAAGAAAACAATCGTTAGCTATGAAATGGTTAATTGGTTATTCACGTAAACGTAATGAAAAATCTATGGCTGGGAAACTAGCTTCTGAAATCATCGCTGCTTCGAAAGAAGAAGGTGCTGCATTTAAGAAAAAAGCAGATACATTACGTATGGCTGAAGCAAACAAAGCGTTCTCACACTTTAGATTTTAATAGTCATGGCTAGAGATTTAAAATTCACAAGAAATATTGGTATTGCTGCGCATATTGATGCTGGTAAAACTACTACTACTGAGCGTATTCTTTATTATGGTGGTGTAAACCATAAAATTGGTGAGGTACACGATGGTGGTGCTACTATGGACTGGATGGAGCAAGAGCAAGAAAGAGGTATTACTATCACTTCTGCTGCTACTACTTTGAAATGGCAATACCGTAATCAAGAGTATCATATGAATATTATTGATACTCCTGGACACGTTGATTTTACAGTTGAAGTGAATCGTTCATTACGTGTATTAGATGGTTTAGTTTTCTTATTTTCTGCTGTTGATGGTGTTGAACCACAATCTGAAACTAACTGGAGACTTGCAAATAACTATAATGTTCCTCGTATTGGTTTCGTTAACAAAATGGACCGTTCTGGTGCAGATTTCTTAAACGTGTGTAAACAAGTTAAAGAAATGCTTGGAAGTCACGCTTTACCACTTCAATTAAACATTGGTGCTGAAGACGATTTTCAAGGTGTTGTTGACTTAATTAACTTCAGAGGTGTAGTTTGGAATGAGCACGATATGGGTATGACTTTCAAAGAAATTGAAATTCCTGCTGATATCATTGATGAAGCTCGTCAATTACGTGAAGAATTATTAGAAGCAGTTGCTGAATTCGATGATACATTAATGGAGAAATATTTCGTTGATCCAGAATCATTAACAGAAAGAGAAATCTTAGATGCATTAAGAGCTGCTACTATCGCTGGTAAAGTTGTACCAATGATGTGTGGTTCTGCTTTTAAAAACAAAGGTGTTCAGGCAATGTTGGATATGGTAATGGAAATTTTACCTTCACCAATGGATGTTGATGGAATTACAGGAACTGACCCAAAAACTGGAGAAGAAACTTCTCGTCAACCTTCTTATAACGAACCTTTCGCAGCATTAGCTTTTAAAATTGCAACAGATCCTTTCGTAGGACGTTTATGTTTTATTCGTGCTTACTCAGGTAACTTACAAGCTGGTTCTTATGTTTTCAATACAAGATCAGAAAATAAAGAGCGTATTTCTCGTATCTTCCAAATGCATGCTAACAAACAAAATCAAATTGATGAGTTAGGTGCAGGTGATATTGGTGCAGTAGTAGGATTTAAAGATATTCGTACAGGAGATACTTTGTGTGATGAAAAACACCAAATTATTCTTGAGTCAATGAATTTCCCTGAGCCTGTAATTGGTTTAGCGATTGAGCCTAAAACACAAGCAGATACAGATAGACTTTCGATTGGTTTGAATAAACTTTCTGAAGAGGATCCAACTTTCCGTGTTAACACAGATGAAGAGACTGGACAAACAATCATTAGTGGTATGGGTGAGCTTCACCTTGAAATCATTGTTGATCGTTTGAAAAGAGAATTTAAGGTTGAAGTAAATCAAGGTGCACCTCAGGTATCTTACCGTGAAGCAATTACTGCTGAAGTTGAGCACAGAGAGCAATACAAAAAACAATCAGGTGGTCGTGGTAAATTTGCTGACATTTTAGTTAAAATTTCTCCTCAAGATAATCAAGAAAAAACAGGATTAGAGTTTGTAAACTCAATTAAAGGTGGTAACATTCCTCGTGAATTTATTCCTTCTGTTGAAAAAGGTTTTAAGGAATCTATGAAAAATGGTGTATTGGCTGGATATTTAGTTGATTCTATGAAAGTAGAATTACTAGATGGTTCTTACCATAACGTCGATTCAGATTCTTTATCTTTTGAGATTTGTGCTAAAATGGCATACCGTGAAGCTTTGAAAAAATGTAAGCCTATTTTATTAGAGCCAATCATGAAATTAGAAGTGGTTACTCCAGAAGAAAACATGGGTGATGTTGTAGGTGACTTAAACCGTCGTCGTGGAATGATGAAAGGTATGGATGATAGAGCTGGTGCAAAAGTGGTTAAAGCGGATGTTCCATTATCTGAAATGTTTGGATATGTAACACAATTACGTACTATCACTTCTGGTCGTGCTACTTCAAGTATGGAGTTCTCTCATTATGCTGAAGCACCACGTAACGTTGCTGATGATGTAATTGCGAAAATTAACGGTAAAGTAAACGCTTAATAAGATTAACAGATGAGTCAAAAAATAAGAATTAAATTAAAATCGTACGATCACAATTTAGTTGATAAATCAGCTGAGAAAATTGTTAAGACGGTTAAAGCTACAGGTGCTGTAGTTAGTGGACCAATTCCATTACCAACACACAAAAGAATCTATACTGTATTAAAATCTCCACACGTTAACAAGAAAGCTCGTGAGCAATTCGAGTTATGTTCTTACAAACGTTTGTTAGATATCTACAGTTCTTCTGCAAAAACTGTAGACGCATTAATGAGATTAGAACTTCCTAGTGGAGTTGACGTAGAAATTAAAGTTTAATTATAATAAAATAAAGTATGCCTGGAATAATTGGTAGAAAAGTCGGAATGACTAGCATCTATAGTGCCGAGGGTAAGGCAACGCCATGCACAGTAATAGAAGCTGGTCCTTGTGTAGTAACTCAGTTAAAAACACAAGAAAGAGATGGATACGACGCAGTACAATTAGGATTTGGAGAACGTAAAGAAGTACGTACTCCAAATGCTTTAAAAGGTCATTTCAAAAAAGCGAACACAACACCTAAAGCGAAGCTTGTTGAGTTCAAAGGTTTTGATGGTTTGAACCTTGGAGATGTTGTGAAAGTAGATATCTTTGAAGAAGGAGAATTTGTTGGAGTAGTAGGTACTTCTAAAGGTAAAGGTTTCCAAGGGGTTGTTAGAAGACACAATTTTGGTGGAGTAGGTCAAGCTACACACGGTCAACACAACCGTCTTCGTGCACCTGGTTCAATCGGAGCTTGTTCTTATCCTGCTCGTGTATTCAAAGGAATGCGTATGGCTGGACAAATGGGTAACAAACGCGTGATGACTGAAAACTTAGTAGTATTGAAAGTTCTTACTGACAAAAATTTAATAGTAGTGAAAGGATCGGTTCCTGGAGCTAAAGGTTCAACTGTATTAATCGCGAAATAATGGAAGTAAAAGTAATTGACCAAAATGGAAAAGCTACTTCTAAAAAAGTAGCGCTTTCAGATGCAATCTTTGGTATTGAACCAAACGATCACGCAATTTATCTTGATGTTAAGCAACATTTAGCTAACCGCCGTCAAGGAACACACAAAGCGAAAGAAAGAGCAGAAATTGCTGGTTCTACACGTAAGATTAAAAAGCAAAAAGGTACTGGTGGTGCTCGTGCTGGTAGTATCAAGTCTGGTACTATCGTAGGAGGTGGTCGTATTTTCGGACCTCGCCCACGTAACTACCATTTCAAATTGAATATCAAATTGAAACGTTTAGCTCGTAAATCTGCGTTCGCATACAAAGCAAAATCTGATTCATTAATCGTATTAGAAGATGTAAATTTTGATACAATTAAAACAAAAGGATTTATTTCACTTATTAATAATCTTGAGTTAACGAATGATAAAGTGCTTTTCATTTTGGGATCACAAAATGATAACGTATATTTGTCCTCTCGTAACTTAAAAAGAGTGAAAGTTGTTACTGCTGATTCAGTTAATACATTTGATGTGTTAAATGCTAAAAAAGTAGTAATGGCTGCTAGTTCCATTGAAGTTATCGAAAACATTCTAAACTAATTTAGTGATGAATAGAATTATTAGAAAGCCACTTATTACAGAAAAAGCAACGCTTGCGATGGAAACTCGTAATCGTTTTACTTTTGAAGTAGAGAAAAGTGCTAACAAAATTGAAATTAAAAAAGCTGTCGAAAAAATGTATGGAGTTCACGTAACTGAAGTTCGTACACAAACCTATGGCGGTGGTAAATCCTCTGTTAAGCAAACTAACAAAGGTATCGTTGTGCAACCTAACAATCCTTGGAAAAAAGCGATTGTTACAGTAGCAGATGGAGAAACGATTGATTTGTATAATAACATTTAACAAAAAGAAATGGGTCTTAAAAAATTCAAGCCTACTACTCCAGGGCAAAGACACAAGATCAACAGTACTTATACTGAAGTAACTACGAATGTACCTGAAAAGTCATTAGTAACGAAAAAGAGTAAAACTGGTGGTCGTAACAATGACGGTAGAATGACCATGAGATACATTGGAGGTGGTCACAAACAAAAATACCGTATCATTGACTTTAAAAGAGACAAACAGGATATCCCTGCAACTGTCAAAACTATTGAGTACGATCCAAATCGTACAGCTCGTATAGCTTTGTTATTCTATGCTGATGGTGAAAAAAGATATATTATCGCACCTGAAGGATTGAAAGTTGGAGACACTGTTGTTGCTGGTAAAAATGCTACACCTAATGTTGGTAACGCAATGTTCTTGGCTGATGTTCCTCTAGGAACAGTTATTCATAACATCGAATTACAACCAGGTAAAGGTGGTGCTATTGCTCGTGGAGCTGGTACTTATGCACAGTTGAACGCTCGTGATGGTCGTTTTGCAATTATTAAACTTCCTTCTGGTGAAACTAGAATGATTTTGACTACTTGCTTAGCTACTATCGGTTCTGTTTCAAATTCTGAGCATAGCTTAGTTGTTTCAGGTAAAGCTGGACGTTCAAGATGGTTAGGTAGAAGACCACGTGTTCGTGGAGTTGTGATGAATCCAGTGGATCACCCAATGGGAGGTGGTGAAGGAAGAAATTCCGGAGGTCACCCTAGATCTCGTAACGGTGTTCTTGCTAAAGGATTCAAAACACGTTCTAAAACCAAATATTCTGATAAATATATCATCTCGAAAAGTAAGAAATAATAAGTTATGAGTAGATCGTTGAAAAAACCACCATTCGTACACTATAAATTGTTTAAACGAGTGGAAGAAGCACAAGCTTCAAACAGCAAAGCAGTAATCAAGACTTGGTCAAGAGCTTCTACAATTACCCCAGATTTTGTTGGGTTAACTATAGCTGTACACAATGGGAATAAGTTTATTCCTGTTTTCGCAACAGAGAACATGGTAGGACACAAGTTAGGAGAATTTTCTCCAACGCGTAACTTCCGTGGTCATGGTGCTGATAAGAAAAATAAGAAAAGATAGTTTTTAAAATTAGTAGTGACATGGGCGCTAGAAAAAGAATAAGAGCTGAGAAATTAAAAGAAGAGAAAGCTACAACTGCAATTGCAAGTTTGAATGCTTCTCCTATTGCTCCAAGAAAGATGAGATTAGTTGCAGATCTTGTAAGGGGAGTTGATGTAAATAAAGCTCTAAATATTTTGCAACATAATTCTAAATTTGCTTCTAAAAGTCTTGAAAAGTTATTGCGTTCAGCAATTGCAAATTGGGAACAAAAAAATGAAGGAAAAAGTATTGAAGACGAAAAATTAGTTGTATCTTCTATCCAAGTTGATAGTGCTGCAATGATGAAACGTATTCAAACTGCCCCTCAAGGTAGAGCTCATAGAATTAGAAAAAGATCGAACCACGTTACCATCATTGTAGATGGTGCTAAATAAGTAATAGAACATGGGACAAAAAACAAATCCAATTGGAAATAGATTAGGTTTCATCCACGGATGGGAATCTAATTGGTATGGTGGAAACGACTATAAGGATAAAATTGTTGAAGACGATAAAATCCGTAAATATTTGTTTACACGTTTATCAAGAGCTAGTCTTTCTAAAATTATCATTGAGAGAACTTTGAAACTTGTTACTGTTACTATTAATACTGCACGTCCAGGTGTAATTATTGGTAAAGGTGGTCAAGAAGTTGATAAACTGAAAGAAGAGTTAAAAAAATTGACGAAAAAAGAAATTCAAATCAATATTTTCGAGGTTAAACGTCCAGAATTGGATGCTCGTTTAGTTGCTGATGGAATTGCTCGTCAAATCGAAGCTCGTATCTCTTTTCGTCGCGCAATCAAGATGGCTATTGGTTCAACGATGAGAATGGGTGCTGAAGGTATCAAGGTTAAAATATCTGGTCGTCTTAATGGTGCTGAAATGGCACGTAATGAGATGTACAAAGATGGACGTACTCCGTTACATACGTTCAGAGCAGATATTGATTACTCTGTTAGTGAAGCGCATACGACTTACGGTCGTATTGGAATTAAAGTTTGGATTTGCAAAGGTGAAGTTTACGGAAAAAGAGATTTATCTCCAAACGTAGGCATGTCTGCTGCAGGTGCTAAAGGTGGTGCTACATCACAAGCTCCAAATAACCGTAAGGCTGCTCCAAAAAGAAAGAAAAAATAATTGATTTAATACATTATTAAAGATGTTACAACCAAAAAGAACCAAATTTAGGAGAGTACAAAAAGGAAGAAATCGTGGTGAAGCTCAAAGAGGTAGCACTATTGCTTTTGGATCTTTTGGACTTAAAACATTGGAACCTGCATGGATAACTTCTAGACAAATTGAGGCTTCTCGTATCGCTGTAACTCGTTACATGAAAAGAGAGGGTCAGGTTTGGATTAGAATTTTCCCTGATAAACCTGTAACTTCTAAGCCTGCAGAGGTAAGGATGGGTAAAGGTAAAGGAGCACCAAGTCACTGGGTAGCAGTTGTTAAACCAGGACGTATCTTATTTGAAGCAGACGGTGTACCTTACGAAACTGCAAAAGAAGCATTGCGCTTAGCTGCACAAAAACTTCCAGTAAAATGTAAGTTTATAGTTCGTAATGATTATGTTGTACCTGGTAAATAATTAAGATATGAAACAACAAGAAATCACCAAGTTATCAGATGCAGACTTAAGAGGTCGTATCGAGACTCTAGAAGAGAAATTGATGAAGATGAAAGTATCACATGCAGTAACTCCAATAGAAAATCCGTTACAAATCCGTGCAACAAGAAAAACTGTTGCGCGTCTGAAAACAGAATTGGGTAAACGTTTAATTCAAGCTTAGGCTTGTTTAATTTGAAATTTGCTTAGTAATGGAAGAAAAGCGTAATTTAAGAAAAGAAAGAGTAGGTGTTGTTACTAGCGATAAGATGGAAAAATCTATCGTTGTTTCTGTAGAAAGAAAAGTAAAACATCCAAAGTATGGTAAGTTCGTAAAAAAAACTACTAAATTTGTTGCTCATGATGAAAACAATGACTGTAACGAAGGCGATACAGTTAGAATCATGGAAACAAGACCCTTGTCAAAGAACAAGAATTGGAGATTAGTAGATATTGTTGAAAGAGCTAAATAATCATTAATAATGATACAACAGGAATCAAGACTTTCAGTAGCCGATAACTCGGGAGCAAAAGAGGTATTATGTATTCGCGTTTTAGGCGGTACTAAACGTCGTTATGCTTCAGTTGGAGATAAAATCGTAGTTGCTGTAAAGAGCGCAACGCCCTCTGGTGCCGTTAAAAAAGGTCAGGTAGCCAAGGCAGTTATAGTAAGAACAAAAAAAGAAGTACGTAGAGCTGATGGCTCTTACATTCGTTTTGACGACAATGCTGTGGTTATTTTAAATCAAGCAGGAGAGATGAGAGGTACTCGTATTTTCGGACCAGTAGCACGTGAGCTTCGTGAAAACAATTTTATGAAAATTGTTTCTTTAGCTCCTGAAGTACTTTAAAATTGTGGAAGTTATGCAAAAGAAATTACACATTAAAGTTGGAGACACAGTTAAGGTACTTAGCGGTGACTCTCGTGGACAAGAAGGGAAAATTCTTGTTATCGACAAAAAGAAAAACCGTGCTGCAGTAGAAGGTTTGAATTTGGTTAAGCGTCATGCTAAACCTAGTGCATCAAATCCTCAAGGAGGCATTGTTGAAAAAGAGAGTGGAATACATATTTCCAATCTTATGGTTGTTCATAATGGTGTAGCTTCAAGAGTTACACGTCAAGTGAACAAAGCAGGTAAATTAGTTCGTCATTCTAAAAAGTCAGGGGAGGAAATTAAGTAATGAGTTATACACCGAGACTAAAGGAAAAGTATGCACAGGAAATTATTCCTGCGCTTACTGAAAAATTTGGGTACAAAACCGTTATGCGTGTGCCTAAATTAACTAAAATTGTATTAAGCCAAGGAGTTGGTGATGCAGTTGCTGATAAAAAATTAGTAGATAATGCTGTAGTTGAATTGTCTAGAATTGCTGGTCAAAAAGCAGTTGCTACAATCTCTAAAAAAGATATCTCTAATTTCAAACTTCGTAAAGGAATGCCAGTTGGTACTAAAGTTACTTTACGTGGTGATAAAATGTTCGATTTCTTAGATCGTTTTATTTCTGTTGCATTACCTCGTACCAGAGACTTTAGAGGAATTAATCCTAAAGGTTTTGACGGAAGAGGAAATTACAACTTAGGTATTAAAGAACATATCATTTTCCCAGAAATTGATATCGACAAAGTGAGTCGTATGATGGGTATGGATATTACCTTTGTAACAACAGCAGATAGTGATGAAGAAGGAAAAGCTTTGTTAGATGCTTTTGGTTTTCCTTTCATTAAAAAATAAGTAAGATGGCTAAGGAATCAATGAAAGCGCGTGAGCGCAAAAGAGAAAGAATGGTAGCTAGAGATGTTTCTAAAAGAGCAGCTTTAACTACTATTATTAAGTCTTCTAGTACAGATGAATCTGTTCAGAATGCTAAATGGGATGCTATGTTAGCAATTCAAAAATTACCAGCTAATGGTGCTAAAGTACGTTTACATAACCGTTGTGGTTTGACTGGACGTCCTAGAGGTTATATGCGTCAGTTTGGTATCTCAAGGGTAACATTCCGTGAGATGGCACTTGCAGGTAAAATCCCTGGAATTAAAAAATCAAGTTGGTAAAATCTTAATTAGGTAAAAAATGAATACAGATCCTATTGCAGATTTCTTGACTCGAATTAGAAATGCGAGTAGTGCTAATTTGAAAATGGTTGAGATCCCTGGCTCTAATGTTAAGAGAGCTATGACTCAAATCCTTTTCGATCAAGGTTACATTACAAACTTCAAATTCGAAGATGACGAGAAACAAGGTGTAATTAAAATTGCACTAAAATACAATCAGTCTACGAAAGTTCCTGCTATCACTAAACTTGTTCGTGCTTCACGTCCAGGATTAAGAAAGTATAGCGGTTCAGCTGAAATGCCACGCGTTTTAAACGGGTTAGGTATTGCAATCGTTTCTACTTCTAAAGGTGTTATTACTGATAAAGAAGCTAGAAAAAACAATGTTGGTGGAGAAGTTCTCTGCTATGTATATTAATTAAATTTAATTAGTAAAATGTCAAGGATAGGTAAAAATCCAATTACGATCCCGAGTGGAGTAGAAGTAAAACTTAATGGAAACGTTGTTTCTGTTAAAGGTTCGAAAGGTACTTTGACACAAGAAATTGATTCTTGTGTCACTATTACAATTGAGGACAACGTAATCACTTTTAACCGCGAATCAGATGCTCCAAATCATAGAGCTAAGCATGGTTTATACCGTGCATTAGTTAATAATATGATTACTGGTGTTTCGGAAGGGTACAAGAAGGAAATGGAAGTAATCGGTGTAGGTTATCGTGCAACTGCTACAGGTCAAACTTTAGAGTTGTCATTAGGTTATTCTCACGCTATTATTTTGGAAGTTCCTTCAGAAATTAAGGTATCTGCAGAAACCCTTAAGGGTAAAGCTCCAGTTGTAACATTAGAATCTCACGATAAACAATTAGTGGGTCAAGTTGCTGCCAAAATTCGTTCCCTTCGTAAACCAGAGCCTTATAAAGGTAAAGGTATCAAATTTGTTGGTGAAATAATTAGAAGAAAGGCTGGTAAAGCTGCAGGTAAAAAATAATTTATAATATCATGGCATTTAGTAAAATAAATAGAAGAGCTAAGATTAAAAGAAGAATCAGAAAGAAAGTTTCTGGTACTGCTCAATTGCCTCGTTTGACTGTATTCCGCTCTAATAAGCAGATTTACGCTCAATTGATTGACGATACAAAAGGTGTTACTTTGGTTGCATCAAGTTCTTACAAAAACGCTGCAGCGGATAAATTAACGAAAGTTGAACAAGCTGCATTAGTTGGAAAAGAAGTTGCTGCAAAAGCAATTAAAGCTGGTATCGAAAAAGTAGTTTTTGATAGAAATGGTTATTTGTATCATGGAAGAGTTAAATCATTAGCTGACTCTGCAAGAGAAGGCGGACTTAAATTTTAAACGATGGCGACATTAAATTTAAATAGAGTAAAATCTACAGAAACTGAGTTGAAAGACAAATTAGTCGCTGTTAACCGTGTAACTAAGGTTACAAAAGGGGGACGTACTTTTAGTTTTTCTGCTATTGTTGTAGTAGGTGACGAAAACGGAATCGTTGGTCATGGATTAGGAAAAGCTAAAGAGGTTACTGAAGCTATTACTAAAGGTATTGACGATGCGAAAAAGAATTTGATACGTGTTCCAATTTTAAAAGGAACAGTTCCTCATGCACAAAAAGGTAAATTCGGTGGAGCACAAGTTCTACTTAAACCAGCTACTCCTGGTACAGGAGTTATTGCAGGTGGTGCTATGCGTGCAGTTTTAGAGAGTGTGGGAGTACATAATGTACTTGCAAAGTCTCAAGGTTCATCAAATCCTCATAACGTTATTAAAGCGACTATGGATGCATTATCTCAAATGAGAGATGCAGTTACTGTTGCTAGACAACGTGGTATTAGTTTGGATAAAGTGTTTAACGGTTAATATTTCAATCATGGCTACAATTAAAATTAAGCAAGTAAGAAGTTCGATTAAACGTCCTGCTATTCAAAAAGCTACTATGCAAGCTTTAGGATTAAAAAAAATGAATCAGGTAATTGAACACGAAGCTACACCTCAGATATTAGGTATGGTTAAAAAAGTACAACATCTTTTGGAAGTTGTTGAGTAGAATTTTTAAATCTAATTGATATGAATTTACATAATTTAACTCCTGCAAAAGGTTCTGTTAAGAAGACAAAACGTATTGCTCGTGGTCAAGGATCTGGGCATGGTGGAACTTCTACACGTGGACATAAGGGAGCAAAATCTAGATCTGGTTATAGTACGAAAATCGGTTTTGAAGGAGGTCAAATGCCACTTCAAAGACGTGTACCTAAATTTGGATTTAAAAACATAAACAGAGTAGAATATAAGGCTATTAATTTAGATATTATTCAGTCTTTGATTGAACGCAAAAATGTAACTGAAATTACTCCTGATGTATTACGTACTTATGGTCTTATTTCTCGCAATGATTTAGTAAAAGTATTAGGTCGTGGAGAGTTAAAATCTAAAATAAGTGTAAGTGCACATAAGTTTTCTGATACTGCGAAAGCAGTTATTGAAGGACAAGGTGGTAATTGTTCAGAAATCTAATTAACTTTGCCTTTATTTTATAAAAATGAAGAAGTTTATACAGAATATTAAAAATATCTGGAAAGTAGAAGAATTGAGAAAGAGGATTATATTGACTCTTTCTCTAATTCTTGTATACAGAGTTGGTTCTTTTATCATCTTACCAGGTGTTAATTATGATGCGTTAGCGGCAGCTAATGCAAAAGGAGATTCCAATGCATTAGAGTCATTATTGTCTCTTTTCTCTGGAGGTGGATTTTCTAATGCTTCAATCATGGCTTTAGGAATTATGCCTTATATCAGTGCCTCTATCATTATGCAATTGTTAGGTATGGCTGTTCCAGCTGTTC
Source organism: Flavobacteriia bacterium (assembly GCA_947446925.1). Taxonomy (GTDB): domain Bacteria; phylum Bacteroidota; class Bacteroidia; order Flavobacteriales_D; family Crocinitomicaceae; genus CANHVK01. The sequence goes on from CANFHU010000011.1 coordinate 49,601, forward strand.
AAAAAATGCAAAATGAAGGTGAATCTGGTAAAAAGAGAATTAATAATTATACTCGTATTTTAACGATTATTATTTGTGCATTACAAGCTCCAACATATTTAACGATGTGGATAGGTAATAAGGGAGCATTACCTTTAGATGCTGGGTCTATTTGGTGGGTTCAGTCCACAATAGTTCTAGTTGCAGGTTCTATGTTTGCAGTTTGGTTAGGTGAAAGAATCACTGATAAAGGTATTGGTAATGGTATTTCATTATTAATTACTGTTGGTATTCTATCACGATTTCCTCAAGCTTTGTTTGCTGAAATTGGATTTAACAAAGATAACTTGATTATGATTGTTCTAGAATTAGTAGCATTTATGTTAATTGTTTTAGGTACAATATTAATTGTTCAAGGTGTACGTAAGATTCCTATGAGTACTGCAAAAAGAATTGTCGGTTCTAGAGGAGTTGATTCTGAGGCTGCACGAAGTTATTTACCTATTAAAGTAAATGCTAGTGGTGTTATGCCTATTATTTTTGCGCAAGCAATAATGACTATTCCAGTTATGATTTTTTCAAAAGCTAGTGCTGAGGGCTCAACTAATTTTATTCAACGTACATTAGGGGATGTTTATGGTTTTTCTTACAATGGTTTATTAGCATTGTTGATTATTGTTTTTACATTTTTCTATACTGCGATTATGATTAATCCTCGCAAAATGGCGGATGATATGAAACGAAGTGGAGGTTTTATACCTGGTGTTAAACCTGGTGATGAAACAGCAGATTATATCGATACATTAGTATCTAGAATTACTCTACCTGGTTCCATATTTTTAGCTTTAATTGCTATATTGCCATCTATTGCTCATGGTGCTGGTATTACTTCTGGTTTTGAGATGTTTTTTGGTGGTACTTCTTTATTAATTATGGTTGGTGTTGTTTTGGATACTCTTCAACAAATAGAGACCTATTTATTAAATAAACATATGGATGGTTTAATGGAAGGTTCAAGAGTTAGAGGTAGACAAACAAGTGAAATAGCATCTTATTAATTATGGCAAAGCAAACTTCTATAGAACAAGATGGTGTAATTATTGAAGCACTTTCTAATGCAATGTTTCGTGTTGAGTTAGAAAACGGTCATGTTATCACCGCGCATATTTCTGGAAAGATGAGAATGTTTTACATTAAAATTCTTCCAGGTGATAGAGTAAAGGTTGAGATGTCGCCTTATGATTTATCAAAAGGGCGTATCTCTTTTAGATACAAATAGGATTTCTCCTTAAAAAATAAAAAAATGAAAGTAAGAGCTTCAGTTAAAAAACGTTCTGCAGACTGCAAGATCGTAAAGAGAAAAGGTAGAGTTTATGTGATTAATAAAAAAAATCCTAAACTTAAACAAAGACAAGGATAATTTAGTAGGTATATGGCACGTATAGCAGGTATAGATTTACCAAAGAAAAAAAGAGGTGTAATTGGATTGACTTACATCTATGGTATTGGTCGTAGCACGGCTAAGCAAGTTTTGGACAAAAATGGTATTGATGAAAATATCAAAGTTCAAGATTGGAACGATGATCAAATTGGTTTGATTCGTGAGTCTATCAACGAGTTTAAAGTTGAAGGCCAATTACGTTCTGAAGTTCAATTAAACATTAAACGTTTAATGGACATTGGTTGTAATCGTGGAATTCGTCATAGAGCTGGTTTACCATTAAGAGGTCAACGTACAAAAAACAACTCTCGTACAAGAAAAGGTAAAAGAAAAACAGTTGCGAACAAGAAAAAAGCGACTAAATAATAAATAGTATGGCAAAAGCTGATAAAAAGAAGAAGAAAAACGTCAAAGTAGAGGCATTGGGTGAAGCGCATATTCAAGCTACCTTCAACAATGTTATTATTTCTTTGACTAACAACGCTGGTCAAGTTATATCTTGGTCATCGGCTGGTAAAATGGGATTCAGAGGATCAAAGAAAAACACGCCTTATGCTGCGCAAATGGCTGCTGAAGATTGTTCCAAAGAAGCATTTGACTTCGGATTACGTAAAGTTAAGGTTTTCGTAAAAGGACCAGGTGGAGGTCGTGAATCTGCAATTCGTTCAATTCATAATTCTGGTATTGAAGTAATTGAGATCGTTGATATCACTCCATTACCACATAATGGATGTCGTCCACCTAAACGTAGAAGAGTATAGTATAAACCAAAAGAGAATATAGAGTGTCGAAGGAAAGCCTTAATTCACACTCTCTCTTTTTAAATTAAATAAAAATGGCAAGATACACAGGTCCAAAGTCGAAAATAGCTCGACGTTTTAATGAACCTATCTTCGGACCAGATAAAGCTTTAGATAAAAGAGCTTACGGTCCTGGACAACATGGTCCAAACAAAAGAAGAGGAGGTAAAAAGTCTGAGTACGCAGTTCAGTTAGCGGAAAAGCAAAAAGCTAAATATACTTATGGTATATTGGAGCGTCAGTTCTCTAATTTATTTGAGAAAGCTTCACGTATGAAAGGAATTACTGGTGAGAATTTATTGCAATTGTGTGAATCTCGTTTAGATAATACTGTTTACCGTTTAGGTATTTCTCCTTCTCGTCGTGGTGCAAGACAATTAGTTTCTCACAGACACATTACAGTAAATGGAGAGGTTGTAAATATTCCTTCTTATACTATTAAAGTTGGTGATGTTATTGGTGTTCGTGAAAAATCTAAATCTTTAGAGGCAATCACTTCTTCTTTAGCTTCTTCTAGCAAAAAATATGATTGGTTGGATTGGAATAATTCTGAGTTAGCAGGTAGATTTTTAGCTACACCAGCACGTGAGATGATCCCTGAAAACATCAAAGAACAATTAATTGTCGAATTATATTCTAAATAATAATTAAAGAATTAACATGGCTATTTTAGACTTCCAAAAGCCTGACAAGGTTATCATGATTCAATCAGATGAGCATAAAGGACAATTTGAATTCCGTCCTTTGGAGCCTGGTTATGGTATCACTGTAGGTAATGCATTACGTCGAATATTATTATCTTCCTTAGAAGGATTCGCAATATCTTCCATTCGCATTGAAGGGGCAGATCATGAGTTTACTACTTTAAAAGGTGTAGTAGAAGATATTACTGAAATTGTGTTGAATTTAAAACAAGTTTGTTTTAAACAACAGATTGATGGTACGGATAACGAAACTGTAATTGTTTCTGTTACTGGGCAAAATCAATTAACTGCTGGAGATTTAGGTAAATTTACATCAGCTTTTCAGGTTTTAAACCCTGATTTAGTTATTTGTAATATGGAACCAACTGTTAAATTTGAAATGGAATTAACCATTATCAAAGGAAGAGGTTATGTGCCAGCTGAAGAAAATAAAATTCAAGGTGTTCCATTTGGAACTATTTTCATTGATTCTATTTTTACACCTATCAAAAACGTAAACTACGCAATTGAAAACTTTCGTGTAGAACAAAAAACGGATTATGAGAAGTTAGTAATGGAAATCACTACAAATGGTTCTATTCATCCTAAAGATGCTTTGAAAGAAGCTGCTAAGATTTTAATTCACCATTTCATGTTGTTTTCTGATGAGAAAATTACTTTAGATAGTGAGTCTAAATCTGATTCTGATGAATTTGATGAAACATCTTTGCATATGCGTCAATTGTTAAAAACAAAATTAGTGGATATGGATTTATCTGTAAGAGCACTGAATTGTTTAAAAGCAGCTGATGTTGAAACGCTTGGTGATTTAGTATCGTTTAACAAAAATGACTTATTGAAATTCCGTAATTTCGGTAAAAAATCTCTTACTGAATTAGATGATTTAGTAGATAATAAGGGGTTAACTTTTGGTATGAACGTAGCCAAATATAAATTAGACAAGGACTAATAACCATATTATAAAGTATTACAATGAGACACGGAAATAAAGTAAATCATTTAGGTAGAAAATCAGAGCACAGAAAAGCTATGCTATCTAATATGGCTAATTCTCTTATTGAGCATAAACGCATTACTACTACTGTAGCTAAAGCTAAAGCTTTAAGAGGGTATGTTGAGCCATTAATTACAAAATCTAAAACTGATTCTACACATTCTCGTAGAACTGTTTTTAGTTATTTAAAAAACAAAGAAGCTGTTTCTGCTCTTTTTAGAGATGTAGCACCTAAGGTTGCTACAAGAAATGGTGGTTATACACGTATTATTCGTTTAGGTTTCCGTTTAGGGGATAACGCAGAAATGTGTATGATTGAATTAGTAGATTTCAATGAGTTAATGTTAGCTAATGAAGCTCCTAAGAAAACAACTAGAAGATCAAGAAAACCAGCTGGTTCTAAATCTGCTGCTACTAATGAGTCAACAGTTGAAGAGGTTTCTACTGAAGAAGCTACGGATACATCTGTAGAAGATTCTACTCCAGAGGCATCAACAGACGATACTTCTGCTGAAGCATAATATTGTTTATCAATATTTCGAGAAAAGGGTGATTTAGATCACCCTTTTTTTATGCCTTATTGTTAAGAACCTATTCAATTTGTTAATTGAATTTTACGTGTATTTCATATTGTTAAATTTTGATTTTTTATTTTTGCATAAATTATTATTATGGAGGAAAGATTACCTGCTATTCTTTTACTAGAAGATGGCACTGTTTACAATGGTTATGCTGTTGGTAAGGTTGGTACTACAACTGGTGAAATTGCTTTTAATACTGGTATGACTGGTTATCAAGAAGTTTTTACTGATCCATCCTATGTAGGTCAAATATTAATTATGAATACACCTCATATTGGTAATTATGGTGTTCAAGAAGATGAGAATGAATCCGATTCTATTAAAATATCTGGTTTAGTAACCAAAAAGTATTCTGAAGTTTTTTCAAGAACTTCTGCCAATGGTTCATTAGATGATATGATGTTATCTAATTCTTGTGTAGGAATATCTGATGTTGATACACGTGCATTAGTTAGACATATTCGTAGTAAAGGAGCTATGAATGCTATCATTTCCTCTGATAATTTAGATGTTGAAAGTCTAAAATCACAATTAAAAGAAGTTCCTTCAATGTCTGGGTTAGAATTATCTTCACGTGTTTCTACAAAAGAAGCATATGAAAGTTCTGCTGAAAATCCAACTTTAAAAGTAGCGTTATTAGATTTAGGTGTTAAAAATAGTATTGTTAAATGTTTGGTAGAACGTGGTTGTCATGTGAAAGTATTTCCAATGAATACTCCAATTCATGAGATGAACGCTTTTAATCCTGATGGTTTTATGTTGTCTAATGGTCCTGGCGATCCTGGAGTTATGACCGATACAATTGCGTTGGTTAGTGAAATAGTCGCACAAGATAAGCCAATTTTTGGTATTTGCTTGGGGCATCAAGTTTTGGCATTAAGTCAAGGTTTGAAAACTGAAAAAATGTTTAATGGTCATAGAGGTATAAATCATCCAATAAAGAATTTAAAAACTGGAAAAGGAGAGATTACTTCACAAAATCATGGTTTCGTTGTTTCAAAAGAAAGTGTTGCTGCAAATTCAGATGTTGCAATTACTCATATTCATTTGAATGATGATACCATTGCAGGAATTGAAATAAAAAATAAACCTGTATTTTCAGTACAGTATCATCCAGAAGCTTCTGCTGGTCCTCATGATTCTAGATATCTGTTTGATCAGTTTATTGATAATATGCATAAATTTAAAAATTAAGATGAGTTTAATTACAAAGGTTGTTGGAAGACAAATTTTGGATTCACGAGGTAATCCAACGGTGGAAGTTGATGTATATACATCGAATGGTGTTTTAGGAAGAGCAGCAGTTCCATCTGGAGCTTCAACAGGGATTCATGAAGCAGTTGAATTGCGCGATGGTGATAAGAGTGTCTACATGGGGAAAGGTGTTCTTAAAGCAGTAAATAATGTGAACACAATTATTTCGGATGCTTTGGTAGGTAAACATGTTTACGATCAAAAATCGATAGATCAATTATTATTGAAGTTAGATGGTACTGAAAACAAATCTAATTTAGGAGCCAATGCTATTTTGGGTACTTCATTAGCAGTAGCAAGAGCTGCGGCTGACGAAGCTGGAATGTCTTTATATCAATATATTGGTGGAGTTGGTGCAGTTACTATGCCGGTTCCAATGATGAATATATTAAATGGTGGTTCACATGCTGATAATTTAATTGATATTCAAGAATTTATGGTTATGCCTTTTGGCGCAACTTCTTTTTCTCATGGATTACGAATGGGTACAGAAATTTTCCATCATTTGAAAGAAGTATTAAAGTCACGAGGAATGTCTACAAACGTTGGAGATGAAGGAGGTTTTGCGCCAAACTTAGGATCAAACGAAGAGGCAATTCAAGTTGTAATGGAGGCTATCCAAAAAGCTGGTTATACACCTGGAGAAGATGTTTATATTGCATTGGATGCAGCTTCTTCTGAGTTTTATAAAAATGGTAAATACGTTTTTGAATCAACTGGAGAAGAGCGTACTTCTGAAGAAATGGTTGCATTTTGGGAAGAATGGTGTGCTAAATATCCTATTATTTCCATTGAAGATGGACTTGCAGAAGATGATTGGGCTGGTTGGAAATTAGCTACTGATAAATTAGGGGACAAGGTTCAATTAGTTGGTGATGATTTATTTGTTACGAATACTAAACGTTTATCAAGAGGTATAGAAGAGAATACTGCTAATTCTATTTTGGTGAAAGTTAATCAAATTGGTTCATTGACTGAAACAATTGAGGCAGTTCAAATGGCTACACGCAATGGATATACTTCAGTTATGTCTCATCGTAGTGGAGAGACGGAAGATAGTACGATTGCAGATTTAGCGGTTGCGTTAAATTGTGGTCAGATAAAAACAGGATCTGCATCCAGAAGTGACCGTATGGCTAAGTACAATCAATTATTACGTATTGAAGAAGAACTTGGTGCGAGTGCAGTTTATCCTGGTAAGAAATTTAAGTTTATTAAATAGAAAAAACATTTTATGTTTTTTTGATCCGTTAAAGCTCCCGAGAGGGAGCTTTTTTATGGGATTAAGTTATTTTAGATTATAGGACTTTGTCCTATGTTTAGATATATCGTCCTTTCAGGACTAGAAGAGGTTTAGGATTTATTTATGTTAGTTTTATTTTACGTTCTTGATTCGGAATTTGTTTTTCTTCTTTCTATCTTTATGGCACCAAAAAATCAAAATTCATACTATGACAACTCAGGAATTTCAACAAGATATTTTACAAGGTATTCCAAGTGTTTTACCTGCTAAAAAAGCATATGAAAGTGTTATTAATCATGCGCCAAAACGTAAGGAAATTTTATCTAAAGAAGAAACACGTTTGGCATTGGAAAATGCTTTGCGTTATTTTTCAAAGGAATTACATGCTGAATTAGCACCTGAGTTTTTACAAGAATTGAAAGATTTTGGTCGTATTTATATGTATCGTTTTCGACCAGATTATACCATGTTTGCTCGTCCAATTGAAGAGTATCCTGGTAAATCTTTACAGGCTAAGGCAATTATGTTGATGATTCAAAATAATTTGGATTATGCAGTTGCACAACACCCACATGAGTTAATTACTTATGGAGGAAATGGCGCTGTATTTCAAAATTGGATTCAATATCGTTTGACGATGAAATATTTAGCGGAGATGACGGAAGACCAGACTTTGGTTATGTATTCAGGTCATCCGATGGGGTTGTTTCCTTCGCATAAAGATGCTCCACGTGTTGTTGTGACGAATGGAATGGTTATACCTAATTATTCTAAACCAGATGATTGGGAGAAAATGAATGCCTTGGGAGTTTCTCAGTATGGACAAATGACCGCTGGTTCTTATATGTATATTGGTCCACAAGGAATTGTGCATGGAACAACCATTACTGTTTTGAATGGATTCCGAAAAATCAAAAAATCTCCTGCGGGTTCTTTATTTGTTACTTCTGGATTAGGGGGAATGTCAGGAGCTCAACCAAAAGCAGGAAATATTGCAGGTTGTGTGACTGTTTGTGCGGAGGTAAATCCAAAGATTACAAAAATAAGACACGAACAAGGATGGATTAACGAAGTAATTGAAGATATTAATCAATTAGTTGTTCGTGTAAAAGAAGCGCAAGTAAATAAAGAGGTTGTTTCGATTGCTTATTTAGGAAATATCGTAGATGTTTGGGAAGCTTTTGACAGTCAAAATATTCATATTGATTTAGGTTCTGATCAAACTTCCCTACACAATCCATGGGCAGGAGGATATTATCCTGTTGGATTAACGTTCGAAGCGTCTAATGCTTTAATGGCAAATAATCCTGACGAATTCAAACATAAAGTTCAAGCGACATTAGTACGTCATGCAGCTGCAATAAATAAGCACACTTTAAAAGGTACGTATTTCTTTGATTATGGAAATGCCTTTTTATTAGAAGCTTCTCGTGCAGGAGCGGATGTGATGGCACCAAATCATATTGATTTTAAATACCCTTCCTATGTACAGGATATCATGGGTCCAATGTGTTTTGATTATGGTTTTGGTCCATTTCGTTGGGTTTGTGCATCCGGGAAAGCAGAAGATTTAGCTAAAACGGATGAAATTGCTTGTCAAGTACTAGAAGAATTAATGAAAACTAGTCCAGACGAGATTCGTCAGCAAATGGACGATAATATTACGTGGATCAAAGGTGCGCAACAAAATAAATTAGTTGTTGGTTCACAAGCACGTATTTTATATGCGGATGCTGAAGGTAGAATGCTCATTGCAGAAGCTTTCAATAAAGCAATTGCGGCAGGTCATATTGGACCAGTTATATTAGGTAGAGATCACCACGATGTATCCGGAACAGACTCCCCTTATCGTGAAACATCTAACATCTATGATGGTTCTAAGTTTACAGCAGATATGGCAATTCAAAACGTGATTGGAGATAGTTTCCGAGGAGCTACTTGGGTTTCTATCCATAATGGAGGTGGCGTAGGTTGGGGAGAAGTTATTAACGGAGGATTTGGGATGTTATTGGATGGTTCTGCTGATGCAGATAGACGTTTGAAGTCTATGTTGCATTGGGATGTAAATAATGGTATTTCAAGAAGAAGTTGGGCTAGAAATGAGGGGGCGATCTTTGCGATTAAACGCGCAATGGAGCGCGAGCCTTTGTTGAAGGTTACGATTCCGGAGTTGGTGGATGGAAGTGTATTGGATGGGTTGATATAATTGGGGTTATATCATCGGGTGCGTCGCGACACACCCGAACGGTAACATAATTGATTATTAGTGGTTAGTAACGAAAAGTTACGTTTTACGTTTTTTCTTTTTTGCTGCAGGGAATAGGATATTGTTAAGAATTAAACGGTATCCTGGTGAGTTTGGGTGAAGGTTTAAATCCGTTGGAGGATCTTGCACCATGTGTCGGTAATCTTCTGGATCATGACCTCCGTAGAATGTCCATGTACCTTGACCTAATTCACCGTGTACATATTTCGCAGTTCCAAGCGCTTTGTTTTCTCCTAAGATAAGAACATTTGATTTGATAAATTCTTTTTTAAAGTCGGTAGTCTGTCCCATGAAATCATCGATGATGTCTGTGTGGCATTGTGTTAACATAGTTGGAATCACATCCCATTTAGCAGAAAATTCAAATAAGGAGAATTTGTCCATTGCTTCCGATTTGTGTAAATCCGTTCCGTCGATGTTAGAATACTCATATACTAGTGGGTTTCGTTCTAGGGTAAATTTATCAAATGCAAATGTGTTATTGAAATCTAGTTTTTGTTGACATTTTGGATCTGCTGGATCCCCATCATACATGCTTTCACACACGTCTGTATTATGAGCTGCAAGCGCAATATCAAAACTATCGGTTCCGCTACACATTGTAAATAAGAATCCGCCTCCAAGAACAAAATTCTTTAAGTTGTTCGCAACCGCTAATTTTAGTTGTGATACCTTATGGAAACCTAACATTTTAGCATCGTTTTCCGCTTCTTCTACTTGCGCAAGGTACCATGGAGCGTTTTTGAAGTTGCTATAAAATTTACCATACTGTCCTGTAAAATCTTCGTGGTGTAAGTGTAGCCAATCGTATTTTGGGAGCACCCCCATGACAATGGCAGAATCATAAATTTTATCGTACGGAATTTCAGCGTACTCCAAGACTAAAGTAACAGCATCATCCCATGGTTGTTTACCTTTCGGGGTATACACCGCAATTTTAGGTGCTTTTTCTAATTGTATAATTTCTTGATTTACATCTGGATTGGAGATTTCATTCCTAATAGCGTTCGCTTTTCCATCTGTAATGACCTCGTATTTTACACCTCGAATGGTTAATTCCTCTTCGATTTTCACATCGTGCGGACATAAAAAAGAACCTCCACGGTAATTCAGTAACCACTCTAAGGTTAGACCGTTGTTTAACATCCAATAAGCAATTCCATAGGCTTTTAAGTGGTTTGTTTGCCCATTATCCATCGGAATCAATACACTTGTGGCGTTTAGTCGTAAACTAAAGGAAATAAGTAGAACAAGAAAAAGTAGTTTTTTCATTCTTTAGAAAGGATCGTCCAGGCTATCGGTATTGAAGTCAAAATTTTCTTCCGCTTCATTCATTTTACTTTGAACCGTATAACTATTTCCAGCAGGAGCACTGTCAAAACCAGTATTTACTCCTAATGCACCCATGGTTTTACCAATTGGTTGAAAATCTTCATCAAACGAGTCAAAGTTATCAAAACGTGCGTATTCACCAATAAAACGTAAACGAACAGAGTCTGTAGCACCATTACGGTGTTTTGCGACAATAATTTCTCCTACACCAAGATTGGATTCTCCTTCTTCGTTTTGAAGAATTTGGTAATATTCTGGACGGTATAAGAAAGATACGATATCTGCATCTTGCTCAATTGCTCCAGATTCACGTAAGTCGGAAAGTATTGGTTTTTTATCACCACCACGTGTTTCCACGGAACGACTTAACTGTGAAAGTGCAATTACGGGAATGTTTAATTCTTTTGCAATCTCTTTGATGGAACGTGATATGGTTGAAATTTCTTGTTCACGGTTACCGGAACCTTTACCTCCACCAGCAGTCATTAATTGTAGGTAATCGATAATTACAATTTGAATATCGTATTGACTTTTTAGTCGTCGGCATTTTGCACGTAAATCGAATACCGAAATACCTGCAGTGTCATCGATGTAAATTGGCGCAGTAGCAAGTTTTGCAATTCGAGTATGTAGTTGTTGGAATTCGTGTTCCGCTAAATCTCCTTTTCTTAGTTTTTCAGCACTGATTCGCGATTCTGATGCAATCAAACGTTTCACTAATTGCACGGAAGACATCTCTAATGAGAAAATTGCTACCCCCATTCCATAATCTACTGCCGTATTTCTAGCCATAGATAGTACGAAAGCGGTTTTACCCATCGCAGGACGAGCAGCAATAACAATCATATCCGAACGTTGCCATCCAGAAGTAAGTTTATCTAATTCACGGAAACCAGTTGGAATACCAGAAATACCATCTGTATTTTTAGATGCCTTTTCAATTTCTAAAATTGCTTCACGCACTACGTTTTGCATCACGTCTACGTTCTTTTTCATGTTGTTTTCAGCAATCTTGAAAAGGTCGCCTTCTGCCTTGTTTAATAGATCAAAAACATCTGTAGTTTCATCGAATGCATCGCGAAGGACTTCGTTACACATACGAATGATTTCGCGTTGGATGTATTTTTGAGAGATAATTCTTGCGTGGTATTCTGCGTGTGCAGCAGAAGCGATGCGGTGCGTTAATTGAGATACATATAAAGCACCACCAGCCATTTCTAACTCACCTTCTTTACGAAGTTGTGTTGTAACAGTAAGTAGATCGATAGGATTTGTACTAGCGAAAAGTTCACGAATGGCTTTGTAAATCACCACGTGTTTTGGATCATAAAAACTACTAGGTGTCAGTACATCAATTGTGTCGTTCACCGCATTTTTGTCTAACATCATTGCTCCCAAAACAGCCTGCTCTAAATCAACAGCTTGTGGAGGTCGCTTACCGAAAGCCTCTGGAAAATCTGCGTTTGCAGGTTTCGTTCTGGTTAGCGGTTTTTTGATTTTATCCGAATTATTTTCCATAGAAACAAATGTACGGAAAGGGAAGAGAGATACAAAATTTTGTTGATAAATGAAGTGGAGTAACTTCCACCTTTTTGCATCGCCCAAAAAGGTGTTGTAATATTTTGAATATTGTAAGTTTATTTTTGTTTCAAAAGGTCATCCCCCTCGGTCCCCCTTCGAAGGGGGAAGATTTATGTTTTGCTTCAAATTAGAATAGTAATTCAAGGTTTTTAGAAGCTTTAAATTAATTTTAAGCGTTAAATATTTTCTTACATTTGCAGTCAAAAATTACTTGTTATGGCTGACTTTTTTTATCAAAATCCATTTCCAATTTTAGGAGATAAAACAGAATATAGAAAAATCACTTCTGATTATGTGAAGGTAGTAAACTACGGCAATAGAGAGGTGTTAGAAATCGATCCAAAAGGATTGGAATTATTGGCGCAAGAAGCGTTAAGCGATGTTTCTTTTTACTTGAGAGCATCTCACTTAGAAAAATTACGTGCAATTATTGAAGACCCAGAAGCGACAGATAACGATCGTTTTGTTGCATATAACTTATTGCAAAATGCTACGATTGCAGCGGAAGGTCAATTACCTTCTTGTCAGGATACAGGTACAGCAATTGTGATGGCGAAAAAAGGGGAGGATGTTTATACCGGTGCTATTGATGAAGAGTATTTATCTAAAGGAATTTACAATACTTACCAAGAAAAGAATTTACGTTTTTCACAGGTTGTTCCATTGACGATGTTTGATGAGAAAAACTCAGGAACAAACTTACCAGCACAAATTGATATTTATGCGAAAAAAGGAATGTCTTATGAGTTCTTGTTTTTAGCAAAAGGTGGAGGTTCTGCAAACAAAACATTTTTATACCAACGTACAAAATCCTTATTAAACGATGCTTCTTTAGAGCAATTTGTAAGAGAGCGTATCAAAGATTTAGGGACATCTGCATGTCCTCCATATCACCTAGCATTGGTTATCGGAGGTACTTCTGCTGAATCAAACCTAGCAACAGTGAAGAAAGCATCCGCTGGTTATTTTGATGAATTGCCAACTGAAGGAAACGAAGGAGGTCAAGCATTCCGTGATTTGGAATGGGAAGCACGTGTTCATAAAATTTGTCAAGAGAGTTTGATTGGAGCGCAATTTGGCGGTAAATATTTTACCCATGATGTTCGTGTGATTCGTTTACCTCGTCATGCGGCTTCTTGTCCAGTAGGATTAGGTGTTTCTTGTTCTGCAGATAGAAATATCAAAGCAAAAATCACGAAAGATGGAATTTTTGTAGAGCAATTAGAACAAAATCCACGTAGATTATTGCCAGAGACTGCTCCACACTTAGAGCCTGCAATCGAAATTGATTTAAATCGTCCGATGGCGGAAGTATTGGCTGAATTGTCGAAATATCCGATTAAAACGCGTTTGAAATTAAATGGAACATTGATTGTTGCGCGTGACATGGCACATGCTAAAATCAAAGAAATTATCGACGCTGGTCAACCAATGCCAGAATACTTTAAAAACCACCCAATTTATTATGCTGGTCCAGCGAAAACACCAGAGGGAATGCCTTCCGGAAGTTTTGGACCTACGACAGCGGGAAGAATGGATGCTTATGTAGATCAATTCCAATCGTTAGGAGGAAGTATGATTATGTTGGCGAAAGGAAATCGTTCGAAAGATGTTACGAATGCTTGTAATAAGTATGGTGGTTTCTATTTAGGTTCGATTGGTGGTCCTGCGGCTATTTTAGCGAAAGAGAATATTACATCTGTTGAGGTGGTTGATTTTCCAGAGATGGGGATGGAGGCAGTGAGAAAGATTACGATTAAGAATTTCCCAGCGTTTATTATTACGGATGATAAGGGGAATGATTTTTTTGAAAATATTTAGAAAAGTTTTAGCGATTATTTTTTTGATGTTATAGATTGAGTCCTGGTTTTACTGGGGCTTTTTTTGTTTCGCTTTGCGAAACAGAGGTTTTTCTCTTACTTTTTTCTGGCCAAAAAAGTAAGCAAAAAGGCCTTGTCGCTCGAAAAGCAACCACCCATTACGAAACGTAAACTAGAAAAAACAAACTCGCCTTCACTGACGTTACGTCTCAAACACTGTTTTTTCTTGCGTTTACTTTTTCTATGGGACCCGGTTTTACTTTTCTAATGCGACGACTTTCGGTTCACGTATTTTAATGGTTCGAAAATAGTTCAATCGCATTTTTGGAGGGGTGGTTGTATTTTGACTTTGTCAAAATGGACTCTGCGGCCTCTAAAACGAGTGAGCGTCAAATTCTCTAAAAAAACTCTGCGCTAATGATATAAACTATCCTTTGTGATTTTGTGATTTTCAGATTGAATATTGTGTTAAATACTTCTCTTCTTCGATTTTGTGATTTTAATTATCTTTATGGATTCAACTAGTGCAAGTTTAGTATGGCAAAAAATAAATTACGTCGTTTCAGTGAAATGAAAGAATGGTCTAATGTTTATGAACCATCGTTGGATCCATTAAAGCGGGAGCCTTTTCCTTTGAAAGGGAAATGGAATGCGGAACATTTCAAGAATGAAAATCCGATTGTTTTGGAGTTGGGTTGTGGTAAAGGGGAATACTCAATTGGTATGGCGGATCATTTTCCAGAGAAAAACTTTATTGGTGTTGATATTAAGGGTGCGCGTATTTGGGTAGGCGCGAAAGATGCTGTGGAACGTGGTGTGGAGAATGTTGCTTTCTTGCGAACGAAGATTGATTTTATCACCGATTATTTTGGAGAAAACGAAGTGGATGAAATTTGGTTGACATTCTCAGATCCTCAACCGAATAAACCTAGAAAACGTTTGACTTCATCGTTATTTATAAATCGCTACCGTAAAATCTTGAAAAAAGGTGGTATTATCCATTTAAAAACAGATAGCGATGTCTTGTTTGAATCTACTGAAGAAGAAATCAAAGAACACGGATATGAGTGTTTGGAATTGACTTGGGATTTGTATGCTTCCTTAGAAGGTAAAACGGAACTAGAACGCGAGATTTTTTCGATTAAAACGCATTATGAAGAGTTGTTTACAGCGAAGGGTAGTGTGATAAAGTATTGTAAGTTTAGGGTGGGGTAGTATATTTTTAAATAGAAATTTATTCATTACAAACAAACAAGCAAAATAATAAATGTCAGCACTCGGAGAACTTATAATTTATGTTATTTATTTTATACTTGGCTTGCTTAGTGTAGTTTTCCTTATTTTAACAATTAAATCTAAAAATTCAATCAAGCCATGGACTTTAATTGCTTGTATATTATTTGGATTTTTACTCTATTGTTTCAAATCTTTTCAGAACGATAAATATAGAAAGAATCAACTTAGTGTTGTAGGTGTTTATTACTTGACAAACTATCCAGATTGTGACTCTTGTTATATTGAATTAAAGGAGAATATGACTTACATTGTAATTAACAAAGGAAAAATAACTGAACAAAGTATTTGGCATTATGAGGTTGGTGGAGATTATTGGGTTACCTATTTAGACAATGATAGACATCAGTTAGGTTATAGAGAATATTCTTATGAATTCTATAGACTTAAATATCCAAATATTTGGAATAAATAATAACTGAACTAAATAATTATTAGAGTTCTTTTTAATTCTTCATCTTCTCCAACTCTTCCTTCAACATTTCTTCAAACAATTCATCTTCTTGCGCGCCGACGAAGGATTTACGTTGGTTGATGACGAAATGTGGGACACCACGAACACCAAATTTACGTCCTCTTTCCATGTCGAAGTTGAAGGCTTGGGTGTATGCGTCGGAGTGGATGATTTCTAGTGCTTTTGCTTTGTCTAAACCAATGTTTTCGATCGATTTTAAGATGTTTTCTTCCACAGAAAAGTCTACACAGTTGGTGAAGTATTGGTATAAAAACTCTTCTTTAAATTGTTTTCCTTTGTTTTCGGTTTTGCTCCATTGCCATAAACGGTGAAGGTCGTAGGTATTGAAAACAGGAGTTTGGTCTAATTTCAAATCGATGCCGTAACGTTGACCTGTTTGGTTCAGTTCCACAAACATGTTAGATAAACGTTCCATTGGAATACCTGTTTTTTCTGAAAGGTGAATGGCAGAATTTTTAGAGGTGTTTTTAGGGAAAGTTGGGTCTAATTGAAAACTTCTCCAGGTGATTTCTACTTTGTCAAGGGCGTTTAGTTTACGCAAGGCTTGTTCCAGTTTCATTTTCCCGATGTAGCAGAAAGGGCAGACGATGTCGCTCCAGATTTCGATAGAAAGAGTAGGGTTCATGCTCGTAATTATTACAATTTCACCTCCCTTAATCCCTCCTCGAGGAGGGAAAAAAGAGGGCCGTCTTAATGGTTTCAAAAAGAATATTATTGTACAATAGTTTTGAATTCTTCAATTGCTTTGTCGACGCCTTGTTTGTTTTTACCACCAGCAGTTGCGAAGAATGCTTGTCCGCCGCCGCCGCCTTGGATGTGTTTGGAAATTTCACGGATGATTTTTCCAGCGTCTAAGCCTTTTTCTTTTGCAAGAGCTTCGTCGATGATGATGGTTAACGAACATTTGTCGTCTTCTACGCCACCAAAGATTCCAACGAAATTGGAAGTTTCCCCTTTTAATTGGTACGCGATGTCTTTGATGCTTCCCGCGTCTAGGTTTACTTTCGTTCCTAAGAAATTGATTCCGTTGATGCCTTCGATTTTTGTTTTCAATTCGTGTTTCACCGCTTGTGCTTTTTCACGTTGGAACACTTCGATTTGTTTTTGTAAGGCTGCATTCTTTTTGCTTAGTTCTTCAACCGCTTCTACAATATTTTTTGGATTCTTAAGAACCTCTTTAATTTCGTTCAACGTTTCTACTTGTGAGCGGTAGAATTCTTCTGCTGTAGTACTTGTGATTGCTTCAATACGACGAATACCTGCTGCAACAGCTGACTCCGAAGTGATTTTAAATAAACCGATTGCGCTAGTTGTAGCAACGTGTGTTCCACCACATAATTCGATAGATTCTCCGAATTGGATAGCACGCACTGAATCTCCATATTTTTCGCCAAACAAAGCCATTGCACCCATCGATTTTGCTTCTTCGATTGGAATGTTGCGGTGTTCGTTTAATAAGATGCTTTCACGAATGTTCGCGTTCACTAATTCTTCAATTTGTTTCAATTCTTCATTGGTCACTTTAGAGAAATGCGAGAAGTCGAAACGCAAGTTTTTAGCATTTACCAAGGAACCTTTTTGTTCCACGTGTGTTCCTAACACCGTACGTAAGGCGTGGTGTAATAAGTGTGTAGCAGAGTGATTACATGCAGAAAGTGCACGTTTTGTTTTATCTACATTTCCAACAAATGATGCTTTCGGATCCGTAGGTAATTTTTCTGCTAAATGTACGATGAGGTTGTTTTCCTTTTTCGTGTCGAAGATGCTTGTTTTTTCACCGTTCGCTTCAATGAATCCAGTATCACCCACTTGTCCACCACCTTCTGGGTAGAAAGGAGTTTGGTTGAATACCAATTGGTAGAACGTTTTTTGTTTTTGGCTAACCTTACGGTATTTGATTATTTGAAGTTCGGCAGTCAGGTTGTCGTATCCTACAAATTTCACGTCTTGATCTGGTTGTAATTGTACCCAATCGTCTGTTTCAATAGCAGTCGCAGCACGTGAACGGTCTTTTTGTTTTTGTAGTTCTGCTTCGAATTCATCTTCATTAACGTCAATGTTGTTTTCTCGAGCGATTAACGAAATTAAATCATATGGGAAACCGAATGTATCGTATAGTTCGAATGCTTCTGCTCCAGTAATCGGTGGGTAGTTAGTAGTTTGATCTTTTCGACCATTTTCGTCAGTACCTCTACTGGAAATAAGTATTTTTGTTTTTTTCTTCTCGAAAATTAAGTTATCCATTCTACGAATCCCTAATTCTAATGTTCTAAAGAAACTTACCTCTTCTTCGTGGATTACTTTTTGGATGATATCTTTTTGCGTGATCAATTCCGTGAAATATTCCCCCATTGTTTGCCCTAAAACAACACTTAATTCTCCCATGAAAGGTTCTTTTAAGCCTAGCGTTTGGTAACCGTAACGAATAGCGCGACGAAGAATTCTACGAATTACATAACCAGCACCGGTATTACTTGGTAATTGTCCGTCTGCAATAGAAAACGCGATAGCACGAATGTGATCAGCGATTACACGAAGGGCGATATCTGTTGTTTCCACTTTCCCGTATTCCACACCAGACACTTTTTCCATGTGTTTAATCAGTGTTTGGAAAAGGTCGGTATCGTAGTTGGAAGTTTTTCCTTGTAACGCCATTGCTAAACGCTCTAATCCCATTCCTGTATCCACGTGAGTAGCAGGAAGTGGTTCTAGGCTTTGGTCCGCTTTACGGTTGAATTGCATGAACACATTGTTCCAGATTTCGATTACCTGCGGATGGTCGTTGTTTACTAAGTCTTTTCCAGGTGTTTTTAAACGATCTTCTAGTGGGCGAATATCGACATGGATTTCCGTGCATGGTCCACATGGTCCAGTTTCTCCCATTTCCCAGAAATTATCTTTTTTGGAAGCGAGAAGAATACGGTCTTCCGCGATGAAACGTTTCCAGATAGCAAAACTTTCTTCGTCTTTTGGAACGTTGTCTTTTGCATCTCCTTCGAAAACCGTTACATATAATTGATCTTTTGGGATTTTATACACTTCCGTTAATAATTCCCAAGCCCAAGAAATAGCATCTTCTTTGAAATAATCGCCGAAAGACCAGTTTCCAAGCATTTCGAACATGGTATGGTGATAAGTATCTACACCCACTTCTTCCAAGTCGTTGTGTTTTCCAGACACACGTAAACATTTTTGTGTATTTGCAATACGTGTTACGCTAGGTTTAGCATTCCCCAAGAAATAATCTTTGAACTGATTCATTCCCGCGTTCGTAAACATCAACGTCGGGTCGTTTTTGACAACCATAGGAGCAGAAGGAACGATTTTGTGTCCTTTACTAGCGAAAAAGTCGAAAAAATGCTGTCTAATTTCTTGAATAGTCATAGTGTCTTGGGTGTTTTGAATCAATTTTGCTCAAAGATAAGGGATTAAAGAGAAAGTTACTTTTATCGGAGGTAAAAAATGAGATTGTACATTAAATTTTCGTTTTATGTTATGATAAATTAATATTATAAGTTTAAATAATTGACTAAATTTGAAGACGTTGATTACGTTTAGTTTACGTAGTTCGTTTTCTCACACTTTCCATATAAATTAGTACGATATTTAATTGTTTCATAAACCTTTAGCTTTGCAAAATTTTTCCATACACGTTTGTGATGATCATCCATTAATAACTTCCGGTTTAGAGCAATTATTTTTGGAGAGTGATTTTATTACAGATTTTTCTAGTTCCTATACACGAGAGGGTCTTTTTTCTTTTCTGAAAAATAATAGGGTAGATTTATTATTGTTAGATATTTCATTGAAGGGACACAATAGTATGGATGATTTACCATTTATTTTATTGACATATCCGGCTATTAAAGTGGTTTTAATTTCTACGTATGATTTAATGGATATTCAACTTAAAGCTAGGGAAGCTGGAGCGCATGGATTTATCAGTAAATCGTCCAATAATAATCAGTTAATTGATATTTGTAAGCGGGTTATGGAAGGGGTCGATTTTTGGAACTTTGATGCGTTAACTTCGTTTAATTTAGTGCAAACAAAAGGATTAGATATAGATTTAACGGTTCGTGAAGTTGAGATTGTGAAATTATTATTGCGTGGATATACGAATCAAAAAATTGCGAATCAATTAAATATAAGTATACATACAGTTCAAACGCATCGAAAAAATATCAAGTCAAAATTACAATTAGAAGGAGCTTCAGATTTAATTGCTTTTGCGAATCGTTTCAAATTGGTTTAGTTGTGAAACAAGGTGAAAATATGTTTCATCCCTTTTTCCAAGGGTAAGATTTCGAATTTACCTAGATCTTGGTTTATTCTTTCATGGATAGAAATAAGTCCAATTCCATTTTTAGGAATATTTTTCGGGTCATATCCAACACCATCATCTTCAATAATTAAGGTGTATTCTTTTTTTGATGCCATGATCTGAATATGAATATTATTTGTTTTGGCGTGTTTTAATGCGTTTTCAATTAGTTCTAAAAAAGTAAAGTATATGATTTCTTTTTTGCTTTTTTCAATTTGCATTAATTGATTTTCAGTGTCGAAAATGTTTACTTCAAAAGATATAGAATTGAAGTAGTTTTCTAGTCTAAAGATTTCATCGTTTATTGCTTGTACTAAGGATTTTTTATCTAATGAAAAAGTGTGTAAATCGTGTGAAATTTCTCGGACGTTTTCTTGTATTTTTTGTATTTCAGCGAAGTAAAAATCCGTATTATTTTCATTTTTTTTGTTGTCAGAGTCGATTCTTCTACCTAAAGCGGATAGGTTTGAACTTATGGAATCATGCAGTTCTCTCGAGATTCTACCTCGTTCATTTAATAAACCTTGTAGGTATTTTGTTAACGAATTTTGTCTTTCCTCGAGTAAATTTTTCTCTAATAAAACAGCTTGAATTTTGGATGAAAATAAATCACGGTGAAGAATTAAAAGTACTGTAAACCCTTCAAAAACAATAATCCAACGGAAAGTCATTAGTTGGTTGTAAGATGCAAGTGAAAGCGGTAGTAGTGAGAAAAAGACGGTAAAAATTAGTGTAAACATAAAAAGCATTAAAAAATAGAGTGCTTTTGGAGATTTATTTTTTTTGTACGTATGGAAGCAAATTCCAATCATCATGATTGGATAGAAAACGATCACTAGGTTACTTATTTTATAGAGAATTAGCGGGTAATTTGGCCAGTAAAAGAATGCTGTTTGATTTATAAGTATAGATAGAAAGGATAAAAGAATTTTTATTTTAATGATTTTATGCAGTCTGGGGTAGTTTTGTTTTACTGCAAAAAGTTCGAATAATATCATCCACAAACTGATAAATGTGACCGTTATAAAATAATACATCGTAAAGTATCCTTCTAAAAGGTAATTCGCTGGAAGTACTGTTCGAAATAAGCCATTGGAAATGATTAGGATTCCAAAAAGACTAACGATGTAAAACGTGTAATAAATATGGACTTTTGATTTAAAACTAATTCCTGTAATAATTCCTAGAAAAAATAGCACACCTATAATTCCGTAAATTACGCCATATTGTATTTCATCCTTTCTAGTGTGAATTAAATATTCGTTTGATTCGTATATTGAAATTGGCAAGTTTGGAGTTGCAAATGTTTTATTAACTCTTAAATAAAAGGTGTAATTTTTGTTTTTGGTTAAGTGAAAATTAAATATTGGATACCTGGAAGCGAATTGTTTGCTGGAGGGATTTTTTAGTCCTTGATTACCTAGATCGTATATTTTGTTTTTTTGCGCGATGTAAAGTGTAAAATCTTCGATAAGCGGGTATTGACTTTCTAAATAATAGCGACCACTTTTGTTACATTTTAATGAAAACTTTAACCACCAGATATTTTTATCGAATGGTTTCTTAAATCCATTTGGGCTGACTTTTTTCCAGTGTTGCGAGGATAATTGAACAATGGAATCTATGTTAAAACTGTTTGTTTTAACGGATGTAGAATATAGATCAGCGTTTACAGTTGTTTTAGTAAATAATTTATCTAGTACAATTGTGTTCCCAAAACCAAGTATTGGAAAACAACTCACTAGGATAATAATTAATATTCTAAACACTTGATTTAATTTTTACCGAAAGTAGTTAGAAAATTTAGTTAAAATATACCCACTATATGGGTAGATTATACCAATTGCAATGGTCTAATTTTGACGAAAAATATTTAATCATGAAAAAAATATGTTTCGTTTTTTTGTCCCTTGTAGGTATTTCCTTTTGTGGACAAAGTAAAGTGTTGACTGTTAGTAACAACACTAATTCACCAGGTCAATATACTGATTTGCAAGCTGCTTGTGATGCTGCGGTAAGTAATGATACCATTTACATACATGCGTCTGAAAAAGATTATGGTAGTATCTTTGTTCGTAAACGTCTTGTTTTAATTGGTGAAGGCACTTTACCGAACCAACAAATGTTGTTACGTGCCTATGTTTCTTCAATTACTTTTACACATGCAGTAGAGTCCATATCTACAATAACTTCCGCTGGTTCTCAAATATATGGTTTACATGCGCAATTTTATGTTGGCACAAACAAAGATAATTTGGGACTAGGAGGTTTTACATTTCAAAGATGTAAAGGTTTAATTGCTACATTAGGAGGAAGTTACAGTGTGTCTAGTTTGGAAATTAATCAATTTGTAGGATCAATTAATTTAGGTGCTCGATTATCCAATTCAGTTATATCCAATTCAATTTTAACAACGATTGGTTGGATGGAAGCTGATATTTATTCGATTAATAAATCGAGTAATAACATCATCAGAAATAGTATATTAGGTAATAACTGTACTATTTATGGAGCGGTTGTTGCTAATAATATTTTCTATGACCCTGCAGTGAATCAAAATATTGTCACAAAGAATTCTACCTATACCAATAATTTATTTGTTTATAAAACTACTTCCTCTCTAGTCAATGGAACAACAACATCCACGGGGAATATTGTTAATCAGGATCCAATGTTTGTTAATCCAGAATCTTTACCTTCAATTGTTACTCAATATAGTTTTGAAACTCAGGGACCCCACGCAAATTTCACTTTATCTGCAGGATCTCCAGCGTTAACATTAGGTACAGATGGAACTCAAGCTGGTCTTTATGGCGGTCCAACACCATGGGTAGATGGAGGAGAAGGTGTGTTTAGATATGGCACCATGCCAAGTCAAGTACCATATGTAACCGATATGGATATTTTGAATACCGCTGTTCCTTTGAACGGGACATTAAACGTAAAGATCAAAGCTAAGACACAACAATAATCAATAATTTATATTAATTAATTGATTATGAGATACTTGATTTTTATTGTTTGTATGTTATTAAGCGTAAACCTTTTTTCGCAAGATGTTATTTCTGGAGAATATTTTTTTGATGTAGATCCACAAATTGGGAAAGGTAAAGCGTTTGATTTTGTTGCAAGTACTAGTGTTAGCAAGACCTTGGATATTCCGACAACAGATTTAACTCCTGGATTCCACAATTTATTTGTGCGCGTAAAGAATTCTAAAGCAGTTTGGGGTCACTCGGAAGGTAGGTTGTTTTATATTTTATCGACACCAACTACGGTAGTTACGAAAATTGTTTCTGCGGAGTGGTTTATAGATAAAGACCCTGGAATTGGAAAAGGAACATCGTTTATTGTAAGTCCGGATCAAACTTCCTCGCTATTGGATGTTACTACCAAAACATTGACGGAAGGTTTCCATCATTTATTTGTCCGCGTAAAGAATAGTGCAGGAGTTTGGAGTCATTATGAAGGAAGGTTATTTTATGTTTTACCGACACCATCCACGACTACTTCGAAAATTGTTTCTGCGGAATGGTTTGTTGACCAAGACCCTGGAATTGGAAAAGGTACATCGTTTGTTTTAACTTCGGATCAACCTTCCTCGTTGTTGGATGTTTCTACTCAAAAAATTACAGCTGGTTTTCATAATTTATTTGTGCGTGTAAAAAATAGTGCGGGAGTTTGGAGTCATTACGAGGGCAGGTTATTTTATGTGATGCCTGCATTGATAAAGCAAGATACCAAAATTGTTTCAGGAGAATGGTTTGTAGATAAGGATCCTGGTATTGGAAAAGGAAAAATCATTCCATTTACAGCAGCCAATACATTGAGTGAAGTACTTGACTTGGCTTCAGCAGGTGTACAAGATGGGGCACATAATTTATTTATTCGTGTGGTAAATGATAAAGGAGTTTGGAGTCATTACGAAGGACGTAAATTCCTAGTTTGTAAAGATCTAATGCAGGAACCAACCTTGGAAGTTAATGCTCAACTATGTGCGGGAGACACACTGCATTTAACAGGTAAGCCTGTAGTAGGTGCAACAAGTTATTATTGGAAAGGTCCAAATAGTTTTACCAAAGCTGGATTAAAAGCAGAGCAATTCGATGTGGATACCCTGCAATCTGGAACATATACCTTATTTGCAGTACGTGCAGGTGGAACCGCTTGTGATACAAGTAGTGCTAGTATTTCCGTGCTAGTGCAACCTTTGCCAAAGGTTTCTTTTTCTTTAGAGAGTCCTATTTGTGATACAGTAAAAAGTGTTGTGTTAAATGGAGGAGTTCCAACTGGAGGAACCTATGATGGGAAACAAGTAAGCAATACTACTTTCAGTACCTTGAAAAAGGCGGGTAGTTATACAATACATTATACCTACCAGGCTAAGAATGGTTGTACTTCACAAGCGACTTCAACGATAGAAGTGTTGAATTGTACCCAAAGTTCGTTAGATGAGGGTACAATTTCGGGGATACACATTTTTCCAAATCCTACTTCTGATTTCTTACATATTAGTACTCTGGATCCATCTCTATTGCATGGTACCATCCAAGTGTCGGATGTTTTAGGTAGAACATTAGTTCGTTGTCAAGTGAATGGTGTTAGTACAACTATTTCGTTACGAAAATTAGGATGTTCTGGTGTTTATTTAGTGTATGTGTATGATTCACAAGGTGTTTTTGTACAGTGTGCACAAGTAGTTCTGCAGGATTAAACCTGTTTTTAAAATAAATTTTCACTAATAATTGTATGTAAAAGCTGTCCTTTAAAGGGACAGCTTTTTTTGAAATATACCCATTAAGTGGGTATATATGCGCGGTTTTTAAGGTCTACATTTGGGTGCTATAAAATTAGAAAAATGAAAAGAAAAGTTTTTGGAGTCCTTGCATGTTTGGGCTTAACATTCTTGGGACATGCCAAGGTATTGACAGTAAGTAATAATGTTGCATCTCCGGGACAATATACCGCTTTGCAAACAGCATGTGATGCAGCAGCGTCCAACGACACAATTTACATCCATGGTTCGGAGATTTCTTATGGAAACGTAAATTTATACAAACCACTTGTTCTTATAGGTACAGGTGTAAATGCACAAAAACGGTTTAGATTTTCTTCCTACATAAATAATATTCAAATAGGCTGGAATTCTAGTACTACTCAAAATGGGGGTGGGAGTAAAATTTTTGGGTTAGATATACAAAATCTTTATATGGATGATTCTCCAACTTCGAGTGGTATCAAAAATATTTTGATACAGAGAAACAGAATTGTATCACTTACAATGTATGGTGCGCGTGTTGCAACTAATATAAACATCAATAATAACGTAATAAATAATGTAAATATTTATGGAAAAAGTATTTATCTAAAAAATAATGTGATACTTGGAGGTGTTTCAGGAGGTGAAAAAGATTTTGTTGGGACATTGGTCGTAGCTCATAATGTCATATATGGGACTTGTATTATAAAAAGAGGGTCTATATATAACAATATTTTTTATTCTTCCAGTTCTGAAGTTTTTCAATCTTGCGAATACACGAGTATCACACGTAATTTAGTGATAGGTAAAATAAACTACACGAATGCTAATATTGTTTTTGGAACAAATACCGGTGGAGAAAATATTTTAAATGAGGACCCTTTATTTGTAGATGTAAATACAAATCTTTTGTCCTATTCATATACCTATCCAACGTCTGGTCCTTTTGCGGATTACCATTTAAGTGCAGGTTCTCCAGCGATTGGTGCTGGTATAGGCGGAGTTGATTTAGGGATTTATGGAGGAGATACACCATTTTTTGAGGGAACTTCCGAAGATGGTCGTAACCGTTATTTTCCAATGCCAGCTATTCCAGTAATGTTGGACATGAACATTGTTAATTCATCGGTGTTAAAAAACGGCAAGATAAAAGTAGAATTTAAAGCACGTAAACAAGATTAGTATGTTAAAGTACATTTTTGTTTCTTTTAGTGTGCTGTTTTTCCATGCATTACTTTTTGCTCAAAACTTGACTTCTGGGGAGTATTTCTTTGATACCGAACCAGGAAACGGAAAGGCGCAAACATTTAGTTTTGTTTCAGATACGCAAGTTGCAGGTAGCATTGAATTAGATATTAGCACGTTATCACCAGGGTTTCATTTTTTATATACACGCGTAAAAAATAGTACTGGTGTTTGGAGTCATTACGAAGGACGATCTTTTTATATTTTAGAAAATTCAACGTATACAACATTTGATTCACAGCCGAATTTGGTTCAGGGAGAATGGTTTCTAGATACAGATCCTGGAAATGGAAAAGCGACCGCATTTAGTTTTGCATCTACAGGTGAAGTAAGTAAGTCATTAGACATCGATTTAGCGAATTTATCCGAAGGATTTCATCACTTATTTATTCGTGTAAAAGCAGAAAATGGGCGATGGAGTCATCACGAAGGTAGAATGTTTTATGTGATAGAGCCTTCGAAATATACGATGAGTGAAGATCAACCGATGCTTTCTGCTGCGGAATATTTTATGGACAAAGATCCAGGGGTAGGAAAGGGTAAACCGATTTCTTTTTTACCCGCTGATTCCGTTTCCATGCTTGCAGATTTAGATGTTAGTAATTTAACAGAAGGACCGCATACATTGAGTGTACGTGTACGAAATAGTAAGGGAGTTTGGAGTTTGTATGAACAACGTTCCTTCTTTATTATTGAATCAACACCAGTGCTTCCTCTTGCAAGTACTCAATTGAAAGCATACGAATGGTATGTTGATAAGGATCCTGGATTTGGCAAGGGGAATAAATTAGCAATAGCACTAACAGACACCCTGCTTACTGCGGTAGATTTATCTATGTTGAATTTAACAGATGGCGCACATTTATTGTACATACGTGTTCAAAATACGTTAAATCAATGGAGTTTAATGGAGACTCGAAAGTTCACCATTTGTTCTAATTTACTTTCAATTCCTGAAATTACCAGTAAGTCAACTATTTGTTCTGGCGATACACTTTATTTAACGGGTAAATCTGTTGTTGGTGCATCGGGGTATCTTTGGAAAGGACCAAACAATTTCACCGGAACAGGATTGAAAGTGAATATTCCAAATGCAAGTGAGGTTCAATCCGGGGTATATACTTTGTTCGCTACACGCGCAGGTGGAACAGGTTGTGATACGAGTAGTGCTAGTTTTTCGGTTTCTGTAAAATCGCTGCCAATTGTAACTTTTGAATTAGACACTTCAATCTGTGATACAGTAAAAAGTTTTCAATTAACCGGAGGAATTCCATTAGGAGGAACCTATTCTGGCGCGCATATTACAAACAATGCTTTTAATGCGATAAACCAGTTAGGTAGTTACGATGTTTATTATACGTTTAGCGATAAGAATGGTTGTTTTTCAAAAGCTTCCTCTTTACTAGAAGTAGTTAATTGTACGCAAAGTTCGCTGAACGACATTTACCTTTCTGGTATTAATATATATCCAAATCCAACTTCTGATTTTCTTTATTTAGGTTCGAATAGTAAGTCTCTACTTGGATACTCGGTTCACATATCCGATCTTTTAGGTAGAGAGTTACATACTGAGAAAATAACAAATCTAAACCCGCAGATTTCTCTGAAAAAAATTGGAGGTTCTGGAGTTTATTTAGTGCAGATATATGATCAGTCTGGAGAATTAATACAATGTACACAGGTAGTACTGTCCGAGTATTAATTAAAAAATAGGTCTCCCTACATTAGAATTTATAAAAGGGACAATGCATAAATAACTTAAAAAAAACATGAAAAAGAGCTGCCATTTACAAAAAGCGATGTCGATTTTGATGTTTTCGATCGCATTGCTTTTCGCTACATCTTGTGAGAAAGAAGTAATTAATAACCCGAATAATTCCGGCGGTACCTCAGGAACTACTAGTGGTACGACGGGAAATAATACGGGCAACACAGGAAATAATTTTAATCCTTATGGGATTTGGCAAAGGTATGGTTCACCGAAAGGATATAATACTGATTTAGCAGTTGGTAATATTCCTGGCGAGCCGGCGAATAGAGTGTATATGTGTGAGCATCCTGGTTCTCCATCTGCAGGATTATATAAAGGATATATCTCAGGAAATATTATTACATGGGATCCGCAATATGGCTTACCGAATGCTGAATTCAAGCAAGTTGGAAATTACATGACGCTATATTTTAATGTTGGCTTACTGGAAGACGCAGGGAAGTATCAAAGAGGTGTTTGGTCAAATACATGTGGTGAATTAGGTACTACAGGTAATGGTGGTGGCTCAACTAACAATATGGATTTAAATGGAAAGTGGATTAGTGGTGGTAATGGAATCCAAATTTCAGGATCGAGTGCTACTTTTTATTCTTTTGGAGGTAATTGGCAAACAGCAAACAGTTTAGGGGTTGTTAACATCGGTGGTTTAAAACTAAAAAATATTTATACCACTAGCACTGCTAACAAATGGACTTGTCAAGAATTATATATGACTACAACAAATAATGTAATTAATGGAACAACCTGGTCGTCGGATGGAAAAATTAGCATGAGTTCAGATGGTAAATCAATAACATTACAATCAACGGGGCCTATTTCTGGTAGCTCATACTCTAATATTTATACAAGAGTTAATTAATAATTTATAATAAAAATAGACTAAAATAATACAGCATAAATTCAAATGGGTTCGATTTATGGTTGTCTATTTTAAATTAATTTTTTAGAACCCAAAATAATTTTTAGTGAAATGAAAATAAGTTTTTTAGCATTAAGTAGTGTTATTTTATCACTTCTTTTAGTGCAATGTGTTGTGACTAAACCGCTTGATTTTTCCGAAGTTAGTGTAGCAGAAGAAGGAGGTTTAAAATTTAGTAAAATTAGTAATGAAAGTGATTTTGTTATCGGTCCAAATGTCTTGACAAGTAGTTATGTGTCAGGGAGAGGTAAAGTGAAAACGATTCGCTGGTATGCTGCTCCATTTATAGGCTTGTCTGCGGATGGAAAAAATATAGGATTTATTTCAAATAAAGGGAATGTCCATAATATCCATATTAAATCAACCGTTGGAGGTTCGGCATTGATACAAAGAACCTATAAAGGTGGTTGTTTTGATTTAGCATTTTCACACGATGGTAAAAACATTTGTTTTAGTGACAATTCAGAAGGGAATCAAAATGTATATACTATTAATGCCAAAGAGGGTTCTGCGATTCGTCAAATTACTTCGGGCTCCAATGGAGAATTAGGAGCTATTTTTTCCTATGATGATAAAACAATCTTTTTTACAAAAGAAGAAAAATCCTATGTGCAAAATCCACAAGCACCAAATTCTCCGCAAACTACTTCCCGTTATTACATTTGGGGGTATAGTGTAGAGACTTCTATGTTGACTCAATATACGGAAGGTTTTACACCTTGTCCATTTCCGGATGGTAACAATTTGTTGATTACTAGAAGTAATAGAGAAACTGGGAATGGTGAAATTTGGTTAATTGACATTGTAAAAGGAATTGAGACACAAATTTTAGCAATGCCGGATAAAAGTTTTTCTAGTCCTGACCTTTCACCAGATGGTAAAACAATTGTTGTGGTTGGCGTTACATCAGAGTCAAAAACAAGAAGTATGAATCTGGATTTATACACCATTAAATTAGATGGTACTGGTCTGACCCAATTAACATTTCATCCGAGTCATGATACCTCTCCAAAATGGTCTAACGATGGCAGTGAGTTATTTTTTATCTCGGCTAGAGGATCTTCCAATTATGGAATTTGGAAAATGGATTATAAAAAACAACAATAAATAATCGTATATGTTTAAATTAATTTCAACACTATTTTTTGTAGTAGTTTACACTAGTGTTTTTAGTCAGTTTGTTGGTAATGAGCAACAAGTAAATGAAAGTAATAATAATAACAGTAATAAATCTGTAAATAAAACTTCCGATGATGGTGGGATTTGGAGATCTCGTGGTTATTTTGCAATCAGTCGTGTTAAACCTATCGGAATATTAGCTTCGAAAGTAAAGTCCACCACTCTTTATTTTAATGATATATATGCTCAAAAAACCGGTTTCGGAGCAGAAGATGGTTATGGACTTGAGTTTGGAAAATTATATTTTTTACATAATCTTGCGTTTCCAAATAATACTACCTTGCCAGAAAATATGATGTTAGGTATCAATGCAAATTTCATCAATATTTCTTTCTTTAAATACAATTGGAATCGGGTAGGTGATTTGGCTTTTAACGAAAGTATGATATCTGCTGTTTCTTTTAAAGTTGGGGCTTTTTATAGTTATAATCTAGCAAATAATTTGTTTATTGATGCATTTGTCAATTTATCTCCAACGATGTTGATGGTTGCAAATACCGAAGGATATGCTGGACTTTCTACAAATTTTATGTCAACAGAAAATGTTGGCTATGGGTTAAAATATGATTTTGGCTTAAACTTGAGATTTGCTAGATTATTGTTGGGATGTTATTGGAATATGGGGGCTACGAATCATAAATTCATGTATTCTACAGAAAATAGTGCAGATATACCATCATCAACTGACTATGAGTTTATTAATTCTTCATTTAAAAGTTCTTCTTTTAACCTGAAGTTAGGAATATTATATAGGTAATTATTAGTGTTTGACTCAATAAAAAAATACATGTTTATGAAAAAAATAACTTATTTAACAGGAACAATATTTACGATGTTGGCATTATTCGCTGTTTTATTTAAAATTATGCATTGGCCAGGTACAAGTGAATTAATGGTTATTAGTATTGGAGGTTTTGCTTTATTTTTCGTTCCATTTTACGCAAAATATTTATACGATAAATAAGTGTATAGAAAAAATATGCTTTTGAATTTTTTAATGCAGTAAAAATAAATTAATCTATGTACACTAAACTTTTTTTCTCCGTATTAATCTCACTGTTTTTTAATAGGATTGTTGCTCAACAAATGGTAAAAGACATACGTCCGGGTAGTTATGGGTCTGGACCAGGAAATTTGATAACGTATAAAGACTTGGTGTTTTTCAACGCTGATACAAGTGTAACGGGGAACAATTCAAAACTATGGAGAACGGATGGCACATCAGAAGGAACGATAATGCTTTCCTTTAATAATTTAAATATTGGAGGGAAATTTCATAAGAAGGCAGTCGCAAATGGCTTTCTTTTTTTTGGTGCCACTGACCCAATTCATGGATATGAATTGTTTAAGTCCGATGGAACTGTAGAAGGAACTTACATGGTAAAAGACATATTTGTTGGACCAAATAGTTCAATGGTTAGCGAACTATTTGCATTTAATGGAAATGTTTATTTCAAAGCAAAAGATAGTTGGGATAACATGGAATTATGGAAAAGTGACGGAACAGCCGAAGGTACCGTAATGGTTCAAGATATTAGACCGGGGCAATATGGTTCAGTGGATAATACTTCTAATGGTGAAACAGGTAATTGTTTTGCTATTTTAAATAATGAATTGTTTTTTTCCGCGTGGGATGGAAACTCAGCATTTTCGCATGATTTATGGAAAACAGACGGTGAGGTAGTTTCTAGAGTTAAAACATCTAGTACGGGTAAATTTGGTGTTTATCCACAAAATTTAATTACGTTCAACGGTAATGTTTATTATGCTGCATATACTTTAGAAGGAGGGAATAATTATGAAGGGGTTGAATTATATATGAGTGACGGAACAGATGAAGGGACGCATCTAGTGAAAAATATAAACCCTACTAAATATCAAGATTCGTACCCAGATAATTTTACGATTGTAAACAATACCTTGTTTTTTGCTGCTAACGATGGAATTAATGGTAAAGAACTTTGGAAAACCGATGGGACAGAGGAAGGAACTGTACTCGTGAAAGATATTTATCCAGGTAGTCCAGGTAGTATGATTTCTCCTCTAGTACCTTTTGTGTCGTTTAATAATAATCTATATTTTTCAGCACTTTATAAAGAGGGGGCGATTAGTTATGGAGGAGAATTGATGAAGAGTGATGGTACAAATGATGGTACTGTTTTAGTCAAAGACATATATCCTGGTGCTGAGAATTCGTATCCAAATTATTTTTGTGCAGTAGATGGAGATTTATTTTTTTCAGCTACGAATACATTGGGCACAGAATTATGGAAAACTTCCGCTACAAACGCTGCGACATCCTTGGTAAAGGATATTAATACTAATAAAGCTCAAATAATGGCTCCAAGTAGTTTCCCATTTAGTTTGGTGAATTTAGGAGGTATATTATATTTTTCAGCTAGCAATGGTTTAAGCGGAAGTGAATTATGGAAGTATGATAAATCTAATGTTAGTTCTATAGAAGACTTGACTACTTCGGGTAAAGCTGTTTTTCGTCTTTTTCCAAATCCTACTTCCGGTAATTTTCAAATTAATTATTTAGATGCTTCTTTCGAAAATGTGGAATTGAAAATAATTAATTTATTAGGTAATTGTGCATATCAATTTACACTAAAGGATATAGATACTAAATTAGATATTTCATTTCTACCGTCTGGTATTTATCTTGTTGAAATTAAAAGTGATTCTAACTTTTTTTACCAACGCCTTACATTAGAAAAATAGATGTTTGTATCTAATTATAGTAATTGGTTTTATCTATTTAATATGTCCAGTTTTTCGTGACATAATGTCATTTAATCATGGTAGATAAGTGGAAGAAGGTTCAAAATGGCATAAAAGTCTTATGAATTCTTCGTGGCACAAAGATTGAAATAGGAAAGGAAATCAAAAAAGCAAAAACAAAGATTATGGGAAAAATAATTGGAATTGACTTAGGAACCACAAACTCGTGTGTATCTGTAATGGAGGGAAATGAGCCAGTGGTAATCGCTAACTCAGAAGGAAAAAGAACAACTCCATCGATTGTTGCATTCGTAGAAGGTGGTGAGCGTAAAGTAGGGGATCCTGCAAAACGTCAAGCAATCACGAATCCTACAAAAACAGTTGGTTCAATCAAACGTTTCATGGGTGCAACTTATGACGACACAAGAAAAGAGGCTGAACGTGTACCATATACAGTAGTAAAAGGGGATAACAATATTCCACGTGTACAAATCGATGACAGACAATATTCTCCACAAGAGATTTCTGCAATGATTCTTCAAAAAATGAAGAAAACAGCAGAAGACTATTTAGGTCATGAAGTTACGGAAGCTGTTGTAACAGTTCCTGCATACTTTAACGATGCGCAACGTCAAGCTACAAAAGAAGCTGGTGAGATCGCTGGTTTAACAATCAAAAGAATTATCAACGAGCCAACTGCAGCAGCATTAGCTTACGGATTAGATAAAAAAGGAACAGACAAAAAAATCGCAGTATTCGATTTCGGAGGAGGAACACATGACGTTTCTATCTTAGAATTAGGGGATGGTGTATTTGAAGTATTGTCTACAGATGGTGATACTCACCTTGGTGGAGATGATGTGGATGCAGTAATCATTGACTGGTTAGCTGACGAATTCAAAAATGATGAAGGAGTTGACTTACGTAAAGATCCAATGGCATTACAACGTTTGAAAGAAGCAGCAGAGAAAGCAAAAATTGAACTTTCTTCTACAGCATCTTCAGAAATCAACTTACCATACATCATGCCAGTTGACGGTGTTCCAAAACACTTAGTTAGAACATTACAAAAAGCGAAATTCGAGCAATTAATTGCTTCTATCGTTGAAAGAACAATTGCTCCATGTCGTTCTGCATTAAGTAACGCAGGTTTAACACCAAGCGATATCGACGAAGTTATCTTAGTAGGTGGATCTACACGTATCCCAGTTATTCAAGATGCAGTTGAGCGTTTCTTCGGAAAAGCACCATCTAAAGGAGTTAACCCAGATGAGGTAGTAGCATTAGGAGCTGCAATCCAAGGAGGTGTATTAACAGGAGAGGTGAAAGACGTATTATTATTAGACGTTATTCCATTGTCTTTAGGTATTGAAACAATGGGTGGAGTATTGACAAAATTGATCGATGCTAACACGACTATCCCAACTAAAAAATCAGAGACTTTCTCAACAGCATCTGACAACCAACCATCCGTAGATATTCACGTATTACAAGGTGAGCGTCCAATGGCAACAGACAATAAATCATTAGGTCGTTTCCAATTGACAGACATTCCACCAGCACAACGTGGAGTTCCACAAATCGAAGTAACATTTGATATTGATGCGAATGGTATCATGCATATTTCTGCGAAAGATAAAGGAACAGGAAAATCACAATCTATCAAAATTGAAGCTTCTTCAGGTTTGAGCGATGAGGATATCCAAAGAATGCGTGCTGAAGCAGAGCAAAATGCAGACGCTGACAAACGTAAGTTAGAAGAAATCGAAAAAATCAACAAAGCGGATTCATTGATTTTCCAAACGGAGCGTCAAATGAAAGAGTACGGTGATAAAATTCCTGCGGACAAAAAACAACCAATTGAAGATGCATTAGCTGCGTTGAAAGTGGAGTTCGAAGCGAAAAATATCGCTAACTTGGATGCTGCAATGGAGCGTTTAAACAACGTATTCCAAGCTGCTTCTCAAGACATGTACAACGCTGGTAATGCTGGCGGAGAACAAGCACAAGGAGCGTCAAATGATGGAGGTAATCCAGCGGATGAGGTAACAGATGTTGATTTCGAAGAAGTAGAAGACAAGAAATAGTAAGATTTTACTAATCGTTTTTTCATCGTTCGGCTTCAAAAATAATATCTTCATTTACTCAAGTAAACTCAGAAATTATTTTTTTGCCTGCCTCGAAAAAATCGATTATTAAAACCTTAGCTAAATAAAATGATGAAGGGCTGTCGTGAGATAGCCCTTTTTTTGTTTTAAATTTTAAGGTTTTTTGATAATTAGGTATAGTACTATTCGATAGTATTTATACGTGATTTTTTGTTTGTATTCTTATAGTGTGAATTAATACTACTAATTTTAATTATTCATTTTTACCAAAATATCGGTAATTAATTTGGTTTTTTGATAACTTTTAAGTTAACTTTGGTTTGAGCTTACAACGAAAAATTATTTTTCATAAAAACCACTTTATTGATTTTTATGATAATCAACCTGAAAAAGTCCAGGAGAAAATTGAGTATGTTTTAATGATTTTAAAGACGGTACAATTTGTTCCAAAAAAATTTTTAACTCATATTTCTGGTGAAGAAGGTTTATATGAAATTAGGGTTGAGTTTGAGAGTAATATTTACCGTATTTTTTGTTGTTTTGATCAAGGAGATTTGATTTTGCTTTTTAACGGTTTTCAAAAAAAATCGCAGAAAACACCTAGAAAAGAAATTAGATTAGCTCGAACATTAAAAAACGAATATTTTATCTTGAAAAACAATTAGGCCATGAAAAAAGAGAACATTACTAAGATTTGTGATTTTGATGCGCTTTTAGATTCGAAATATGGTGAGAAAGGAACTGATAAAAGAGAGCAATTTGAGAGTCGTGCTACCTATTTTATCATTAGTGAAATTTTAAAAGAGGCGCGTAAAGAAGCTAATATGACGCAGGAGCAATTAGCTGAAAAAATTGGCA
Source organism: Flavobacteriia bacterium (assembly GCA_947446925.1). Lineage (GTDB taxonomy): Bacteria > Bacteroidota > Bacteroidia > Flavobacteriales_D > Crocinitomicaceae > CANHVK01. Next base: position 85,251 of record CANFHU010000011.1, read on the forward strand.
CAAAAAAAAGCTATATTTCACGTATTGAGAATGGTAAATGTGATATTCAACTTTCTACATTATATCGAATTTTTGAATTTGGTTTAGGCAAACAGGTAAATTTAACTTTTGGATAATTGTTTTTAACATTTGACTATCCACAAAATTTCCCAAAAAAATCTTTCATCGTGATTTTTCATGTATCTTTAATCTCGATAAAAAATAAAAACAAGATCCTATGTTTGGAAACGACGAATTTAGAAAATATGCTACAAAACATGTAGGTATTAGCAGTATGCACTTAGAGCATTATATTGAATCATCAGTAACACCATATATCATCGAGGAGCGTCATTTGAATATGACACAAATGGATGTTTTTTCCCGTTTAATGATGGATAGAATTATCTTTTTAGGTACAGGAATTAACGACCAAGTTGCGAATATTATCAATGCGCAATTATTGTTTTTGGAGTCTGTAGATGCTAAGAAAGATATTCAAATTTACTTGAATTCACCAGGTGGGTCTGTATACGCAGGTTTAGGTATCTATGATACAATGCAATACATTAAACCAGATGTTGCAACAATTTGTACAGGTATGGCTGCATCTATGGGAGCGGTATTGATGTGTGCAGGTACAAAAGGTAAACGTACCGCGTTGAAACACTCTCGCGTAATGATTCACCAACCATTAGGAGGTGCACAAGGTCAGGCTTCGGATATCGAAATCACTGCAAGAGAGATTCAAAAATTGAAAAATGAATTATACCACATCATAGCAGATCATTCTGGTCAAGATTTTGACAAAGTTTGGGCTGATTCTGACCGTGATTACTGGATGACAGCTGAAGAGGCGAAGGCATACGGAATGGTGGATGAGGTTTTGGTTCGCAACCCAAAATAAATAATCGGTTGATTTAAACTAGCACTAACATCGTTGTTCTCGATTCAAAAATGCTCATTTACTTTTGTAAACTCCGCCTTTTTCATCTATGAACGCCTCGTTATTACAATTTTAAATCAACCTAATTAATATTAATTAAGAGATACTATAATTTAGTATCTCTTTTTGTTCCAATATATATGGCAAAAAAAGAAACGAATTGTTCATTTTGTGGTCGTCCTAGAGCGCAAGTAGGTATGTTGATTGCAGGAGTTTCTGGACATATCTGTGAAAGTTGTATTACCCAAGGCTATACAATTGTGCAGGAAGAAATGGGAGCTGGAAACAAAACAGCGACTAAAACGCAAGAACCATTGAATGTTTTGAAACCAAAAGAAATCAAAGCGAAATTGGATGAATATGTTATTGGTCAGGAGGATGCTAAAAAAGTGTTGTCTGTATCGGTGTATAATCATTACAAGCGTTTGAATCAAAAGGTAACGAAAGATGAGGTGGAGATTGAGAAATCGAATGTTATTTTGGTTGGTAGAACAGGTACAGGAAAAACATTGTTAGCGAAAACGATTGCTAAAATGTTGAATGTTCCGTTTTGTATTGCCGATGCGACTGTCTTGACGGAAGCAGGTTATGTAGGGGAGGATGTGGAAAGTATCTTATCCCGTTTATTACAAGCTGCTGATTTTGATGTAGACGCAGCACAGCGCGGAATTGTATTCATCGATGAGATTGATAAAATTGCACGTAAGAGCGATAACCCTTCCATCACACGGGATGTATCTGGAGAGGGAGTTCAACAAGCTTTACTTAAATTATTAGAAGGTACGGTTGTGAATGTTCCACCACAAGGAGGAAGAAAGCACCCAGAACAAAAAATGATACAAGTAGAGACGAAGAATATTTTGTTTATTTGTGGAGGTGCTTTTGATGGCATAGAGAAAATTATTTCTAGAAGAATTAATCGTCAGACGATAGGTTTTACTTCCAATGAAACAGTTCGTATTGATGGTGATAACTTTTTGAAATACATTAATCCTACAGATATAAAAACATTTGGATTAATACCGGAGTTAATTGGTCGTTTTCCATCCTTAACCTACTTAGAGCCTTTAGATGCGAAGAGTTTAAAACGTATCTTGACAGAACCTAAAAATGCGTTGGTAAAACAATATTTGCGTTTGTTTGAAATTGATGGGACTAAACTTTCGTTTGATGCGGCGGCATTAGATTTTATTGTGGATAAAGCTATTGAATTTAAATTAGGTGCGCGTGGATTACGTTCGATTTGCGAGGCAATTTTAACGGATGCCATGTATGAAATTCCTTCCGAAAAATTAGGAGAATTTAAGGTTACCTTGGAATATGCGAAAGAGCAATTTTCGAAATCGAAGGTTGCGCAGTTGAGTGTTGCGTAGTAGAGAAGCAACGCATTGCTTAATAGACGCAAAGCATTGCGTCTGTACGGAGCATATCGTGTTTTGGATTTCGTTCGTTAAATGAGGTGCAAAGCATTGCGAAGAGGCGCAAAGCATTGCGTCTGTACGGAGCAATAATCGTGTTTTGGATTTCGTTCGTTAAATGGAGACGCAAAGCATTGCTTAATAGACGCAAAGCATTGCGTCTGTACGGAGCAAAATAAATATGAATTATGCAAATGGGTGTTTAGAAATTTCTAAACACCCATTTTTATTTTAGGTAGAAATGTTTTACATTTCTAAATGAGAGACGCAAAGCATTGCTAAGAGACGCAAAGCATTGCGTCTGTACGATTATAGAGTAGGGAAAAGTTCGGGAATTAATTTAGGTTCAAATGTTTTAAATTTCTCTAGTTCTGTGTTTTCCAGTAATTCCTTTAAGATAATTCCTTTGTTATACGCTTTCGCACGCAGTATAGTGTTTGCTTTCATTTCTTCTTGCACAACTTCGTTTTGGAAATAATGAATACAACTTTTTACCATATCTGATTTTCCAGCGGCAACATACCCACAATTTCCGGTGATGATATCTTTCGGTCCTTTCGATTTGTAGGCTACGACTGGCAGTCCACAACTAAGTGCTTCAAGTACCACACAACTAAACGTATCGAATTTAGATGGTAGAATCAATAAATCAGAAGATGAATAGATTTCAGGTAATTTATTAGCATCTATCCAGCCTAAGAAAATGGCATTTGGAAGTTGTTTTTTCAATTCTTCCTCCGCCGGACCAGTACCTGCGAAAACAAGTTTTACATTTGGTATTTCTTTTTCAATTTCAGGGAAGATAGAAACGATATCTAGAACACCTTTTTCGTGACTTAAACGACCCGTAAAAAGAATGACTTTTTCTGATTCTTTACATCCAAATAATTTTTTCTTGCTACTTTTTCTTGGGTAAAACGAATCGTTACACCAATGTGCAGTTCGTTTAATTTTTTCTTGCGGGAAATCCATGTCTTTTCCGGAGAACCAGTTTTGGTGATCTGAATTTAATACATACAATTGATCAAAACCAGCGTAGAATGCACGTAACATTCTTCTTACACGGTTTAGGTTATGACCATCCACACCAAGTACTTTTCTAGCAAACAATAACCAATCCGTATGTACATAGAAATTTGCAGGAACCGAGTAAGCGTTTTTCAAATAAAGCGATACAGCCCCCATGACACCTTCTGTCGAACACATGATTCTATCGTATTCGTTCTCCAAGAAAAGATGATGTATTTCGTTTAAGTTAGGGATACGAATCGGTTGTTGTTGGTAAAATGGCAGTGTAAATTCTGCTAAGGGTTTTACGACAATTAAATGATCCTCCGATTGTAAGGTACTACTACAAACTAAGAAATCAATCGGAAGATTCAGACGTTTTACTTCCTTGTGCATTTCTTGTAATACGGAAGAAACACCATTTTTATCTTCAAATGTATCCGTCAGCCACAGCATTCTTTTTGGATGCGGGAAAGCATTTATTTTTTCTGAGAAAACATCTAAAAGAGGTCTGTTGGAGTACATCACTTTGGAACTTGTAAAAAGGGCTCCTTGAATTAGTGAAGCTGCTAACATCGGGAATGGTAATCCATCTAATAAGTTGGATATGTCTGGATTGACCATTTTTTTACCAAATAGTTTTGCTTTTTTGCTTTTGGATTTGGTTAACAATCGTATTTCACTTGGTATTTCTAGTTTTTCAATGATGTCCGTAATATTTATTTTTTCTAGTGAACCATCTTGAACGAGTTTATTTACTTTTTCAGTTACCCTTGAGAATAAAACCTTACTTAATTCGTTGCTAATTGTATTTACACCTTCCGTGATTTGTGCGTTCATTGCTTCCCCTTCTAACTCATTTGCTTTTGCAATTTGTAGGGCAGCATCAAATACAGGTTTATAGATTTTAGGTAATAATAATCGTTTTCTTTTCGATGGAACTTTACCGATAAAGCAGTTGTGAAATAACTCTATAAACTTCATAGTTACTTTATGTCTGCGCAGTTCAGCGAATGCATTTGTTACGAAAAGTGCTAACATTTTTTCATTGAACGACCCTTTGTGTAACATGATACGAACCAATCCAGGGTCTTCCATGTACATAGCGATTTGACAGAAGTAATCTAAGAAGGCTACCGTTAATTTCTCTGAATTTTGATGTGTTCCAAAAGGAGCCATTGAACAATTTCGAATTGCTTCTAGTGCTAATGATGAGGTAGATTCTGTTTTTAATCGTTCTTGTAAATTAGGTATATGAAGATAGGTCCCGGTTTGTCCGGAGAATATTCCCATGTGACTATCGGAACCACCAGAATAGGATTTTTTATAGCGATTTTTACAATATAAACTTATGTCGATATTAAATCGTTCTGCATCTTTATCTATTTGCTCCGGTGTAAGGTTTTCTAGCCATGTTTTCACTAAAATGTTTTGCCATGTATCTCGTTGGCCATTTAGTACTTCAAAACGTTCAAACAGTAACACCATTTTGCTTAAAAAGTCAAAGGATGGTGTTTTTTGTACGTTATAGTGGTAGAGTGGGTGTGCCCAAATCGTTGGGAGATTCTGCGCATGTGTATATTGTAGAAATTGATATATATTTCTACGCAATTTGTTCAGTACAATTTCTTGTTCTTTGGAGAAACCGTATGTTAACACATGGATACCAATATTAAAATCAGGTACAGTACAACTAAATTCAGCACCTACAAGGACATCATTTCCTTTTTCAATTTGTTCAAAACAAGAACGCGCATTATTGTGGTTTGTGATGGTAATTGCGTTGACTTTGTTTTTTTCTAAGCGTTTGATTAAACGTTCTGTAGGTAACCATGTTTCAGGTACATTTAATATTCTACCGATTAATTCATCCGGAACATCGCTGTTGTAGTCGTGACAATGTAGGTCAATTTTCAGAATTTCATCGGACGGAAATTTCTCTTTTTGATTTTTTAAAAACTGCTGAAGTTCGTTGTTAAGTTCAGCATGGAAGGACGTAGAATTTGTTTTATTTGTTGACATAATTCAGTTGTATGATTTATATCAAAACTAGGAAAGATTGAAGAAAAAAAATAGTCTTAATTTACATAATAACATAAAGTTACAGAAAATTAATATGGGGGAAATATGGGTAGATGGTAGAGGGGAAAGAGATGTGATATGTGGTAATATTGAGGAGGCGCGATGTAGAGTGTTATTGAGAGAGGAGCCGCAATTTGCGGTAATATTTAGGAGCCGCGATGAAGAGTGTAATTTAGGAGCCGCGATGTAGGGTGTTATTTAGAGAGGAGCCGCAATTTGTGGTAATATTTAGGAGCCGCAATGCGTTGCGGCTGTACGGATGAAAATTATTTATTTAGAGAGATAGATGCCAAGCGTTTGGTTCAATTTGATTGCGAAATTTATTGAGTGTTGGTTCTATTTTTTCTTTCAGTTTTAGTTTATATACTACGTAGTGAAGTTTGTTTGCATAGGCAGGAATTATCTCTACTTGGTAATTATGAAGTTTATATGCTTGTTTTTCAGCATTTGATTTTATTTGGTATGCACCTAGCACAATGTAATTATGGGTGTAAGAGCGTTGTTGTTTTTCGGTGTTAGGCACCACAGATGGATTGTACGTTTTTTGTTTTTCTAATTGAGTTTTTAAGGATGCAATTAATGAATCCTTCTGTTGGTTGCTCAATTGTAAATAGTGTATAATTGCATGTAATGAATCCTGTTTGTCATCTTTTTGGTTGCTTATTTGTTCTTTGTTGATGGATTCAATTTTTAACATCAAATCATCAATTTTACTTTTATTGATAACTTGTTCTTTGTTATTGAGATGCTCATCATTAATCACATTTACTTTGTCTAATAGTTGGATTATTTTTTTTGTATGTTTTACCTGTGTTGTGTCTTGCGAAAAAGAAAATCCGTGATATAAAATGACTGTAATTAGCATTAATTTTTTCATTTCTTTTCTAATTTTTGTTGTAAAATTTTCAATTTATCTTCTATTTGTTTGATGTATGCGTCAATGATTGGCGTCATGTCAGGACTAATATGAATATTCGATAATTCTTTTAATTCATCATGTACTTTATCTAACTCTCTTTGAATGTCTTTATTGGATATGTTTTCCGTGTTTGCTAACGTAGTTAAACGATTTAGAATATTTTTCATTTTCAATAAATAGTAAATATCCTCTGGGTCATTCGTCTCGGGATTTGGTATTACTTCGTTTACTTTTTCCTCATTTACTTCTACTTTTTTAGTCGATTTTTGGATTGTCTGTAGTTTACGATTCGAAATATGTATGTATGAAAATTCCATTCCCCTAGAACCTGAAGCGATGTAATTTCCAATCGAGGTAGCATAACTTACACGAAAGATATTGTTTTCATTAAATTTCAAACCGATTTGTGCTACCAATGCTTTTTGATAAATCCAGTTAAAACCAATAATTGGTTCCGCATGTTTATTTATTTTAAAGTTGATTAATAAGCCTGTATTGTATTCTTTTGCATTGCTTTGATTCATGTACAAGAATTTTGGTGTAATCGTCACAAAGTCCCCAATTGGATAGATTAGGTTAATATGGAAGTTTGAACGTAAATCTGTCGTATGATCAATTGTATTTGCATTGTTTTTGGTGCCAACATGGTAAAATGAAAGACCTGTTGCTAACATTGTTTTTTTCTTACCAAATCTAGTTCGATAGTAGATACCCATGTTATTATCTAACGCGTAGATACTCTGTCTTGTAAAGTTTTCTCCGGAAGCAAATGTGTTATCGAATCCGGATGCAGCATTTGGGTTGTATTGGGAAGCATAGGTGAAATTTTGGGTATTCATACTCGTATTTAACACACCAAATTGAAGACCAACAGATAAACATGTTTTGTCGTCATTATTTGCTGGGTTTATTATTTTGTAAGCACCAGAAACTAGGAAGTTGAATGTGTTGAATGCTCCACTTTCACTTCTGTTATTTCCTAAAAATTGACCAATAGCAAAACGATTGGTTAATGGCATATCTACTCCAATAGAAGACACAATATTTCCAGATTCTCTAGAAGCATTCGTGGTATGATAACCATTATTGGTGTTTAATTGAACCCCTTTAAAAGCGTATATACGTTCACCGGTTAATGCAGGATTCAGGTATAATGTATTTAGATCGTACTGGTAGTAACGTGCATCTTGTGCAAGAGTTATAATTCCAATAAAGGAAAAAAGGATGGATATAATTAATTTCATTTTCTTTTGATTAACGCGTAAGATTGATAATACCATTTTTAGAAACTTCTTTTCCGTCTACGGTAGTTGCTGTAAATGCATATTGGTAGGAACCAATAGGTTGTGGAAGCCCTTTATAATTTCCATCCCAACCTTCATTTTGAGTGTTACTCGAAAAAATCTCATTTCCCCATTCATTGAAAATCTTTAAATCTAGTTTTAGGATTGGTCCTCCTAAAATTTTAAATACATCGTTATTATTATCCCCATTTGGTGAGAATGCAGTTGGAACCGCTAAAATAGTAGAGTAATTTATTTTGATGGAATCACACGCAGTAGTGTAACAAGATTTGGAAGAATACGCTGTTAGACAAACGTGATAATCTGCCGCTTTTTCATCGATATAGGCATGTTGAGGTGTAACTAAAGCGGTGCTCGTATTATCTCCAAATTCCCAGAAAAATTCCGTAGCATTACTAGATAAATTTTCAAATACTACTTTTTGATTTGGCACTAAAGCGCTGGTGTTTTTAACCGCAAATTTTGCAGTTGGAATAGGGTAAATGGTTATCATTTTTGTTTTTATCAAACTATCTTTACATCCAAGTGGTGTGGTTGCGACACATTTCACTGTAAACGTATCCATCGATTGATACTTATGGAATGGACTGATTGCTATGTCTTTAAATCCATCCCCAAAATCCCATGTAAATTTGGTGTTTGAGGAAGCTGTAGATGAATTTGTAAAGTTGATTACTTCAGGAAAACATCCTTCCATTTTATCAGAAGCAAAATTCACTTTTGGGATTTCTTCTATTTCAATTTCTTTTTGAATGGTGTTTTCACAATTTTGATCCGAGGAAACAGTTAATTTAATGAGGTATTTTCCTGGTTTGTCAAAAACATAGGATTTATTTTGCGCTTGAATAATATCTTTGTTGATTTCCCACTTCCAATTTTTGATAGATCCTTTTGAAACCGAAGAACTATCTATAAATTCTGTAATGCGTGATGCGCAAAAGTTTTTTACAATAAATTTAGGTGAAACAGCACTTAAAGCATAGATATATCCTGGTATTTCTAGTGAATCTTTACAACCTCCAGGAGCAGTAACGATTTCTTTTACGTTAAATAATCCATCTTTTAAATAGGTATGATTTGGAGATTTTTCGGTAGTAGTTGTACTATCTCCAAACACCCATAGATAGGTAGATCCGTCTACTGTAGTAGAGAAATCATTAAATTTTGGAGTTAATGGTAAGCATCCAGATGTGTTTTGCGCACTAAATTGAACAATTGGTTTTTCATTGATAATTACTTCTTTTTCAATCGAGTTAGAACATCCTATACTTGAGGTTGCTGTTAAGTTTAGTTTGTACTTTCCTTTTTTTGAAAATACGTGGGTTGGATTTTGAATGTTTGATGTGTTTCCATCGCCGAAGTCCCAGAACCAAGAAGTAACCTTTGATGCTAAAACAGTGGATTTATCGGAAAAATTTATAATTGCATTAGAACAAGCAGTGGAGTTACTGAAATCAGCAATTGGAACATTCAAGACGGTGATGTAGGAGGTTTTAATTAAAGAATCTTTACATCCACCTTTAGTCGTAATAATTTCTTTTACTGTGAAAGAACGGTTCTCCACAAAGGTATGGGTTGGATCTTTTTCAGCGGACAATTTAAAGTCTCCAAAATCCCATACATATTCCGAACCATCATCTGCAATGGATTGATCGCTAAAACTCACAGGGAAAGGCGAACAACCACTAATAGAATTGGAGATAAAATCAACTTTTGGCTTGTTGTTAATAGTAATTGTTTTAGTGATGTTCCCTTTTGATCCTTGGTTACTTGTAACATTTAAGGTTACTTGATAGGTACCTGGTTTCGAGAAGGTATGGGAAGGGTTTTGCACATTGGAAGTGGTAGCATCCCCAAAATTCCATTCCCAATTTGTGATTGTACCATTTGCAAAAACAGATGTATTAATGAAATTGATGGATGCATCTACACACGCATTCGTAGCGTTCGTAAAATTTGCAATTGGTTTGAAAAGATCTATCGAAAAAAAGTAAGAACTTACACAGCCTTCTGTTGTTCTTACTTTAAGTGTAACTGGATAAGAACCTCCAACATTGTAGTGGTGGGATGGATTTGTTTCTGTGCTTGTTTTTTGATCTCCAAAATTCCATTCATACGTAGGTGAATTACCAACATTGATGGATAAATTGGTGAATTGGGTTGAATCTTGAATCGGGAAAAATTCGGATGTAAAATTAGCGGTAGGGGATTGATTTATAGTTAGTTCTTGTGAAATAGAATCTTTACACCCTTCTGCTGTTTGTACTACCAATTTTGCAGCATAGTTTCCAGGCTCAATGAAACTAGTGCTTACATTTTGATTCGTAGAGGAGGAGCCATTTCCTAGATCCCATTTATACGAGGTAATTGGAATTCCAGAAGAATTACTTGGTCCATTAAAGACAATTGGAGCACCACTACAAAGTATACTTGTGGTTAATTGAGAATTGGCGGTTATCGGCGTAACAGGAGTCACCTTGTTTTTACACGGATACCCCACCAATAATGTGGTGATGGAAAAAAAATCTGCGGCTGATACGGATGTACATGGAACATTTACTTGGAAACGCACATATACAAGTGGTGTATTATTCGGAATTACATAGGAAACGTATGGTCCAGAAGTATTATTTCGTAAGAAATTATCGTTTGGATTTAAGAAAGTATAAGGTTCAAGTTGTGCAATAACTTTGGTAGTGCTTATATACGTAAGTTTTGTTTGGTTGAATTTCATTCTAAAGTCAAATGAACTCACGGGTCCTTTAGATCTTACATACACTGGCATATCAAAGTAAGTCACACCATTGGAAAATGTATAGATTGCATTTTGTAAATCAAAAAATAAGGTGTCGTTGGTTACATCAGGTGGAGGTGGAGGTAGAAATGAAGTTTTGGTAGTCGTGTTAATAGTTTCATTTGCATGTAATTGAACTGCACAAAATAGGATTAAAACCCATATTATTTTTTTCATAATTTAGCGATTAATAGTTACATCAAGTAACCTAGCAAAGGTAGTTTTGGAACACTAAAACAAAATAAAGCCAATATTATGATATGTTTAATAGGTTGTTTAGTTTGTGTTAATACATCTAGGTTTTTGTAAAAAAAGGTCGAGGTTTACACCACGACCTCTTCTGAAAATCAAATGTATTATCAGTTGTTGATCTCTATTTTTTCTACTTTATTGAAACTTTCATTATAAACCTTCACTAAGTATATTCCATTCGTAAAGTTTGAAACATTGATTGTTTGTTGCACGTTAGCGTTTAGGTCACCCAAATAAATTACTTTTTTGCCGGAAATATCGGTAATCATGACTTTAGATTGGACAACTGACAGTATATTCAATGTCCCTGTAGCTGGATTAGGATAAACTTTTATTGCTTCTATAGCATCTAATACATCTACACTAGCAGCTTTTATTTGCAGAACTTGTGTTATCGTGTCTTTACAACCTTCTTCTGTTTTAACTATTAGTTTTACAGTATAATTTCCTGGATCCAGATAGGTTGTGTTTACATGTTGATTGGTGGAAGTTATTCCGTTTCCAAGCTCCCAATTGTAGGAAGTAATAGGAATTCCGGATGATTTTAACGGAGCTTTAAATTCAATTAATGCTCCGATACCAAGTAGACTTGTTGT
>CANFHU010000012.1 GCA_947446925.1 Flavobacteriia bacterium
CTTCGGAAGCCGATAATTCCATTTTGGATGGTGCAGCAGCTACTTCCATGGTCATCCGAAGTATAGATATGGATGTTAGTCCACTAAAAGTTGGCATGACTTACGCGATAAAAAACATTTTATTTGCAACAAATTCAAGTGTATTAACAGAACAATCTAAGTTCATTATCCATGAGTTTTCGAAATTTATGTTAGAAAATCAAAATATTGATATTGTAATACAAGGACACACCGATGATTTAGGAGATGCGTCAAAGAACTTAAGTTTATCTGAGGATCGTTCTAATTCTGTAAAACAATATTTAATTAATCTTGGTGTTGATGCAAGTAGATTAGAAGCAAAAGGCTATGGTTCGACACAACCGAAAGTACCAAACGATTCGGAACAGAATAGAGCAGTTAACCGAAGAACAGATTTTTTAATTAGTAAGATTCGGTAATTATTGTTTACCTGCAAAGAAATAATCGGACATTAGTGTAGAATTTCCGCTAGAGTGACAAGCGATGCAGGAAACCCCCATACGAGATGCAGGTTCAATCACTGTGTTGTCTGCATTTAAATAGGACCATACCCATCCATTTTTATCGGCATATATGTTTTTAGCATCTTTAAACATAATAGCAAATTTTTCTGGTTCTCCTTTGATGGAACTCATTTCATTTACAATAAGCGATCCTTCTGGGAAAAATGAACCTGGAACAACTAAGCCATTACTATCTAAAATTGTTGCTGCTAGGTCATTGTATTTTGTGCGAAGGTATTTCGATTTATGTCCAACTTCTTCAGGAGCCTCCAAGAATTCCGTACTAAAATTATAGTAAACAAATCCTTCTTTACGTTGTGCTTTCGTAAATAATTCTGCATCAAAACCAGAAGTTGTACGATCTTTAGAACATCCAACTAATAATGCAAATGAGAAAAGAGGTATAAAAAGAAAATTGCGCTTTGTCATGATGCTTAAATTTAGGTTAAAATTAGGGATAAAATCCAATAAATTTTAATTGTATCTGTGAATTAATACAAAGTTGATTGTTAATTGACGTAGTTATTATCTTTTTAAGAGTAATTTTTTTAATAAATCCAATGTTTGATTTGCTTCCACTTTTTTTCCATCGTGGTAAAAAACGATTACTTCAAATATATTTCCATTAAAAGCAAGATGGGCTACATTATCTGGACTGATGGTAAAACGACCAGCAACTTTTTCTGTGTCCCAATCAATCGTTGGGTAGCAAACATATGCTAGTTCTGAACATACAATTTTTTCGGTCGTGTTTACATCAAAATTAAAATCATATTCTTTACCGAGTTGTCTAAATGATAATAGGAGTGATTCTTTAGCCAATTGAGGTGATGCTTGAATAACCTTTGGTCGAAGTATAAGTACGTCATCTACATTTAAGAAGTCTTCTAGGGTACTTAATTGAACCCCGCCGCGGAGTGCTTCTACAATTTGTTTGTTGTCCTTACACATTGGATTAGAAGTATCTGAACAGATATCCTTTTGGTGTGGTCTAACATAGTCATTATTCCAAATATCTTTTTGGGTTAATTCTTCTTTTGATCCGACCCAGATCGCTACGTGTCCAAAATGGCCTGGGATAAATTTATCGGTTAATCGAAATGGCGTTTTTTCTAGTAGGATATCTAATGGAAGTAATTTTTCTTTCAGTTCTTTCAGTACCTCTTCCTTTTTATATAATTTTCCTTTTCGAGTTTGTACTAATCCAATAGAATTCCCGAAGAATTTACTGACGTTATTACTGCTGTTAGCCGTTATTTTCGCTAAATAATCGGATGTCATTGAACCAATCATTTTGAATTTTTCTTGGGAAAAAAGCGAAGGATCTAGATTTTTTAAATAATTAAAAGAAGGACTTGCAAGTACTACATCCGTTAGGTATTTGAAATCTTCATCTTTTGCTAATTCCGTGTTTTGTGTTTTTTCTTCAAAAAATGCGATACCTATTTGGATGGTTTTTTGATTTTCAATAGAATTAGCGGCAATGGTAATTTCAAGTAATTGATTTTTAGTGATTCCGAATCCTTGATCTGTTTCGTTTAAGAATTTACGAAGTGTTGGATTTTGTTCTAGAAGAAGAGAACCTAATAAATAATTATCGTATAATGTTAAAGCGGCTGCTAGGGATAGGATTACGGATTTTGTGCGTAATACATCGGGAACAATGTACTTTTCTTTTTCCCGTTTGGAAAGTTCTAAAGCACAACGGTATTTATTCGTTATTTCGTATAAATCGTTCCGTAATTTTAATGCTTTTTCGGTTTTGGTTCTCAAATAGTGAATAGTAGAAGCAGGAAGTGGACCATCTTCATTTTGTCTAATTTCCTCTGCTACGCGTGTCATTCCCGCTCTAACAGCTAAACTATATTCGACTAAATCTCTAAAGTGATTGATTTCGTCGCGAAGTATGGAGTCATATTTTGGGATTTTAGCAATAAGTTCATCCCAACATTTTTCGCTATGCGAACGCTCTTTATATTCAATTTGAGCGTATGTGAATTGACAGCAGGTTATGGAGATCAATAAATATAGAGTACGAAAATTCATAGTTTTTGACAATAAAAAAAGCCCATGAAAATCATGAGCTTAATTAAAACAATAGGTGATTATGCTTTTCCTTCAGCGCCTAATAAGTCTGCTGAACTTTGAGAAATTGCAGATTTTTCAAAACGAATTTTACTACCTTCTGAATTAATTAAAACAGTAGTATCATTAATTTCTAAAATTTTACCGTGAACACCACCGATGGTTACAACTTTGTCGCCAGGTGCTAAGTTTTCACGGAATTTTTTCAATTCTTTTTGTTTTTTTTGTTGTGGTCTGATCATGAAAAAGTAGAACACTACAATCATCAACGGAATCATTACATAATTTGGATTCATGGTATTTATTTTTAGGTTATTATTTACGAACTATTTCAGCGTTTATCGTTAGTTTAGTTAAAGAAGGTTCCGTATTTGCAATGATACGTACTCCTTTGCTTAACATTCCTTCTGCAGCATTGTCTGTACGAACAGTAGCGGATATTTTTCCTGTCTCTCCTGGTTCGATTGGATCTTCTGGAAATTCAGCAACTGTACAAGAGCATTCTCCTTTTACTTCCGCAATGATTAAAGGGTATTTCCCAGTGTTTTTAATCGTGAAATTTGCTTCTACTTCTTCGCCTAACATTACTTTTCCGGCATTAAACGTATCGTTTACAGAAAGTGTCGTTTTATTCCCTACCTCTAATTTATCATTAGATGTACAGGAAAACAAAAGTAAGCCAAGTGCTAATAATGCTGTTTTTTTCATTGTGATTTAAATTAAAAAAGTCGAAAGTTACTAGTTTTTTGATGGATGTATCTATTATTAGTCAATTAATCCTCTTCCTATTTTCTGTATTTTTTGTTCTTTATCTAAACGATCGATAGCTTTATCTAAAATACCATTGATAAATCCACTACTTTTTGGGGTAGAATAGAATTTAGATATTTCAATGTATTCGTTTAGTGTAACTTTTTTAGGAATATTATTAAATTCTTGTAGTTCCGTAATAGCCATTTTCATGAGTATGATGTCCATTTTTGCAATACGGTCTAACTCCCAGTTTTTGGTTAAATCGTCAATTAATAAGACGTTTTCATGGTCATTTGCAATGGTTTTTCTCAAAAGTGTTTTTACAAATGGAATTTCATCCTCTGGATCTTTGAATAAAGGATGGATAGTAATGGATGCATCTTCAGTCGCTTGTTTGATGGATTTCAATGCGATACCACATGCAAGATCAATATCGTCTAACCAATGAATACTTTTTTCTTCAAAGAAATTATAGATCAATGGTGAGTTTGCAATTTCTGCTTTAAACAAAGCGACTACAAAATTTTTGTCTTCTTCAAACGTATTAGTTTCAGATTGCATGTAGTTAAAGAATAATTCACTTTCGCGTATTTGCTGCATGATTTTCTTAAACATTTCACGGTGTTCATCGCCAATCCAGTTTACTTTGTTTCTTTCTGATGCTTCACGAAGTTCTGCATTTTCTGTAATCAAAGTAATTACTTTGTTTTGCACAAAACGATCATTTGTGGATCTAGATTTTAATTTACTCTCGGCAATTTTTTGCTCTTCTACATCCTTTAATTCTTCAAATGAAAGCAACAAGTACAAGTAAATGTCATAGATTCGCTCGATGGAGTTCATTAATTCTTTTTCGATTACTCTAAAATCATTTTCATTGGATTGAAAATAAGCGTAAAGCACTTGTAATACTTTGATTCGTAAGTGTCGTCTGTTTAACATGTAAGAAGGGTTTTGAATGTGTTTTTGACTTTAAAAGTAAGTTTACTTTTAGCAGTGGAACTAGATTTAGAATAAGTACTTTCAAGCATCCGAGTCAAAAAATAATATAGAACGAATAATAATTACTAATTGCTAACAATATTGTTAAATCATTCAATTAGTTTTGCAAAAATAGAAAAATATCAGATGAAGTCACTTGCTTATCTAAATAAATATTTAATTCTTTATAAATGGCGTATTCTATTAGGAGTATTGTTTATTTGTCTTTCCAATTATTTTGGGATTCAAATGCCTAAGATAGTGAAGAATGCAACGAACGACTTCTTAGAAGATGTCAAACATACTACCGATTTTAATTCCATTTTGTGGCTAAGTTTACGCTTGGCGGGGATGTATTTACTGTATTCCATTTTGAAAGGCTTTTTCTTATTCTTGACAAGACAAACGATCATCATTGTTTCGCGTTACATTGAATATGATTTAAAAAATGAGATTTATAAACAATACCATCGATTGAATTATTCGTTTTACAAAAAGAATACAACCGGTGATTTGATGAATCGTATCTCGGAGGATGTTTCACAGGTGCGAATGTACTTAGGGCCAGGTTTAATGTATACCATAAATTTGGCGATACTTTCCGTAATGGCTATCTATACGATGATGCAAATCAATGTTTCTTTAACCTTGATTGTTTTGATTCCATTACCAATAATGTCCGTAATGATATACAAAGTTTCTAGTAAAATGAATGCTTTGAGTAAACTCGTACAAAAAGAACAGTCGTTATTATCTACGATTGTACAAGAAACTTTTTCTGGTATACGGGTTATTAAAGCGTATTTACGGGAGTTAGAAATGCAACAAAAATTTGATGCTTCTTCCAATATGTATAAAGAGCGCACAATGAAACAGGTGCGTGTGAATGCATTGTTTATGCCTACGATTGTTTTCTTGATAGGGTTAAGTACTTTGTTAGCTATCTATTACGGAGGATTATTGACCTATTCGAAGCAAATTACACCAGGGGATATCGTGGCCTTTAT
The DNA here is from genome assembly GCA_947446925.1 of Flavobacteriia bacterium. Lineage (GTDB taxonomy): Bacteria > Bacteroidota > Bacteroidia > Flavobacteriales_D > Crocinitomicaceae > CANHVK01. The sequence goes on from CANFHU010000012.1 coordinate 5,351, forward strand.
TTTTTACATTAACATGTTGACATGGCCATTTGCGAGTGTTGGTTGGGTAACTTCTATTATTCAGCGAGCAGCAGCATCTCAAGAAAGAATTAATGAATTTTTAAATATAGAACCTGCTATTGTTAATCCAACGGATGCACCTTTTTCGCAAATTCAACAAGTAACATTTGATCGTATGACTTTTAACTACGAGGATAGTACTGACCCTGTATTATCGGATGTTTCATTTTCGTTTAAGGCGGGAGAGAAAATCGGTATTATTGGTCGAACTGGAAGTGGGAAGTCTACCTTATTAAACATCTTGTTACGTCAATTAGATCCTACTTCAGGGAGTGTATTTATAAATAACGAAGATCTGAAAGAAATTAATTTAGAGGCATATCGTAAGCAAATAGGTGTTGTTCCGCAAGATGTTTTTCTGTTTTCAGATACGATAAAAAATAATATTGCTTTTGGATTGATAGATAATGAAGTGACGGAAGAAGCATTGGTGGAAGTTACGAAACAAGCCCATGTTTACCATAATATTATAGAATTTCCGGATGTGTTTGAAACGGTATTAGGGGAGCGTGGTGTGAATTTAAGTGGTGGACAAAAACAACGGGTGAGTATAGCCCGCGCATTGATTCGTAAACCAACTATGCTGGTGTTGGATGATTGTTTGTCTGCAGTAGATACGGAAACAGAAGATGTTATTTTGAAAGCAGTGGAGGATGCTTCAGAAGATCGAATCACCGTTATTGTAAGTCATCGTATTTCTTCCTTGCGTTTTGTAGATCGAATTTATGTACTAGATCAAGGAAAGATTGTTGAATCTGGAACCGAAGCAGAATTAGTACAAAAAGGTGGTTTGTTTAAAGAGATGTATGATAAGCAGCGGAGTGATGGTCCTTCGAGAGCCTCAGGAACCGTGGGGTGAGTGACGAGTGACGCGTGACGAATATGCAGTATAGGGATAAGGCATGCCTTATCCTAATAATTGTGGTTGGATAGGTTGTGTTTTTTACAAGGGATAAGGCATGCCTTATCCGTACTGGAAATAAAATAATTTTATAAAAAAATAAAATATGATATCAATTGATGCGATTGGGGTAGAATTTAGTGGAAAAACCTTATTTAGTGATGTGTCGTTTGTGATTAATGAAAATGACAAAATCGCATTGATGGGTAAAAATGGTGCTGGTAAATCTACGTTGTTAAAAATATTAGCGGGAATAAATAAGCCGACTGCAGGTAAAGTTTCTGCGCCAAAAGAATATCGCATAGCGTATTTGCCACAACATTTGCTGACAGAAGATAACGCAACTGTATTTGAGGAAACAAGTAAGGCCTTTGCGTCTATTTTTGCCATGAAGGATGAAATTGATACGTTGAATGAAGCATTGACTGTTCGAACAGATTATGAATCCGATGATTATATGAAAATCATCGAGCGTGTTTCCGAGTTAAGTGAACAGTATTATTCTATCGAAGAAATCAATTTCGATGAGGATGTTGAAAAAGTGTTACAGGGTATTGGGTTTTTACGTTCGGATTTTACACGTCCTACTTCTGAGTTTAGTGGTGGATGGCGAATGCGTATCGAGTTGGCAAAGATTTTACTGCAAAAGCCAGATTTGATATTACTGGATGAACCAACCAACCATATGGATATTGAATCGATCCAGTGGTTAGAAGATTTCTTGATTAATAGCGCAAAAGCAGTAGTTGTAATTTCACACGATAAGGCGTTTGTGAATAATATTACCACACGTACGATCGAGGTGACAATGGGAAGAATTTACGATTATAAAGTCAATTATTCCATGTATTTGGAATTGCGTAAAGAGCGTCGTGAACAACAACAAAAACAGTACGAAGATCAACAAAAGTTTATTGCGGAACAAACAGAATTTATTGAACGATTTAAAGGAACATTTTCTAAAACGTTGGTTGTTCAATCACGTGTGAAGATGTTAGAGAAATTAGATATTATAGAAGTGGATGAGGTAGATACTTCTGCATTGCGTTTGAAATTTCCTCCGGCGCCTCGTTCAGGAAATTATCCTGTTTCTGTAAGAGATTTGTCAAAATCCTATGGAGATCATGTAGTATTTAAAAATGCTGAAATTACGATTGAACGTGGGGAGAAAGTTGCCTTTGTAGGTAGAAATGGAGAGGGGAAGTCGACCATGGTGAAAGCGATTATGAAGGAGATTGATTTTGAGGGGACTATGGAACTAGGTCACAATGTTCAGATTGGTTATTTTGCACAAAATCAAGCGTCTTTATTAGATGAGTCGTTAACTATTTTTGAAACCATCGATCAAGCGGCAGAAGGGGATGCACGATTGAAAATTCGGGATATCCTTGGAGCATTTATGTTTGGTGGGGATGAGAGCACCAAGAAGGTAAAGGTTTTATCTGGAGGAGAGAAAACACGTTTAGCAATGATAAAGTTGTTGTTGCAACCGGTCAATTTATTAATTCTAGATGAGCCAACGAATCATTTAGATATGAAAACAAAAGACATTATTAAAGATGCTTTGCGTGATTTTGATGGTACGTTGATTTTAGTGTCGCACGACAGGGATTTCTTGGATGGATTAGCAAATAAGGTGTTTGAGTTTGGTAATCAGCGTGTAAAAGAGCATTTTGAGGACGTTACTAGTTTCTTAGCGAATAAGAAAATGGAAAGTTTGAAAGAGATAGAGAAAAAGTAGACTTACTGCTTGTTTTCAACAATTTGTATCTGATAATTCTACTAAGTATCGATATATTGAGTTGGAAAAATAATGAATTTTGTAGAAGTAAAATTATATTCTATGGAACAGGTAAGACTTATTCGCGTGGGGAGTGCAAGTGATAACGATGTAGTAATTAATCATGAGGCAATAAATCCGTATCATTTAGAATTGTTTCAAGATGCACGTGGGAATGTTTTTCTTTCCGATTTAAAAACAGAACTGGGTACCTTTGTGAATGGACAAAAAGTAAAGGCTTTTTGTGCTTTGTCCATGAAGGATAAAGTGACCATAGCGGGCAAATTCATGTTTGATTGGACAAAGTTGGTTACTACGATGGATGTTTCTAAAAAAATCGCAACATTACGAAGTAACTTGGTCTATACAGAAAATCTCGAAAATAAAGTAGAGTTACCAAGTTTAGTGGCCGTTGAGGAGGAATATTTATTGGAGGACGCGCTTTTAGAGGACGCAACTTGGATTCAACGTTGGAATTATTTTTACACACATAATTCTTCTATCGTTCATATCTTTGTGTTAAATATCGTCTTGTTTATATTGCTATATATTGCTTTTCTTTCTTAATTTAGCGCTTGGTTTATTTCATGTGTTTATTTGCAAAAATAGGTCTATTTATACCACTATCAATTTAAGTATAGAATGAAAGTTTCGTATTGTTCAAAAACAGATTTAGGGTTAAAACATCCAATTAATTCGGATGCTTTAGGGGATAAAAAAACCAAGAACGGACATGTTTTTGTTGTTGCAGATGGAAGTCCTGTAGATGCAAATGGAAGTTTTGCTTCTCGTTTAGCAGTTCAAAGTATCCTTGATTTTTTTGAAAAAGAAATTTTTGACAATGTATTTATTGGTATTAATCATGCCTTCCAATTTGCTAACGAACAGGTATATCGTGCTTCCATTTTAGAGGAAGGTTTAAAAGGGATTTTTGCCAGTGTAGCTGTGGTTTTAGTTCGCGAAGAAGGAGTTTATTATGCACATATTGGAAATGCACGTGTTTATTTAAAATCAGAAGGTAAGTTACAGCGTTTGACGAATGATCATGGGTATTTGGATGTACAATTATATCCAACAAATGATGTGGATTATTCAAAGCCAGTGGTGAAGTTGCCTAAAGCATTGGGGAACACCCCAAGTATTTCTCCAACTGTTTGTTTTTCTAAGTTAGATGTAGCTGCAGGGGATGTATTACTCGTTTGTACACATGGTATTACCAAAGTTTTGGACGATAATTTCATTAATAGTAAAATAGAATACGCTTCTATCAACGCCAATATTTTAGAATTAGTAGATAGTGCAAAAGGAAAAAGTGTACCAGAAAATGTTACACTTCAATTAATTGCAGTTACCGAAGGGAATATTCAAAAAAGATTTATTTCAGCTACTAATACACAGAAAAATAATGTTGTTGATACTCCAACTAGTTCGGAGGGGAAAGTAACACAAGAACAAATAAATCTATTCAATAAAATAACTTTAGATAGAAATAAAACGATCAAAATTGGTGCTGCAATTATTGCAGTATTTGTTGTGATATGGTTTGTTTTCCGTCAACCGCATGATGATACAGATAAAGTATTGGACGATGCAGGTGAAATTATACAAAAAGATACTACAAATCAACACCAAGATTTAGAAACGTTGATGGAGTATGAAAAGCCTAAGAAAGCAGAAAAAGAAGAAGAGGAGGAAGAGGAAGAAACGGAAGAAGAGGTAACGGATGAGGAAGAAACAGCGACCGAATCTAGTGATGAAACAGAGGTAGAGGAGGCGACAACTCCGAAAGAAGAAGCAACTGTTGCACCAAAAGTTTCTGAGAAAAAAGAAGAGAAGAAAAAAGAGCCAAAGAAGGAAGAAAAGAAGAAAGAAGATAAGAAAGCAAAGTCTGGTAATTCTAAAAGTCATACTGTCAAATCAGGTAATACGATCAATGGACTAGCAGCTGAATATGGTGTGAAGCCAGATGCAATACGTAAAGCAAATAACTTATCGGATGACAAAATTGAGATAGGCCAAAAATTGATTATCCCTCAATAGAATTTCCTTAAAATATATTTCAAAAAGACCTTTTTTTAAGGTCTTTTTTCGTTTAACTATTTAGTTACCTATTTATGAAAAACACTTCTTTATTCCGAAAAAAAAAGGTAGAAGAGATACTCCTGCAAGTAAAGGCGGATGAAGAGGCAGGAAAACAATTAGGGAGACATTTAACCTTAAAAGATTTAATTTCTTTTGGTATTGCAGCGATTATCGGTGCAGGGATTTTTAGTACCATTGGAAATGCTAGTCATGCTGGTGGTCCAGCAGTTATATTTTTGTTCTTATTTACGGCTTTAGCGTGTGGTTTTTCTGCATTTGCCTATGCTGAATTTGCTTCTATTATACCAGTTTCAGGGAGTGCATATACTTATTCCTATGTTGCATTTGGGGAAATTGTCGCATGGATTATTGGATGGTCTTTAATCATGGAATATGCGATTGGAAATATTACGGTAGCAATTTCGTGGAGTGATTATTTTACAAGTTTACTTGCTAGTGGAGGTCTTGAACTCCCTGCTTGGATGCAGATGGATTATTTGTCTGCCCATGCAGGATTTGAGAGAGTGACTGTTTTATTGAAGCAAGGAATACCACTACGTTCCTTAGATCTGCATGCGCAAACTGCATATAAGGCCTGGTTGGGTGCGCCTCGCATTGGTAGTTTTCATTTTGTTGCAGATTTACCTGCGTTAGGTATTATTGTACTGATTACTTGGTTGGTTTATCGCGGAGTGCGTGAAACCAAACGTGCTAGTAATGTAATGGTATTCATTAAATTATTTGTGATTTTATTGGTGCTAATAGTTGGTGCGTTTTATGTAGATGTCAAACATTGGCAGCCTTTTGCTCCAGAAAGTATCGGTGGGGTATTAAAAGGAGTATCGGCAGTCTTTTTTGCATATATTGGTTTTGATGCTATATCTACTACTGCAGAGGAATGTAAGAACCCGAAACGCGATTTACCAAAAGCAATGATGTGGTCCATCATCATTTGTACGGTTGTATATATTTTAATAGCGCTTGTGTTGACTGGTATGGTTGACTATAAGTTATTGAATGTAGGAGATCCTCTATCCTTTGTTTTTGAAAAATTACATGTCACATGGATAGCAGGGATAATTGCAGTCAGTGCAGTCATTGCGATGGCGAGCGTATTGTTAGTATTTCAAATGGGTCAACCGCGCATATGGATGAGCATGAGTCGGGATGGATTATTACCTAAACGTTTTGCAAAGATTCATCCAACATATAAAACGCCAAGTTTTGCTACCATTGTTGTGGGGTTTGTGGTTGCTATTCCGGCGCTATTTATGAATTTGAAGATGGTGACGGATCTTTGTAGTATTGGGACACTCTTTGCATTTGTATTGGTATGTGGTGGAGTTTTAGTAATGCAGACGCTTAAAGGTGGACCTCAAGCAAGTTTCAAAACACCTTATTTGAATGCAAAGTATGTTATGCCAGTTGTCGTTTTAATAATTGCAGGAATGATCTATACATTCGGAATAATGAATGTTACCATTTCGCAATGGGTGTTTATTGGAGTTACTTTACTGTTTAGTGGATTAGCTTTCAAATATAATTTTTCTACAATTCCCTTGTTGGGGTTGTTAAGTTGTTTTTACATGATGACAGAGTTAGACGCCTCTAATTGGATTGGTTTTGGTGTTTGGTTGGTGATTGGATTGGTGGTGTATTTTGGGTATAGTAGAAAAAGGAGTTTACTTGGGAAAGTAGAGGGGGATGGAGAGAATTAAACACAAAGGTCACGAAGAGAATTTTGAAGTTTACTCGTTTTTGAGGTCGCAGAGGTTTTTGACTTTGTCAAAGGGAGATGGGGAAGTTATTTTATCGCAGAGGGCAAGGAGGGATTTATTGAAGGTAAGGCGTTTTTGAGGTCGCAGAGGTTATTGATTACGTCAAAATGAAGTGTATTTTAATTCAAGGTCGTTGGTTTGCTCTTTGTACACTTAATTTTTCAATCTTGTAGATTATTTCTCAGCGTACTTTGTGTTAAAAGAAAACTTCCAGTAAATTCTTCAACTTTTAAGTAGCTTTTTCGTTTTTGATGATTTTCCAGAACAAGGCAGGCAAGAAACGCTTGATATAGACCGCATAAATTTCGCGGTTTCCAATTAACACTTCTTTTTTCTTGTTAGATACAGCTTTCAAAATTTTGGAAACACATACTGAAACAGGCATGCCAGTTGCTTGGTTGTGGTCCATTGCATTATGTTTTTCACCATTTCCATGTAATGCAGACATGGAGATAGGTGTATTTATTTTTCCAGGACACAAAATAGTTACTGCAATGTTGTTTTTCGCTTCTTCTAGCAGTAAACTTTCATAATATCCTTGAAGTGCATGTTTAGATGCGCTGTAGGCAGAACGTAAAAAGAATCCGAATTTTCCAGCAACACTGGAAGTTACAATGATATGTCCGCTTTTTTGTTCTCTAAAATAAGGAAGTACGGTTTTTGAAAGTGCAATGTTGCCAAAATAATTGATTTCCATGATTCTGCGATCTACCTCGATGGATGTTTCATGTACCTCGGAACGTTGACTCAAACCTCCATTGTTAAATAACATATCAATTCTTCCAAAGCGTTTGATAATGGATTGACAAAGTGTAGGGAATTCGTTTTGATTTTCTAAATCGAGAGGTAGTACAATATGATGCTCTGGATGTTTCATTTTTGAAAGTACCTCTTGCAGCGACTCCTTATTTCTAGCAGAGAGTATCACCCGAGCATCTAACTGACTTAATTGAATAGCAAGTTCTTCTCCAATTCCAGAAGAAGCACCTGTAATCCAACATATTTTATCTTTGAAATAATTCATGGGGTATTAATTGTAAAATGCGCGCGTATAAAGTTAAAGTATAAAATGAATAGTTGAAACTATCGCATTAAAATCAGAAATTTAACTTTCCATATTGGACTTTCAACTTTCCACTTACTTTCTTAAATTTGTAGCACACTAACTACGAAAAGATGAAGATTGGTTTGCAAGCAATTGAAAAGAAAATGTTTGGTTTCTCCATGGAAGAGATTGAAAAATGGGCATTGAAAATAGGTACGGATTTATTGTTGTCCATTGTAATATTAGTTGCTGGTTTTTGGCTGGCTAATTTAGCATCTAAAACAATTCGTCGTGTTTTAAAACGTAGCCATACGGATGAAAGTTTGGTAACGTTTTTGTCTAGTTTGACTTCTACCGCCTTAAAGTTATTAGTCGTTGTTACAAGTATCACGCAGTTTGGTATCCAAATGACTTCGTTCGTGGCCTTATTAGGAGCAGCAGGTTTGGCTATCGGTATGGCGTTTTCGGGCACCTTATCGAATTTTGCTGGGGGAGTGATGATTTTGGTGTTCAAACCATTTAAAGTAGGGGATACGATTTTAGCGCAAACGGCACAAGGGGTTGTGAAAGAGATACAAATATTCAATACACATATTTATACACCAGATAATAAAGTAGTTATTTTGCCAAATGGACCAATTGCCAATGGAAATATTACCAATTTGACTAAGGCAGAAAGTAGAAGGGTGGAATTTGTTTTTCATTTAGAATATGGGACAGATTTTGAAGAGGTAAAAACGAATTTGCTTACTTTGTTTTCAGAAGAAACACGTGTGCTTCAAGATCCTAAACCTTTTGTAGGGATTGGAGCAATGACGACAACTTCGATTGAAATCCATGCGCGCGTATGGACGTTGACCGATGATCATTCTTCTGTTTTTTATGCGTTGAATGAGAAAGTCTATACTGAGTTAACCGCTAAAGGCATTCAATTTCATCATGAAAATGCAGTAACAAAAGCGTAATAAGTATGTTTTCATCCGAATTAATAGCACAATATGCGCGAAGCAATCATTTTGGAGATTTGATTGGTATGCATTGCGAAATTCCAGAAATTGGAAAGGTAGATTATTATATCACGATTGAAGATAAACATCTGGCTACGCCGATCGCAGCACATGGTGGTGTTATAGCATCCTTAATGGACGCAGCACTTGGAGTAGCATGTTTGAGTGCGGTTGTAAACGAGAATAAAGTAGTCTCCACGTTGGAATTGTCGTTACGTTACTTAAAGCCAGCGGTATTAGGTGCGAAAATCGTAGCAAAGTCAAATGTGGTTTCCAAAGGAAATAGAATTCTAGTTTCAGAAGTCAAAGTATATGACGGAGAAACTTTAATCGCGATGGGGTCAGGGACGTTTAATGCGTATCCGAAGGAGAAAGCGGGATATTGAGTGACGGTCCTTCGAGAGCCTCAGGAACCGAAGTGAGGAGTGACGCTTTGGGAGACAGAGAAAATGAAGAGTGATGGATGGTTTTGGAGAGGTATTTTGTCACCTCCCTTAATCCCTCCTCGAGGAGGGAAACCTTATGTTTTGCAAAAAAAAATAAAAGAACTTAATGTTTTCGAAGTGAGCCGTAAATCGTCTCTCCCAGAGGTGAGAAAGTATTACTTTCGAAAACCAAGCCGTAGTGCAGGTGTCAGAGGGAGGTGACCTTTTTTATTCTAAAACAACTTCTGTAATTCGTTAATCAAAAACTCGTTTGTAATTTCAGTAGGCAGTTTTTCAAGTTGTGTAGCGATTTCAAAGATTTTTTGTGAAAGGTCTAAAGCGTTACCGTTTTCATCGATTTGACTACTCGCTAAGTTGATGATTTTGATGATTTCTTCTTTGGACTCTTTTACCATTTTCCAACCTTGAGGTGAGATGAAGATTTGTTGCGCAATGTTATGTTCAAATTCGCTACGAATGGTAGATAGAAGTTCTGCCTGAAGTTCCTTTGCTTGCATGCCATTTTGAAATTTTCGCATCACCAACGAATTTGGGGAAATACGTTCCATGAACAAAATGATGCGTTGGTATGCTTCCACGCGATGTGGTAAGAAAAACTTAGCATTTTCATTGGTGTTTTTTACCGAAGGTGCAGGTGTTGCAACTGGAGTAGGTATTTCTACTACTTTCTGTTGTTGTGATTTTAATACATATACCAAGATAATAGATAAACTTAATGTTGGTACGATGATTCCGATGAGTGCTAAAATATCCATTTTTTAAAGAATTATGAATTATGAATTATGAATTATGAATTATGAATTATGGTTTTCTTTCGTGTAAAATATTTGGCCTACACGGTCTATATGTTCTTGTAACGAAGGAGCGTTCAGTTTCGTATAAATAGAGATATCAAATAAATAAGGAGTGTTCAAATCGTCAATTTCCCAGTCGAGTTTAGAGAGCGTGTCCCGAGTTACTTTTTCTCCAAAGAGGGTGATGTCGATGTCCGAACCTGGGCGGTAATTTCCTTTTGCACGCGAACCATAAATAACTACTTTTTCAATTTCAGGATGTAAGCGAAATACCCCATTGATTTTATCAATCGTCGTTTGTTTTAGTCCGAATTTCAAAGATTCCGTTTCCATTAGAGATATGTTTTCATTTTTGAATAAAAATTTTCAAAAGCAGAAATATGATTATTTAAAATATTGTTAACTACTATTTCTGCATTTTCATGATCGTAGGTATGAACAGTGCGATTACGGTCATTTACCATATTCATCCATGCATCTCCATTGTCGATTATGCCCATCTTAAATGCTTGTCGAATTGAATCTTTTGAACCATATATTTCATTATTCCCTTTTTCTAGAAGAAAATCTTTCATGACATTCCATCCAAGTTCATAGGTGTATTCAAAAGACTTGATTAAGCCTTGTTCTTCTCGAATATTTAATTTTTCAACGCTAGTAAAATTACGAAGTACAATTAGAGCTTTCTCATAATTCATAAAACGTTGTTTCCAGCGAATATCTTGTTCCATTTGTTTTAATTAAAGTTAGTTATCCAATAGGTTTTAGAGGTATGTTTTCATTTTTCTTTCAAACGAAAGGAGTGCTGGTAGGTAGTGTTTAATTATCTTTTCGTATTCTTCTTCCAAAATAGATGCTTGATACGTATGTACAGTGTTATTTCTACTTTCAATCATTTCCATCCACACTTCGCCATTTTCAAGGATATTTTTATTAAACGCTTCCCGAGTAGCAGTTCGAGAACCTGTAATTTGATTTAAACCCTCATATTCCAGATAATCTTTTAAAACTTTCCAGGCTAATTCATGGGTAAATTCAAATCGTTGAATAATACCTGCTTTAATGATGTTTTCTTCCGTATTTGCAAATTTATCTACTCCTTCAACTAATTGTTTTAAGGCATTTTCAAAATTCATAAAACGTTGTTTCCAGCGAATATCCTCCATTGGTGCGTGCGCTATTTTAATGTGTTTGAGCGATACGTTTTTTTGTTTGTATTGCTGTTAGTACGCCATCCCATAGTAATTTTCGTTGTTCCAAGGATGCTAAAATGTAGGATTCTGCTTCGTCCCAATGCGCATCGTTTGTTCCACATAATTCTTCTGTCATTTGAATTGCCAAGTGGCTATGGTGGTCTCCATCTACTTCGATATGTCTATCGAGGTAATATTTAATTGGTGCAATTTGATCTGGAAATTGTTTGTTTAATTCATTGACCAAGGCATAAAACATGTTTGGAATTAAATCTTCACGACCAAATGTAAAAATTGCTGCCTGTAAATAAGATTTATTTGTATGTATCGTTTGGAAGGTGAAACGTACAAAGTTTCGTACACTTTCTGGGGTATTACTAACTGCAAAACTCTCCTCCATATTTTGGGTGTTTTGTAGCGAATTACAAAAACCAAGGATTTCATCTGTCGAAGCATTTGCTTGTTGCATTGCGTCAAGGTAAAGTTCAAAATGACTTTTGCGAACACCATGTGCATCCACATCGGATTCTTCCCCAACGACAATTTCGTTGATTAAAAAACGCGTTTCAGGTGCGCCAGTAGGAAACCAAGGAGTTTCGACACATGTTAAGTTGCGTTGCAGCGATTTAAGCAAAGACATAAAATCCCAGACAGCATACACGTGATGTTGCATGAATAACTGAATATCTTCCATGGTTTTAATTTCTTGAAACAAGGCATGGTTCACAATCGATTCACGAATTGGTTGAATTCTTTCTTTGATTTGCGTAATTCTTGGATGCATAGCGTTAGGGTTTTATTTTTTATTTATATCACGTAATTTCATAAATGGAACTTCAATCATCACATACAAAAGATAAGATAGAACGATAGTTACCGCCCAAAATAAAAGGTATTCGTATTCCCAATAACTTGGAAGTACATGTTTGTGCAAGTAATTACCATGAAGTACATGCTTAATGAAAATATGTATCACAACGGTTAGGTTGGTTAAATACATAGAATATGAAATTAAACTGATAAACGTAACTGCTTTGCTTATTTTCGGAAAACGAAATTCTTTCCAATTTGTTAAAAAAGGTAAAGAGATAAAAACAATCAGTGATTTAATAATTGGAAGCCAGACGATGGAGTATTCACTGATGTTACTTGGGTTTTTGAATTTCAAATAGTATAATGCAACAAATGCTAAAATTGGAATAATGGCATAGTTTGCTTTGTTCCAAACTTTAGGAAAGTAGTACGCAACATATGCTGCCAATACGCCAAACATAATGGAGTCAAGACGTGGTAAAACTTGTCGTGTAATTTGAAGGTTTAATTCTTCGAAATCGGTTAAATGTAATGTTCGATATAAATACAAACGGTAACTAATAATAGCTATGATTCCAGCGATTAATACGATTAATGTCGTTGTTTTTACCGTCGCTTTACGTATCTGTAATGCAAAGAATAAAGCAATAGGTGTAAGTAAGTAAAACCATTCTTCGATACTTAAACTCCAGGATTCTGCGAAAAACAATGGTAATTTATGGTTTAAGTTTTGTGTGAAGATAAAGTAGCGATACCAATCGGAGGGCACACGTTCTACTTTGAATGCAAACGTATATATTAATACTACTGTTAATATGATGAAATAAATAGGTGCGGTTCGAAGCCATCTACGTGACCAAAAATTGAGTAGAACTGGAAACGTCGGTTTTTCTTTTTCTACAATTTTGATAAGAATTCCTCCAATTAAAAATCCACTTAACACAAAAAACATCGCAACACCATCTAAGGTTATTTTGCGAATGATGTCTTTGTATGCTTCAGGAACTAAAATCGCACTGTGTCCAAAAACAACATATAAGATAGCAAACATCCGTAATAAGTCTAAGCCAAATACGCGCGAATGTCCATAATTGATTTTTAAAAAATTCATCCAGTAGGTAAAAGTTATATCTCTAACAAATGTACTTATTAAAGTAGAAAATTGAAAATGAAAAACAATAAAGTAATATGGAAATTATTTTGTTAAATCGAACAACTATTTGTTGTGGATTGGAGTATCTATAACGCTTTCGGAGGGTAATGTAAATTGGGTAGGTGTTGTGTTCTGATATTTTTAAGAATTAATTTTGTAATTCATTGTTTTTCAGTAATTAATTTCGTAAATTAAACATGTTATTCACCTAAATACTACGGTTATGGACGAGAACACAAAAGACGATAAAATCAAGATTTTTATCGCATATTCCATTATAATTATCGTGACCGTTATGGTTTTACTAGTAGCCTTTGGCGCTTTTGATACACCTAAATAACTTCGAAGATACATGTTTTAATAAAGTAAAAAGGCTGTCGAATAGAGACAGCCTTTTTAGAATTGTGATTGTTTTAACTCACATATTCAACATCTAGTATACGTGATATTGGTATCCACATTCCTCCTTTGAGGCAAATAAATTTAGTTCCAGTTGCCCAGATGGTTGTCTCTACTTTTTTAGGACCTTCATCATCTTGGAAGTATATAATTACTTTAGAATGATGTATATTTCCTAGAAGTGTCGCTTTTTCAAGTCGTTGAATGATATCGTCGTGTTGATCCAATTCCAACTCCTTGTGAAAAGAAAGAGATGGTACTACTTCTTTTTCAATGCGTGTATAGTATAAATTTTCCATGACTTTCGAGGTTAGGGTTAATACGTGTGTGGATTCTTGTTCACCTATAAATAATTAAAGTAGGTTACTAGAGAAACATTGAACCAGTAAGTATTCCTAAATGATTCATAACATGTAAATTACTAATTTAAATTGGATTTTGCAAGTATTTGTTAATAATTAACCACTTGTTTTACAGGGGTATTCAATTTGAGTTAGTTGTTTATCTATTGAAAAACAATGGTTTAAGTTTTAATTGAAGAAAAGCTAAAAGTCTGTTTATTAACAATTAGTGTTTTTAATGAATGTTAGTTTGCACCCTGAATTGTTAATATCTGTGCTAGTTAAACTGTTTGAAGCGCACTTCATGTGTAAAAATCGTATTTTAATTATTAAAAATCAGACTTGTACTTCCAGATAAACAAATGAATCTCCTTTAAACTTATAATAGTTTATGCCATTTTAAGATTTCGGCAAGTTTTGTATTGGATTTTGCTAACTCGCGAAGTACCGAAATAATTTTGCTTTGGTTCGATCGATTATTTTTCACTTTTAGCAGTTCATTATCCATGGCTTGTACTTTTAATTCCAATGGTTTTAACATCGTGCGACGATCCCATAGGGTAAATCCAATAATAACAGCACAAATAGCACCGAAGATACCAACCATATAACCGATGTAACTTAAGTGTTCTTCAAAATGTTTATCTACCTGCTCAAATCGTTTATCTACCTGTTCAAAGCGCTTGTCTATTTGGTTAAAGCCATCCTCCATGCGCTTCTCTAAAGCCTCTAATTTTGTTTCTGTGCGTATCATACGTGCACGATCTTCGTCTGTGAAATTTTGCGCAAACGTATTGTTTATGTTTACAGAAACCAGTAAACTAAACAGGAGGAATCGGTATATAATTGTCTGTAACATTCGTTTTAATTGTCAAATAGCAACTAGTATAAAATTACAAAAAAAATAAAAACACGCTACCAAACTTTTCAAAATCGCGTATAAATACGATGATTTTTCGAAGTATAAAAACCTGTAAACGTCTAATAACAGCAGTGAGTAATAAATAGTTCTTTTATCTATGATTTTAGATGCGGTAGTGAAGTAAAGAAGTTTGTGTTATTTCCGCCAAAAGTGTGTTTTTTATCCATTTTTGGCGGAAATATTTAGCGATATTAAACTTAATATCTTTAAAAGTTAGGAGCTTTAACGACTACTTTAAGTCTGTTTTTTTTATAGTTAAAGTAGTTGTATAACTTAAATTGAAATACAATTTCGGCGCTTAAACTGTTCTTTACTAGGTTTCCAACAATAGGTTTTGTTGTTAATAGTACCAAAATTGCTAGACAAAGCATATAGGTGAAAATACAAAACCCCTTGGTTTTAGTTTCCAAGGGGTCGAATGAAGTTTAGATTTACTCCTTTAATTATTCGCAATTGTCACTTTTACACGATCTACTACTACCTTGTTTTGGTTACTTATCTCTACTATATACAAACCTGTCACCGCGTTTGGTAAATGGATTTCATAACTATTATTTCCGACGAATGCATCATAGGTATCTGAAAATATTACCTGACCAATTTCGTTTAGTAAATGTAGTGTGTAACTTGCATTGTTTTGTGCTTTTAAATCGACATGGATCAATTGATTCGTAACAGGGTTTGGGTATACATTTACGTCTATTTCAGAAGGAATTTGTGCTACGACTAATTTCACGGATACAATGTCTGAATACGCAAACTTACCATCAAAATCGGTTTGTTTCAAACGGTAGTAAGACACTCCGGTATATGGATTCGCATCGTAGCCAAAGTAGTATTGATTCACTTTACTGTTTCCGGATCCTTTTTTCGTAAATACTTTCTCAAAAGTTTTACCATCCAAAGATCTTTCTACGGTAAAGAAATCATTGTTTTCTTCGGAACCTGTTTCCCAATCTAAACGTACCTTTTTGCCTTCTGTTTTTGCGGTGAAATTAATTAAAGTAATTGGTAATGCGCTTGGATCTTCTACACTGAAAGGGGAGAAGGAGGTGATAGAATCTCGGGAAATAGTGTAAAAGTCTCCTGAACTATTTGTTGCAGAAACAGGTGTAAATCCTGTGTCCCAAGAAGTACCGTTCCAATGACCTATGTAACAATTTGTTCGAGTAAAATCTGGTAATTCTCGTGCAATATTCCATTGGAGTGTCATAGAAACGGTATAACCAGCACCATTTGCACTCACATACCAACTTCTGTCGATACAATGATTTGTTTTAGGTGAACCTGAAGTTCCATTAGACAAACGACCTTGACCGATATAAACACTAATATCACGAGTAGTTCCTGTATTGTTTAATGTGCATGGTGTGTAGTCATTTGAATTAGCAGAAAATCCAATCGGGAATACCTGTTTTCCTACAACTGCACTACTACCTAAATCTCGTTGTATTACTTTACCAGATCCATTCGTGACGATAAAATTAGCATCATCATACCCACTAAATATCCCATTACTTCCTATTGTTAAATCGTAATTGTTTAATGTGAGTTTGGAGCCTCCATTAAATACAAAGTTTCCGTTAACCGTTATCGCACCACCCGCAATTTTTGAGGATGCATTGCTTATTGTTACGTTACCATAGTTTTTTGCTGGTATTACTTGTGTACCAGTCGGAGCATTAAAATGTATGGTTGCCCCCACATCTATCGTGCCTAAAGTTGGTATAGTTGTACTCGTAATCGTTAGTGTCATATTATTAGATACATCAATTGTACCACTTACTGGATTCGTATTAGTTATGGTAAAGTTTGTCGGATGAATTCCATCACCTACGATAATTTTACTACTTGGATCTAGTGACCAACTAGCGTCGTTCGTTGGGGTAGTGGTAGTGTTGTGTAGAATGTAGAATGTTGTTCCGCCTACCGTCATACTAGATGGATGTGTTCCTGTTCCGTCAGGATTTGAACCCCAATTAGACATACTCGACATTGGTGAAATACCATTATAATAAAAAGTGGTAACGTCTGAATGAATAGTTATATCTGTTGTAGCGCTTACTTGCGGACACCCACCACTCGTTGGTATGGTATACGTTATGGTGTAGTTACCAGGTGTACTTGAACTTGGAGTAACGGATCCAGTTGTAATGTCGATACTTAAACCAGTGGTAGAAGAATATAAACCGCCACTTGTACCGCTTAAACTAACAGTTTGACCCGCACCTTGGTTGGTGGTAAATGGGGAACCGTTATAGGTAATAGAAGCGGTTGGTAATGTTGTTACGGTGACATTTGTTTCTGAAGAAGTAGCACTACATCCACTTGCATTGGTAACAATTACGGAGTAATTACCTGTAGCGGTAACATTGATGCTTGAAGTTGTAGCGCCATTACTCCAAAGATAGGATGCACCTGCAGATGCGTTTAAGGTTACGCTTCCTCCACTACAAAAAGTAGTTGCTCCTCCTGCTGAAATGGTTGCTGTAGGTAATGGATTTACCGTTACAACCGCACTACCTGTTTTATCACTAGCGTTAGCAGTACAATTTGCATCGCTTAAAGCAGATACAGTATATGTTTTAGAAGATGATGGACTCACCGTAAAAGTATATGGACTGCTTGTAATTCCAGAAACGGATACAGGGGTTGTACCATCCGTATAGGTAAGGCTCCATGGTTGAGTACCCGTCAAAGCGATACTGATATAAGAAGAAGTAGCACCATTACAAATAGTTTGATCTCCGGAAATCAGAGAAGTAGGACGCGCATTTACAGTAACCGTTGCACTACCTGTTTTATCACCAGCGTTAGCAGTACAATTTGCATCGCTTAAAGCAGATACAGTATATGTTTTAGATGACGAAGGACTCACCGTAAAAGTATATGGGCTGGATGTAATACCAGTAACAGAAACTGGTGTTGTACCATCGGTATAGGTAAGACTCCAAGGTTGAGAACCAGTCAAAGCAATACTGATATTAGAAGAAGTAGCACCATTACAAATACTTTGTGTTCCAGAAATTACGGATGTTGGTCCAGCTTTAGGAACTATTTCTCCAGTACTTAGAATCATTGCACCACACGAATAATTGTTAAATGTAATTTGACTCAGTTGTGTTGAATTCAAACCTGTCCCATCTGAGCCAATAAAAATTTGACGTCCACTTGTGTTTGCTGTACCTGCAACACCATTCCAATTGTATATTGTGATGGTGGAAGCATCCCATGTTTGACCACTACTTGCTTTAAAGTAGTATTTGTTAGCACCACTTGTTCCTAGGTTAATTGTAGTATTCACATCTAAATCTAACTGACCAGCAGAACTTGCTGTTGCCGTACCAGAACCTAAATCAAACAATCCTAAATTCAAAGTTACACCTGAAGTTGTGGTGGTTTGAATTACACCCGCTGATGCACTCACTGGTAAAGCATTGGCAACGCCTAGGGAGATTGAACCGTTGGATAAAATTGTTTTACCCGTAAAGGTATTCACTCCAGAAAGCATTAAAGTACCAGCACCAGTTTTTGTTAAATTGCCACTTCCAGCAACAACACCTCCATAAGATAAGGTTTTTGTGCTTGACACATCTATTGATCCATTGGAAGTGCCTATTGTAATACCCCTATTTAAGGATAACGTAAAATCATTCGTAATTCCAAGAGTTCCACCATTTAAAGTTATGCTAGAAGCAGTTGTCGAACCAGGAACAGCACCTAAATTACCATCGGAAGAAATATTTAATGTTCCAGCATTTATTGTAGTATTTCCAGTATATGTGTTTGCGCCTGATAAGGTAAGTGTCTCGTTACCTATTTTTGTTAATGCATACCCACCGCTTATTATTCCGCTTAATGTCAGACCTCCTGTTCCGGAAGAAGCCAAAGTAGCATTTCCTGTTAGGGTAATCGGATTTGCAAAAGTGGTTAATGAACTACCCGTGCTATTGAAAAGTGCACCTGAATTAGAAACTCCTGAACCTTGGATTTCAAAAGAACCCCAAGAATCTACGGTTTTGTTGTTTATATCTAATGCTCCTCCATTTTCTATAACTACTTTATTTCCAGATGCTCCTGTCCATGTTGCGCCTGCTTGATATTGATGACCTTGTTGAATTATAAATATTTGACTTGTAGTTGTAAAGTCAGATGGATTATTTGAAGTTGTATATCTAGTTGAATTATAGTAATTATTTCCGCCACCTGTACCTGAACCTGAGGAAGAACTAACCTTCATAGATGTGTTTGAGTAAATTGCTACAACATTCCCCCAAAAAGTACCATCACTTTTATTTATAGTATCACCAACTGAGAAGTCTGAAAGAAAATTTGTATTCGTTCCAGTTATTGTTGTTGATGATTTTGAAATTGTACCTGCTAGATTAGTTGCACACGAACCGGTTCGACAACTGTAATTGCTTCCAGACCTGTATCTAGTCCAATTTGAAGTTGATTGAGAAGGAGTGTTAGAAGTAGAAGTTTTAGAATACCAAATTGATCCTGAAATACTTTCATATGCTCCTATATATTGATTTGCATTAGGTCTAGAGATTTTAATTAAATCATTCTGAATATTAATATTTGCATCATTGTATAAATTCTTTCCTTTTTGAGATAAATAGGTTGATGATGTAGCTTGCCCATTGATATCTAGATAGATTGTATTTGATTGACCTGTTCCGTTAGTACCACTTGAATAGTTTGTAATTAAATTTCCAGTTCCATTTGTTCTTGACAAGGTAACTGTAGAACCTTCCCAGTTTGCAAAGGAGATAGAAGTAGTGTTAAATGTTATTGCATTAGCTGTTCCTCCTGTAGCCTGATAATAATTATTATCATGATATATAGTTCCATTTGTTGGTACATATAAATTTTGACAATCTGTTCCACTTTTTATAATAAATATATTATTATATAAATAATACGTTCCGGTTGATAGGTTTAAATTCCTTAAATTGCTAGAAGTGCTTGATCTTATTTGATTATATAGAAATGTATTGCTGTAAATATAAGATGTCAAAGCACCAATTGAGACTAAATGACCAGTATATGTTGCATATAAATTTGGCGTACTAATGAAGTTGTTATAAATCTTAAGTGTACCTGATGTGATTCCATCTAGAGAGAAAATTTTTGATTGAAGATCAGTACCGTTATGACCACTATTTGATAAGTTAGTAAACTTATTATGATTTATTGTAATTGTTAAGTTACTATTTGTTGAACTTACTAAATAAGAAGATCCTTTTATTACACCAGAGCTAACTCCATTTACAATGTTATCTACAATATTTTCAGAAATTTGGATTGTTGTAGATGAACACATAATTGCTAAAGCACTAACATTTGTGTTTCCTGATCCTGTAGATTCATTACATTGTATTTTTTTTATTTCGTTGCCTTTAAGTAATGTTTGTGATGAGCCAGTTAAATTTTGACCTAAATAAATACCATACATTATATTATCACCTGAAGCATTATTAATTACAGTACTATATTCACCATTACATTTAGAAGAAGTGCCACCAATATAATTTTGATTTATTTGATATCCATCACCGGAATCAACAAAAATAAATGCATAATTATTAGTTCCAGCAGCTGAACCTCCAATTGAAGTAGTAAGATATATACTATTACCTTGTATCATCCATGCATCCGAATTTGTATTAATATAAATTCCATCATCTCCAAAATCCCTCACCTCACAATTCGAAATCGTATTCGACGCATTCACATACCCTGCCGACCCAGTCGATTCTATCGCATATTTCTGCGTACCACTATTCGGAAAAATGATACAATTATCAATGGTATTATTACTGTTTCCTACCGAACTTGAAGTTCCAAAAAGTACCGTCGCTACAGTGGATGTACCAGCACTTTTGATATTCGTGTATTGTATCGTGTTGTTGGTTGCGCCCTCGTTAAAACGAATAACATTACCGCTCGTTGTTGTATTATAAATTGTTAGAAAGTTCGTTGTCCCTGAACCACCTAATCTACCATCTATCGTTACATAATCTGCTCCATTCATATCAATCAGCGCACTAGTAGAACTTCCGTCCATCGTAATTGCAGCGGTAACATTGCTTTTTGGTCTAATCGTTAACGTCGCTGAAGCGGAAGTATTAAGCCCGTAAAAGTTTATCGGATACGTTTCGTTTACTTCTTGTGTCGTACGATACGTTTCATCCAATTCCAAAATGACATTCCCTGAAATACATTCTTTTATCGCAGCTAATGCTGCAGTAAGTGTAGTCCAATTCCCTCCAGATGCAAGTGTTCCAATCGTATATGTGCCACTGTACGTTGTTCCACATGTTCCACTTGTATATTCATAACAGCCAATGTCTGGATTCCCTTTACGCAAATTGGAAGCATAATCATCAATAGGAGGGGAGTTTGTAGTTGTACCGGCGTTGATACATGGGGAACTGCTTTGAAGCGTCATGTTCGTAGTACTTGTCACAAGTGGATTGGTGTTAGCTGCCAAACAATTTGTTGTTACATCTGCTGTGATTATACCATAACAACAATTGATTAATGATGTGGTAGAAGACCCTGCATCATAAAAGTCTTTGCCAGTATTACTGTAAAGTATAGTATTGTAGATGTTGGCAATATATGCTGCATAAATACCATTTGTGCTACCTGCAGGACTTGTATTATTATAAACTGTTGAATTTTTAACAGTCAAAGTAGTATTGGCATTACCATAAATAACCCCATTGTGGCTTGAAGAATTAGATGTGTTTCCGTAAAATTGGCTGTTAATAATAATTAAATCTGAATTAGTACTACCATTAACTGCGATAGCTGAGCCGTTGTTTATACCTGCACAGGAATTATTAGCGAATTTACATCTGGTTATATTTAGATTAATTTCTCCGGATGTCGTAGATGCATAGATAGCACCACCACTCCCTGATCCTGTAATGTCACAATTTTGGAAAGTACAGTTTGTAATGGTTGTGTTAAAAGTACTTGTTGTTGAAAAAAGAGTGATTGCAGCTCCATTTGATGAAGCAACATCACAATTGTCAAATAAACAGTTTGTTAAAATTAAACCATCAACCCCATCTGTATTTTGATTTATCCCTCTGGTATAATCTTTTATAGTGATTTTATCAATCGTAATGTTGTCGTTGGTTGAATTAGTAATACCCATCCAAAGGCTTGTGTTATCTGAGTCAAAGATACTCGTTGGTGTTCCGCTAGACAATGCTGCCCCTTGAATCGTGAAACTTTCATCATCAGAACCAATGGCAATTCCTTTCTCTGTATACGTCCCTGCCGCCACATAAATAATATCCCCACTTCCCAAATTATAGGTGTCAAAAATACTTTGTATTGTTGCTTTTGGAGTACCAACTGCGGTTCCGTTATTTCCAACTGTCCCATTCGTCGCAACATAATAATTCGTTGCAAAACTTTTTCCCGTGAAAAAACAAATAAATAGTAACATTAAAATGCCAATCTTCCCAATTCTAACGCCGTTTTTGTACTTTGTTTCTACCATTCCTTCCATCTTATTTCTTTTTATTTCCTGCGAATGATATTCAACATCAAACGCTTAACTAATTCTTTTTTTCTCTTCTACTTGTCTTCGTGTATTTCCGCTAAAATAAAAGCGAAAAAAAGAAAGAAATATTTGCGTAACCCTTGTTTTTGTTGTAATTTAATGGAAAGTAAGCGGAGAGAAATTTTCCCCGTGAAAGTCTAAACTAGACTTTCATCCGAGCCTAATCGTTTCGGTAAAAGCACCCAAAAAGGGGTGCGTTGTCAACCTATGAGGTTGTTTTTTTATTCAAAGAACGATTTATACGTGTTCGCCGTTAATTCTGCATCCAAGCGCAAATAGCGTAGGAAATTTTGCTCCGAACTGTGACCACTAAACTTCATGATCACATGACTAGGCATTCCAGCTAAAAACTTCAAGGTGCAAAAGGTCCTTCGCCCTGTGTGGGAGGAGATTAAGCTGTATTTTTTACGTGTTATAGCCACCGATTCCCCCTGAACTTTTTGGTAGTAGGTACTCGTTTCTACAATCCCTGCTTCTTTGCAAATTTCTTTCAGTAGTTTATTGAACGTGTGTATTTTAGTATAGGCATATTGTGGAAGTTCGCCTGTAGGATACGTTGCAAGGATCCGTTTTACGCGTTTGGAATACGGTATCAAAATGCGGTTGCTGTAACTCTGGTTGCGCGTTTTTTTAGGGTAAATTTCAAATTGCCCTGGCTGACGTGTATGGGTTCCTAACTGACTCACATCGCTAAAACGCATCCCTGTTTCGCAACTCACTAAAAACAAATCCCGTACGGTTTTGCGTTCGCCACTCAGTGCTAACGTTTCCAATGCTTCCAACTCTTTCTCGGTCAAATACACGTGCTGTACTACTTCGGTGGCAGTATGCATGTGTTTCGTGGAAAACTTCGCAATGTAGGCATGGTCAAAACACCAATTCAAAAATGCTTTCAGGTTCTTAAATTGCTTCCATACGGTATTCATTTGCAACCCTTTCGTGCCTTTTTGGTTGGTGGCGGTGAGCAACATATAACTGCGCATCTGCTCCACAAACCCCTGTTCGGAGTACTGCAAAGCATCAAAACTTACACGGATGCCACTCGTAACTTCGGTTGCTTGCAAGTGCTTGCGTAAGGCATGGTCGTAGTCTTGGTGCGACTGCGTGGTTTTTTGTTTGTAAGCCACAAATGCGTCAAACAACTTCCAGAAATAAGCCGACTTTTCGGTAGTGCTACGTTGGTCTAAAAAAGCAGTGATATGTTGTTTAATCCCTTCCAAAGTAGGCGTTTCCTGCATTTTTGGCACTTCCTCCAAATACTGCAAAATCGTTGCCTCCAATGCGTCCAGACGTTGGTTAATGCTGTTTGTTCGTTCCTGGTCTTCGGGTGCCAATACGCGTTGTTTTGCTCGGTCCCAGTGACATACAAGCACGCGCTCCTTGGTACTCATGCGCAAGCGCTTGCCCTGAAAATGTACACTCAGTAATATGCTTGTTTCTTGCTTCGCGTGTAGCGTTCGAAGATTATAATTGACCGTTTTCATGACGTAAGGTGTTCGTTTATAAAAACAACACTTCTAAAAAATCCTTTCCTCCAACGTGTTAACCTAGGTTAATATCTTATTAACAATGCCATCGTATCCCAAAAACCACTAATTCTATGATTATGAGTAAACTACTGTTTTTATAACAAACAATAGAAACTTCTAACTGTGAACAAAGTCTACATATTTAGCTTGCGTATGCAAACTATTTTTCGTAATATTATGTATATTTGTGTGTTAGATTTGTTGGTACTGCTTTCGCTTTTCGTGAAATTGCAAGCAACCTACCACACATCGAAACGTTTGATAAGAAAGACCGCGCAAACGAGCGTTGTCACTTTCCAAACGAAGGCTTCGAGGTAAAAGATAGATACGTAGCATGTTTACGAATGTTAATAGTTAGTTTTGAAAGTCTAGTTTAGACTGCTATTTTAAAATTAATTAATTGGTAAATAAGTGTTTAGTTGTTTTAGTGATTCGTTTTACTGCGTAGTTTTTGAAAAATTAAATTATACGTAGTATAACGTATAAAATTACGGTTTATTACAGTGTAAGTCGTTAAAAAAAAATAAAAGAATGTTAAATCTTCTAGTAGGTTGAAAAACAGACTAGAAACAACGATAAAAAAGATGAAAAATTTTACGAAATTTTTAGGAGGGAGTAGAAGTGGAGCACTAAGATTGTTGTTGGTGCTTGTGGGGATGGTTTGGGGAGTTGGGGCTTGGGGGGCTACATATTATTCCAAATCAGGAACAGCACCAAATGTAAATACAAACTGGAATAGTAATAGAGACGGAACAAGTGGATCGACACCTGGTGGTTTTACTTCAGGTGATATATTTGTTATTCAAGGTTCTGCAAGTGCTCCAGGAGGAACAGCACATTCATTAACTACAACGGGAACCTGGTCGATTTCAGGTACAAGCTCAAAATTATGGATTGAAGGAGGAGCAACACTAACGGCTAGTCATTTAATTACTTTATCATCTTCAACTACTTGGCAAATAGATGCCAATGGAAAATATGTAAATAATCACTCAGGAGATATTTGGGCTAATACATTTACTGGAATAGAATCATTCGATGCTTCAAGTACATTTGAATTTCAAGATTTACAAACTACTTACAATACTGGAACAAGTATGGCTTTAGAAGCATTAATGACATCATCTTCTTGTAATTTTGGTAATATTTTATGGAATATTATTGCATCCAACAATACTAATTATAGAATTCGGCTATCTGGTGCTTCAACAAAAACAATAAATGGCAATCTTACAATTGCTAGGACAGGAACATCTGGATCTTTATTTCTATTTGATAAAAGTACAGCAGGTAAATTAACAATTTCTGGAAATTTCATACAGACTGGAGGTACTTTTTATGAAATTTATACTGGTGCAGGCACAAGTGGAACAATATTAGAAGTACTTGGTGATTTTTCACTTTCGGGTGGAATTTTTGATTTAAATAATACTCCAGGTTCATATTCAGGTTCACTTTATATTGGTGGTAATTTTTTAATGACTTCAGGAACTTTACGAAATTCATCAAATACAACTTCAAACTGTGCTATCTATTTTACAAAATCAGGAACACAAACTTTTACCCAATCTGCAGGCACATTTACCACAACTTATATCCCTTTTACTGTAAATAGTGGCTCTTATCTTAAATTAGCATCAAATTTTAGTTTGTCAAATTCATTAACTGTATTAAGTGGTGGTTCTTTAGATATACCTAATCCATATTATACTACCGGAGCAGGCTCAACGATATTAAATTCAGGATCAAAATTGTATATTGGTCATGCTAGTGGTATTTATTCTTCTACAGCGACGGGTGCTGTTCAAACTACCACACGAACATTTAGTAATACTTATTTTGAATATAATGGTACAGCTGCACAAGTAACGGGTACAGGTTTACCTTCAATTCTTACAGGTACTTTAAAAATAAATAATTCAGAAACAATTACATCTTCAAGCACAGGGGTGACCTTATCTCAAGCAACAACTATTTCAACAGGGGCATTAACACTAACATCGGGTATATTAACAACTTCAACCTTATTAACGATTACAAATACTGCAACTTCAGCAATTTCTGGTGGTTCATCAGCGTCTTACATTAATGGACCTGTTAAATGGAGTCTCAATAATTCAACAGGGGGATATATTTTTCCAGTAGGTAAGAGTGGAAAGTATTATCCATTTACAATTACAGCAGCAGCAGCAACTTCGCCTATTTTTCAAATTGAAGCATATTCTTCTGGATCAGGAGGATCGATAACAGGTGGTACTGTTTCGACTACTGAACACTGGAAACTAATTGAGTCAGCAGGTACTACTGTGAATGGGATTACCCCAAAATTGGAAAGTCCTGATTTTTCTTCCACGACTGGTCAAGTTGGAATATCTTCTACTGCTACATTGAATGGAAGTTATACTAGTTTGGGTGGTACTGTAAGTGGTAGTTCAGTAACTGCAACATTATCATCTAGTTCTTTATCTGGTCTTACTAGGTATTTTGCTATAGTAGACGGTGCAAAAATATATTATTCGAAGAATGCAGCAGGAGCAGGGGCTGCCGCTCAAACCCTTGGCAATTGGAATAGTGACGCAACTGGTGCTGGAGGAGGTGTAGCACCTACAGATTTTACCTCTGATGGGTATAGTTTTGTCATACTCTCCGGTCATTCATACAAAGCAACTGCTTCATGGACAGGAAATGCGGGTGGTTATGTACAGGTAAATTCAGGGGGGGCTTTAGATCTAAATGCACAAACTATTTCAACATTTGGAACCGTAAAAATTGCTGGAACGGGTGTGAGTAGTTCAGGAGCATTATTTTCTTCATCTGCATCAGCTTCCACACTTTCTTTACCAATTACTTTAACTGCAGATGCAACAGTTGGTTTTAGTAGTACTGGTGCAATTACATTTAGTGGAGTTATTGGCGGTGCATATAAATTAACTAAAACTGGTACACCTGTATTAACTCTATCTGGAGCAAATACATATTCAGGAGGTTTTACTTTGTCTGCTGGTACATTAAATATAGATAATGATGCTGCTTTAGGAACAGGAACTTTCACTATAAGCGGAGGTACAGTGGATGCAATTACTGCAGCACGAAATATAACGAATGCGATGTCAGTTGGAGGGTCATTTACTTTTACAGGAACACAAAATTTATCTCAATCTTCAGGAGCTATTACTTTAACGGCAACACCAACGATTACAATTTCTGCAAAAATTCTTTCCCTTGGAGGAAATATTGGAGGTGCTTTTGGTATAGTACAGGCAGGTAATGGAACATTTACACTATCAGGAACCAATACATTTAGTGGCGGTTTTTCCTACTCAAGTGCTACAGCTACGGGAACAACTAATATAAAAAGTTCTTCAGCTCTTGGGTCAGGTACCTTAACGGTTAATTCAAGTTCTTCATCGGCAAATCTAATAGATAATAATTCAGGAAGTATAATTACTATTACGAATCCAATTTTAATTTCTAATACTTATCTAAATTTTGTTGGAACAAACAGTCTTAGTCAAACTACAGGAGCAATTACTTTGTCCTCTTCAACAACTATTAATACAACTGCCAGTACATTATCTTTAACTGGAGTTATTGGTGAGTCAGGAGGTGCTAGGTCAATTACTAAATCAGGAGGTTCTGGTATATTGTTATTAGCAGGTAATAGTACTTTTTCTGGAGGAGTCTCATGGACAACTACACAATCAGGGCGAATTATTATCAATAATAATAACGCATTGGGTACAGGTACTTTTACAATAACTGGAACAACTTATGGAACTGCTAATGCGAATTCAATCGATAATACTAGTGGAAGTATAATAACGATTCCAAATGCTATAACTATATCTGGGAAGTATGCGTTTATAGGTTCTTATTCAATGGTGTTTTCAGGAACTGTAACAATTAGCACTACTGCTTTAAACCAAACAATTGTTGCAAATTCATTAACTATAAGTGGAGTATTAGCTGGAACAAGCGTTTCACTTGTAAAAGATGGAGTCGGTACTATGATATTAACAAACAATAATACGCAAACTGGTTCCACAAGTGTAGTTTCAGGTGTTTTAAATGTTCAGCATGCAAATGGTTTAGGATTAGCTGGAGTTACAGTTAGTAGTGGAGCCGCTCTTCAATTACAAGGTGGTGTTTCTATGGCCTCTGAAACTTTGAGTTTGTCAGGAACAGGAGTATCTTCGGATGGTGCGTTAAGAAGTGTTACTGGAGCTAATACTTGGCAAGGATCAATTACATTGGCTGCTGCGTCTAGAATTAATTGTGATGCTGGTTCATTAACTATCTCTGGAACAACAACAAATTCGACCTTTGATTTAACATTAGGAGGTTCTAGCTCTATAATTGTTTCAGGTGTGATAGGAAATGGGGCAGGAAATATAGTAAAAGATGGTACAGGATCATTGACAATGTCTGCTGCTCATACTTACACTGGTTTAACAACAGTTAACAATGGTACTTTAAAATTAGGCGTTTCTTCTGCTGTTAGTACATCTGGTCCTTTGGGTACCTCTGCTACAGGTACAATTGTAGCTAGTGGTGGTTCATTAGATTTTAATGGCTTTTCGTTAACTAGTAGTTCTACTGAACCTATCACAATTAACGGTTCTGGTTATGGATCAATTGGAGCAATTACAAATGGAAGTAGCACAGGTTCTTCATGTGTTGGAACGATAAATTTAGCAGCTTCCTCAATTGTTCAATCAACTTCAGGAAGTCTTACTTTTACAGGTAATGTTAATTTAAATAATTCATTAACACTTGATTGTTATAACGACATTACATTTAATACAGGTGTTATATCAGGCGCAGGAGGCATAATTAAAAGCAATTCACTAGCAAATATTACTCTTTCTGGTACAAATACTTTTACTGGTGGTGTTATTTTAAATGCAGGGATATTAAAAATAGATAATAATTCAGCTTTAGGTACAGGTGCTTTAACAATTAATGGAGGTTTAATTGATGCTTTATCTTCTTCTAGAACTATTACAAATGCAATTTTAATCAAAGCATCTTTTACATATGTAGGTTCCTCTTATAATTTAATTCAGAATACTGGATCTATAAGTTTATTTGCTTCTCCTACTATAACAATCTCCGGCAATACACTAAGTTTAAATGGTGTAATTGATGAAGGAACTATTGAAACCTATACCTCAGGCATAAGTGATACTTGGACTTGTCCATCTGGTGTTTCTTCAGTAACAGTTCATTGTTGGGGAGGTGGAGGTGGAGGGTCTGCTGCTTATGGAAATAGTGGTAAAGCTGGTGGTGCTGGTGGTACTTATTCATCGAGTTCAATTTCTGTAACTGCTGGCAATACTTATAATTTTACCATTGGTGATGGTGGTTCTGCTGGTACATACAATAATAATAATGCAATTTATGTTGAGGCATCAAGAGGAGGAGATACGTACTTTGGAAATACAAATGCAGGTAGTTCTTCAGGAGCTACGGTTATTGCAACTGGTGGTGGTTATGGTACTAGTGGAAATGTTGCTGGTACTAGTTCAACTTCCAGTAATGTTGGTACAACTACATATTCTGGAGGAAATGGTTACACGGGTGGATCTAATAATCCTTGCGATCATTCTGGTGGTTGCCAAACAGGTGGAGGAGGAGGTGGTGGTGCCGGTAGCGGTAGTGCTGGTACAACTGCTTGTTTAGGAACCGGCGGGACAGGAACATATCCTGGAGGAAATGGAGGTCAAGGTAATTGTCAAGGTGCAGGTAATACGTATACATCAGTTTTTGCTCCAGGTGGTGGTGGTTCTGGTGCTAGTGCAGGTGCTAGTTCAAGTAATTCTGGTGGTGTCGGTGCACCTGGTAAATTAATTATTGCTTACACAGTTTCAATTAAGTCTATAACTAAAAATGGTGTTGGAACATTATCTCTAGGGGGGGCTAATTTATATGGTGGAACAACAACTTTAAATGCAGGTACTTTAACTATTGGAGCTAATAATGCTATACCTGTTGCAGCAACTGGTGGAGGAGTAGTCTTAAATGGTGGTACTTTAAATGCTGGAAGCTATACCGTTGGTTCAAGCACTACAAATATGGGTACATTAACATTAGGAGGTACAGCTACTTTAGCACTTGGTACAGGTACTTTGTATTTTGCTAATTCTACAAGTACAACTTGGTCAGGTTCGATGACTATCACAGGTTTTGTTTCAACTGCTGTAAATACTGGAGGTACAACTGGAGGTAAGCTATTTGTAAACTACCAATCCGGAGGGGGGTGTAGTAATTGTGGTTTAAATTCTACGCAATTGGGATTATGCTCATTCAATACTGCTTTGATTGGAGGTGTTGCTGCTACTTATTCTGCAACTCAGATTGCATCTGGTGAGATTGTTCCAATAAGCGTAACAATTACGTTAGCATCAAATACGATTTCATCAGCAAGTAGTTGTGCTTCCTCAACGAAAGTACCTATTCAAAGTTTTAGTTTAGCTGTTTCTGGTGGTTCTGGTAATTTAACAAATGTTGGTTTTACTACTACAGGAACTTATGTGCAAGCAGATATTTCTAAATACCAACTTTGGTATGGAACAACAAATAGCATTGGTAGTGCAGCACAGTTAGGTACTGATTTAACTTCATCAGGTGCAGCTGGAGCAAGAACATTTTCAGCTTTTACATCACCAACACTTACAAATGGAAATACATATTATTTTTGGATTACTGCCGATCTTTCTTCAAGTCCTACTGCAAGTAATACAATTGCTGTAAATGCTATTACTACTTCTGATTTAACCTCAACAAGTGCGAAAGCTGGTTCTACTTCTTCAGGAGGTACGCAAACATTGAGAGGAGCTTTCTCCTCAGGAACGATAGCGTCCACAGGCGAAACGATATGTAATGGTGGAACACCAGCAACAGCAATAGGAAGTACTACAGCATCCAGTGGAGGAGATGGAACAATAACTTATTCTTGGAGATCTTCTGCAGATAGTTATACAGCAGCAATCTCAGGAGCAACAAGTGCAACCTACACACCGCCAGCAGGCTTAACGAGTACAACATCTTACCAACGCTATGCAAAAGATGGAACTTGTAATACAACTCCAACGGTATCCACAGGAACTTGGACAGTTACCGTACGAACAGCTTTTACCTCAGGAACGATAGCGTCCACAGGCGAGACGATATGTAATGGTGGAACACCAGCAACAGCAATAGGAAGTACTACTGCATCTAGTGGTGGAGATGGAACAATAACTTATTCTTGGAGATCTTCTGCAGATAGTTATACAGCAGCTATATCAGGAGCAACAAGTGCAACATACACGCCACCAGCAGGCTTAACGAGTACAACATCTTACCAACGCTATGCAAAAGATGGAACTTGTAATACAACTCCAACGGTATCATCCGGAACTTGGACAGTTACCGTACGAACAGCTTTCACCTCAGGAACGATAGCATCCACAGGTGAAACGATATGTAATGGTGGAACACCAGCAACAGCAATAGGAAATACTACAGCATCTAGTGGTGGAGATGGAACAATAACTTATTCTTGGAGATCTTCTGCAGATGCTTATACAGCAGCAATCTCAGGAGCAACAAGTGCAACATACACGCCACCAGCAGGCTTAACGAGTACAACATCTTACCAACGTTATGCAAAAGATGGAACTTGTAATACAACTCCAACGGTATCCACAGGAACTTGGACAGTTACCGTACGAACAGCTTTCACCTCAGGAACGATAGCATCCACAGGCGAAACGATATGTAATGGTGGAACACCAGCAACAGCAATAGGAAATACTACAGCATCTAGTGGAGGAGATGGAACAATAACTTATTCTTGGAGATCTTCTGCAGATAGTTATACAGCAGCAATCTCAGGAGCAACAAGTGCAACCTACACGCCACCAGCAGGCTTAACGAGTACAACATCTTACCAACGCTATGCAAAAGATGGAACTTGTAATACAACTCCAACGGTATCATCCGGAACTTGGACAGTAACCGTACGAACAGCTTTTACCTCAGGAACGATAGCATCCACAGGCGAAACGATATGTTCAGGTGGTACACCAACTGTGATTGGAAATTCAACTGCAGCAAGTGGAGGTGATGCATCGATATCCTATACATGGCGTTCTTCATCTGATTCCTATGTTTCTGCTATTTCAGGAGCAACCTCATCTACGTATACACCACCAGCAGGGTTAACTAGTACTACAAGTTATAGACGCTATGCAAATGACGGAACTTGTAATACTAGTCCATCAGTTGCTACAGGTACATGGACAGTAACCGTTACTGCAAATGTCACTCCTTCCGTTTCTGTTTCTGCTTCCTCTACTTCCGTATGTGCTGGTAGTTCGGTTACTTTTACGGCTACACCAACCAATGGAGGAGGTTCACCTTCGTATCAATGGACATTAAACGGTTCAAATGTTGGGACAGATGCAACTACTTATGTAAATAGTGGTTTGTCTTCCGGGGATGTTGTAACCGTGGTAATGACAGCAAACAATACTTGTCAAACTGCTTCTACAGCAAACGGAAATAGTATTACGATGTCCAATGCAAATGTCACACCAACGATTAGCATCTCAGCGGATAATGCAACTTCATGTGCTGGTTCCACGGTTACATTTACGACAAGTTCAACCAATGGTGGTGCAGGTCCAACCTATCAATGGAAACTGAATGGCGTAGATATTTCTGGAGCTACGAGTAGTTCTTATGCTGCTGCATCCTTTGCAAATTCAGATCAAGTTTCAGTTGTAATGACATCCAATGCAAGTTGTATTACAGCCTCAACGGCAACGAGTAATACAGTTACATTGTCGCGTAATGCACGCCCTACTACAGCAGTATTCGCAGGTGCAACTACGATTTGTAATGGTGCAAGCGCTAACCTAACAGTTACAATTTCAGGAGGTACTTCGCCATATAGTGTAGTATACACAGGAAACGGTGGAGGAACCGTAAGTACCTATACTTCTGGTAGTAATATTGCACAAGCACCAAGCACTTCAACAACCTATGGTTTAACATCTGTAACAGATGCAAATGGTTGTACAGCAACAACGCCAAGTGGTACACCAACAATAACCGTAAATGCACGCCCTTCTACCGCTGTTTTAGCAGGAACTACATCTATTTGTAATGGTGCAAGTGCAAATTTAACCGTAACAATTACGGGTGGTACATCTCCATATAGTGTCGTGTATACAGGAAACGGGGGAGGATCCGTAAGTAGTTATACTTCTGGTAGTAATATTGCACAAGCACCAAGCACTTCAACAACCTATGGTTTAACATCTGTAACAGATGCAAATGGTTGTACAGCAACAACGCCAAGTGGTGCACCAGTTATTACTGTAAACGCTTTACCAACAGCAACAATTTCTGCAGGAGGTTCTACTTCTTTCTGTAGTGGCGGTAGTGTTACATTAACTTCTTCCGCAGGTAGTTCCTACCTATGGAGCACAGGTGCTACTACTTCTAGTATTAGCGCAACCACCTCAGGTGCATATACCGTTACCGTAACAAATGCAAGTGGTTGTAGTGCAACTTCTTCTGCAACAACCGTTACAGTAACTACCGCGCCTAATGCAGGTGCTTTAAGTGGTACACAGGCAATTTGTTCAAACGGTTCAACTTCGTTCACTAGTTCTGGAGATGCAGGTGGTGCATGGTCTACAAGCAATGCATCCTACGCAACGGTAAATTCCTCTGGTGTAATTACACCAGTAGCAGCTGGTACCGCAACAATCACCTATACCGTTACTGGTACAGGCGGTTGTTCCAACGCAACAGCAACAAGAACAGTGACTGTTACAGCGTTACCAACAGCAAGTATTACCTATAGCGGATCGCCATTTACCACCAACCAAGGTGCAGGACAAGCAGTAACATTAACAGGTACATCCGGTGGAGCATATACCTCTACAGCAGGGTTAACCATAGATGGTACTTCAGGATCCCTTACCCCAAGTTCGAGTACAATAGGTACGTATACAGTAACCTACACAATAGCATCCTCTGGAGGATGTAACGCAGTAACAGCAACAGCTTCTGTGGTAATCAATTCTGGAGCAACCACCTACTACTATACAGGTTCAGGGGATGTAAATGCACCAGCAAGTTGGACAGCAAACTCCAATGGTACAGCAGGTACCGTACCAACAGCGATGAATAGCGATGGGCATACCTTCTATGTATTAAATC
This sequence comes from Flavobacteriia bacterium, assembly GCA_947446925.1. Taxonomy (GTDB): domain Bacteria; phylum Bacteroidota; class Bacteroidia; order Flavobacteriales_D; family Crocinitomicaceae; genus CANHVK01. The sequence continues at coordinate 39,400 of CANFHU010000012.1, forward strand.
TCGGTTCCAACTCCGCACCAATATTGAATGGTACATGGACATTAGGTACGGGTAGTAAAATCATTGTTGGAGATGGTACCAATGCAGTAAATTTTACAGTGCCTTATGCAATTTCTGGAGGTTCTATCGATGTGTCTAACAATGCCACATTGACTATAACTGCTTCGAGTGTCCCAACCTTAGGTACACTTGCTACTAGCTCTACCGTAAACTTTAATGCTACCGGGGCACAAAGCATTCCAGCAAAAACGTACGGAAACTTAATTGTAAATAATACTGCTGGTACGTCAGCGGCAGGTACGGTTACTATTTCAGGGAATTTAACCTTAACAGCAGGAGCATTTACCCCGGGTGCTTCGTTAACGATAGCTGGGAACATCATCGATAATGGAGGAACATTTACACACAATAATGGTACAGTAACCTTCACAGGAAGTAGTTCCAGTATTGGAGGTACGGATAATGCAGAAACCTTTTATAATGTCGTGGTGAACAAAACTGCTGGTCAAACATTAAGTATGAGTGGTAGTATGGCAACCTTGGCTATGAATGATTTTACACTTACTTCTGGAACATTCAGTGCACCAAGCACTTTAAATATCACTGGAAATGTTTCTAACAATGGAGGAACTTTTACACACAACAGTGGAACGGTAACCTTATCAGGAGCAGGTAAAACACTTGGAGGTACCACAGGTAATACGTTCTATAACCTTACGGCAAACGGAGCAACAACCTTAGGTGCAGCGCAAACGGTAGACAACACGATGACCTTGGGTGCGCAAGTTACCTTAGGTACAAATAACCTTACCATTGGTTCTTCGGGTATCATCAGTGGGTATAACACGTCGAATTATATTATTACAAATTCGACTGGTAAAGTGGTACAAAATGGTTTAGGAGCTGGAGCAGCTGCAGGGAAAAAAATATTCCCAGTAGGTACATTGAATAATGCCTTGACTCCAACCTACACTCCAATCATTGTCGATAACGCAGGTACTTCCGATAACTTCTCTGTGTACGTTGGAAACCACCGCTATACAGCAGGAGCATCTGGAAACATTACAACGCAACATGCGGTGGATCGCACATGGTTTGTGGACGAAGCATCAGTAGGAGGTTCAGATGTCACCTTAACCATTCAATGGAATGCAGGGGAAGAATTGGAAGATAATACCAAACCAGGTTCTGCGTTTAACCGTTTGAATTGTTTTATATCACACTATACAAATAATGCTTGGGATAGTGGAACACAAACCGGAGCAACAGCATCTGGAAGTGGACCATATACTATTTCTAGAACTGGCATCACTTCCTTCTCTCCATTTGGCGTAGAAGATCCAAGTGCTTTACCAATTACCTTAATTGATTTCACTGCCAAAGCAGAAAGTAAGAAAGTTCGTTTAGATTGGGAAACAGGTTCCGAAGAAAACAATGACTTCTTTACCGTAGAAAGATCGTTGGATGGTAAAAAGTTTGAGAAAGTATTTACGAAAAAAGGAGCTGGTAACAGTAAAGTCAATCAATACTATTTTGGCTACGATGCGAATCCATATACCGGTGTTTCATACTACCGTTTGAAACAAACTGATTTTGATGGTAAGTTTGCGTATTCAGACATCGTATCCGTTAAAGTAGCTGGAGAGCAAATGGATTCGGAAATTGATGTGAATGTGTATCCAAACCCAGTGACAAGTCAATTGATTCATGTGGATTTGAAAGCACAAAACAATGCTACCTATACGATGCGTATCATCAACGAAATAGGGCAACAAATTTTCACGGACACCTACGATGCATTGGTCGGAAATAATACGTATGAAATCCATTTACCTAACGCGGTAACAGGAGTATACATATTAGAAATAAGTAACCAAAACGAAGTATTAGTAGACCGCGTAAAAGTGACGATTACATCCAACGAATAACATCGAAATAGTTCTTTGTAGATTTCGTTTCGCTGCTGCTAGGAGCAGTTTACATACTGTACAAACACACCCTGAGGATAGCGAAGGGTGTGTTAAAGGAAAAGGTGAGAGAGCCAAGTATAGTAATAAAATGTAAAGGCCAGAAAATAGTGTTATTTACGTATAGTTTTCCTGAAATTATAGTTCAGTTTCGCTAAAAAAAAATATATTTGTAAAGGGTGGTACTATGCTTACAAAGTTACCATCGAAGACGTACCAAAGAGGGGAGTCAAATTGTAAACCATTAAATGAACGATATGAATATATACCATACCATAATCACCATATTAGGATTAGCTTTCGTTGTAGCTTGTACACCTTCTCCTAAAAAAGAAACTGAAAAAACGGTAAATCATAGTGAACATAGTAAACATGTAGCTCCGAAAAAGAATAAAAAAGAGTTAATCATGGACGAGTATCACGAAATGAAACGTGAATTAGAACCAAACGGGTATAAAATTACCACAGATAGTACGGATTACATTTACATCGACAACTCGGTAAAAATGAAATTCAACTAAGCTAAAAACGGTTCCTTTTTTAGTACAACGTACACAAAGCGTCAGTAGTATACCTACTGTTTCAAATCCACATAAACCTATTCTTTAAGAATCTGTATTTTCAGATTAATGACATTTTATTGTCTAAAATTTTCAACCTTAAAGAAACCACCCTTTTTCATCAAACTAGGTTTACTAAAATAGCAATTTAGCAACCACAGTGCGATGGATGGAATGACTCAACCGTTTTTGTTTATTAATACTATTAAACCTCATTCCCATGAAAATTAATACATTAATTATAAAGAACAACTCCATTCTTTCCGAGGGATTATGTATACTTCTGGAACAGGATACAGTTTACCAAGTTTCAACGATTTCGTTGGAAACATTTCTAATAACTAAAAAAGAAGCGCTGCAATCCAACGCAATTATTATTGCTGCATTACCATTAGAGAGTAGTGCGTATAAAACAGTATTGACCCAACTAAAACAATTAGAATTACCTGCATTGTTGGTGATGCCAACCAGTACAATAAGTGATTTTCAACAAGTGGTAAAACACAAAATCAAAGGGTATATTTCCTTTGCGAGTGATTACGAAGAATTGACCGATGCCATTCATGCCATTGTTGCTGGTGCGAACTATTATTCCAAAGAATTAATCGCGCAGCTCAAAACGGTGCAAAAGCAAGCAACTTCGAAATCGGATAAAAAGTTTTCTACCCATTTAAAAATATCCAAGCGCGAATTGGAAATCATCCGATTGTTACAACAAGGCTTGCAGTCCAAACAAATTGCAGAAGCTTTAGGTATTAGCGATCGAACAGTGGCGAAACACCGAGAAAATATCATGAAAAAATGTAAGGTTAATAATGTTACCGAATTGCTTTATTTTCTTCAAAAAAACGAGGTTTTACTACCAGAATTTGAGTAGTTGATTCCAGTAGCGGCAGAGATGTAAGAAAAGGGTGTCCGAATTTTCGGGACACCCTTTTTTACGTGTATGAAATTAGTATTATGATATGTTTAAAAGTGCATTTTTATTGTAAATTAATTTGGGCAATTGCGATAAATAATATATCTTTATTTCGTAATAACTAGTTGATTAAATGAGTGTTAAGTAATAATACGTACTTTTTATTTAAGACGCTATGTTAGAAAAACAGGGAAAGTAACAACCATAACCAGTATAAATGGAAACAGCAGAAAAACAAACACTTTTTGAATCTACGTTCGAGATGCAAAAAGAAACCCTAGCTCAATTAATCGAGACAGGAAAAAAAGTAACCGAAATGTATAAGGAAAACAATCCATTGCAGTTCATGTTAAAAGCTACGAAAGTAGAAAATGTAGGAATGATGAATACGAAAGAGATTCAACAAACCTTACTTAACACAGCAACCGTTTTCTCCAAACAGTTACAAACACTTACCAAATTACAAAGAGAGAGCGTAAAACTTTTTACGACAACACAAAAAGAGTGGTTGCAAAATGTAGAAACAAAAGAGAACAAACAATGGGTAGAGAAATTTGTTGAAATGAATGACTACCTAGAGCAAACATATGTTACCTTCGATGAGAATATTTCTAAATCTATCCACAATGGATTTGAGGTATATATGCAACAAGTGGAAAATAATACATTTATGAAAACGAATTGGTAGTAATTCGTCTTTTCTAAAGATAAAAAAACGAGTAGTTCGAAAGAGCTACTCGTTTTTGTTTGAATATGGATTAATTCAAGTTTGCTTCCAAAGCGTGGATTGGTTTACGAAACACAATCTTATGGTCAAAAACATCCATCACGACATTGTCAGAGGTGTCAATTGTTCCTGAAAGTAGCGCTTTCGATAGTTCGTTTAACACTTGTTTTTGAATCACTCGTTTCACAGGTCGTGCTCCAAATTGTGGGTCATAACCAACCTCAGCAATGTGATCAAACGCATGTTCGGTAACTACTAATTTTATGTCTTTTTCTAGTAACATACGTTTTAGGTTGGTTAATTGAATTTCTACGATTTTACGCACATCTCCACGTGTTAATGGAGTGAACATAATTGTTTCGTCGATGCGGTTTAGAAATTCAGGTCGAATCGTTTGTTTGAGTAATTCCGTTACCAATAATTTTGCTTTTTCACCAGCTGCCTCTAATTCACTTTCCATTTTACCATCAAAGGTTTCTTGAATTAAATGAGAACCTAAATTGGAAGTCATGATGATAATGGTGTTTTTAAAGTTGACTAAACGACCTTTATTGTCCGTCAAACGTCCATCATCCAATACTTGCAAGAGAATGTTAAAGACATCTGGATGTGCTTTCTCGATTTCGTCTAACAGGATAATAGAGTAGGGCTTTCTGCGCACCGCTTCGGTTAATTGTCCGCCTTCATCGTACCCAACATATCCCGGAGGTGCACCTACCAAACGGCTTACAGCGTGTTTTTCTTGGTACTCACTCATGTCGATACGCGTCATTGCATTTTCATCGTTGAATAAATATTCTGCTAATGCTTTTGCTAATTCTGTTTTTCCAACACCAGTTGTTCCTAAAAAGATAAACGAACCAATAGGTCTTTTGGCATCTTGTAAACCAGCGCGTGAACGTCTTACTGCATCCGATAATGCTTCAATCGCTTCCGATTGACCAACCACACGTTTATTTAATTCATCTTCTAATTTTAAGAGTTTCGAACGTTCGGATTCAATCATTTTAGAAACAGGAATTCCGGTCCATTTAGATACCACCTCCGCAATTTCTTCCACAGAAACCTCTTCCTTAATCATTTTGGCGTGGAGTTGGATTTCTGCTAATTTCGCTTTGTTGGTTTCTAATAAAGATTCGAGTTCTTTGATTTTACCATATCGAATTTCAGCAACCTTGCCGTAGTCGCCGGTGCGTTCTGCCGCTTCAGCATCCAATTTTGCATTTTCGATATCTTCTTTTGTTTTTTGAATTGCATCAATTACATCGCGTTCCGCTTGCCATTTCGCTTGAAAAGCATCGCGTTGTTGTTGTAGGTTAGCCAATTCTTTTCCGAGTAAGTCTAATTTTTTGGTGTCGTTTTCACGTAAAATAGCGGCTTTCTCGATTTCTAACTGCATGATTTTACGTTCTAATTCGTCTAATTCTTCTGGTTTAGAATTTATTTCCATACGAATTTTAGATGCAGCCTCATCAATTAAATCGATGGCTTTATCTGGTAAATGTCTGTCCGTAATATAGCGTTGTGAAAGTTCTACAGCAGCAATAATTGCGGCATCTTTGATGATAACCTTATGGTGGTTTTCGTATTTATCTTTGATCCCACGAAGGATAGAAATAGCATCTTCGGTGCTTGGTTCATCCACCAATACGGTTTGAAAACGACGAACAAGTGCTTTGTCTTTTTCAAAGTATTTTTGGTATTCATTTAAGGTCGTTGCGCCAACAGCTCGAAGTTCGCCACGTGCCAATGCAGGTTTTAAAATGTTAGCAGCATCCATTGCACCATCGCCGCCGCCTGCACCAACGAGGGTGTGGATTTCGTCGATAAACAAAATGATTTCTCCTTCCGCTTGAATTACTTCTTTTACAACCGCTTTTAAGCGTTCTTCAAATTCCCCTTTGTATTTAGCACCAGCAACCAATGCACCCATATCCAACGAGTAAACCGTTTTGGATTTTAAGTTTTCAGGAACATCTCCGTTGACAATACGATGTGCTAAGCCTTCTGCGATAGCGGTTTTACCAACTCCAGGTTCTCCAATTAAGATTGGGTTGTTTTTCGTTCTTCGCGTTAATATTTGCAATACACGACGAATTTCTTCGTCCCTTCCAATGACAGGGTCTAGTTTTCCAGATTGTGCGAGTTGATTTAAGTTTTTCGCGTATTTTTCTAGCGATTGATAGTTTCCTTCCGGGTTGTTCGAAGTAACTTTTTCTCCGTTGCGTAAGTCCATAATTGCTTGTTTTAAGTTTTTTTGTGTGATACCATTGTCTTTTAAAAGTTTTCCAATAGCATCGTTGCTGTTAATTAAGGTGTATACCAATAATTCAATGGAAACATATTGATCTTCAAATTCTTTTAGGTTTACGGTTGCTTCCTGTAATACCTTAGAGAATGCCTGAGTGGCGTGTAATTGTCCACCAGTTACTTTTGGGTATCCGCCGATAATACGATCTACTACCTGTGTTAAAGTTGTTTGGTTGACCTGTAATTTTTGGAGTAGGTAAGGGGTTACCTCTCTGTCTACCTCCAAAATACCTTTTAGTAAATGCCCAGTGTCTATGGTTCCAAATCCACCATTAATCGCTTGTTGTTGCGCGCTTTGTATGGCTTCTTGTGATTTTAGTGTAAATTTTTCAAAATCCATCTTTTCTAGTTTTTGAGTTTCTTTTAACTATTCAAATTTAATTCCATAACAATAAATAAACTTGTAATCGGAATTTTTGTCATTTACATTAAGTTTCAAATGACTTTTTGTCTTGTTTATACAAAGATACAACCCCAATAAGGTAAATAATAAGATAAATATTAGGTTTTAAGCTGATTTGTGTGGTTTGTTGCTTTAAGTTACATTTCTTCACCCGTCACTCGTCACTCGTCACCCGTCACTCATCACCCGTCACTCGTCACTCAAAAACGGTTCCTGAGGTTCTCGAAGGACCGTTTCACTCTTTTTATTATCTTTACATTTCAAATTTCAATTCTATGTCAAAAAATCTACCTACGCGAAAAGAAGATTATTCTAAATGGTATAATGAATTAGTGGATCGTGCAGATTTAGCGGAGCATTCCGATGTACGTGGCTGTATGATTATCAAGCCTTATGGTTTTGCTATCTGGGAAAACATGAAGGATGTGTTGGATGCTAAGTTTAAAGAAACTGGGCACTCGAATGCGTATTTTCCATTATTTATCCCAAAGTCCTTTTTGAGTAAAGAAGCGAATCACGTAGATGGTTTTGCGAAAGAATGTGCAGTAGTTACCCATTACCGTTTGAAAAATGCGGAGGATGGTTCTGGTATTATTGTAGATCCAGAAGCAAAGTTGGAGGAAGAATTAATTGTTCGTCCTACGTCTGAAACGATCATATGGAATTCCTATAAAAACTGGATTCAATCCTATAGAGATTTACCGATATTGATTAATCAATGGGCGAATGTGGTGCGTTGGGAAATGCGTACGCGTTTGTTTTTACGTACAACGGAGTTTTTATGGCAAGAAGGACATACGGCACATGCAACGAAAGCGGAGGCTATTGAAGAAGCAGAAAAAATGTTGGGTGTATATACGGATTTTGTAGAGAACTATATGGCAATGCCTGTAATTCGTGGGTACAAATCCGAGAGTGAGCGTTTTGCAGGAGCGGAAGAAACCTATTGTATTGAAGCGATGATGCAAGATGGAAAAGCTTTGCAAGCTGGAACTTCCCATTTCTTAGGGCAAAATTTCGCGAAAGCATTTGATGTGAAGTTTGCAGATAAAGAAGGGAAATTAGAACATGTTTGGGCAACGTCTTGGGGTGTTTCCACACGTTTGATGGGTGCGTTAATTATGACGCATTCCGACGATGAAGGATTGGTTTTACCTCCGAAATTAGCGCCGATTCACGTGGTTATTATTCCGATCTATAAATCACAAGAAGAATTTGAAGCAATTTCTGCAAAAGCAAAAGAACTAGTTGCTACGTTTAAAGCGCTTGGTATTCGCGTGAAGTTTGATGATGATGATAACCGTCGTCCAGGATGGAAATTTGCAGAATACGAAATGAAAGGGGTGCCAGTGCGTTTGGCGGTTGGACCAAGAGATTTAGCTGCAGGAAATGTGGAGTTGGTGCGTCGCGATACGAAAGAGAAAACCGTGGTTAGTTTAGAAGGAGTGGAGACACGCGTACAAGCCCTTTTAGAAGAAATTCAAGCAAATTTATTAAAACGTGCGCAAGATTTTAGAGTTGCGAATATACATAAGGTAGATACCTATGCAGAATTTAAAGAGCGTCTTGAAAAAGATGGCGGTTTTTATTTGGTGCATTGGGATGGTACGAAAGAAACAGAAGAAAAAATCAAGGACGAGACGAAGGCAACTATCCGTTGTATTCCATTAGATTCGCCGTATGAAGAAGGAGTGTGTATGGTGACAGGAAAACCATCTACGCGTCGTGTAGTGATTGCTAAAGCATACTAAACGATGTCTGTAAAAGAACTACACGATTCCGTATTGAAATTACTTCATGATAAAGTGACGTTGAAGCAAGATGTTTTAGCGCTTACAAAGAAATGGTTTAACGTTTTAAATGAAGTTATTGCTACGGAAGTTTCTAGTTTGAAGTTGGGATTGCGGGATCCGCGTATTCGCATGGAATTTGCATGTAAAAGCGAGTACGAAACGCGCGTAATGATTGGAAGTGATGCGTTAATTTTTCATTTGCATACAAATATATTTACGATACCAGAAGAGAATCCGCTTTGGAAAGATACGTATGTGAAAAAAGATTTTTCCAGAGGTTATTTCGGAGTGATCTATGTGTATAATTTCTCGGCGCAGTCTATTTTACAAAATCGTATTGGTGACGAAGGTGGTTTACTGGCACGTATTTATATTAATAAGGAGAATCATTTTGTTGTAGAAGGAGTGCAACAGGTTGCATTGCGTTTTCCGAAAATAGCCAGAAATATCCTTACGAAAGATATATTTGTAGAAATGTTGCATTTGTTGTTTTTGGGCGCGGTAAGTAATGATTTAATCATTCCACCTTATGATGCGGTGTCTGGAATCAATGTAGATCAGTTAAATGAATTGAGTGAGAATTTAGGTATCCGAACAAATAAAACACTGGGGTTTAGGTCTTCCAGTGCTACAGAAGGGGAGGAAGAATATGTGTAAAACACTAGAAAAAAAAGATTAAGAAAAAAAAATGCGTATTTATTGTGTTTTTTTTTGGAAAAACAAAAATAAGACCTATATTTGCACACCAAAATCAGAGGATAACGTTCATTGATTTTATTTGGCCCATTCGTCTAGTGGTTAGGACGCCAGGTTTTCATCCTGGAAACAGGAGTTCGATTCTCCTATGGGCTGCTGAATTAGTAACAACTAATTTGGCCCATTCGTCTAGTGGTTAGGACGCCAGGTTTTCATCCTGGAAACAGGAGTTCGATTCTCCTATGGGCTGCAAGAAAAAGAACAAAGTTTCTTAACTAAATTTAAAAAATAACTATTATGGCTAATCATAAGTCTGCTAAAAAAAGAATTAGATCCAATGAGTCAAAAAGACTTATTAACAAATACCAACATAAAACTACAAGAAACGCTTTACGTAAATTACGTGGTTTAACAGACAAAGCAGAAGCGCAAACATTATTTGTTTCTGTTTCTTCTATGATTGATAAGTTAGCGAAGAAAAACATTATTCACGCTAACAAAGCTGCTAACTTGAAATCAGGTTTAGCTGTTAAAATCAATAAATTATAATACACGATTTTTTTAGATAGATATAGGGGGATTTGTTCCCCCTTTTTCTGTTTATAGACGTTTAAGAAAAGTTTGGTTTTGATTTAATCAAATGTATGTCTAGCGACTATTCGATTTTAAAAGTTTGTTTTGTGAAAATTGTAAAATCTCTCTTTTTATGCTTTTTCTCGTTTGCTTCTTTTGCGCAAACGAATCTACTTTTACATAAAGTGGATACTTTAAAGGCAGATTTTCGTTCCGGTGGTAAATCCATTGATTCGTTAGATTTGTACTTTGCTGAAAAACAAACTACTCTGCCAGGAGGAACTCAAAATAATCCTTTCGGGAAAAATGGTGCTGATTACTTAAACTTTTTTCAAGCACTCGCTAAGCAATACCGAACTACGAAAATAGCGACACCAATTTTTACAGCCTTGCCTCACCTTGGTTTTATGTATGGTATTGGTTCGGGAGGACAACAATATTTACATGCGGATTTTCAACAAACATTTCGTGGAAATATCCATTTAAATATGCAATACAATCGACAAGTAAGTACAACCTTGTATAAACAAAGCGATTTTAGTACAGATGCGTTTACGTTCAGTTTGGCGCGTTATGGAAAGCAATGGAAACACCTATTAGAAGGTTCATCTACGAATTTTGTTCGATCCCTAAATGGGGGAGTTAGTTCAGATAATAAGATGTTAAATGCATATGGACTAGAGTATGCGCCAATCCACAAAGCCCAAGCGCAAGATTCATCCAATCGGTATTTTATCCAACATCAATCGGTGTGGAATTTTATACCGAACGATTCATTACAGGCGCTTGAAACAGGATTAATTTTTACCAATCAACTTCGGGTAGATCGCAGAATTTATCGCGAAAAGGATTCCATTTCTAGTTTATATCCATTTTTTGCGAATGCAACATTTACCCGAGATCTTTCGCAATGGTCTTTTTTAGAAAATGGGGTTTCTTATTTCTTGAAAACAAAAAAACACACTTCTGCATTTGGGATGAATCATGTATATTGGATATATAAGACAAACGCCTTTCAAATAAAAAATGCAATCAATATTACGTGGAATACCCTTTTGAATTTTGGAAGTACGAAGATCTACTATGCACTAATGCAAAACTTGGTAGGACAAGGCAAGCAATTTAGCCATACGATGCAATTAACCAGTACGCAAAAATATGGTGTACACCAATTGGAAATAATTAAAAGTCAATTAGTACCAGAGCCAGTGCAGCGTTTATATTTTGGGAATACCATTGCTTGGAAAATTCCTTCTGTAGAAAAACAAGGTTTGTTTGCAGTAACTTATACGTTTTCTGGCAAAAGTAAACGAAAGCCGATGGTGAAAATTGGGTATAAAGAAATGCAAAACACGTATTTTTTAGTGAGGGATACCTGGCGAAACGATACGCTTACACACGTGCAACAGGTGTATTTGAATACATCGTGTGATCTTTCGTTAGGTAAATTTCATCTTCAACCATCCATTACCTTAAATTATTTGAGCAAGCAGATGAAATTGTTGCCAAGATACGATGTGCGTGGTCGTTTTTTTTGGAAGTCAAAGTTAAAAAAGCGTGATTCGTACGAAGTGATTGTAGGTACAGAACTATATGCAAAGTCAGCGTATACTTTACTAAATTTTGAGTCACCTTGGGGTCTTTTTAGTGTGAATAATCCTGCTTCATCGATGTACACTCCGGTGGTCCAACTCGATGCGTTTGTTGGAATTTCCATCGATGAATTACGCTTTTATTTTAAATACGAAAATATCGATCATACATGGAATCCTGTAGCGAACCGTGTAGCGATAAATTATCCCGTAATGCCTAGAATTTTGCGTATTGGTTTGACGTGGGATTTTCTGAATTAGGATTTTTTTTAGATAACGTTAAAGGAAATCGTTTTTCAAATTTTTCTTTCAATTCTGCGCGTAATTCTTCCAGGTTTTCAGGTATATGACGTTTCCAACGGTTGTGCGACCAAAGCCAGTACTCTGGATTTTTATTAATGGATCGTTCCAAAAGTTTTGTGTGTTTTTCGGTAATTTCTCCATAAGACATCTCGCTAGGGTTCTCACAAATTAATTGAAAATCTACTTTGTAATAGCCTCTTCTACGTTTGTTAATCACGAAAAAAACAACCGCACTATTGTATTGATGCGCTAATTGTTCACAGCCAAAGAATACAGCTGTTTTTTGGTTCAAAAAGTTCATCCAATATGCTTTAAGTGAATTTCCTGGTGCTTGATCTGCTAATACTAATGTTGCGGTTGGTTTTGTGTGTGTTTCAGCTAAATATTCATGGACATTGTTAGCATGTAGTATTTTCATCCCAAATCTTCCTCTACGTTGGTTGAGTTTTTTATTCCAAAACGCATTAGATAAAGGCATCCCAATACCAGCGGCTTGGTGACGTAACAATAAGTTTTGAGCAGTGATCATCCATTCCCAATTGTTGTAATGCCCCGAAACCAGAAGTACATTTTTTCCTTCTGCAAACAATCTGTTTACTAGGGTATGGTCTGAAACTTTAAAACGTTTGCGTAATTCGCGTTCGCTGATGGAGATGTTTTTGATGCTTTCTGCGAGTAAATCACAAAGGTGTTTGTAAAATGCACGGTTTATTTTTTTGCGGTGTCCATGCGAAGCCTGTGGAAACGATTTGAAAATATTTTTACGAATGAGTTTTTTTCGGTAGGGAAACACATAGATAAGGAGTAGGTAGAAGAAATCGGTAAAAAGATAAATTACCCACAAGGGTAACAAGGAGAGCGGATATACTACAAAATAGTATATAAAAGCCGATGTTAGATAGGATATTTTGTTCCCCATAATTGTTTGATTTGTTCCGAAATCTCTTGTTCTTTGCGACTACTACCAGCGTTAAAAAAGTTTGTTTGACTTAAAGCTTCCGGCATGTAATCTTGTTGTACAAAATTGTTTGTGTATTCGTGTGCGTATTTATATCCTTCCCCGTAACCGAGGTCTTTCATTAATTTTGTTGGTGCATTACGTAAATGAAGTGGTACAGGTAGATTCCCAGTTTGACTCACTGCTTGTTGTGCATGGTTAATTGCTTGGTAGGCAGCGTTCCCTTTTGGGGAAGTAGCTAAATAGATGACACATTGTGAAAGTATAATGCGTGACTCCGGCCACCCAATGGCTTGTACCGCTTGAAAAGTGTTGTTTGCCATAACCAAGGCAGTTGGATTTGCTAAACCTATGTCTTCACTTGCGGAAATTAGCAGTCTTCGTGCAATAAATTTCGGATCTTCTCCGCCAGCAATCATGCGTGCTAACCAATATACCGCGGCATTTGGATCGCTACCACGGATGGATTTTATAAAAGCAGATGCAATATCGTAATGTACCTCTCCGTCTTTATCGTAGATAGCCAAACTCTTGTTGGCGAATTTTTCGACAAGTGCATTCGTAACGACGATTTCTTTACCTTCATCACAATTCGAAATAATTAATTCAAAAACATTTAAAAGTTTTCGGGCATCGCCTCCAGAGATCCCCAATAAAGCATTGGTTTCCTGTAACGTGATTTTTTTTGTTTTTAGAGATGAGTCCGTTTGAATTGCTTGTTTTAAAATAGCAAGTAACTCCTCTTGACTATGATTTTGTAAGGTGTATACCTGACAGCGGGATAGCAGTGCAGAAATAACTTCAAACGATGGGTTTTCAGTCGTTGCTCCGATCAATGTAATTATTCCTCGCTCCACCGCATTTAATAATGAGTCTTGTTGCGATTTAGAAAAACGGTGAATTTCATCAATAAATAAAATGGTACCCTTCTCTTGAAATAAGCCACCTTGTTCTACTTTTTGAATTACATCACGTACATCTTTTACACCCGAAGAGATTGCGGATAAAGTATGTATTGTACGATTTGTTTGTTTCGCGATTAAATACGCTAAGGTAGTTTTACCAACACCAGGTGGACCCCAAAGAATCATCGAAGGAATTAGACCTTTCTCTAAACCAATACGAAAAGAAGATTCAACCCCAAGTAATTGAGATTGTCCGATGTAGTTATCCAATGAAATTGGACGCATACGTTCCGCTAACGGGATGGCTTGTTGCATATATAAATAATCACCTTTAACTCAAATATAAGTATAATAACGGATAAAAGCAAGACTTGTTATTCACAATTTCCAACGGTTTGTTGATATATTCTATACAAATCACCATATCTTTTTCTAATTGTACGTAGTTGTTTTGTTTCTATAATATTAACTTTGCGCACTTGTTTTGAAGCGAATGAACTTTCTTTCTAAACAAGGAAAAATTAGATAATTAAGTATATACAGAATGAAATTAGGGTATAAGAGCATAGGGTTTTTGGTAGGGATGTTTATCGTTTCTTGTGGAAGTACATCCACTAAAAAGGTAGAAGAAAAAGAAGGTGAAAAAACTACTTTAAAACGACAAGAATCAAAAGCAGCGGTGGAGGAACCAAAAGATTCTATTTACATAGATTCTTTTTTTACAGATGTAGCTTTAACTATAGGTGGTTTTGAAAATAATTTTGCGAAGAAACGTAAATTAGTAAGTTCTTATCCTGCAACAGTTTCTAAACAATTTTCAGGATTTACTAAAACTAAAATGGAACCGATTTCCAACTGGGTGACAGAAAATAAAATGATACCTGAAAATTATGCCTGCAAAACGTTATTCTATCCATTGGCTGGGGCGGACTTTGTATATGCAGATGCTTTTTTCTCGGATGTGCGTAACTACATTTTGGTTGGGTTAGAGAAACCTGGGTATTTACCAAATTACGATCAGTTATCCAATACGGATTTACAAAATTACTTGAATCAAATTTTCAATAGTTTAGATATCTCCATGAAATCTGGATTTTTCCGTACTAAAAGTATGGCAGTTCAATTTAACCAAAAAACGGTGAATGGAACATTGCATTCTTTGTTGTTTTATTTGGCACGAAGAGGGAATAAGATCCGTAAAATTCGTCACTTTATCTTAAAAGAAAATGCAGTCATTAAATATACCTCCGGAACAGAAGGAATGTTTAGTCCAGGGCTGGATATCGAATTTTTAACTGCAGATAACAAAGTGAAAAATTTATATTATTTCAATACAGACCTAAGTGATGCAAATACAAAAATTGATAATTTCTTCAATTGGGTAAGTACGTTTGGAGAACATCATACCATGTTGAAAGCGGCTTCTTATTTAAATTCACGTGATTATTTCTCTAAAACACGTAATTATATCTTAAAATCTTCGAATATGATCGTGCAGGATGATAGTGGAATTCCTTACAAATACTTTGTAGATGGCACTTGGGATGTGAAATTATATGGTGGTTACAAGAAAGTTATTCCTTTATTTTCATCGCGTATTCAACCAGATATGGTAAGAGCATATGCAGATACGACGAAATTAACGAGTAAATATTTACCATTTAGAATTGGGTACAATGTTGCAGTTGGAGAAACAAATCTTCAGGTACTATACAAAAAGAAGTAACCACTCCCATTTTTTATGGCAATAAAGAAAAAATTTAGTTTATATACTGCAATCATGGTGGTTGTTGCCAATATGATTGGTGCAGGTGTATTTACAAGTATTGGTTTTCAAGTACTGGATGTACAATCCGGTTCTGCGATTTTATTACTTTGGATTATTGGTGGTATCATCGCTTTCTTTGGTGCATATTCCTATGCGATTCTTGGGACTTTTTATAAAAAAAACGGGGGGGAATATCTTTTTTTAAAATCTGCTTATTCCGAACAACTCGGTTTTTTATCTGGGTGGATTTCCTTTCTTTTAGGATTTGCAGCACCTATAGCAGCAGCATGTTTTGCGTTTAGTTCCTATTTTTCTGGGATGATACATTCCGAACAACATGCGAATTTTTTCGGGATTCCAATGGTGACTGTGTATGCAGCGATCATTTTGTTTTTCATTACGTTAATGCATTCCCGAAGCCATAAAGTAAGTTCTGTTTTTCAAAATGTTTCCTCCACCATTAAAATTGCAATTTTAGTAATTCTAATTCTGATAGGACTTTTCTCGAAACACAAAGTAGCAGTTGATTTTACCATCGGGGATAAATTTTTTACAGACATTTGGGATAAGATGTTTGCCTTGTGTTTATTTTTTGTCGGTTACGCCTATTCCGGGTGGAATGCAGCAGCATATATCGGAGGAGAAGTAGAGAATCCAAAGCGTAATGTACCTTTAGCCTTGATTATTGGAACAGGTACTGTTTCCATTTTATATGTTCTTTTGAATTATGTTTTCTTAAAAAACATACCGATCGATCAGATGGCTGGACAATTGGATGTTGGGGTGATATTTGTAGAGAAAGTATTAGGGGAGACGTGGGGACGAATTTTTGGTGGAGTTATTTCGTTTTTATTGATTTCTAGCATTTCCAGTATGGTATTAGCAGGCCCGCGCGTAACAAATGCTGTTGCTAAAGATTTCACCAAATTGAATTGGTTTAGCGCCAATAATGAAAGTGGTATTCCAGTGCGTGCTTTATGGATTCAAGCGATAATTTCGTTTGCTTTTGTCGCAACTTCCTCCTTTCAGAGTTTGATTATTATGATTGGATTTGTATTGAATCTATTTACTATGTTGACCGTAATAGGTTCAATACGTGTGGGATTACGGATAAAAAATGTTAGTGGATTAATAAACAAGATTGTTTTTCCTTTATTTCCAATAATCTTCTTGTTGTTCCAAACATGGATACTTATCTTTGGATTGGTCGATAAACCGAAAGAATCCTTGATTGGATTATGTATAACATTATTAGGAATACCAGTATATAGATGGGTAAAACGTTAATCATAGTAGCATTATTTGTTTGTGGTAGTTTGTTTGGACAAGTTTCAACAACCTCGAGTGCATCTCGTATATTGCAGAATGTATTGGATTCTTTAGAGAATAAATATCCCAAAGTAATTGAAAATCCAGAAAAATACCGTTTCAAAATTGTATTTACAGAAATTAAGCGAACCAAAGAAAAGGTTAGTCTTGAAACGGTTGGTTTTCGAATGGATGAAAAAGAATATTTATATCCAGCAAGTATAGTGAAACTTCCAACCATTTTAATTGGTATGGAGGAATATAATAAGATACACAAAATTCGTTCGCGCGTAACCTATGAAACTTTGTTGAAGTTCAATAAAGAAAAAGGATGTATGCCAACTGCTTTTTCCGTAAAGGTTGGTAATAAGTTGGAATACTATACCTTAGATTTGTTTACAAAACAAATGTTAGGTATTTCGGATAACGATGCATATAATCGTATGTTTGACTTTGTGGGACAACAGCAACTGAACCGACGATTGAAGGAATTGAAATATCAAGATGGAAAAATCATCCGTAAGTTTGTATTAAATTGTTCCTTAGACCAAAACAGAATTAGTGATTCGTATGTTTTTTTAGGGAGAAGAAATGAATGGTTATATAACCGTCGAGGAATTACAAATCCGGATACAATTTTAACAGATTCAACGTACAAAATTGGTAAAGCATACGAAGGTTTGGATAAAAAAATTGTTCCTCGTCCGTTTGATTTCTCACGTCAAAATAACCTTGAGTTAGTCGATTTACATAAAACATTGAATGGAGTTGTTTTTCCAAAGTCTGAATTTGCACACACGTTTGATATTACCGAAGAGCAACGCAAATATGTATTGCAAAATATGGGTAAATATCCTGCTGAATTCACGTTAGATTTTAATCCAAAAGATTTTCCAGCTACCTATAAAAAATATTTATTTTTCGGAAAAGATACAAATACGAACTATACAAATGACAGTTTGAGTCGTTTTCGTTCTTTCAATGTAGTTGGCTTATCCTTTGGATGTGCAATTGACGCAGCATACCTTGTTGATCTAGATACAGGAAAAGAATTTGTGTTAACGGTTGGAATCTATGCGAATGAAGACGAAGTCATTAACGATGCAAAATACGATTACGAAACATTAGCCTATCCATTAATGAAAGATATTGGTCTTTTGATCATGAACCAACTTCCGGAAAATAAAGAAAATGTAACGTTTTTGAGGGAGATGGTTGGAGAGATTGGTTTGAAGCGCTAATTTTAGTTAATACTCCACATCTAAGTTAAACGTCTTTTGTAAGGTAAACAAATTGGGGTTTTTACGCGCTAAAGCATTGAAACGATCTTTTCCAGTTTGGTGTTTGACGTTTTCTTCTACATTTTCAGAAATACTGAAATCTACTGTAATTGACCAATTTTTAAGATTTTCACGTAAGTATTCGATCAATTCAGAAATGTGTGTTTGGATGTAATCAATTTGCACTTGGTTGTCCACTTCGTGATTGATGTGAAATTCTCCGATAATTTTTGGATCACGTTTTACCATGGCTAAGTAAATCGTATCATTACCATCTTCCTTCATTTTAAAGGCAAATTTCTTCCAAAACATTTTAAGTTGATCGGTAGAGAAAGGAGTTTTTGGTCGGTTTGCATGATTCGCACCTCCTTCTATGGCATCTTCCACTTTTTTAGCGGTTAATTCCTTGATGGAAAGTAAGTTTGTTTGTACCTCTCCACTGATTTTCTCCATGGATTTAGGTTCCTTTTTGAGGGAAATTTCCGCGTAAGAAGGGATGTTTGTAGGTGCTTTTACTGGTGTTGCAGGTGCATTTTTATCTGCTTGACCAAAGAATGGAATTAGAGTAACGAAATCAGTTAATCCTTTTTTTTTTCAATCTCATTTTTAATTGAACAAATTTGCATGATGGCAAGTTCAACTAGAAGTCGTTGATTTTTAGAAGCTTTATATTCTACATCTGCTTTACTTAGCACGCCCATGGCACGTAAGATAAAAGGTGTTTCAATTGCTTTTGCTTGTTCCGAGAATCGATTCTCGACACTATCACCAACTTCCAATAATTTTACAGTTCGCATGTCTTTACAAACTAATAAATTACGGAAATGGTCCGCTAAGCCAACAATGAAATTGTGACCATCAAATCCTTTTTCAAGAATATCATTGAATAACAATAAACATGCTGGAATATCTTCTTTCATCGCATTGTCTACGATACGGAAGTAATAATCGTAATCTAAGATGTTTAGGTTGTCGATAACTGCTTGATAGGTCAAATTATTTCCAGCAAAACTGACTATTTGATCAAAAATAGAAAGTGCATCACGAAGAGCTCCTTCCGCTTTTTGTGCAATCAAGTGTAATGCTTCCGAGTCAGCACTTATACCTTCTTTTACAGCGATGTAGGAAAGGTGATCAGCAATATCTTTGATTTTAATTCTATGGAAGTCGAAAATTTGACAACGGGAAAGAATTGTAGGAATAATTTTATGTTTTTCTGTCGTAGCCAAAATAAAGATGGCATGTGCAGGTGGTTCTTCTAATGTTTTCAAAAACGCATTGAATGCAGAATTTGATAACATGTGAACCTCATCAATAATATACACTTTGTGTGTACCAATTTGAGGAGCGATGCGCACTTGGTTTACCAACTCGCGGATGTCATCCACCGAGTTGTTAGAAGCAGCATCTAGTTCATATACATTTAAAGAAGCACCAGAATTAAAAGAAGTACAAGATTCACATTGATCACATGCCTCTATGCTTTCCGTACGATTAAAACAATTGATTGTTTTTGCTAAGATACGCGCAGTGGTTGTTTTTCCAACTCCACGAGAACCACAGAATAAAAAAGCTTGTGCCAAGTGATCAATTTTGATCGCATTTTTTAGAGTAGAGGTAATATGCCCTTGTCCCACGACAGTGTCGAAGGTCTGGGGTCTATACTTTCTAGCCGATACTACGAAATCGCTCATTACTTGTTTTTTCTTTTGCGTAACAAATGTACAAAGACTTTCGGAGATTCAAAAGTATTACTTACGAACAAATATTATAATGAAATTAATTTATCGGACACTAGTGATATGAAAAACAAAAAATAGGACTTCTATATTGTATTAAACCAGTTTTATATTGTTAGTTATATAATTTTAGAATTTTTAAATTTAATTTTTCAAATCCTCACCTCAATAAAATTTATCCTCGTTCCATTTGGATGGATTTTTTTCAATATAATTTTGAATATTTTCAAAGGAAAATGTATTACGAATAATATGATCGTGATAATTGGATTGCCATTTAAATTTAGGGTTGATTTTCCGATTATTTATGGTGACGATTCGTTTGTATTGATTTATTATCACGCCAATTGTGCCCGGTTTCCATTGTTCATTTTTCCCGCCGTTTTTCGGTTTTTCGGTTTCGATGTGTTTGGTTGATGTAGGGGTTGTTGGTGAAATATGGAATTGTTGTGGCGCGGATGCAATTGTCGGGGATGATGGTGATGCGATGGTTAACGGGTATGGGCGTGACGATGTGGACGCGGTTGACGATGGGGACGCAGATACGCCCAATTTGGGCGTATCTACCCCATACCCGTCACACCCAACCGTCACGTCCCCGCCATTACATCCATTTCCCACAACGTATTCCGTTATATCACAACCATTTGTATTATTTGTTGTTTTATCAATTATCAATATCCCATGCGTATGGTTTGGCATTACGACAAAATTTCCTAATTCAATGAATGGAAAATGTTTCGGGATATCCAACCAAAAACGGGTTGCGTTTTCACCTAATTCATTCAAATGCATTTCACCATTTATAATTTTCCCGAAAAAATGTTCTCTATTTTGTGTACAGATGGTAATAAAATAGGCTGCATTGGTACTATAATCCCAATTTTTCAAACGATTGGATGGAATTCGATATTTGTTTTTAAATTTTAATTCTGACATATTATACTGATTTTTAATTCATTCTTAATTGGTTTAAATTGAGTTTTTAAGGAGAATATTTTCCTCCTATTCATATTAAATTAGTGAAAAAGATGATTTAAAAAAATAGATATTTTAAAAAAAACAGACTGTTTTTACAGAAAATTTCAATGATAAATTTTACTCTGTGATGGTATTTAAAATCAACAGTATTCTTGACAAAAATCAGTTTTTTCAATAGTCCATATCATAAACTTAGAATTTCTTTTCTGTCAATTTTGTAAGAAGAAAAATTAATCAAGAATAGTATGGAATTGACCCAAGTAACAAAAGAAACGTTATTGAAAGAATTTCAAGCGAAGATAGATGCGGATGTAAAGATTGAACCGAACGATTGGATGCCGGAAGATTATCGTACCCATCTAATTCGTCAGATTTCGCAACATGCACACTCGGAAGTGATTGGTATGCAGCCAGAAGGAAACTGGATTACGCGTGCCCCGAGTTTGAGAAGTAAAAAGATTTTGTTAGCGAAGATTCAAGATGAAGGTGGACATGGATTGTATCTATACAGTGCTGCTGAAACTTTGGGTGTGAGTCGTGATCAATTCATTCAATGGTTGCATGAAGGAAAGGCGAAGTATTCTTCCATTTTTAATTATCCAACCTTGAATTGGGCAGATATAGGTGCGATAGGTTGGTTAGTGGACGGTGCAGCAATTACGAATCAAGTTTCCTTGCAACGCACGTCTTATGGTCCATATGCAAGAGCGATGGTACGTATTTGTAAAGAAGAATCGTTTCACCAACGTCAAGGCTACGAAATCATGTGGAAAATGATGGAAGGAACGAAAGAGCAACGCGCAATGGCACAAGATGCGATTAACCGTTGGTGGTGGCCAGCATTGATGATGTTTGGACCAAAAGATGGTGATTCTCCTCGTTCCAGTACCGCGATGAAGTATAAAATTAAGCGCGAAACCAATGATCAATTACGAGAGAAATTTATCCAAAAAACAATTCCACAAGCACATTTAATTGGGTTAAACATTCCTGATCCTGCGATTTCGTTATTGGAAAATGGAACGTATACGCACGGAGAAATCGATTGGAGCGAATTCTGGTCGGTGGTGAATGGAGATGGACCATGTAACAAACAACGATTAGATCACCATATTAAGTACCACGAAGAAGGTGCATGGGTACGTGAATGTGCACAAGCATTTGAAGATTATTTAATGAAATAAAATATATACTATGAAAATCGATAAAGATGCATTGAAAAAAGTAATGATTTCCAATTATGAGAATATCATTGCAGAACTAAAAGAAGAGTTAGCAACCAAAAAAGGATCGTCTGATTTAGATGAGAACGATACCTTGGATCCAGAGGATTATTCGACACAAACTGTTTCGAACGTCATGGTGGATT
Organism: Flavobacteriia bacterium; assembly: GCA_947446925.1. Taxonomy (GTDB): domain Bacteria; phylum Bacteroidota; class Bacteroidia; order Flavobacteriales_D; family Crocinitomicaceae; genus CANHVK01. The sequence continues at coordinate 61,551 of CANFHU010000012.1, forward strand.
TACTGAAAGAACAAGTAACAAAAACAGAGAAAGATTTGGAGCGTATTCATCAAATTGATTTTTCACCGAAAGAGGAAGCAAGTGTTGGTGCATTGGTTACAACCGATATGTTTAATTTTTTTCTAGGAGTTGCGACAGTGCCTTTTTTGTATGAACATAAACAAATCGTTGGGGTTTCAGTAAGTGCACCAATTTTTGTAAATATTAAAGGAAAAAAAGTAGGGGATACGTTTACTTTTTCAGGACATCAATATACTATACACATGATTCAATAATAAACATTTAACGATGAGTAATCAAGATACACAAGGACAACTTTGGGAAGTTTTTATTCAAAGTAAAGCAGGTCAGCCTTATAAGCATGCGGGGGCTGTACATGGGTATGATAAAAATATGGCAATTAATAATGCACGTGATACCTATACACGTCGCGGTGAAGGTACCGGCTTATGGGTGGTTCTCAGTTCAGAAATAGTTGCGGTAACTTTAGAAGAAGACGCAAGTTTTTTTGAACCTGCGAATGATAAAATTTATAGACATCCAACGTTTTATAATCTTCCAGAAGGAGTGAAAAATATGTAATTATGAATAAAGTACATGACTATTACTTACAAATTGCGGATAATGCGTTAATCTTAAGTCACCGTTTGAGTGAAAATTGTAGCAAAGGCCCTTTTTTAGAAGAAGATTTGGCAACTACGAATGTTGCCCTGGATTTCATTGGATTGGCTGAATCTATTTATGAAGAGATAGCAAAACAACGTGGTAACTTTATTGGAGATGATTTCGCATACCGAAGAAATGAAAACGAGTATCGTAATGTGTTGTTGGTAGAAAAAGAAAATGGCGATTTTGCCCAATTAATGACCCGACAATTTTTGATGGATGTTTTTAACTACCATTTCTTTTCCGCATTGACAGAAAGTAAAGATGCTTTCCTAGTTGCAATTGCCCATAAAACATTGAAAGAAGTAAAGTATCATGTGAAACGTAGTTCTGAATGGATGATACGTTTTGGAAAAGGAACAGAATTATCTAAGGAAAAAGCGACAAGCGCATTACAAGCCCTTTGGGGGTACTCGAACGAGTTGTTTGAAAACTCTGCAGTAGATACTGAGATGTTAATACAAGGAATCGGTGTTGATTTATTCTTGCTTCACGAAGCATGGTTGGCTCAAGTACAAACTGTATTAACAACGGCAACGTTAGAGATTCCTACCAAATTTACCGTGTTTAGTGGAGGTAAAAAAGGAGTGCATACGGAATCATTTGGATATTTATTGGCGGAAATGCAATTTTTGACCAACAAATACCAGGATGCGGTTTGGTAAAAAACGCGCGGATAGGTTAAAAAAAACGTAGGGATAGGTTAAAAAAAACGTAGGGATAGGTTAAAAAAAACGTAGGGATAGGGCATGCCCTATCCCTACGTTTTTTTTTATAAAAATTAATTACATCAACATACCACCACAAACGTGAATAGTTTGTCCTGTAATATACGCTGACATATCAGACGCTAGGAATACAGTTGCATTAGCAACATCAATTGGGTTTCCACCTCTTTTTAAAGGAATAGAATTTCTCCATTCTTGTACTACTTTTTCGTCTAAAGCAGCAGTCATTTCTGTTTCAATAAATCCTGGTGCAATTGCGTTGCAACGGATGTTACGGGAACCTAATTCTTGCGCTACTGATTTAGTAAATCCAATTAATCCAGCTTTAGAAGCCGCATAGTTTGCTTGACCAGCGTTTCCACTAACACCAACAACAGAAGACATATTGATGATAGAACCTTTACGTGCTTTCAACATTGGTTTTTGTACCGCTTTTGTTAAGTTGAAAGCAGATTTAAGGTTTGTATTGATTACCTCATCCCATTGTTCTTCCGTCATTCGCATTAACAAAGTATCACGCGTAATACCAGCATTATTTATTAATACGTCGATAGTACCATAGGTAGCCACTACATCATCAACTAATTTTTGCGCAGCATCAAAATTTCCTGCATCTGATTTGAATCCTTTCGCAACACCGCCGTTTGCAGAAAGTTCCGCTTCTAATGCTTTTGCTTTTTCTTCCGAAGAAATATATGTGAAAGCAACGATTGCTCCTTGTTTTGCGCATTCTTCAGCAATTGCTTTCCCAATTCCTCTAGATGCTCCTGTGATAAGAACCACTTTGTCTTGTAACAATTTCATAGGTTTGAATTTATTTTGGATGTAAAATTACACTTTTACCACTTTTATTCTTTTGTTTCGTGTTGATTTTTATACACTAAGGTATGTTTACGAGGATTTAGTCGTGAAAATCTAAATCTTTATCGTGTGTTTCTGGAATTGTTAAAGTTGCATAAATACCGATCGCGAAACAAATTACACCAACTGCAGCACCGGCCATTATAACATTGGTAGAAGGTTTTAAATAATCAAACAATAACGTCATTAATATTACTGTACCACGCACAAAATTCGGGATGGTTGTTGCAGCTGTAGAACGAATATTCGTGCCAAATTGTTCTGCGCTGACAGTTACAAACATTGCCCAATAACCTGTACCTAAACCCAACCAAATACAATAGAAGTAATACATTTTAGCGGTTTTTACGCCAGAGAATAGCAATAAAATAACCCCGATTAACGTAAAAAACATCATCCAAAAAATTGCTTTTTTTCTGGAATGTAACCAATGACTAATAAATCCACTGGATAAATCGCCGACAGAAATTCCAATATATGCCCACATAATAGCCATACCAGGTTTTACTTCTTCTGTTATACCTAATGCGCTTGCAAATTGATTCGCAAACATGGCCAAAATTCCGATGCAAAACCAGGTAGGTAAACCTATTCCGATGCATTTCATGTAACGAATAAACAGTTCTTTGGATGTGAAAAACATTAAAAAGTTACCTTTTTTAACGGTGTCATTTTGTTTTATTTGATGAAACATACCAGATTCTACCACACCAACACGAAGAAGGAGTAGACAGATTCCCATGGCACCACCAATCCAATATGCAATAGTCCAATCGCCAGATAATTCAACTGTAAAGTTTGCTACGACAGCACCAAGCAAACCGAATCCAGCAACAATCGATGTTCCGATAGCACGCAGATTTTTTGGTAATGATTCAGATACAAGGGTAATACCAGCGCCTAATTCTCCTGCTAGACCAACACCAGCAATAAAACGGAGTAACATATAGGCAGCGCCTTTATCCATAAAATTAATTTGCGGAAGGAAACCACATGCAATATTTGCAAGCGAATAGGTAATGATGGATCCAAAAAGTACAGAAAGTCGTCCTTTTTTATCCCCTAAAACACCCCATAATATTCCGCCTAATAAGAGTCCGGCCATTTGCCAATTCAATATACTTTTACCTACGGTATCTGGATTTATATGCATTGCTTCCAAACTAGGGATACGTACAATTCCAAAAAGTAATAAGTCATAGATATCTACAAAGTAGCCAAGTGCGGCAACAATTACGGGTAGACTAAATAAGTGTTTTAAGCGTTGCGATGAATTCATGCATTAAAAATAAAAGTTTATCGGATAAGATTCACATGCCCATGAAGATTTTTTAGTTCTTTTGTTAGCGTTGTTTTGACTTGAATGGTCCATGTGTAAGTACCAACAAGACATAGGTTATTTCCATAGGTACCATCCCAACCGACAGTAGCATCATGGGAAACAAACAGTATTTCTCCCCAACGATCAAAAATGGTAAGAGTATAGGATTGAGGGTCGAAACCACTAAAAAGAATAGGATTAAAAGAATTATTTAAATCATCGCTATCCGGAGTAAAACTGTTAGGTACATAATAAATAAATTCATCTAATACATGGATCAATTTTACTGATTGTGCGCTACATCCAGCCGCGTTAGAAGCAATTAAAGTTACTACATATGCTTGCGGGTTATCCAAATAATTGTGCATTGGATTTTTTTCTTTACTAATTGCATCGTCCCCAAAATCCCAATAATAAGCGGTGGCATCTGGTGTTGTTTTATTTATAAATGTTACGTTTGGATCTAGTGCAGAAATTGTTGTAGGTTGAAAATCAAAGTCCGTAGTAGGAGTACTACTTCCGCAAATCATATTCTGTTTCGTTAAAGAATTACCACATCCATTTTTTGCAGTTTTGAATTGAATATCGTAGCATTTTGCTTCCGTAAATGTGTAATTAATAACAGGTTTGTCCCCATAAACTAGGAGCGAATCCTTACCAAAATACCAAATCGATGTATCTCCAATATTAGTGGATGCATTCACGAACGTTGCGGTAAAAGGTACACAACCGATCAATTTATCAGCATTGAAATTGATGTTTGGTTTTTCACCAATATAAACTTTAAAACTGTCTTCGAATGTGCATCCTTGATTGGTGTCATAGATATAAAGAATCGTATCGTTAGCAACAGATGATGTTACTAATTTCCCTTTGTTTTTTTGAGAAGCAAAGTAATAATTTTCCTTGCCAGAAAGGTTAGTACCTGTTAGTTTTTTCAAAGTAAATACATCACAGATAGATTGGTCGCCTGGGTTATTAATTTTTGGAGATTTATTAACGGTGATCGAAACACTTTTCTGGTCTGAACACGCATAGGAAGCGTCAAAGTAGTAGAGTTTAATATTTGATTTAATCGCACCAGTTATGGCAGTATTAATGGTGTTTTTTGGCAAGGAATAATACGTTTCGAATCCTGTTAAATTATTTCCTGTTATTGCAGGAAGTACAAGTGAATCGCAAACTGTCGTATCCTTGTTTTGTTTTAATTGGGAAGAGATATTGATGGTAATCGTTTTTGATTTTTCTGCATAACAGTTTGGGATACCGCCTGTTTCAGCATAAACAAATACGGTGTCGTTTGATTTAATAAAATCACCTGCAATTAATTTTGTTCCACCTTTGTTCGTTGCAGTGTAGTAGTCTCCTATTGGTAAGATTGGTAATACAGCACTATCACACGCAATTATAGGAGTTTGAAGCGGAATGATCGGCGTATTTTTGATGGTGATTTGAAAAACTTTCTCCGATTTACATTTTAATGAAGTACCACTTTCTGCATACACATACAAGGAAGTACTTATTTTTATTTTATCGGTAGTACCATAATTGATTCCTCCTTGATTAGTGGCTGTAAAATAATTCCCTACTGTTAATACCGGTAATACGATACTGTCACACACCGAAGTATCTTTTGGACTTGCTACTAAGGGCGTATTGAAAATCGTAATTTTTTGTGTTTTTTCGGTGAAGCAGTTTGGAGTAGTAACTGTTTCTGCATAGACATATAAATCCTGCGAGGTTTTGATGTATTCATTTGGATTTTTTTGCAAACCCGTTTTTAATTTACCAGTATAATAATTTCCACTAGGAATTAAAGGTAAAGCGACACTATCACATGCAATTAAATCACTTGGAGTAACAATGGTTGGTGAATGGTACACCGTTACAGTGAAGTTTTTTTCATTGGTACAACCCGTAGGACCAGGGATAGAAATGTAGGCATATATTTTTTGGGTTGATCGAATGGAATCACCAGCAGATAAACTACCTCCAGTTTGATTAGGTCCTTTATAATAAGTTACATTCGTACTAGATGGTAGAATATAAAAGTTACAAACAGCGGTATCTTTGGGTGTGTTGGATACAGAAGCATTGATATTTATTTGAAAAGATTTTTCGGCAAAACAATTCGCATTGGTACTGGCTTCTTCGAAGATATATATTTTTTGAGAAGATTTAATACTATCTCCAGCATTCAGTTTTGTTCCACTTTTTAGTGTTCCAGTGTAATAATTTCCTTTGGTTAATACAGGAAGTACTACTGCATTACAACTGTTTTGGTCTGAAGGTTGTGAAAGAGTAGGTGATTTTGTAATACTAACCGTAAAACTTTTTTCATCCGTACACACGCCTGTGGAATCAAATATCCAAACGGTTTGATCTGTTTTTAGCGTGCCACTAATTACTTTTCCTCCAGCAGATTGAGCGTTATCGTAATAGTTAGGCTTGTTTAAATTCGTTCCAGTTATTACTGGAAGTACAAGTGAGTCACATACTTTAAGATTGCCTGGGTTTTTGGTATTTGGTGTAAGACTTACGGTTATTGTCTTTTTTGTTTTACAACCTGTATTACTTAAAAATGTGATGGTTGTTGCACCGGAAGATTTACCAGTTACTACTCCATGCATATCTACCCTTGCAATGGAGGTATCACTAGAAGTCCAAGGAGTAGTAAGATCTGGAGATTGCGTTGTATTGATTAATGTTGTTGTTGTTCCTTTGCAAAAAGCGGTGATTCCAGTTACAATTGCGCTTTCACTCACTGTTAATAAGGTGTCTCGTGTACATCCACCAGCAGACTTAAAGGTGATTGTAGTAACACCTGTTTTTAATCCGGTCACTTTACCCGTACTATCCACACTTGCGACAGTTATATTAGAAGACTTCCAAGGAGAAGTTCCATCTGGAATACCAGTAGCAGTTAGTTGTTCAATTTCGCCAGTACAAATTTCCAAATCACCAGATATGGTAGAAATGATTGGTTTATCTTCTGGTGTTATTAGTTTTTCTAGCACGGTTATACAACCAGCTACTGAAACAATTTCGCATTGATAACTAGTTGGAGTGTTTGGATTCACGATTAAGGAGTCTACTGTACCTAAAACCGTTGCGTTTCCTTTTATAGTCCATTTATAGGTTGCCCCACCTTGTGGTGCATGTAAGGTAATTTTTCCACCATCACAACTCGACGAATTTCCTGTAATTTCTAATGGTTGACAAACAGCATCTACATAGGCATATCCAAAGTGAGCACCTTCTGAACAATCCATCACCGTAAATCGAACCGTAATACTGGAATCAATATATTGTGATAAATCGATAAATACGGGTGTCCATGTTTTGTAAAATACATCTGGGTCAGAAAGGTCTAAAGGGTATGCATCATTTGGATCATCATACGGACCAGCGTTTACAAAACCGGAAATCGCACCACTTGCTACAACAAGGTATTCCCCACATAAAATTCGTCCACCATTTTTATCAAAAGCATCTACTCTAAAAGTTGGTTGTTGGCTAGGTGCATGTCCACTTGCTTCCAATACTACGGCGTAATAATAGGTAAATAATGAATTGGATTTTGTTACTAGAAATTGTTGTTCAATCGATGCGCCATTGGTAACGATACCGGTATTGGTATTATGTCTACGTTTGGTTTTGGTGCTATCTCCGATTCGAAGTGATTTTCCTTCCAAACCAGGACAAACTTTTTTAAATCCTCCAATTGCATCTGTGCCTGCTTTCGAGATTAGATGCTGTGGAGCAGCACTTACAAGTGAATTCGATAAACTGGAATTTGGAAAATATACCGGGTGTTGTGCAGTCGCACAACCTTCCGTTGTGTTTCCATCCGTTGCGATCCAATTTGAAAAATCTCCTGTTTCAAATCCAATATTAGAACAAGCACCTTGAACTGGAGAATTGTAAATAAATAAGCTATAGTCATATCCGTCTGCTGTACCGCAATCGATCATGAACCAATATTGTTTGTTTATTACTGATTTGAAGGATAGTCGTAAAATATTATCTACCGTTTCATCCCCAATTGAGGTTACAGATTGTATTAAAACACCTCCAGCACCAGGTTTACCTTCCCAAACAGAAATACTTGGCATTAATTTCGTACCAGGGACAGTTACAAAAGAAAGATCGATAAAAATATTTCCAGATGCTAATGCTTTATGGTAATAAAAATAATCTGGTCCTGTAGTGTAGATTGAAACAAATCCTGCAGGATTATTTACATCGTTTACCTTGCCTGTTAATGTTTGTCCAGCAATGTATCGTGGTAGAGTGATTGAAACACCAGTTGAATTTGGTTTCGTTCCACCTTGAGAAAAACTCCAATTGCCTGTTAAAATGACGATAAAAAAAAGAAAAAACTTAAATTTCATACCTTAATTTCTCCAAGTGTAACCAAATTAATTTTAGAAAGTCAAGATACGAATAAACTTTATATCCGAACTTCCTTTTTAGTATAACCATGTTTTTAAATAAAGGTTGCCTTTGGAGTGACGAGTGACGAGAGATGATTGACGTTTAGAAAGATTTTAAATTCACTAAATATTAAATAAAATCAAACTTTTTCGCTTTGAAAGGGAATAAATCATATAACTCACCAGAGTAATAAAATTCATACGCTACAGCACCAAAGGAATGTGGTTTTTCATGAATTTTAATCGTAGAACCGCCTACTTTTGGATTCTTTTTTGGTTGAGACTGTGGGTAACCTACATTAAAAAGGGTAGCTAAAATTTCCGGACGATTATCGATTGGATAACCAGCTTTTTCCCATTGTATTTTAACTTGTTTAACAAAGATTGCAGCATAAATATAGGAATAGAAATGGTTTTTGTAATCTACCAAACGATTAACACGTTCTGCTTTAGGGTTGTCTGTTTTAAAATCTAATAAGTGTTCATATTTGTCCCCTAAATAATAAACGGATTTTGGGTCGTGTAGGTTTTTTTCGATGTCCATTGCTGTTTGCTCCTTGATACCGGTTACCCCCAATGAAAATTGAGATTCTACTGTTAAAATTTTAAGTGGTCCAATCCATTTTTTATAGGCTTCTCGTTTAGAATTGAATAAACGAATTTGTTCACCAACTAGACATGCAACAATTAAGCGCGATTCAACACCAGTTAAATTTTGAACAGAATCAATCAATTTTTTGTCTTTGGCAACTGCAATTTTAAAGTCTTGCCATTCCGAAATATTCATCCAGTCAAAAATACTTCCTTGAATGCGTTTTGGTTTGTTTTTAGGTTTTTTAAGTTGTAGTATTTCTTTTTGGTATGCTTTGTTGTCGCGTAAAAATAATTCTACAGCATCGATCATTTTACTGGTTTCCACTTCGTTTTTATCCTGCATGTATGCATCCATGATAAAAGTTGCATTCTTCGGACAATACTTGTTTAAAATCAATAAACGCTCTAAATTTTGGTAAGAACGAATTTCACCATTGGTAGTATCTATTTTAAACGATTGGTTGTATTTATCTTTTATCTCGTTAAAATATCTGTCGTTCATATCAATGGAGCCAGCGTCATTTGTGAGTTTTAATTGCACTGCAAAATAGGTGGCAGATAAGAAGAAACCAACAATGGCAAAGGCAAATACGAGTGTGAAGAAAGGGTATTTTACCCAACGTTTAGCGAAGAATTTTTTCATGGAGCGAAATTACAAATTACAAATTAGAAAATTACAAATTAGCAGATTCGAGATTGTAGAAAGGTTGATAAGGATTGTGGGATATTAAACATGAAGAAATTAAGGACGAGGAGGCGTGTGATGCGTAGAGGTGCATTGATTGGTATGGTCGTGTAGTTGTTTGTTTAGGCAAGTTGTTTATGGGAACCATCGCAGTTAGGCATGCGTTTGGATAAGCCGCAGGTACAATCAGTCATTCCTTTTCCTTGAAGGATTTTATCCATATATTTTTCAATACGATTAGTGCGTGTTTTTGGATTGTTTGAACCAGAAAAATGCAGTAAATACCCTTTTTGTCTGCCAGGTGTGAGTGCTTCGAATGCAGTTTTAAAATTAGGGTCTTGATCGAACTTATCGGTTAATTCATCCGGAACATCGTATGCTTCTTTTTTCTTATGTTCTAATTTTAACCCCGCTTTTTCTATTTCCATTGCTTCGAAAATATAGGCTTTGATAGTGGCTTCCATTGCCATAAGTTGTTCGATAGAAGTAAAGCGTATTTGACGCCCAGATTGCACATTTTCAGTTTGTTGGATTAAGATGTTCTCACTATCCTGTAATAATGCACCCTTCATGAATAGTAGTGCATAATAGTCTTTAAATCCATGAATTAACACAATGTTTTTTCCGTTTTGGGTATAACAAGGAACTTTCCATTTTACTTCTTCGTGTAATAGGCAGTCCAGAACATAGGTTCTTAAAACTTGTAATTCTTCTTTCCATTTGCTTAATCTTTCAAAGAATTCGTTGATTTTTGGGTTCATCATGTGTTAGTTTTTAATGCAATCTAGTTGTATGTCTTTATTTCGCCATTGTATCCAAAATTCTTGGAGACCTTCGGAAGTTGTTTTTAGGGGACTAATATCCAAGGAATCTCCAGGAAGTAGAACTTTAGATAAGCGTTCTTTTCTTTTTTTAATAGCAGGGTAGTGGTTCCATCCACCAGAATGATCAAAGGAAGTATAGGCAGCACATTTATTTGTTACTCGAATAAATGGAATTGTAAGTTCGTAGGTTACGTTTCCGGTTCCCATGCCTTTGGTAGTCATTTGGATATTTTCAAAATCTACTTTACTAAATTTTTCCGTGTGATACAGTTCTTTGAGTTTATCCCCAACTGCTTTCGACATTTTATTAGAAAATTGGTGTGCGATGTCGGATCCATTGACAAACTCACGCCCGATAAATTTTCCAGAGCAAGAAACATCGGTGCAGATTATATCATTTGTTGTCTCTGTTTGAAAATCTAACGTTTTTTTGTTTGAGATACATGTTGAACTGGCAAGAACCAAGAAAAGTGCGATAACGTAAAAAGATTTCATAGGGTAAAATTACGAGAATTCGATTTATTGGGCTGCATTTTTAACACAAAGTAGCAAAGAAGATACAAAGTTCACGGAGTTTTTTCCTACAATATTATACAGGAAGTAAGTGATTTATTATTTAATTCTGACTCTTAATTTTTTACTAAAATCCATCCCTGGTTTTTCGATAAAATGATACGTTAAAAAACTGATAAGGATTACAAAAGGAGTTATTCCGAAAAGAATTAAACTATAATTTGTTGCTGTTAATTTTTTTGCGTTTGTTAAACCAATCCCAAAGTACATAACACAAAAAATAAGTATTCCATGCAAGAGATAGGTACTATACGAGAGTTCGCCTAAGAATTTTAAAGTTGTGTTTTTTAAAAGTCCAAAAAGGTTATTTCCTAATGCTATAAGGTTGAAAATTAGTATGATTAATAATTTGCAAATTAGATTATCAGATGAATTGTAATGTAAAATTAATCCTAATGAAATGATAATTAAGCTGCTCAATAAAATTGAATTAAAGTTGATTTTTTTTGAACCATATTTTAGTATAAACGGAGCTATTGCTCCACCAATAAATGACATGAAATGTGGTTTAAGAATTCCATGAAAACGATAAAAAAGAACGATAAAAACTAAACTTAGAATTCCGTGAAAAAGTGCTTTTTTCTTTCTAACTAATACGAGATAGAGTAAGGGTAAACTAAAGTAAAACAGCCATTCATATGGAAGAGACCAAATAACACCAGCGTTTATGATGTTTGTAAATTCGCAATTGTTTATTTTCGGTGCATCGTAGATTGTAAATGTTACCCAATATAGTAATTGTTGTAAGAAATCTAATAAAGAAACATTAAGTCTCCAATGTGTACAAATCATTGTTATTGTGGTTAGTAAGATGATAGATACGATGTATAATGGGACTAATCTGTAAATACGACCAATAAAGAAATCTTTCCAGTTTGCTGCTAGGTTCCCTTGATTTAAAAGTTTAGAGACAAATAAAAAAGAGGTAATCATAAAAAACAATGACACACTTGTTTGACCAAGTTGATTGTACAGATTTGATTTTGGTGGTTCCCAAGTATTTGTGTGGAGGTAATGAAACCATATGATAGCATGATGAATAAAAACACTTATGGCTAAGAACCCCCGCATTCCATCAATGGTTTCATAACGGTTATTAGTATTCAAAATTTTGAATTTAGCATTGAGTATGTATGCTGTACCGAAAGCTAACATAAAGACAATAAGCGCAAAAAGAGGATTTAATGGATTCATTCAATTTTAATTATTTCAGTTATTTATCGTTTGTTTTTAAGTTTATTATGCTGAACTTTTAACTTACCTTCTTGAGGAGGTATAAGAGGGAGGATTCCCAGTTCTTGAAATCATTTTGTGAAAATGAAAAGTTTGAACTTAGAATGAAGAAGATGAAAAATATAGATTTTTTTAAAATGTCAATAGAATTTTCTATTTGTTTGTTTATCATTTAGTTTACTTTGAAGTTACTTTTTTCTTCCTACAAATCGAATTACCGAGCCAGTTCCGTTATGGTAGATCCCCTCGTGTAAATCGATAATTTCCTCCTTTAAATAAATCCATTCATAGTTTGGAAAATCATGTTGAATTTCTTCGATGGAAAATAACATTGCTAGGTCTTTTGGTCCGCCTACATTTGGGTTGGATGTGACATATTCCAAATGGTTTTTGCTAAACGCTTCGAAAAGAATAGTACCTCCAGGTTTTAGGAGTTTATCTAATTGCTGGTGGTAATTGGATTTAATGTCTGCTGGAAAATGTGCGTAAATTAGGGCAATTGCATCCAATTGATTTGGGGTGAAATCGAGTTCTGCAAGTTGTCCAATCTGGTAATCCAAGGTAACATGGTTTTCCAAAGCGAGTTGAAGTGCTTTTTTCTTTCCTTCTTGACTAATATCGAAAGCGGAAACCTCCCAACCATTTTTTGCAGCAAATACCGCATTTCTTCCTTCACCTTCTGCTGCAAATAATATTTTCCCTGGTTGAAGTAGGGCAATTTGAGTTTTTAAAAAATCATTTGGCTCGGTGCCATACGCGAATTCGTCTTTTCCAAAACGATCTTCCCAAACTTTAGTCCAATTATCCATATTTTTATTTTAAGGTGTAATTTAAGTACTTAAATCAATGCTATTATTTACGTAAGATTTTATCTATTGATTTTCCTTTCGCAAGTTCGTCGACTAATTTATCTAAATAACGTACTTTTTGTGTAAGTGGATTGGTAATTTCTTCTACGCGATACCCACAAATCAATCCTGTAATTAGCGAAGTATTGGGATGCAAGGATGCTTGTTGGAAGAAAGTGTCAAAAGTTACTTTATCAGCTACGAGCGCTTCTATTTTTGCTGTGTCGAAACCAGTAAGCCAGGTAATCACTTGATTTAACTCTTCCTGCGTGCGACCTTTTCGAACTACTTTGTTCAGGTATAAAGGATACACGGTTGAAAATAACATCACAGCGAAACGTTGGTTTTGTAATTCTGAATTTTGCATTGGTTGAAAGGATAAATTCAATTAAAACTTAAAAGTAATTCATTTTTGTAGCGTATGCATTTTGCTTTTTTTTAGGAAATATAGCATAGCAATACTAACAGTAAACCTGAAAAATTAATAAAGTTCTTCGGTACATTCCGTTGCAATTTTTGTACAGCCTTTTTCATCTTGGTTTGCAGTATAATAGGACTCGAAATGTTGCTCACATTTTTCAAGGTAGCATTCAATCCAAGCGCTTTTATATTCCCCTAAACCTTCTAACTCTTCGATGTTTTCCATCTCTTTTCGGAAAATTTGTTTGTCTTTAGTAGACCATTTGCCTTTTACACTCCCGTTAGATAATACTTCGTCATTACAACTTAATGCTATTTTTTCGCATCCTTTTTCGTCTAAATTAGCCATAAAATAGGAATGGTATTTTTGTTCACATTTATTCAAATAACAAGTAATCCATGCATCTTTGTTTTCACCGTAGTTGGAAAGTTCCTTTACGTCTGACATATCTTTTCGGAATGCTTGTTTATCTTCATCCGACCATTTCCCGCGACTACTTCCGCCACAACTAAATAGTAATAAAGAGGTTAGAATACTTAGTGTAAAAAGGAAGTTGTTTCTTAATTTCATACGGTAGATTATTATGGTTTTTTATTTAAAGGGAAGCATTTTTATGGTGAAAATTAACCTTTAAAAATAGTAAATTATTTATAATGCGTTTATTACTTTTTAAGTATTCCGAAATTCGTGTTAAGTGTTGTGAAAAGTTGTTGTGTTGTGGAATAGGTGTTTTGGAAGTGTACAACATTTTCTGAAATCCTTTTGGATGGAACATTTTTCATCGTAGTATCTGTGAATGGTATACCTACGGTCAGAATTTGTTTACATCGTTGTGCATCTTCGTAAAGCCAAGTTCTTCGGTCTCCTGTACTATTTACAGATACAAGCGGTTTGTTTATAGTTGCTTTATCCGAATAAAGTATAGGATTAAAGGCGTATGCAGTATACAAATTTGTCCAGTCCCAACTAGGGTTTAGTGCGAAAACTACTAAGTCGATATGATTCTTCTTTGTGATTCGATTAATTGCCCGTACTTGATTCTCCAAGTCTTGATTTTTGAATACGGGGAAACTTGTGTTCGAAATAGTTTTTTTAACTGTTTGTTCTATATGGTGGAATTTGTAAAATAGCGTCGTTCCACAAAGTAATACGATACAAACACTCCACCGAATTCGAGGAGCGAATTTTGAAAACACCAGAAAAAGTGCAATAAATAGTAAAATAGGTAGGGTTAAGTAGAATCTGCTGACCGTAAAAAAGATACCAGCATTTTTCAATGGGTATTCTGCTTGTACTTTTGGAATAGCAAAGGTGATTAGTAGTATTACAATACTTGAAACAATAAAAATAACAACGTGTTTTGATTTTTTTAGGTAAGCAATTGTGGCTAAAACAGTTAAAGAAATGAGGTAGAAGTAACTATTTGAAAAATGGAAAGGGAGTAGGTATTCTAATTTATTTGGATTGGTTAATGTATCTGTAAATGTATGTAGGTCTAATTTTAGTCCAGTAATTTCCAATAATACTTTTTCTGGATGAAGTTTGTAGTAATATTTACTGCAACTATCTAGTATTAAGAAAGGTAGTGTCCAAAGTATATGCAAATAAAATCGTATGGATTTATAATGATAGGAAGCAGAATACATTACGATTGGAAATAGGAGTAAGATTGCACTTTGGTTTGCTATGAAACACAACCCTGATGTAATGAATAGTAAGGGAATGAATTTTTTATTACTTGGATGTAAAAGTGGGATAAATAATAGCGGTAAAAAAAGAAATGCTTGGACAAAACCGCGTGAAATAGCAGTTAAAAAATTGAATTCAATGGGTAAAAGGATTGCAATTGCTAAAATACACAGCGACCAAAAGAAATGATTTTTTCGAAACAAAAAGAGTGCAAACAGAATATATGGTAAAATTCCCAGCAAGGTAGTTGTAATCGGTAATGCTTTATAAATCGGAACATTTACCCACAATAACGGGATGGATACAAAAGATTCGAGCATGTAATTATAGGGCTGTCCATAAAAATAGGGCTCCTGAAAAATACCATTCGCATAATCTACAGCACCATTCCACATTACCAATTGATCGATGTCCCCGTAGTTAAAATTAAAGAAATAAAGTGAGGTCATTCTATCCAGTAGTAACATGAGTAGCATAACACTAAATAGTATGTTTTTCAATTGTTTAGAAGTCATTTTTACTGAATTGATTTCTTGATTTTTTGGATGGTTAAACGTGTAAATCGAAACATCTTACATGCAAACTTGAAACAATAAACTCTGAATCATACTCTTATTAATTAAATCTAAAAAAGAAAAATGTAACTGCAGCCCATTCTCTGTTTACGTTTTTGGCAAAACCAATTGTGTTGTGATTTGCATTTTGAACGGTACCATCGTCTTTGATAAATCCAATTGTGTTGTGGTTTGCATTTTGAACTGTTCCATCGCTTTTCACAAATCCAACGGTGTTATGATTGCTATTTTGAATGGTTCCATCACTTTTAATAAAACCAATCGTGTTATGGTTACTATTTTGAATTGTTCCGTCATTTTTTATAAATCCAACGGTGTTGTGATTACTATTTTGAATGGTTCCATCTGACTTTATAAAACCAGTAGTGTTATGATTGTCCGATTGTATTGTTTGCCCATTTACAAAGTTGATGCTGATAAATAAAGTTGCTAAAACGATTAATTTTTTCATGTTTTTTTCTTTAAATAAGGAACTTTAATTAGGCTAATATTCGAATTTTTAATCCGCTAATTGCTAAGTTAAAATTAGTAAAAATGATCTGTTTTACGTTGGATATTTCCATATTTACCTTTTTTGAAAAAGTGAATGGATTAGTGAATATGGATGAGGTAAGGGGTAGATAGCGTTTATTTATGTTTAAACCAGCAATCCTCTCGCTCGTTTTCATAGCCTTTAAATAGTGTGTTTACAGGTGCACCGTGTATCAATTGATTATGGAATTGCGTTCGTGCTACATAATTAAAAGCGCCCATATCACCCGTATATGCTGTTTGATTATCGCTGTTTGCATAATGATGTATTGCACATAACTTTTCTATAAATTGAAATAATAATGAAGCTTTACCACCGATGATACCACAGTTTAAAAGCGTTTCGTGCGCAAATTTGGTTTCATAGTCAGCAAAATCGGATATGTTTTTGCGTAGATGACTGGAGTGCGCTAGCATCCAAGAGTCATTTAGTTTTTTTGGCTCGTCTCCACAAAAAATAGAAGCAGGATTTTCTAAAAAATAGGAATCTATAAATGGATTTTTTACCACGGTAACATCCGATACATCGGTGATGAAAATATGTTGGAACAGATGCAGGTATTGTTGTAAAAATGTTTTGTACACGAAATAGCGATATACGTTAGGGTTAAATCTTGGGTCGTACGTAATTTTTACAAAAGAAATGGAATCGTTGGTATATTTTTCACAGGTCTCTGGAGTGAAGTTGTTGTGAAAAATAATCCCTTGTAGATTTTTTTCTGTAATAGATGCTGCCCAAGCTTGAACCAATGTATAGTCGTCATCTTCGAGTGTTGTATTTCGATTCACATCATATACACTTGTGATATGACAAGCCAGGATTAGGTTGCTGTTTTCAGAAAAACGTGTCGTATCCATTACCATTTTTTATGCTTGAATCAAGTTTGCTTTTTTTATGGTGGCACAGATACTATTTGGGATATTTCGATGGTAAATATAGGTTCTTAGATTCACTTTTTTCACTTTAAATTGTTTAGATGCTTTTTCATAAAAATCTGCATCCGCAGCGAATCCACTGATGAAATTAATGCTATTAAATACTTTTTTTCTTCCAAACAATGTTCCAAACAGAATTGTTTCATCCAGGTGAATAAGTTTCGTCAGATCGTTTTTATCGGGTACAAAATAGTCGTCGAAGCTGTCTGTAATTGTTTCGGTGGTAGAGCAAATCAGATCCACATGTTTCACTGCATCTAAACAAGCACTTAAATGATTGGATTTGTATGCATCATCCCCATCTAATATGGTGATGTATTTACCAATACTATTTAACACCCCACGATTGATAGATTCCGATTGACCACGATTACTATGGCGGATATACACAATTTTGGATTCGTGTTCCTCTATGTAGTCTAGCAGTTCTTTTCGGTCGTGATCTTTACTACCATCGTCTATTATTATTAACTCAAAGTTTTGGAAATCTTGGTGTAAGACAGAGTCAATCGCTCTTTTTATTAAGGAAAAGTTGGTGTTGTAAACAGCCATTAATACCGATATTTTCACTTGTTTTAACATGGTTGTTGGATCTACATTGGATACTCAAACTAGATAAATAGTAAAACGATATCGTGTTTTTTAATCTTTCTAATTTCGTTAATTCCTATGAAAATAGGCAATTTTAGCGTGTATTCGATCAAATTAGTGTTACTATTATGCTAATTTCCGATGCAACTCTTTTTATTTTTGGTGCAACAGATTGATTTTTTGTTGGTTATATGAAATATTATTTCAGATCTATAATCGCACGTAGTTTATAAGAGTTTAGTGTTAATGGGCTTTTACCTGCTGGTATTCTGTCTTACGTTTCATAAATAAGCGTGATAATCATTTAGATCCAGGTCTTGAAGTTAAATAGTTAATTAAGTTTAGTAATATTAGACCCGGTAGGTAAAAAAAAGCGCCAACAATGGTGTAGGTCATCCCTGTATTCATAAAAATGTCAGTCAAATCAGTTTCGCGTCCTTCTCCGTAAATTTTCTTGTCAATTAGTAACATAAGTCCGAGAAACAAACCTGCTATAACGATTTGCACTATTAGAGCTAAATTTAAACTCTTTGTCAACTGTCTTAACGAAAAAGGCATGAAAGCTTTTCTAGTCAAAATGAAAAATAAAACAGGAAGACCAAATGATAGAACTGTCAATAGGATAGTTATTTCATATTTTCCTGTCATGATATTGTTTCGTGTTTGTCTATGCTTACTTGTAACGTTTTGTTTTTCATCAATGGGCTACCGAAACATTACACCCAAAACCCGAAGCGCAGTTTGTTTTCAAATGTAGTAAATGTTTTCTTCGGAATGGGGTATAAGAGCCTAGTGCTAAGGCCTGTTATCTGACGCTATTATTTTGCGATTTTTTCGGCAACCCTACACGAGATAAAATTTCATTTGCCTTTGCTAATTTTTCTGGAAATAATACTTTGTCTCGAAATTGTTCAAGTTTTTTATCGAAAACAATTACAGGTACTTTAGAATTATTTAATTGATCTATCTTTTTCATACGCTTAAAAATTTTCCTTTTTAGTTATTAAAAATGCTTCATAATCCTCACCAATAACAAATTCCTCCCAAATATTTTCATTTATTGTCAACCCATACACCTTGAAATCTTCATTTATCTCAGCAAGATTGTTTGTAATCCCCATTCTGTATAATCTTGTCCTAACTGAAGTACTACCCGTAGCAAATATCCAAGCTTGAGGATATTTTTCAATAAATGCATAAACAGTTGAAGCAACAGTTGCTAAAACTTTTAAACTATCTCCATTGTTTGTAATAGATAAATCATCTATTTTCTTAGTTTCAAAATTGTAATCACCAAAAGCAAGATTGTAAATGTTTTCTGTTCCAGTTTCTGAATATTCGACCATTTTATGAATACTACCATTAGGTCCTTCACTTGTAAATTCGTAAATTTTTAATAAACCTTCTGATTTGTATATATATTTCTGATTATTCATTATTTATTTTTGTATGCTCTATCAAATTTAGTGATATTTCTAAATTTTTCAAAATCTAATTTTAAGATAGTTTTTAGGTCACTTCGTATATTGTCAGATAACGTTTTGCGCCTTTAGCGATGGGCGATATCGAGGCAAAACACCCAAAACCCGAAGCGCAGTTTCTTTTCAAATGTAGTAAATGTTTTCTTCGGAATGGGGTATAAGAGCCTAGTGCTAAGGCCTGTTATGAGATGCCTTTCTTTTGGATATTAGTAGATTATCCGATACTTAGTTTAAGGTTACGTCCAAATCCTTCTCTGAAAATTCTAATTAAAGTCGATAATCTAATATCACTTGCATTATTTTCAATTCTTGAGATGTAATTTTTAGTAGTTCCGCATTTTTCTGCTAATTGTTCTTGTGTATAACCAAGTTCTTTTCTTAATTCAAGCATCATTGCTCCAAGTTTGAAAGCTTCAAAACCTTCTTCAAATTCATCTCTTTTAGTTGAACCAATGTCACCGTATTGATTTTTTATTAACTCATCTATGGAAGTTAATTTTGGGTTTACATTTGCGCTCATATTATTTGTTTTTATTTGTTTTTAATTCGTCGAAATATTTTGCTTTTATTTTTTCAGCTAATTCTATTTCCTTTTTTGGAGTTTTTTGCGTTTTCTTTTGGAAACCATTAATGATTATTATCAATTTTCCTTTATCGAAAAAGCTAAATACTCTATAGATATCTGATCCAACTTCAATACGTAATTCAAATAATCCAGTAGTGTTTGTTAGATGTTTGAAATATTTTTCAGGAACTCTATCTAATGATTCAACCAATTTTATTGTCCAAAGCACTTTTTTCTGTACGTCAGGTTTTAAAGTTTGAAAAAAATCAATAAAATGATTTTAATAGTATAAAGCTTCTCTTATTTTCTTTTCATTCATTAATCAAAGTTACCTAATTAGGAACTATTTTCAAAATGATTTGTAATTATTTTCTTTTGGAGGATTATGAATTTTCAAAAAGAGTAAGTTAGAACGTCATTTCAAGGTGTCTCATAACGGCAGTTCGTCTAAAAACCTCTTTCAAAGTCTAAATTCGAACCTAAATTCACCTAAAAATAGCAATTATAAGCGACTTTAAAATTCAGTTCTTGAATTTTAGTATTTAAAAGATTTGATTTTATAGTTAGTCTAAAAGTCTTAA
>CANFHU010000013.1 GCA_947446925.1 Flavobacteriia bacterium
GAAGATTTGAAGATTTGAAGATTTGAAGATTTGAAGATTTGAAGATTTGAAGATTTGAAGATTTGAAGATTTGAAGATTTGAAGATTTGAAGATTTGAAGATTTGAAGATTTGAAGATTTGAAGATTTGAAGATTTGAAGATGATGGTGGGAGGATTTCGCGGTGCGAAATGGAGGGTATTCTCTTACTTTTTTTTGGCCAAAAAAGTAAGCAAAAAGGCCTTCGTCGCTGGAAAAGCATCGGTTTTTATTTCGAAACGTTCGCGACAAAAACAAAACTCCTCCTTCGTCGTCAAACAGTTGTTTTTGATACGCTACCTTATTCGATAAAAACACGATTTACTTTTCTGAGGCGACAAACTTTCTATCGCTAATTGGGTGTTTCGGTTGTAGTTTTATCCGCATTGGCTGAGAGGGGATTTCGCGGTGCGAAATAGAGGGGGGTAGAAAATGAAAATTGCGAAGCAATGTTTTGAGAATTGCGATAATTGAGCCGCAATGCTTTACTTGAGCCGCACTGCATTGCGGCTCTACTGTTCGATTTCGATGCTGAAGTCTGGGGTGAGGATGAAGCGTGCGTCGATGGATTTTTCGGTGCCAGGCATTTCGAGTCCTTTGATTTTGGCTGTTTTTCCCGTAGTAATGAGGTCTACAACTTGTTTGTCCGTAAGTTTTTTATTGAGTAATCCAAAAGGGATTTTAAATCCACAGGTAGCAAAGTTAGCACATCCATATGCGGTTTTACCTTTACGCAGATTTACTTGTTTGCATTTAGGACACACTAATTCTTCGGGATTTTCAGTTTTCTTTTCTTTTTTCTCGCGTGGTTTGGAAACTTTTGCTTTAACCACTTCCACTGGTTTTTCAGGAGCGATTGCAATAACACGTTTCGTATTAAAAATTACCTCTTCCGTTAATTCAGAGACCATTTGAACTAATTCCTGTTTGAACATATCTAATTCATATTCTCCTTTTTCAATTAAGCGAATTTTACGTTCCCAATTTCCAGTTAGTTCTGGACTTTTCAATAATTCGTTTTGAATTGTATCGATCAAATCTACCCCTGTTTGGGTTGGGACAATATTTTTCTTTTTACGCTCGATGTATTTTCTACGAAATAAGGTTTCGATAATATTAGCACGTGTGGATGGTCGGCCGATACCATTGTCTTTCAATAACTCTCGCATTTCTTCATCTTCCACTTGTTTCCCAGCTGTTTCCATGGCACGTAACAACGTCGCTTCCGTATAATATTTCGGAGGGGAAGTTTTGCCTTGGTGCACTTTTGGTTCATGCGGTCCTGATTCTCCTTCTTCGAAATGCGGCATCACTGTTTCCTCTTCTCCTTTTTTCTCCGATTCCCCTTGTTTGTCATTAGTATAAACCTCTCGCCAACCTGGTTCAATAATCTGTTTACCTGTTGCTTTGAATTCAACCTGTCCTACTTTACCAAGCACTGTAGTATTCGACACTTTACATTCTGGGTAAAAAACAGCAATAAAACGTTTAGCGATTAGATCATAAATTTGTTTTTCATTCAGTGGTAATCCTTGCGGGAACTCCCCTGTCGGAATAATTGCGTGGTGATCTGTCACTTTTTTATCGTCAAAAACTACTTTCGACTTTGGAATTGGTTTTTGTAATATAGGCGCTATTAAACGTTCGTATGGTTTCATCGCTTGTAAAATGCCAGGTACTTTAGGATGAATATCTTCCGAAAGGTAGGTTGTATCCACACGCGGATACGTCACCAATTTCTTTTCGTATAAGTTTTGGATTCCTCTCAACGTTTCATCCGCAGTAAACGCGTATTTACGATTGGCTTCTACTTGAAGAGCTGTCAAATCAAACAATCTAGGATTTCCCTCCTTTCCTTCTTTTTGTTCGAAGGAGGTCACCTCGAAATTATGTTGTTTTAAATATTCTAGTCCTTTTTCTGCTTTCTCTTTCGAGCGAATTCGGTCTATGGTTGCCGTAAATTCCGTTTCTCGGTAAGTAGTTTTTAACTCCCAATATTCATCCGTAACAAATGCTTCAATCTCCTTATGTCTTTGCACGATCATAGATAAGGTAGGTGTTTGTACACGACCAATAGAAAATGTTGCTTTACCACGACCAAATTTTACTGTAAATAAACGCGTAGCATTCATTCCTAACATCCAATCGCCGATAGCACGAGCACTTCCAGCTTTGTATAAATTATCGTATTTGGTAGATTCTACCAATTTTAAAAACCCTTCTTTGATTGCTTCTTCTGTCAAAGAAGAAATCCATAAACGTTTGATCGGCACATTGCATTTTGCTTTCAACAATACCCAACGCTGAATTAATTCTCCCTCTTGCCCGGCATCCCCACAGTTTATAACCTCTGTACAGTTTTGAACCAAACGTTCGATGGTATGAAATTGTTTTTTGGAGGATTGCTGGTCTATGAGTTTGATCCCAAAACTAGAAGGAACCATCGGTAAATCTTCTAATCGCCAGAACTTCCATTTTTCTGTATAATCTTGTGGTTCTTTCAGTGTACACAAATGTCCGAAGGTCCACGTGACTTGGTATCCATTTCCTTCCATATAGCCGTCCTTCGCCTGTGTAGCACCGATTATTTTGGCGATATCACGTGCGACACTTGGTTTCTCTGCTATACAAACAATCATAGAAAATTATTGGGAGAGCGAAGATACGGAAAATGTAAAGGAAGAAAAAATGATGTTAATAAGTCGTGAGAAAATAGCTTACCTCCAATAACGATATACAGTAAACCCATGTGGGTTTTTTTCATCCGATTCGTAACGTAGAACTTCTTCTTTGTTCCAAGCTGATTCATCGAATTCGGGGAAGAACGTATCCGGTTCAAAGGCGTGATCAATGTAGGTGATAAACATTTCGTTTAAATCTGCATGTGATAAAGCTTCACGGTAGATTTGTCCGCCACCGATAACAAATAATTTGCGTTCTGATTCCGTTTTAAAGTGTTCTATGCATTCATTCAACGAAGTAAACACTTTACAATTCCCTGCATCAAAATTAGCATTACGACTAAGTACCACATTTTCTCTGTTTGGAAGTGGTCTGTATTTCTCAGGAATCGAATCGTAATTTTTTCTTCCCATCACAACAATTTGTTCTTTGGTGGTGGTTGTAAAAAAACGCATTTCAGCAGGTAAATGCCACATTAGGTCATTGTCTTTACCGATTCCTCGGTTGCTGTCCATGGCTACGATAAGGGAGAAATTCATACTGTATTAGATAAAAGACTTAAAGATAAAAGAAGAAAGACTGAGGTTAAAATTTGAAATATAAAATATAAAAATTGTCATCCCCCTTTATCCCCCTTCGAAGGGGGAGACTAAACTGCGACCGCACCTTTTATATGTGGGTGTGGGTCGTAGTTGGATAATTCAAAATCTTCCAATTTAAAATCAAAGATGTTTTTCACCTCTGGATTGATTTTCATAGTTGGAAGAGGTCTGAAATCGCGCGTCAACTGCAATTTCACTTGTTCTAAATGATTGTTGTACAAATGCGCGTCTCCAAATGTATGAATAAAATCTCCCACTTGCAGATCGCATACTTGCGCTACCATCATCGTTAATAAGGCGTAAGATGCAATGTTGAACGGTACACCAAGAAAAGTATCCGCACTACGTTGGTATAATTGACAACTTAATTTTCCATCCGCTACGTAGAATTGAAATAAAGAATGACATGGAGGTAAAGCCATGTTATCCACATCCGCAACATTCCAAGCAGAAACCATTAATCTACGAGAATTTGGATTTTTTTTAATTTGGTCAATTAAGTTTGTAATTTGGTCAATTGTTCCACCTTTACCATCCGGCCAAGATCTCCATTGATATCCATAAACAGGGCCTAAGTTTCCTTGTGCATCCGCCCATTCATCCCAAATAGATACGTTGTTGTCTTTTAAGTATTTGATATTTGTATCCCCACGTAAGAACCACAATAATTCAACAATAATAGAGCGTAAATGCAATTTTTTTGTCGTAAGCAATGGAAAACCTTTACTTAAATCAAAACGCATTTGGTAACCAAAAGTAGAAATAGTACCAGTACCTGTTCTATCTCCTTTTTGTGTACCGTTTTCAAGAATATGGTTTAGTAAATCGTGGTATTGTTTCATGGTTACTTAGGATTCAGAACGTTTATTAATTTCGTCGCGTAAACGAGAAGCTAACTCATAATCTTCATTTTCAATTGCATCTTGTAATTGTTGCTCCAATTCCTCCACATTGTAGGTAGTAACTGGCTTTTCACTTGGAGTGGTAGAAACTTCAGAAGATGGTGTATCTTGCTGTAATTCTGCGTTTTCATCCAATAAAATACCTGCACTTGCAAGGATGTTTTCGTACGTATAAATTGGGCATTTGAATCGAACGCCTAGCGCGATTGCATCGGAAGTACGCGCGTCGATTTCGCTGAATTTTCCGTCTTTCGAACAAATCAATTTAGCATAAAAAACACCTTCTACCAGATTATAAATAATTACTTCAACTACTTCAATTTGAAAAGATTGCGCAAAACTTTTGAATAAGTCATGGGTTAATGGTCTTGTAGGCGTCATTTTTTCCAATTCAATGGCAATTGCTTGCGCTTCAAAGCCACCGATGATAATTGGTAAACTTCTTTTCCCTCCAGTTTCGGCAAGAACAAGCGCGTATGCTCCTGACTGTGTTTGGCTGTAGGATAGACCTACAATTTCCAATTTTACCTTTTCCATGTATTACTCAAGATATGAAAAAAACAAAAACCAGTAGTGTTTCCACTACCAGTTTTTATTATAAATTTATTTGATATTATTAGTTTGCATTTTTGAAGTTCTTCAATGCTTCTGTTAATTTAGGTAATACCTCAAATGCATCTCCTACGATTCCATAATCTGCTGCTTTAAAGAAAGGAGCTTCCGAATCCGAGTTAATAACAACGATTACTTTAGAACCATTTACACCAGCTAAATGTTGAATAGCACCAGAAATTCCAGCAGCTATGTATAAGTTTGGACGAATTGCTACACCTGTTTGTCCTACGTGCTCATGGTGAGGTCTCCAACCGATATCTGCAACTGGACGCGAACACGCTGTTGCAGCACCCAATACATTTGCAAGATCTTCTACGATACCCCAGTTTTCAGGTCCTTTTAAACCACGTCCTGCAGATACTACTAAATCTGCTTCTGGCAAAGGAATACTACCTTCCGGTTTTTTTGTGTCCATTACTTTAATAGCAACAGCACCCATATTCCCGTTAAAAGTTTCAACAATTGCAGTTCCACCTACATTTTCAGGTTGGATAGAATTTGGCAATAAAGAAATAATTTTCACGGCTGTTTTCACAGCAACATTTCCAAATGCTTTTCCGGAGAACACGTTTACTTTACATGTAAAACCATTTCCAGTTTCAGGTAAAGCAATCGCTCCAGAGATTAATCCCGCTTTCAAACGAACAGATAAACGAGGGGCAACCGCTTTCGCAACAAGGTCGTGTGAAAAAATTACCACTTCCGCACCAGTTGCCTCCACAGCACTTGCTACTAAACGTGTAATTTGTTGGTTATCTGCTTCATTGATGGAAGATTCAACCAATACTTTGTTTGCTCCGTAAGCGCCTAATGCTTCCGCACCAGCAGCGTTTCCGTAAGCAACAACAGTAACTTCTCCTCCTAATTTTTTTGCATACGTAACTGCTTCAAACGAAGCTTTTGCAGCAAAATGGTTTGTATTGATATATACTAATGCTTTCATCTTAAATAACTTTTGCTTCGTTGTGTAACAAATCAACTAATTCTGCCATGTTTGAAGGATCAATCATTCTACATGCTTTTTTCGCATCTGGTAATGAATAAGACTCAAAACTGGTGTAAACTTCCACAGCAGATGGAGCAATCACTTCTAGTGGTTTAGTTCTAGCTGCCATGATACCACGCATGTTAGGAATTCGTTGTTCCGCCATCCCTTTCGCGCAACTTACAACTGCAGGAGTTGAAACTTCAACAATTTGTAAACCTCCAACAATTTCTTGTTCCAAGGTCAAGGTTGTACCATTCACATCTAATTTAGAAGCTTGCGAAGCAAAAGGAACATCTAGGAATTCAGCTACCATTCCAGCAACTTGTGAACCATTATAGTTGATAGTTTCTTTTCCTGTCAACACTAAATCAAAGTTGTTTTTCTTTGCATAATCTGCGATTTGAGTAGCAACAAAAAACGCATCTGTAGGTTCAGCATCAATACGAACTGCATTGTCAGCACCAATTGCTAATGCTTTACGAATGATCGATTCATCCGCAGCATTTCCAACCGTAATGATTGTCACATTTCCTCCAATTGTTTCTTTTAACTCCAATGCACGAACAAGGGCATACCACTCGTCGTATGGGTTAACAATATATTGCACGCCGTTCTCATCAAATTTTGTATTACCATCGGTAAACGCAATTTTAGAAGTTGTGTCTGGTGATTTACTGATACAAACTAAAATATTCATGCTAAAAATTTAAACTTAACAGACAAATTTAAGAAATATTAGTCAGTTAGCGGTGGTTTGTAGGAAAAATATTGAGGATGGATTTAGGGGTGTTTCGCTTTGCGAAACAGCGGTTTTTCTGTCACTTTTTTCTGGTCACACTTCGACAAGCTCAGCGTAAAAAAAGTAACCAAAAACTGCTTCGTCGCTGGAAAAGCATCGGCTTTTATTTCGAAACGTTCGCTACAAAAACAAAACTTCCTTCGGAGCTACTTCGTGGTCCTCCTTCGTCGTCAAACACTTGTTTTTGTTACGCTACCTTATTCGACAAAAGCACGATGCACTTTTCCTAGGCAACAGTGGTTCAATCGCTAATTGGGTGTTTCGGATGTAATTTCAACCGTATATGGTGATGGGGTGACTTCGACTTCGCTCAGTAGGATGAAACTGAAATATGATAATTAGGAGGATTATTACCGAAGAAAATTCAAAATGAGTTCTTCTAATTTTTGGGTTTCGGTGAGTGGAAGTAGGTGTCCGCCATTAGGTATAGGGACTGCGTTTTTGATATTAGAGAAATACAGAATACGGTCGTTGGTTCCGTGGATGTGGAGGAGATTTTGTGTAATCGTTTCATTTTGCCAAGTACATACCGCATTTAGCGCCCAACGTAAGTAAGTTGGGGATGTGTCATTATAAATATCATCCAGTATTTTTCGGTCTTCTTGTGCGGAAACACCAAAAACAAAATAGGACAAGCGATTAGACTTTTTAAGCCATTCCATTGGAAAGAAAAGTGGAACTTTTAGTTTTCCGAGCACTCGATAAAAGAGCGGAATTTCCTGTTTTGATTTTGCTGAAGCAATCAAGACCAGTTTTTGAAACGGGAGAAATTTGGATACTTCTATTGCCATCATTCCTCCAAATGAAATACCGATCACTAAAGGATTTGGTTCTGTGATTTGTTGGGAAATACGCAAGGCGTAATCTTGTATTGTTTCATTTTTCATTGGCTCGAGCCAATGGATAAACACTGGCTCAAACTCATGAAAATTCATTTTATGAAATATACGATGGTCAGCACCAAGTCCGGAGAATATGAAGATTTTTTGTGGCATAATTTATTTCATGAGCCCAATGCTTTGCGACTTTACAATTTATATTCTGGAAATAAGCTTAGTAAACCTTCTTCCGAAGCATCACACACACCTCTTTCGGTAATAATTTTAGTTACCAAACGTGCCGGGGTAACGTCAAATCCATAATTACTTGCAGGAGTTGTTTCCGGACAAATCAATACTGGTTCGATGTTTCCATTTGGGCCTTTACCAATCATGTAACGCACCTCATCTTGGTTTCGTTCTTCAATTGGAATTTCGGTTAAACCGTTATTGATGGTCATATCTAGGGTTGTAGAAGGTAATGCCACATAAAATGGAATTTTATTATCATATGCAGCTAATGCTTTTAAATATGTTCCAATTTTATTTGCCACATCCCCTTGACGTGTTGTGCGGTCTGTACCAACAATCACCATATCAACCATACCGTGTTGCATGAGGTGACCTCCAGCATTATCCACGATTAATGTATGTGGCACATTGTGACGTGTTAGTTCATATGCTGTCAAATTGGAACCTTGGTTTCTTGGACGCGTTTCATCCACCCAAACATGTACTTTGATTCCTTTTTGGATTGCTTGATATATTGGTGAAGTGATGGTTCCCCACTCTACACACCCTAACATACCTGCATTACAATGTGTTAAAATGTTTACCACTTCCCCATTTTTTCTATTTGCAATTTCTTCAATCAATGGCAAACCATGCACCCCAATCATACGACACGTTTCCACATCTTCCTCCACGATTGCTGCAGCTGCATTCCATGCTGTTTTTAAAAAATCATCGGCATTATCCATTGCTTCTCGCATTTTATCCAATGCCCAAAATAAGTTAACCGCCGTTGGGCGAGATGCACGTAACTCCGAAAAAGCTTGATCTAAGAAGGAGCCGTCTAATTCTTTTTCCACCATTTCTCGAACTGCAAGATAGATACCGTATGCTGCAGTAGCTCCAATTAAAGGTGCTCCTCGCACGGTCATTTCTTTGATTGCTACCTCGGCATCTTTGTAGGTAATCAATTTTTCTGTTACAAATTCATGCGGAAGTTTACGTTGATCGATTACTTCTACGTAGTTGTCGGCTGTAGGCCAGATGGTACGGAATTTTGACATGGGATATTAGATTATTGATAGATTAAATGGGGGATATTGCTGTGCAACATCCTTACGGATGGATATCAGGTATTAAGAGGAGACGCGAGGTATCATGTGGAGACGCGAGGCATCACGTGGAGACGCGAGGCATCACGTGGAGACGCGAGGCATCGCGTCTGTACGGAGGATATCGGAAAAGGCATTGGCTGTATTTTTCCAATTTGCAATTGTTCCAGGTCTTGTAAGTTGCATGGTATGTAAGCCTGCTTGTTGCGCTGCTTCTAATTCTTCTACAATATCCGATAAAAATAAGATTTCAGACGGTTGTATTTTTAATTCTTGACTGATTTTGTTATAAGTTTCTACTTCCCTTTTTCCGCCGGTAGTTGTGTCAAAATAAGCAGAAAAATATGGTGTTAAGTCACCCGAAACACTGTATCCAAAGATTAATTTTTGCGCTGCAATAGAGCCAGAAGAAAAAACACCCAATTGGAGTCCAGCGTCTTTCCATGCTTTTAAAGCAGGAGCAACGTCATCGTATACATGTCCTTTTATTATGCCTGTTTCATAGGCTTCCTTCCAAAGAATTCCTTGTAAATCTTTCAGTGGGGTAATTTTTTTATCTTCGTTAGACCAGCGTATTAAGGTTTCGATCACCTCTTCTTCTGTTGCAATTATTTTGTTTTCTGTTTCCTGTGCCAAGCGAATTGTTTCCCGGAAAATTGCTTGAACTTCAGGTAAGTGGAGCATGGTACGTACTTTTTGCATATTTTCTCTGAAATAAGGAAAAAGCACATCGTACACAAAAGAAACCGAAGTTGTTGTTCCTTCGATATCTGTAAGTATGAAAGTAGGTTTGGACATTAAAATAACTTTAGGTAATTCAAAAATAAAAAAATCCCTCCGAAGAGGGATGAATAATTTGTTAAAGAAAAATGAAACGGATTAATAAATTGCTCTTCGACTTCGCTCACTCTTCGTCTTCGCTCAGAGTGGCTTTAATTCTTCACTGTTATATCTGCAAATTTATCTTCTAATTTAGATCCAGTATATTCAGGCACCCATCCAGACATATCTATGAAAATACGAATTGCCTTTACGAAAGGATTTTCAGGGCCGGCATCAAACCAATGTTTAGTACCTGCAGGAACAGAAATTAAATCTCCTTGTTCACACAACAAATTAAAAACTGGTTCTGTTTCTAAGTTAAACCAAAACAAGCCTTTCCCATCCACGAAAAAACGAATTTCATCTTCGGAATGCGTATGTTCTGCTAAAAATTTAGCGCGAATGGCGTCGTAATTTTCTGTCAATTTATTGATTGAAATTACATCTGCTGTTTGATACCCACCTGCTTCCATAAATGGTTTTAGGTCTTTATCGTAGGCATGTAGTATTTCATCTGGCGTTGCAGTATCTTCGAATACTATATCACACTGCCATTGGTCAAAAAACACACCTCTTTCTTGGAAAAATGCACGAATTTCACCTGCATCCGTGAGTTGTATATTTTTTTCAGGAATTGTTAAAATTGCCATAATCTGTTTTTTTAATACAAAAATATAAGATAAAACTTTTATTTCCTACTAAAACTATATGAATAATATCCTAAAATTATTTACGAATCCAAGCATCAAATTTTTTGTGCAATTTAGGAACAAAGAATCCTAGTAATGGTACTAAAATTAACGTAAGCACTAATGTTTTTACCAACTGATGCGCATCTTTCACAAAAGGAAAAACAGTTAGAAATAAAATATTAATCACTGGATAAACAAATAACCAGGTAATTAACATCATTTTCCATTTTTTTGGTGGCTGCATGTGAATTAAGAATTAAAAGGTTCAAAAATAAA
Source organism: Flavobacteriia bacterium (assembly GCA_947446925.1). Classification (GTDB taxonomy): domain Bacteria; phylum Bacteroidota; class Bacteroidia; order Flavobacteriales_D; family Crocinitomicaceae; genus CANHVK01. The sequence goes on from CANFHU010000013.1 coordinate 10,557, forward strand.
TTACGTGTAAATTTAAAGGTTTGGGACCAGGTGGGACCACTATTTATGGTATTTTTTTAAACATTCAACTTGCATATTTAAGTTTCCTTCTTATATTTGCAAACCAAAATAATTCAGTAGTGAATTATGGTCCTATAGCTCAGTTGGTTAGAGCACCTGACTCATAATCAGGTGGTCCCTGGTTCGAGCCCAGGTGGGACCACAATACTAAAGTATTAAAAATCAAAGCCTTACAGAAATGTAAGGCTTTTTTTATGTAACACTTTTGTAACAAATAATCAATTATGAAATGCTAAAATATTTAAGGGAATAATGATTGAAAAACAAAATTGGTCAAACATACTTAAGTAAACAAATGACACAAAAAAGCCAGCATAAACAATGCTGGCTTTTTTGACAAATTAATTATCATTTTAATCTTTTAAGCAACGTATTGATAATCCCCAATACTTTTCGGTCGTATTTCGTTCTGAACCAACATAACTACTATTTAGTCGTCGAAACCAAGCAACATCTGAAGTTGTTTCTGTTGAACTCCACCAATAACCCATACTACCAATGAAATCAAAATTTAATCCCCAACGAAACCTATAACCTCCAGGAAGACCAGTAAATAATGAAGAGTTTGTAACGTCTGTATTTGGACTAATCCAACTAGTAGTTCCAACCTCTTTCATTTTAACACCTGCATATCCGTCACCACCAAGATAATCTGTTAAAATTGTCCATTCAACATCAGAAGGTACATGCCATCCATATGGACAAACATTTTTATTACCATTTGAAGTTGTAGATACTGCATAACCATTATATAATTTTCCATACTTGGCATTGTAAGTTAAATCGTTATTATAATAAACCCATGCTCCTGATGTATTGTTTTCCCATGAATTATCTGATACATTTGGTATTATTGTACCATCATTATATTTAGCAGTTTTTAAATTTTCCGCCATCCATTGTTGAGTTCCAATATATACAGTTTTATATGTATTACCATCTATATCTGTTATATTTGCACCATAACCACTTGTTGGTTTTGTTTTAGGATTTGCTGAACTCAAGCCAGGAATAATTACAAATCCACCATTTTGTAAATACAAAGTATCACCAGTTGCTGAAACATATAGTTTTTGTTCATCTTTACTAGGGCCTGCGGGACCAATAGGCCCTTGTACTCCTGTATCTCCCTTTAAACCTTGAATCCCTTGTTGACCATTAATACCATCTTTTCCTGCTGCTCCTGTGTCTCCCTTATCTCCTTTTAAACCTTGAATCCCTTGTTGACCATCAACACCATCTTTTCCTGCCGCTCCTGTATCTCCTTTATCTCCCTTTAAACCTTGAATCCCTTGTTGACCATTAATACCGTCTTTTCCTGCTGCTCCTGTGTCTCCTTTATCTCCTTTTAAACCTTGAATACCTTGTTGACCATCAACACCATCTTTTCCTGCCGCTCCTGTATCTCCCTTTAAACCTTGAATCCCTTGTTGACCACCAACACCATCTTTTCCTGCTGCTCCTGTGTCTCCTTTATCTCCTTTTAAACCTTGAATCCCTTGTTGACCATCAACACCATCTTTTCCTACCGCTCCTGTATCTCCTTTATCTCCCTTTAAACCTTGAATCCCTTGTTGACCATTAATACCATCTTTTCCTGCTGGACCAACTGAATTATTTGCAGCAAATAAAGCATAAGGTACACTTAGCAATTGTGTTTCACCAGATATTGTATAATCTGTTCCGCCTTTAAGATCTGTCTCTGTACGAACATAATAAGGTCCTTTCGCCCAATCGATTTTTGAAAAATCTCCACTTGATACTGTTCCTCCACCAATTTCTATTGATACCAAACCATTAGAATTTGTAGTTGGTTCATGTCTTTCAGAATAAGTAACAACGCCAGAAGCGGAAGTTTGCAATATACTAATCCTGATACCAACTTTCTGATTTGCAATTAATTCACTTGATGAATTTCTAATAACAGCCTGATAACTAAATTTTTGTGGCGTTTGAGCCCATAAACTTGCTGATAACAACAATACAGAAACGAATGTAAATAATTTTCTCATTAGATAACTTTTAGAATTTTAAATGTTTGAACTTTATTGTTTTCCTGATAGATTTCCATCAAATATGTAGCTGAAGGTAAAACAGACATATCAATAGTTGTTTGCTTTTGAATGACTTTACTCGTTTGTATTTGTTTACCATCCACATCAAACAAAACATAAGTCAAAACTTGATTATCGAACTTACTAACTTCCAGTGTAATCAAATTTGTTACAGGGTTTGGAAAAACGACCAATGAAAAGTCAATATTTGCAATTAATAAACCAGTAGTTTTAACTTGATAAGTTTGTTGTACGCCTAAACTTAAAGATCCATCTGTATTTGACATACTGTTATAATCGACTTGTCCAATACTATAACTAACAGAACCCGCATCACTTTTAAAATCACCTCCTGATGATAAAGTGGACGTTTGAGCATGTAGCGTAAAAGATTCTATCAAAAATAGACTCGAAAAAATAATTGCTTTTTTTCGCATATTTTAATTTTAAAACTCCTACTCTTTATAGATTTTCGGATACCTCTTTTAATTTATTACAAATTAAACCTAACTAACTGAAATATAAGTTCAGTTGAATTTTTTTTGTAAATATATCAAAAAACATAGATATCATATATGATACCTAAATAAAAAGATTAAATAATGATGTTTGAATATGGATAATCTTGAATTGGACATATTCTTAAAAAATCTTGGTAAATCCATCAAGGATAAAAGAAAGACTTGTAAAATCACGCAACAAGAATTGGCTTATCGATGCGATATAGAAAAACCTAACATCGTTAGAATCGAAACTGGAAGAACAAATCCTACTACAAAAACACTCAAAATAATTGCAAAAGCACTGAATATTAAAGTAATGGATTTATTTGATTTTGAAGAAGAAAAGATTTAAGATTTAAAAACCAACCAGAATTTTTACTCCAACCACACTAAACCTTAAGTATCCGCGTTTTTATAGTATTCTACCATCCCGAAACTATGAAAACTTATATTGCCATTTCGCTCCTGCTTGGAGGGTTAGTTTCATGTACCCCTGCGAGTCATGTATCCTACACAGTAAAAAATGGAAGTTCCAATCCATTTACCTTTCAACTATCTTACGATCAGAGAGATACTTCCATCGTTATTCAACCCAATGAAGAGAAGAAAGTGGCCTACTTTCATCGTTCGGAAGTCAAACCATCTTTTTTCCATAAATTACAAGTACTTGGTATGCGTAAAAAGAAGTTTTTAGTGAATTTGAAAGATGAGAATTCCTGGCGATTTTCACTAAAAAGTAAAGACTATTTTAAGTCTACACGCGGTGAGTATCGGGTGGAGGTATTGGATACTGACTTTAAATAAACCAATTTCTATAATTCGTTTATTCGCATTTAATTTGAAACAATTTCGGATTTAGAATTTAGAAAGTTGTACATAATTAATCCTAGCACAATTGCCAATCCACCAATAATTTCAAGCAAAGAAAGGCTTTCCTGAAATACGATAAAACTTGTCGTTGCAGCAAAAACAGGTTCGAGCGAGAGAATCATTGCGGTTGTAATTGTAGTTACAAACTTTTGTGCCCAAACAGTAACAAAAAAACAAAGTAAGGTACCTAAAAACCCAAGATATAAAACGTTATTAATAACCGTTGGGGAAAAATTAATTTCAGTGTGACTAATTCCTTTATTAATTAGTAATCCCAAAAAGGAAATAATCATTGCGAATAGAAACTGATAAAAAATTAGCCCTAAAAATTCTGTTTTACGCACGTAATGACCAGATAAAATAATATGTGAAGCACAAACCATAGCTCCAAAAAAAGTAATTATATCTCCAACATTATACGGTTGACTATCCTTGGGATTTGTTAAAAAATATAAACCGGAAGCGATTAATACAATACACGCTATTTGTGTAAAATGGAGCTTTTGTTTTCCTGATACCACTAATATTAAAGGAACCATAATTACTGCTGAACTCGTTATAAACGCACTATGATTCGAGCTAGTAAATTGCATTCCTATTGTTTGGATTACGTATATACCCCCTAATATAAGTCCAGTAATAAACCCATATTTTATGGCCTGTTTATTAAACAAAACATGCTTTTTTTTGGTAACTATCAGTATTGGAAATAATACTAAAACCGCCAACAAACTGCGTAAAGTTGCTAATAAATAGGGGTCAATTAAATGCGAAATTTTTTTGATTGCTACAAATGTGGTTCCCCAAATCATACAGCAAATTAAAAGCGATAGATGGGGAATCCATTTTTTCATAAAATAAGCGTTACTAGTAAATTGATACGATTGAAAACGGATATATTTCTTTTTCTGTTTTCATGAAAACCTAAAATTAACAACTATTCTCCAATAATTAATTTTCCCCCTTTAGAAGGAAAATTATACTTTTATCAATCGCTCCAACAGACCTTTGTACCCACTCAACTCCATTTTAATGGATCCGACCATTAATTTTGCTTCGATTAATAATGGAATTTTGTTGGCATCTGCAGTGATGTAGAAATTACAATCTTCTTCGTGTTTGAAAATACGACCAGTTTGTACAACCGGATTAAATAAATAGCATTTATATTTTCCTGTTCGGATCGAGATAGTTTTGATTCCTTTGTATTTAATTTTTATCGGAAATACTTTTTCATCCACATAGGAGTTGATTACAAACACATCTCCTTTTTTAGCGTTTTCATAATCAAATGTACGCGCATAATAAAAGGAAGAAAGCATGTCTTGCACATAACTTGGTGCATCTTTCACTTTTTCTTTCCCATTATCAATCACATTGGCATGTTGGTAGAATTTGTATTCTTGGTTGATTTTATACCCTCCTTCATCCACGTCACGTTTGAACATATGCGGAAAGACTCCTTCCTCATCGATAAATGTTTCATATTTATCACGCACTTTAAAAAACCAATCAAATGCCCCTAAACTTCTACCGGTTCCTACACTATGTAGTACTTCCCTTCCATTCAATTTTACATCTTCTTTTTTTAATTCTAATCGTGCAGTTCCAGCATCGATAATACCGTAGTGAATGACATAATCTAATTGCTCGCCGGCACGAAACGATTGATTTTCAATTTTACGTAACTCTTTTGGGGAAATTCCAGCAGAAATTGGATCTATAGTAGCGGTTGTAAATGATAACAAACCGGTGATTGCGGATAGAAGGATTATCTTTTTCATGGCAAATTAAATTAAAATTCTTACTTACAATATAATCAAAATAAGTGCCAAAAAAAAGGGGCCTAAGCCCCTTAATGAAATATATATTTTGTGTGCCCCGTAGAGACGCGATGCATCGCGTCTCTACGGGGCAAATATTATTTACGTTTTTCAATTCTGTATTTCACTGCATCCACGACATAATACATCATCGGAACTAAAATGATGGTTAAGAACATGGAACTTAATAATCCGCCGATTAATACCCATGCCAATCCATTCTTCCATTCTGCACCAGAACCTTTTGCGATTGCAATTGGAACCATTCCTATCACCATGGCAATGGTAGTCATTAAGATAGGACGCATACGTTCTTTCACCGCTTCTAAAAGTGACTCTGTTGTGTTTTTACCTGTCACTTTTAAATGATTGGTAAAATCGACAATTAAAATCGCATTTTTAGCCACCAAACCTAATAACATAATCATCCCTAACATTGTGAAAATACCGATATTAGAAGAAGAGAAGTTTAAGGCTAACAAAGCACCAATTAACGCCACTGGAATCGAGAATAATACCACAAATGGATAGACGAAATTATCGTATAAAGCGACCATGATAAGGTAAACAAGAATCAAACCGATTAACATGGCTGTACCCATTGCACCAAAACCTTCTTTTTGACGTTTTACTTCCCCACCCCACGTCAATTTTACATTTTCATTCAATGGTTCTTTCTCCAAATATTCATTAATTTTTTGAGCTAAAGTTCCACCTGCAGTTCCAAGTACATATGCACGAATGGTAGTAGAACTTAAACGGTTTTTACGTTCCAAAGAACCAAAGCCATTTTCAATGACAATATTTGCAAATTCTTCCAGTTCTACCACATTTCCTTTCGTGGTTGTAAAACTCATGTTTTTAATATCATCCACATTCTTACGGTCCCCTTGGTCTAACATAACACGAATGTCATACTCATTGGCATTTTCCGAAAAATTAGAAGACGAGTTTCCAGAAAGCGCATTTTGTAATTGCATACCTACCACGGCAATTGGCAATCCTAATTGTCCCATTTTCTCACGGTCTAATTCTACGCGAATCTCGGGCGTAATATCGTCTGTTGAAATGGTTGGATCTTTCGCTCCGGGCATCAATAATATTGCTGCTTTTAAACGTCTTGCTTCTTCCATTAACAAATCCGTATCATTACTTGAAAGGAAAATTTCAATCGGTGCTTCTTCCGATTCCACCATCCCAATATTGATCGTTTTCACTTCAATACCAGGAAATTTATGCTCAATTTTCTCCCGGATTTTGCTCATATATACAGCCGTTGGGAATTGATCCTGTACATGATCATTTAACTTAACGGTTAATTCAGAACGCGATTCATTTCCGAAAGATGCTGCCCCCATCCCTGCGCTTGGTCCACCTACGTTAGAGAATACCATTTTCACATCTTTTTGCGCTAAAATAAATTGCTCGATGGCATAGGTTGTAGCGTTATTTTCTTCGAAAGGCGTACTCTTATCGTACTTCAATTTGACCATGAATTTACCTTGATCTCCCTGTGCAACGAATTCTTGTCCTACGATACCGGTTGACATCACCGCACCTGTAGCAACAAACAATAGTAAAATACCAACAAGTGTAATTAACTTATGTTTCAATACCCATGCAACTAACAATACATATTGATCCGTAAAAATCGTAATTCTACGTTCTACCCACATCAATACACGGTGCAACGGATTAGTATGTTTCAACACGGTTTCTTTGGCAAAACGAGAAGCCAACCACGGCGTTAATGTAAAACATACAAATAAAGACATCAAGGTAGAAATTACAACCACGATAGAGAATTGGTGTAAGATATCCGAAATAGTTCCTTGTACAAATACTACCGGTGTAAATACTACGACATCCACAAAGGTTATTGCAAGTGCAGTAAATCCAATTTCGTTTCGTCCATCTAATGCAGCTTGACGTTTATTTTTACCCATACCCAAGTGGCGATAGATATTCTCCAACACCACAATCGAGTCATCCACAAGAATACCAATTACCAAAGACATTGCTAACAAAGTCATTAAGTTTAAGGTATACCCCAATAAATACATCGCTATAAAGGTAGAAATCAACGAAGCAGGAATAGAAACTAATACGATAAATGCATTACGCAAACTATGTAAGAAAAGAATCATTACCAATGCTACCAGAAAAACTGCTAATTCTAAGTCATGGAATACCGCATCAACCGCTTGAATAGTAGGTACAGAAGTATCTGTGGCAACTTCAAATTTTAAGCCTTCTTTCTTATATTTTTTCTCCAAGGACTTAAACTTCTCTTGTGTCAATTTAGAAAGAATCACTGCATTCGCATCTGACTGTTTTTTGATACGTAAACCAATACCATTGATTCCATTATATCTACTGATTGTCAATTGGTCTTTGATACCATCGTACACCTCCGCTACATCTTTTAATTTGATGGTAGAAGAACCATTAGAACCTAACACCAAATTTTGCAATTCCGCAACTGTTTTATATTTCCCAGCCAAACGAACAGTCATTTGCTCATTTAAATCTTTTACTTTACCTGTAGGGAATTCGATATTCGCAGAAGCAATTGCCTGATTAATAGCCGCTAATGAAAGTCCTGCTAATTTTGCTTTTTGTTTATCAATATTAACGCGTACTTCACGTTCGTCACCACCTAACACATTGATTTCACCTACCCCTTGCGTTTGTTTCAGCATCGGCAAGATATCTTCCTTCATTAATTCGAAGAAAGTACGATCTTCCAAGTTTTTGGCTGTAACACTTACTTGTAAAACAGGAGAAGCATTTGGTTCAATTTTAGAAATAACAGGTGTTTCAGCATCATTTGGTAGGTTCTTTTTTAACCCTTCAATTTTACGCTGCGCATCCTGCATGACTTGTTCTAGGTCTGTAGAATGTTCAAATTCTAAAAGAACCATCGATGCATTTTCTAAAGAGAAAGAAGTAACCTCTTTGATTCCCTCTAAACCACTTAAAGCATCCTCCATCGGTTCAGAAACTTGACTTTCCACAATAGAGGGAGAAGCACCAGGATAAGGAGTTGTGATTGTTAATAAGGGAGGAGAAAAATCTGGTAATAATTGATAACTAAGTTGATTATAACTTAGCATACCTCCCCCAATAAGAATTGTAAAAATTACAATAATTAAGGAAGGTCTTTTAATAGCAATTTCCGTAATAGTCATGATACTAAATTATTTAATAAGTACGTTTGAATTATTTTGTAAATTAATTTGTCCTTTCACGATTACTACATCTGATGCCGATAATCCGTCTACCACTTCGATAAATTCAGCATCGCTAGTACCAGCAGTAAAGGAGACTAATTTTGCCTTACCACTTCTTACTACATATAATTGTGGGTGTTTTGTAGAACCTACTAATGCCTTACGCGAAATAGATAGTGCATTTTTTGCTGTAGCATTCGCTAATTTAACCGAACCGTACATTCCTGCCATAATACGGTTTTTACCTGCATTTCTAACAGCAATTTCTACTTTAAAATTGTGACTTGCATCTGCTTTTACACCAATAGAAGAAACCGTACCTTGAAAATCGATGTTATCATACACATCTACATTGATGATTACTTTTTGTCCGTCTTTAAATTTTAGGATGTCACGTTCAGGAACCGAAATGCTTAATTTTACAGAAGAAATGTCTGTGATTTCAAATAATGGTGTCCCAATTCCGATAACACTACCAAGATCCACTAACTTTTTGGTGATAACCCCCGAAAATGGAGAAGCAATTGCTGTATTTTTAAACTGTTTTTTAATTAGTTTGTAATTCGCCTCCGCTGCTTTAAGTGCCAGTTTTGTTTTCTCATTTTGCACACCAGTTATTGCGTTTTCTTTAATTAAAAAATTGTTTCTAGCATCATCATTTTTTTGACTTTCTACTTGAATTGCAGCATTTTCCAATTGTAATTCTAACATTTCATCGTCTAACTTTGCTAAAATTTGTCCTTTAGAAACCTTATCCCCATCTTGTACATTCATACGAATGATTTTTCCAGCAACATCCGAACCAATTAAGTTTTGTTTATTTGGATCGAAGGTACCTAAATACGAAAAGGAATTTTCGAAAGAATGAAATTTAGGTTTTGCTACGTTAACCAAGATAGCGGTAGTTGTATCGTGAATGTATAATTTGGCTTGTACTTTTTGCTTGTTACTTTTTAATTTAACAACACTGATTACCACTAATACAATTGCAATTCCAATAATAGTTAATACTCTCTTATTCATCTTATTTTATGTTACCGGTTAATTTTAATACTTCTAATTCTGCTTGACGTAATTGCACAAAAGCAACGACTACATTTGTTTGTGCCTGATACAAATCATTTTCACTTTTCAATAAATCATTTGAACTGATAACTCCTTGTTCAAACGAAAATTTTGCTTGCTTTTGAATTTTTTCCGCCAAAACTAATTGGTCTTGGGATATTTGTAAGGATTGTGTTTGAATCTCTACTTGTTTTTGTGCGTTGATGATATTTACATCTAGTTGTTTTTTTGAAAAATCTAATTGATCCTCCATTTTAGCACGTTGGTACATATTCACTTTTAATTTATGGTGTTTTTCCCTACCATCGAATAATGTCCAATCTAATTTTAATCCAACAAACGCTCCGTCGATTCCTTTACCAAATTTATTTTCTGGTCGGTAGTTGTAGCTATATAGGTAAGTTCCATACATGGATAAAACTGGTAGGTATGCCATTTTAATCCCTTTTCTTTCTACAAAGTTCAAACGTTGTTGCGCTTGTAATAGTTTAATTTCATGTGCATTAACAGATTTTATTTCGTTTAATATAGAGCGTTGTACAGCACCTTCTTGTTGAAATTCCACTTTGTCATTAATTGTTTTACCAATCATTAACTTTAAGTAATTCTCCGTTTTTTCTTTCGTAGAAATCAAGGTTTGTTCTTGGTTTTTTAAGGTTAAACGCGTAATATTTAACTTGTCTAACTCCGTAGCAATCACCAACTTTTGCGCCACCATGGCTTTCATATTGGCAATCATTTTATCCATGTTCGTACTATTTTCTTGTACAAACGCTAATTGTTTATGAATTGCTTGTAGGTTGTAATAAGTTTGAATCAATTGGTACTTCACATTTTGTTCCGTTAATCCAGCTTGAATTTCAGAAACTTCTTGATTGATTTTAAGCGTTTTAATCGCTGCATTTAACTGCGGATTAAACAATACTTGGTTCAATTGAATCGTGTTACTCAAGTTTACCGGAACACCAAACTGAACTGCGACATACGTTCCTGGTGCGCCTCCAGCAATTTGTCCTGGAATTAACTGTCCTGGAATAATTGCATTGTATTTGAAATCCCCAGCATAGAAAATCTTCGGTAATAATGCAGATTGATACGCGTCAATTTGACTTGCACTCATTGCAACATCTACCCGAGCATTTCGGATAATCACATTGGCAGTATCTGCCATTTTTAGGCATTGCTCTAGGTTTAAAACCTGCGATTTAGCACCGTAGGTTACAAGCAAAATGAATAGTAATAATATTCTGTTTTTCATGTATTTACATTTAATTAGTAAAAAATATATGAATTAATGAGAACAAAGATAAATATTAAATAACGGAATAAATATTTACCTAGGAAATAATCGACAAATGAAGATAACGAGGGGGTGAGTGAGGGGTGATGAGTGACGAGTGAGGGGGAGTGAGGGGGAGTGAGGGGGGTGAGGGGGAGTGAGGGGGGTGAGGGGTTAGTCGCGACTAACCCGAACTAACCCGAACTAACCCGAGTTGGCCGGAATTGGCGGGGCGTAACAGGGCGTAATAAGGCGTAACAAAAAATAGAGCGTAAAAATGCAGAATTAAAACAAAGGTTGTTGGAAATAAAAAAGGCGATTGCTATGCAATCGCCTTAGAAAGAGTATAATTGATTGACTATAAATCAAACTTAATCCCTTGTGCTAACGGCAAACTATCGGAATAATTTATCGTATTTGTTTGTCTACGCATGTATACTTTCCAAGCATCTGATCCAGACTCACGTCCACCACCAGTTTCTTTTTCACCTCCGAAAGCACCACCAATTTCAGCACCAGAAGTACCGATATTAACGTTCGCGATACCACAATCCGAACCGGAAGCAGCTAAAAATGCTTCTGCTTCTTTCAAATTATTCGTCATAATTGCAGAAGATAAACCTTGTGGTACTGCATTTTGAATTTCAATTGCATTTTCAACACCACCCGAATATTTTGTTAAATATAAAATTGGCGCAAATGTTTCGTGTTGTACGATTTTAAAGGAGTTATCTGCTTCAGCAATCGCTGGGCGAACGTAACATCCAGATTCATATCCTTCTCCAGAAAGTACTTCTCCTTCAACCAAAACTTTACCACCTTCTGCAACAACTTGTTTCAAAGCATGTTCGTATGCAGCAACCGCATCTTTATCGATAAGTGGTCCAACGTGATTATTTGTATCTAATGGATTTCCAATTTTTAACTGGCCATATGCTTTCACAATTGCATCTCTAACAACATCGTATACATCCTCATGGATAATTAAACGACGTGTAGAAGTACAACGTTGACCAGCAGTACCAACAGCGCCAAATACAGCACCAGGAACCACTACTTTTAGGTCTGCAGTTGGCGTAATGATAATTGCATTGTTACCACCTAATTCTAATAAGGATTTTCCTAAACGAGCACCTACCACTTTCCCTACAGATTTACCCATGCGTGTGGAACCAGTTGCAGAAATTAATGGAACGCGTGTATCTGCCGTTAATAATTTTCCGATTTCAGCACCACCAATAATTAAGTTGGATACCCCTTCTGGAACATCGTTATCGGTAAATACTTCTTCCGTGATTTTTTGACAAGCAATAGCAGTTAATGGCGTTTTTTCGGATGGTTTCCAAATACAAACGTCTCCACACACCCAAGCTAAAGCGGTATTCCAATTCCAAACGGCAACTGGGAAGTTAAATGCAGAAATAATCCCTACTAATCCAAGTGGGTGGTATTGTTCATACATTCTGTGTCCAGCGCGCTCAGAGTGCATCGTCAAACCATATAATTGACGGGATAAACCTACTGCGAAATCACAGATGTCAATCATTTCTTGTACTTCCCCTAACCCTTCTTGTAAGGATTTACCCATTTCGTAAGAAACCAATTTTCCAAGTGGTTCTTTATATTCACGTAATTTCTCTGCTAATTGACGAACAACTTCACCACGTTTCGGTGCAGGAACTTGTCTCCATTGTTTGAACGCTTTTTGCGCTTTGTCTACAATTTTTTGGTATTCTGCTTCAGTTGCAGCAGTAACGGATGCGATTAATCTTCCATCTACTGGAGAATAAGAATCAATGGTTTCACCTTTGGTTTCGTACCAAAAACTACCAGTTGATGCACCACTATTCGTAGCTTCAATTCCTAATTGATCTAATATTTCTTGTATTTCTAATCCTGCTTGTACTTCAGCCATAATTTTGTTTTTTAGTTAAAACAAAGTTATACCTTTTGGTTTAGAATATCAAAAAGTAAAGCCTTAAAATATTTTGAAAAAAATAATCTATTTTGTAAATTTGATTAAAATAGAAATCATGGCCTTCACTCTTCATATAACCGACTCTACAAATCCTAAAGTACTTGCTTTTATGGAATATGTTAAGTCTTTAGATTTTGTTAATGTAATAGAAGAAGAAATTGTTAATTATCCTACTTTAAGTGATCAAGAAATAATTGATCGTGTTTTAATTACCCGTCAAGAAATCAAAGAAGATAAACTTATCACACAAGAAGCATTGATAGAAAAAATCAAAAAGTGGTAACATGCTAATTAAATGGTCTTATTCTGCTGAAAAAGATTTAGAAATTATATTTCAATTTTATCTAAAAACTTCCAATAATAAAGTAGCAAAACAAATTGTTAATGATATCATCTATGCTTCAAACACCCTAAAATTGGGATTGTATCTAGGCCAAATTGAACCATTACTATCTCATTATGAAGAAGGTTTTAGATATCTTATCTGTAACCATAACAAAATTATTTACATAATTAAAGATGATTACATCTTAATTACACATGTTTTTGACTCACGTAGAAATCCAATTAAATTAAAAAAAAGATAGAATTATCCCTGAGGAAATTCCCCGTTTTTCTTTTGTTCTTCGATGTCTTTATCTACCACTTCTAATTCTTGGTAAAATTCTTCCCCATACGCGCGAATTAGTGGTTCTCTTAAAAACTTGTAAACCTTCACGTCTAACTGTTCCCCGCAAGCACAAGCAGGTGAACAAATATCCCACGTATTGTAATTTAGGGCTTCAAACTCTTTAAATTTCTTTGCGCGAATTGGATATAAATGACACGAAATAGGTTTTTTGAAATCTAACTTTCCATCTTTATGCGCTTGTTCAATAGCACATAAAGCGGTCCCTTTTTCATCAAAAGCAACAAAAGCACATTCCTTTTCGTTCACTAATGTCGTCACTGGTTCGTTATCCCAATCCATATAGAACACACCTGTTTCGTCCACTGCATCTAATCCTTCTTGACGCATGTATGGTTTAATCGCTTCCAGATTATCCTCTATTATCGAAACTTCTTCGAAGGTCAAAGGGGCTCCAGAATCTCCTTCGATACAACAAGCGCCTTTACAAGCACTTAAGTCGCACACGAATTTTTTTTCGAAAAGGTCTAGGGAAACGATTTTATCTTGAATTTCTAGGAGCATAATGAAGATCGATTTTTTGTAAAATTAATAAAATAAAAATTAGGTGTTTTTCAATTGATTTAACATCTCCTCCATCGTATCAAAGGTGTAATCTGCAAGTATTAATTTGGGGTTTGGATAATGTGTTTTTTCAGGAATACAAACTACTTTCATGCGCGCAGCCTTTCCAGAAATAACACCATTGATACTATCCTCGATTACTAAACATTTTAACGGATTTACCCCTAAATTTTCTGCCGTTGTTAAGTAGACTGCTGGATGCGGTTTCCCATACGATTCGTGTTCTGCTGAATGCGTAAAATCGAAAAACGGTTTTATTGCTAAAGTTTCTAACACACAATCAATTAACACCGAATAGGAGGAAGTTGCTAAGCCTATCTTTAGTCCTTTGTTTTGTAAGAATTGTAATGTTTCAACCACACCTATTAACGGTTTTCCTTGCAATGTAATTAATTCCACCATTTTGGCTACAATGCGCTGCTCCACTTCTTGTGGCGTACCATTTTCCCAAGGAGAATGCTTGTACCAAAACGCAATCACCTCATCAATCCGCAATCCAACGGTTTGTTGAAAATCTTTGACTGTTAATGGGCATCCAACGGCATGAAACACTTCCCCCATCGCAATTTTCCACACTGGCTCCGAATCTATTAAAACTCCATCCATATCAAAAATTACCGCCTCAAAATCACTTATTCGTAATTGCTCATTCATTGCATTTCCATTTTATACAGTTTTCCTCCTCCTACAATTTTTTGTACTTCATCCGTTAAATAAATTGTATGATTATTTTTTGTTGTAATTGCTTCTTTTTGAGAATATGGTTTGGTATAATGTTGTTCTTTATAGGTCCATTTGCCCTCTACCAATTGATAAATCAAAAAACGATTATAGGTCAAGAGATACAAGCGATTCGAACAAATTGAAGCAGAAGTTACCGCATCTTTTGTAAAACCCTTGTTGCCTATGTACAATTGAAAACTTCTATGAAGCTTGTAGTTACCTGGTTTTGCTGGGATTTTATAACAATAGGTATTTCCATGAAAAGGATTCGCCCGACATTTGGTAAAAATCAACAACGAATCTTGGTGAAATACAAGTCCCTCTGCATCAAAATTCAACAAGGAATCGGATGGTGGAAACGCATTTTGTTCCAAATAGGAAAAAGTTATTACCTCCGCCATTACTTTCTGTTTCGTATGCAAATTAGCTAAAGCAACCTTATATATTTTTAAATCCCGACGATCGTTATTATTGTTGCCTATGTCTGCTATAAATAAATTTCCTTGTCCATCAATACATAGATCTTCCCAATCTACATTACTTGCATTTTCAATAAGTACTTGATGTACTAATTTACCCTTTAAATTGATGAAGTAAATAATGGGTTTATCCCCACTGTCATTATGGGTAATCAGGGTGGAATCATTGTAAAATGCGATTCCAGAGGATTCTTCTATACTACTTGGTAAAGAAGCGATTCGCGCTAAATTTTGGGCGTAATTTGTCCCTGAAACCAATAAGAGAAAAAAGAGGCATACATATTTTATCATCGATCTGTTTTTAGTGAATTATCTCTAAAAGCACTTGGACATAGTGCTGGAACATACATTAATGCTATCGGTAGAATCACTGAACCACCAGGTATAATAAAAATAATTGCAGAAGGAATAACCATGGCTAAATCGATGGATTGTTGTTTTACTTTCGCACGTTCATCCGTGGTTAAATCGGATTTGAATGATTTTGAAACAAGGGAAAAAAACTCGCCTGTCTCTCTACATTCAACCCGAAATTTATCCGCATTTCGCTTCCTAATTTTACTCCATTTAAACCCGGATTCACTTCTCCATTTCGCATAATGATCCTCACAGCGGTCGTAACGAGAAATACCTTGTTCTCCTTTTTTGATAGATCCATTCGTGTAGTGAACAGTATCTGCATTCGCAAATGTTTTTCGCCAAGTTCGTCGTTCCTTTGGTTTAATACGAGCAGATGCGAGATAATAATTAAATAGTTCCTTTTCTTTACATTGAAGTATATAATCCTTTCTTGCCTCTGCCACCACAAACGCAATTGTCTGATTTGCGAGTGAATCCTCCACCGCTTTCGAAAATACCCTTCCAGTTCTTAAAAAAGAATGAAATTGAGTGGTTTCATTTAAGAGTAAAGCATTTACCTCAGAACGGTACCACATTGGGTTTCGGAACCAATTTCGCGGAATTTGAATTTTATGTGCAATTTTCAATTCCAAAAAATGTGTTTTGAGTAATTTATTTATGAGTTTACTTGTATCTCCATGGTAAAATACACTCAAAGCATTGATGAAATCATCTAGATTATCGCTTGGTACTATTTTTGATTGCTTGTAAACAGCCAACAAATATTCAAATACTAATAGTTTTGTTTTATCTTTTTTAGTCCAATGAATGTCTGAAATATGAGTGGCATAAAGTAATGTTGGGAAGGATTCAGGGAGATGTGTTCGTTCTAATGCTAAGGTTTTAGAATAAATAGATGGAACTTGCAAACTATCTGCAAGGATAATTTTCCCTTGTATATATAAATCTTCGTATTTATTGATCCATCCGCGTGTACTTGGATATAGGGAGGTCATTGTTGTTCCTTGTGCATTGGTGAAAAAACCAATAACCGTACATAGAACACTAACAATCGTAACCTTAATCTTCAATTTCATTATCTCTAAATGCAGAAGGAATTAAATCTGGAATTATTTTAAGGACAATTGGCAATAATAAAGCGCCTCCAGGCAACATAAAAATGGTAACCGCAGGCATCGTTTTTAACAAATCTAGGAATTGCGTTTTCACCTTTTCCTTCTCCTCTTTGGTCAATTCTTGATTAGTAGATTTTTTAATGAGCAATACCAATTCTTTGCTTTGTTTTAATTCTAAGGCTAATTTATCTTTATTTCTTCCTAAAATCTTGATCCAACGTTTGGAAACATTGCCATATAAATGTTCTACTGCATTTTTATTTTGTAGGAAGGAAATTTTATCGGTATGATTTAAAACAAATTGTTCGATAGAAACGATCGTTTCGTTTAATTCTTCCCTAGGAATATGCAAGAAATCACAGAATTTCAGCAAAAATTCTTTTTCATGCACTAAGGTTTCTTGGTTGGTGTAAATAGTAAGTACTGAAATATCAATGAGGAAACGTTTAAATATCCAAATATGGGAAAAGATGGCGGACAAATCGGTTAACGATGCTCCGTTCTTCACGTAATAGAGGGCTTGTTTTTTACGGTGTTCGTGTAAATTTGCAGAAGCCAAAAAAACGTCAAACATTGCTCTCTCTGAGGGTTGAATTTCCCCATCGGAATACCCTGTAAACACGATTGTTTTAAGGACGTCCAATGCTAATTCTTCGTAATTAGACTCCACAATCGTTTTTTTCGTCTTGATGTACTCGTGGTATAAAATCACATCTAAATAAACGAATGAATTACTTAAATAATTTACCCATAACGCATTCTCCAACAAATTCAGTTTGATATCTGTCCGTTTTTCTAAAATATTCTCCAATTTTTCAACTGCAGATTCTTTTTTGAAAAACCCCATTAATTTACTGATTGTAGGCGCATTATGTTTTCCATAAAATGCGAGTAAAGAAGCGATAAAATTATCGAAGTCTTGTACAGCATCTCCCCCATTTAACACGAAGATAAACAGGTGCGATTCAAACAAGAGTAAGGTTAATTTTTCTTCGGTAGTCCAGGAATTACCATCCACTTCGGTAGCGAATAATACTTCGGTTGGAAATCCAAATACAATCCCAGACTGAGAAAGATGTAAATGCGCGAAATGCTCTAAACTCAAGCCTTTTGGTTTTTCCACCGATACAATAATTTCCCCTTTGTTGAGTAAATCTTCGTATTTGGTTATCCAACCTTTTGCACCAGGAGCAAGCAACATCGTCGTAGGGATTAATCTTCGGAAGTTTCCAAACGTTCTTCCTTTTTTTCCTTTGGAAAATAGGTGCGTTGACGAATCAATACCATAACTACACCAATAGTTATCGATCCATCTGCTAAATTCCAAATAGCAGGGAAAATCTCTTTGCCTCCTAGAAAAGGAACCCAAGTCGGCCAAATGCCATTAAATTGAAACATATCTACCACATTTCCAAGTAAAAATCCTTGGTGGCGCACTTCTAACTCTACTGGGTTCGTTCCGAAATAATTACAAACAGCTTTCACTCCGGATCCAGGGAATTGGTTGTAACTAGAACAAGCGTCGAAAGGAAAAATAAAGTCGTAGAACATAGAATCAATCAAATTGCCCAAGGCACCAGCAAAGATGAACCCAACAGCAATTAAAAATTCGATTCGTGCATTTTCTTTTGCTTGTTTCACCCAATACCAAGCAATACCAACAATTGCAATAATTCTAAAAATACTTAAGGATAATTTTGCTAACATACCACTACCGAAAGTAGTACCAAATGCCATTCCAGGGTTTTCAATGTATTGTAAACGCAACCAAGAACCAAGAAGATTAATAGGTTCAGCTGCCGCAACCATCGATGACTTCATGTATATTTTCATCGCTTGGTCTAAAAACAAAATAAGGGCCACGATAGCCCCTACAATGATTAATCTTTTACGAAACATATTATTTCTGACTGTTTTTAGCTTCAATACTTAAGGTTGCATGTGGAACTAAACGTAAACGTTCTTTTTGAATTAATTTACCTGTTTCACGGCAAACACCATACGTTTTGTTTTCAATACGTACCAAGGCATTACGTAAATTTTGGATAAATTGTTCTTGACGTGCCGCTAATTGGGCAACTTCCTCTCTAGATAATGTCTCTGAACCATCTTCCATCATATTGAAGGTACGGCCTGTATCATCTGTACCATGATCATCCGATAAAGAAAGTGATTTGCTTAATAAGGAGTAATCATGATCTGCCTCTTTTAATTTTTCTAAAATCAACTCCTTAAACTCCTGAAGTTCAGTGTCTGAATATCTATTTTTTTCTTTTTCCATCGGAATATTGTTTTCAATTTTGAAAAACAAATATAAATGAATTTTTTGTTTTAAAGTCGTTTTTTCAAACAACTATTTTAATGGTAAATAATAAAAAAGAAGTATAAATTGATTAAATACAAATATCCCAATCAATTGGAATTAATTGGGATATTTATTTAAAAAATAATTTGAATTATAAAAATGTATTCTCCTTACTTAATTACTTGTAAATCATTTAAAAATTAGCAGAAATACCTGCATTATCAATACATCTTTGGCTAACTACAAACCATTATTTTCAGTTGAAAATACTATTTTGACCAAGTGTATTTGTAAGTTATAATATCTGATGCATCCTTTTCATTTTGGACTGACATTTCGATAACTCTATTGTAAGCATCAAATTTGTAGTTATACAAATAGGTGTCAACACTTTTATCATTATTAGTTGTGATTCGTTTTTTGACTAAATTTTTAGTACGAAAACCTTCTAGATAACTAAAATCACTTAAATGGGATTCGTCAATATATTGAAAAATTGAAATCCAGTTATTTTGTTTATCTAAATAATATTCATAAGTTGATTCATTATAAGAATTTAGATTTCCATCTTTCCATGAAAAAACTAATGTGTCTGTCTTATCAACTTCAAAAATTTTCGAAAGATAATTTGAACTATATTCAAAAGAGAATTTATTATCATCACAAACTAATTGTTTGATTGTTCCATTCGTGTTTAAGTCTACATTAAATTTAAGTTTTGTTGTATCAACAGTCTGATTATTAAATTGATCATTATTATAATAATCTATATTCTCAACATCAATTAAAATACTGTTTTCAACCCAAATTAGATTCCATTTATGAGTATGGTTATTTGTAAATGAATTTAATTTTTTTATTTCATATTCATCTACAAATACCTTAACTAATTTATTGTTTTCGTAGACATACTTTACAGTATCTGCAGCCATACCGTCGAATCTTGTCACCATCGTCACTCTTTCCCCATCCACATTGGTTGGACTAGGGTTATTTGGTGTTGGTTTATCTTTTATACACGCAACTGCTAGTAATACAATACTAACTAATGCAATAATCTTTTTCATATTATTTATTTTTAAAGTTAAATGACAAATCTAAAGTCAAAGAATCTTTAAGAACCTATTCAAAATCCGTGTTTCGAACACATATTAAATCTAAAACAGGTATCTATTTGAAAATCCCAATCAACAAATGCTGATTGGGATTTTCTTAGTTTTTGAACTTTTATGGATTAACCAGTCTTTAGTTAAACGTAATTAAATTAAAACTTAGCTGTTATACCTGCATTAACAAGACCTCCTTGGCCTACACCTAATGCTAAATTCATACCAATATTGTCTGTAAAGAAATATCTAAAACCAAAACCTAGTTTAGACGCTACAGGGAATGTAGATTTAGTAGTTGGTGAAACATACCCAACGTAATCAGATTTAGCCGTAAAAGTTCTAGATCCATAACCCAAGCCAAAAACAAAATAAGAATCAAACTTACTATTATTGATAAAGTGATAATTAAAAGTAAGCATTGTTCCTAATTTGGATGTAAGTAAACTTGCATCATATTTAACTAAGTTCATGTCCGCATCGAAATCTGATTCTTTATATTGAATTTTAGATGAATTAAACCCAATATCAATTCCTAAACCAATTTTATCGGAAAGTAAATACTCTCCACGAATTCCTAATGGACCAATACTTGAGAAAGTAGATTCAGAATTATTAGATACAATTGCTTTAAAAATTGCATTGTATAAATTACCATATCCATAGTAGCCATCCAATAGAATAGTACCTTCACTTAATCCTTTAGATTTACCTCCTTTTTTTTGCGCATTTGATTCAAATGCAAACAATGTAATAGTCATTATTAGTAACGGCAATACAATTTTTTTCATACTATTTATTTTTAAAGTTATAGAGCAAATCTACATTCAAAGAAGTTTAAAAACCTATTCAAAGTACCTGTTTCGGGTACAAATACCACTAAAAACAGGTATTTATACCTATATTTTTGAAGTGTTAAATCTTAAAATGCTTGGTATCTTTGTAACAAAAATACGATGCGAGAAGCTTCAAATCATTTCGTGAAATTTTGGATGGAAGACGGTATCATGTATTCCCGTTTCCTAAAAGAGGTGCAGCTAGATTTAGAATGCATCCAAGAATTTATACAATTTAGACATGAATTCTCCCAAGGAGAAAAACAATATTGGTTACACGATTTGAACGGATTAAAAATAATGACAAAAGATGCAAAAGAATATGGCGATAAATATGGTCAGGAATTCCTGCATGCTGGAGCCATTATTGTGCATAATCACCTGCAAAAATTTCTCTTAAACACCTTTATCATCGTAAAAAAACCAAGTGTTAAAACATCTATTTTTACCAATAAAGAAAGTGCTAAAAAATGGTTATTCGAACAAAAACAGAAATCATTTCACCAAAAAAATAAGTTACCCTAACGATGCAAGAAACTTCAAATCATTTTACAAAATTTTGGATGGAAGATGGAATCATGCATTCGATATTCTTACACGATGTTCAATTAGACCTTGATTATTGTATTGCTTTAATCAATTTGCGACATACATTTTCAAACGAGGAAAGTCAATATTGGTTGTATGATCTAAATAATCTGCAATCCATGTCGAAAGATGCGAAAGATTATGCAGCAAAATACGGGGATAACTATTTACATGCGGCAGCAATTATCGTTCATTCCCATTTACAAAAATTTATAATCAATACTTTTATCACCGTTAAAAAACCGAATGTAAAGACACGGATTTTTACAGACAAAACAAAAGCAAAAAACTGGTTGTTAAAACATAAAAAAGCAAATGAATCAAAAAGCAATTGATGCAATTATAGGTAGACTTCGTGCGTTGAACAAGGATGAATTTGTTCCGCCATTAACAACCGAAAATTCCCTTGAAAATCTTTTAGAAGAGTTACATCTGCTTGAATCCAAAAATCAAGAAGAGAAAAAACTTCGAAATGCAATCGTAGATCATTTGCATCATAATATGGCAGGTAACCTCTATGAAAAATTTCCAACGGAACAATTTAATTACGAATTTCAAATATTAGGGGAGGGAATAAATGCCTATATCGATGAACTTGAAATTAATACCATCAATAAAGAAAATTTCAATTTAATCTTAACAACACTACCAGAACGCATCTTTGTATTCGATTTCAAAAATTATATTTTTTATTCCAATTGTGAAGGAGAGCCTTTTTTAAACGAAAAAGTAATTAAAAAATACTTCCAATTGGACGAATTTATTCCCAAAGGTTTATTAGATAAAATTGAAGTATTTAAAGTAAAACAAACATCCAATTTTGAATTTCATTTTTCTTACAAAAACCAACTCCAAGAAACGATACATTTAGAAATCAACTTAATTCACATAGATTTCGAACAAAAAAAACAAATATTACTCATTGCGAAAGACATAACTTTACAAAAAAATGCAGAATTAGATCGTTTAAAAGCCATCATTTTAGGGCAAGACCAAGAACGAAAACGATTAGCTTCTGATTTACATGATTCCCTCGGGCAAGAATTAGGTGCAATTAAATTTTTCATAGGATCTCTGTCTTTAATGCAAAAAGATTCTGCTGAATATTTAGAATGTTTAGAAGAAATTGACCGTATGGTGAACGATTCCATTTCTTCGGTGCGAGAAATTACTTTTGACCTAATGCCTTTTGTACTTGAAAACAAGACCTTAAACAAAGCAATTGAACAACTGTGTAACCAAACAAATACCATCCATCCTTTACACGTACATTTTTCCGAAAATGCAAAAAAAATAGAAAGAAAAGACAAAAAAGAAGAAGCAATTATCTATCGTATTGTACAAGAGTTTTTTAATAATACGATTAAACATGCGCATGCCGAACATCTGTATGTCAAATTAGAACAAACCAAAGAACAATTGACCATTCAACTCATCGATGATGGGACCGGATTTGAATTGCATGCTGTACAAAAAAACAACGGCTTGCGAAACATTACACAACGTTTAGAAGTGCTTCAAGCAGAATATGCATGGGAAAGCAACGCAACGGACGGTACCTCTTTAACTTTTACCCTGTATGAAAAAAATTAACTTATTACTAGTCGATGATCATGAATTGGTTCGCAAAGGACTCACCCTGATGCTGCAAACCCAGAAAAAAATCGATGTACATATCACGCAAGCGAATCATGGTAAAGAGGCTATTAAACTAGCAAAAGAACAACATTTTGATTTAATTATTTTGGATGTGAATATGCCTGTCTTAGATGGTATTTCTACACTAAAAAAATTGAAAGAACTAGCAATTACGATTCCAGTATTGATGTTATCCATGCACAAAGAAGAGGATTTAATTCGTGATGCATTGTCCAATGGTGCAGCTGGTTATATACTAAAAAACTCTAGTCTTGACGAAATCACTAAAGCGATGATTTCGACGATGAAACGCGACCGATATTTATCCAATGAAGTCGCTGAAATTTTAATTAATCACACCAACGAAGAGATTCCAAGCCTTATACAAAATGAGTTTAATTTAACCCTGCGTGAAATTCAAATTATTTCCATGTTGGTAAAAGAAATGACCTCCAAAGAAATTGGGGACTATTTATTTATTAGCAAACGAACTGTCGATGGGCATCGTAATAAAATCATGGAAAAAATTGGTGCTAAATCAGCAGTAGGGTTAGTGAAATTTGCGGTGAAATATGGCATAGAATAGAAAGTATAAAATCTTCCATTCAATTATTTTCGTATTTTTGAAATATGGACATTTCAGCAAAATCAGCATCCCTCTCCCTTCCTATCATGGAGCATTTTTATACCATTCAGGGAGAAGGAAATTATACCGGACGTGCCGCTTATTTCATACGTATCGCTGGGTGTGATGTTGGTTGTGTTTGGTGTGATGTGAAAGAAAGTTGGGAAGCACAAAAACACAAACTTTTATCTATCGCCACCCTACTCGACGCAATAAAACAAACACCTACCGATTTTGTTGTTATCACCGGTGGAGAACCAGCCATGTATGATCTACATGCACTAATAGATGTATTACATGCCAATAAATACGAAGTTGCCATAGAAACTTCTGGATGTTATCCCTTAAAAGGCAATATCGATTGGTACTGTTTTTCCCCGAAAAAATTTAAAGACCCAGTTTTAGAAGCATACGAAAAGGCAGACGAACTTAAAGTGGTGATTTTTCACCCTTCCGATATTGAATGGGCAGAGAAACACGCCGAAAAAGTGAAGCCTTCGTGCAAACTTTATTTACAAACCGAATGGTCTAAACAAAATAAAAACCTACCGCTTATCGTTGACTATGTGAAGAATAACCCAAAATGGAAAATTTCTTTGCAAACACATAAATATTTAGACATTCCATGATGCTTTGACTTCGCTGATTCTGACTAAAAAAACGACACTTATGAAATTATTACTTCTTTTACTACTTGTTGCTTCAGCGACTTTCGCCCAACAAAAATATTCTTCCAAAAGCAAAAAAGCGATTTCTCTTTTTGAAGAAGGAATGGATGCGCCAAGACTCAATAAAGACCAATATGGAAGAGAAAATTATACTTTAGGGCTGGAAATTTTAAATAAAGCCATTGCTAAAGACCCTACTTTTTGGGAGGCATATCTATTGGCTGGCGAATATGCAGAATATACCAATCAACCCAAATTAGCAATCGATTTTTACGAAAAGGCAATCCAAATAAACCCTTTTCATAATAGTACAGGAAGTACCTATTTCTTTTTAGGAATGCTTTATTTTGAAGTTGGCGACTACCCAAAGTGTATCCAAACCTTGGATATGTATACGAAAAATAAACAAGCAAATCCTCAAAATATTCCGTTAGCAAATCAGAAGGTTCAATCTTCCTATTTTGCCATCGAATCGATGAAAAATCCGAACAACTTTAAACCTATCAACCTTGGTCCTGCCATAAATACGGAAGCGCCAGAATATTTCCCAACAATAACCGTAGATGGAAAAACCATCCTTTTCACAAGACGAATAAAAGATACACGTGTTTCTGGACCAGTGAAAGAACAAGAAGATTTTTACATCTCGCACTTAAAAGGAAATGCTTGGTCTAAAGCCGAACCAATGCCAAGTCATATTAATACCACAAATAATGAAGGTGCTCCAACAATTGCTGCAGATGGTAGATCCTTAATTTTTATTGCTTGTCCCGATCCAGCAGGAGAATATGGTGCTGGAAGATTAGGAAGAGGAAGTTGCGATATGTTTGTCACTAAAAGAATTGGATCTTCTTGGGGACAAGTAATCAATTTGCCTGGTTTACCTAACTCGCAAAATTGGGAGACACAACCGTCGCTCTCAGCGGATGGAAAAACGTTGTATTTTATTCGTGGTGTGCGTTTACCGAATGGCACGAGAAGTTCAGACATCTATGTTTCTACCTTGCAAGAAAATGGAACCTGGGGACCAGGAGTCAAACTACCTAACACGATCAATTCTTCCCAAGAAGAAGAGTCTGTACTAATTCATCCTGATGGTAAAACTTTATACTTCGCGTCGAAAGGGCATATTGGATTAGGCGGATCGGATTTATTTGTTTCACGCATGGACGAGCAAGGAAATTGGTCTACTCCAGTCAATTTAGGGTATCCAATCAACACCAAAAATGATGAAAACTCCTTAATGGTGAGTCCAGATGGAGAAATTGGATTTTTCGCATCTGACCGTGAGGGTGGATTTGGAGATTTAGATATTTACTTTTTTGAAATGCCAAAAACAGTTCAACCAATCAAAACCCTTTATTTTGAAGGTTTAGTTATGGATGCAACTACCAAAAAACCAATCCCAGGTAAATTTCAGTTAGTAGATGTTAAAACCGGAAAAGAAGTTATTCGATCCGAAGCAGATCAAGTTACTGGTGAATTTTTAGTGTCCTTACCGATTAACCAAGAGTATGCATTAAGCGTTTCCTATCCCGGCTATAACTTTTATTCGTCGAATTTTAATATGCTACCTGGTCAGGACCAAGAAGCAGTACACATGGATATTGAGTTAGTACCAATTGGAAGTGATATTCCAGTGGTATTAGCCAATGTATTCTTTGATTTAAACAAAACAGAATTACGTTCGGAATCGTTTATGGAGTTAAATAAATTGCGCGATTTATTGGTAAAAAATACGAATTTACGCATCGAGATTGGAGGTCATACCGATACTAGAGGGGATGCTATTGAAAATCAAGTATTATCCGACGGACGTGCTAATTCTGTTCGCAATTATTTGATCCAACAAGGAATTGATGGCACGCGATTAGTTGCAAAAGGATATGGGGAGAGTCAACCAAAAGTTAGCGATGCGCAAATTGCGAAATTAACTTCTCCTAAAGAAATCGAAAAAGCGCATCAATCTAACCGTAGAACCGAATATAAATTTTTAGCTCAATGATACACTTCTTGCGATTAATCCGCATAAAAAATCTAATCATCATCGCATTAACGATGTATGCAGTACGCTTTTTTTATTTTACCATTGGCGGAAAAATAGATGTCCATCTGTTTTTTGAACAAATTCATTTTTTCTTACTTATGTTTTCCACTGTGTGTATTGCTGCAGGTGGAAATATAATCAACGACTACTTTGATGTAAAAGCAGACAAAATTAATCGTCCAGAAAAATTGATTGTTACCAAGCATATTTCTAAACGCAAAGCAATTATATGGCATTGGACACTTAACGGAATTGGATTTATCATTGCTTGTTATTTAAGTGTTTTTTACCAAACCTTTTGGTACGCATTTATACACCTCATTTCTATCAATGTTTTGTGGTTATACTCTGTCTATTTCAAACGAAAATTTGTACTTGGAAATGTAATAATTGCTTCTTTAACCGCCTTGGTGGTACTTCTGAGCGGCTTTCACTTTTACCATGTTTGTAGTTATGAATTGCATCCCGTTTTAGAAGCAAAAATTACCATTCCGGAATCTTTAAATCAAGCCATTATCTATTGGAAAAACCTGTTTTTGGATGCAGGGAATTTTATTTTTATACTCTGCTTTTTCGCGTTTGCACTCAATTTAGGTCGCGAAATTGTGAAAGACATGGAAGACGTAGAAGGAGATAAACTATTACATGCACAAACCATTCCTATTGTATTGGGAAATACAGCAGCAAAATGGATTGCATTATGTATTTTAAGTACAGTACCTCTGTTTTACATTTTATTTTTAGCACTTCACATAGCTGAACATCAATTCACCCACATTCTTGCCACATTACCCGTATTTGTTGCTTCCTTACTTGTTATTATCGCGCTAATTCTTCTTTTATTTGTTCAAACTACACCAAAGAACTTAAAAATAGTAGACCAGTTAATTAAACTTGCAATGTTAGTGGGAATTATGACTCCTTTTTACTGGTGGGTGCTTTAACTTTAATTTAAAGCATACGTTTCATACAAAGCGCGCTGAATTCGGTTGGTAAAATCACCCGAGAATAATAAGTTTGCAGATAAGGATTTCACTTGTTTTTCAGAAACTAAACGAACCAAAAACGTATATTTTTCATTGTCCAAACGGTCATGAATAAAATAATGTTTTAGATAATTAAAAACGACCATAGCATGTATAGTCGATTCTAAAAACTCACCATATTTATTTACACAGGTATCTTTATTCGCAGCGATATACGCATATAATTCTTCTAAAAACTGCTCGTTTACTGGTACATTTCTATCACTAAATATGGATTTAACATAGGTAGATAAAAAATCGGAATATAAATAAGGTCTCATGGCTTTCGGTATTATCTGTTACTACATCCTTCTTATCAATTAGACGTATCTATTCCTATTAACGTTGCTTTTTATCCTTTTAGTATAAAAAAAAATCGGATGATATAAAAGTCATCCGATTCAAAAAAGTATTTTCTATTAAGTAGGTATTTGGCATGCTAAATACCTACTTAATTTATTATTTCAATAAATCCGTTCTTACAGATTCTACCAACGCTGTAATTTCAGTTAATTGTGCATCTGTCATGATAATTTTAGAAGTAGAACTATCTTCAATAATCATTTGACCATCGACAATTTTCGTCACTGGTTCCCCTTGGATGTACTCGATTTTCACTTTTGCAAATAAGTCATTTAATTTTTCGTATTTCGTTAAGACATTTTTTACATAATCGATTTTATCACACATCTTTAAGACTTTCAATAGACTTTCCAATACAATTTTTTGCTCCCCGATTTTTTCACGCAACTCATCGTTTGCTTTTGCTTTCATGGTTTGTGTTGCAATATGTAATCCTTCTAACCATGCTCCAGAAACAATTAAAACACTTAATTCACCTCTATTTTGAGAACGTAAATAAGCATCCATTTTATTGAAACTATTGATACTAATGTATTGCAGCGAATCTACATTGTTACTGTTTTTGGAAAGACGTTGTAAAGCATCAAAATCAAAGAATTGACCAACTTGAATTGCATCGGATAATTGTTTCACTGCAGTGATACACGAAATGGAATACATCGTTTTGTCATACGCATTAATATACCCCATGTCTGCAGTATACACACCAACGTTGAATGCTTGTTGGTAGTTTGTAGTGTACTTTTTGGCATCTGCGGTTTTATGCATAATATTTGCATTAAAAGCAGCACCGGTGGATTTAATTACTGTATTCATTTCTATTGGCGAAGGAATAGACTGAATTAATTCATCTAACATTTTCGCCTGTTTTTTGGAATTCACTTGCAACGTTGTATCTCCTAATTCTGCATCTAAGGAATTTCCTTTTCCACCACATGCAACTAACATTGCAGCGGCAAGAAATGACGGTAAGTATATTTTTAAAAATTTATTTTTCATCCGATTTATTATTAATTTTTTGTAAACCCTAAAATATTTATACCACATTTTGCTTTATCGCCCTGAAACGAATATTCGATGTAGTAAACTCCAGTTGCAGAACATGGGTATGTTAATGCTGGAAACACTTTTTTGGAAGCCTTATCAAAATTAGAAGCAATCAATTTATGGTTACGATCATACAGGGAAATAATCATTTTATTACCTGCAATATTCTCATCACAAACAACAATACGATAGGTAGATCCTTTCGAAAAC
Source organism: Flavobacteriia bacterium (assembly GCA_947446925.1). Taxonomy (GTDB): domain Bacteria; phylum Bacteroidota; class Bacteroidia; order Flavobacteriales_D; family Crocinitomicaceae; genus CANHVK01. The sequence continues at coordinate 39,809 of CANFHU010000013.1, forward strand.
ACATAGGAGTATTCTGCTTTTGCTCCTCCTTTTGGATTAGTATACTCAAATGATTTAATAAAATTAAAATCATCCAAGGCATTCGAACAATTATCCATAAAAGCATCGGAACTACATTGTGCACTTAATCCACTAGTTACAATAACAAAAGTGAAGGCAATAATTCCCTTCAGACAGGATGCATAGTTAGTAATATGTTTCATTTTGTTTATCATATACGATACTTTGAGAGATTAACGAAATATTTATCCTTACAAAAATAACATACTGCTTGCAGTATACAATTTTTCCATCTCTTTTTTTCCACGTTAAATCACTACTATAAACCTATAATTTTAATTTCAGTTCGACGATTTTTTTGATGTTCCTCTTCCGATTGGGCATTTTTTATCAATAACATTGACTCACCATAACCTTTCGAAATAATACGTTTTTTATCTATTCTACCTTCTTCTAATAAATAATTCATCACATTTCTAGCTCTTTCTTTCGATAGATTCATATTGTAGGCATCGGTTCCTTTTTCATCCGTATGCGCACTTATTTCAATCTGAACATTTGGATTTATTTTCATAAAAGCGATGAATTTATCTAATTCTAATTCCGAAGCATGTTTAATATCCGATTTGTCAAATTCGTAATAAATATTCATCGTTAAGACCTCATCTACTTTGATCGAATCCATTTCAATCGCAAGATCTAAATCGCCATTTTCCCCAATATTTTCCATCGCAATATCTACTTTTTTCGGTAGCATTCCTTTTTTATTTACGGTCATACTATATTCCCCATCTGGATTTAAAGAAAATTTAAACGCTCCATTATTATCCGTCAACTGGGTTTTCATTTCTTCCATATTGGAATATAAATCAATTTGCGCGTTTACAACCACTGTATCCCGCGACTTGATTACTCCATTGACATCTAATCGTTCTTTTTCAATCATTTCAATCCGAACAATAGCGGTATTTGTATTCTTATAATCACTTGTTTTAATCGTAATTTCTTTACTTTCATAGCCTGGTTTGGAGGCGAAAATGGTGTATTCAGGAACTTGTGTATTTAACGTAAATTGAAACAAACCCATGCCATCGGATTTTGCACTTTGTTGCAACGAATCGCCGTTATAAAGTTTTAACGCCACATTACTCATCTTCTTACCGTCGGAATTCAATATGCCTTTGAAAAGTACATTTTCAGCAACGATATTAGTGTCAATTTTATACACTTTTGGTAAAGGTAGTATTTGCAAAGAATCCGTTTTTTGGGAAATATCTTGCGCGACAACTCCTCCTAAACTATCTGTAATTAAAGCAACACTATCCAATACTTGCGTAGAATCAGCGGTCACTGGAAGTTGTATACTCTCATTGTCAATCAATAAATAGGAGTTCCCAGACGTTAATTCATAATTAAATGCAAAATGTGCTGTTGTATCCGTTCGTTTATTCGAAATTTCGGTTTCATTTTCTAATAAACTAATCGGAGCATCTGGCATTTTAGCGACAACCGAAGTTTGCGTACTATCTAATTTTAATAAGGTTCCAGCAACCTTAACTGTCTTATCCATTGGACGCAATAAAAAAGAAATTTGATTTCCTATTGGGGGTATTTGGCGAATCAACGTCACTTTTGCGTATCTAAAACCATTTTTACGTGCTACTAGCGTATAACTTGTATTTGGCTCTAAATTGGCTGAATAATAACCGTTTTCCGTTGGTAATACTTGCTCTACTTTGGAACTGTCATTGACTAATTTATAAATCACACCATCGTAAAACGTTTGATCTAAAATTTGAATTTTTGGCCCTTCTACCTGAATTTCAAATGGATCATGGTGACTGAAGGTATAGATATCATCCGCACCTTTTCCATTAAATCTATCTGAACTTAATAAGCCTCTATTTCCTTTACTATCTTTTACAAAAGCAAAGTCATCCCCTATGGTATTTATTGGTGGACGCATATTTGCTGGTTCCGCCCAAAGGGAATCGGATACTTGACGTGTTGAAAAAATATCTAATTTACCCATTCCTGGGTGCATATTCGATGAAAAGTACAACACCGAATCATCGCTAATAAATGGAAACAACTCATTACCAATAGTATTTACTGGTTTTCCAACATTTACTGGTTTTCCCCACGTACCATTTTTTTGTTTTTGGGTATAATAGATGTCTGTACCGCCAATTCCTCCTGGCATATCCGACATAAAATAAATCCTATTTCCATCTTTTGAGATAGATGGATGACCTGTAGAATACTGAAAACTATTGAAATTAAAAGCGCTTATCGGTGCTTTCCAATTTCCAGAAGAATCTTTTTTAGTAACAAAAATTTGAAGTGTTTTTAATCGTTTTTGGGATTTTGATTTTGCACTTGTTACCGTTTTGGTAATGTATAAAGTACTAAAATCTTTCGTGAAAGATCCTGGTCCTTCGTGGGAAATGGTATTTAAAAGCCCGGGAAATTGAATAGGTTCTTTGATGGAATCTAGCGGCCCTGAGATATCCATGAAATAATAATCTAGCGCAGCACTCGCATCTCCTCCATTAAAATTTATCCAAGGTTTTATACTTCCTTCCCGCGAAGAACAAATAAAAATACCGTTCTCGTAATAATTTGCAGCAAAATCTGGCGCTGTAGTATTTAACTTCTCTACTAAATTTACATCGTATTCGATTTCTTCGTCTAACCATCGCTGTGCTAACAAACAAGATTGTATCATCCGATTTGCGTTAACAGAATCAGCAGGGTTTTTCGTACGATATTTCACAAAACTTTCGATGGCCTCTGTATATTTTGAACTGGCTTTTAAAGCCAATGCATAATTTAAATAACTAGCTGCAGGTGTCTTTTTATTCTTCAGAATCTTTTGAAATGTTTTTTCAGCCTCCTCAAATTGTCCAGTAATCCGGTAGCAATTTCCTAACTGAATCATTGCTGCTTCTTTTTCTTGTGGTTTACCTTCTTGTGAAGCTTCTAAATAAAATGGAATTGCTTCTGAAAATAAATTTAAATCAAAGTAACGGTCTCCCTTTTCCATATTTCCCTTTTGAGAAAAACTAGAAAACACAAAACACAAAGCAAACACGAAACCTAAAAGGAGATGTTTACTATATTTTATATGTTGGTTGTTGGTTTTCAAGATTAGAAATAGTAACGCGGATTGATTTCTTTAATTTGTTGTGGAGGTAATAATTTTATACCATAACGCACCATAAATTCATGTGCAGCACTAGAATAGGTAGCAATTTGTGAAATTCTAAAATCATAGGAATAGGAAACCCTAATCGCATCGGTAATATGAACTTTTGCAGCAAATGTTAATGCATCTCCAGTTCGGTAACCGATACCCAAGGTATATTTTTCTTGGTAGATAAAATTAGCATATAGATCTAATTGCATTGGTGCTCCTGCCACTTTTTTGAGTAAAACACAAGGTTGTACAGAGAGTGTTTTCGACAGATCTTTCACATAACCACCAGAAATAAACCAATGACGATGCAAATTCGCCACGATAGATCGATCATAGTCCGTGAAATTTAATGACCCACCAAATAAATGTTGCACGGATAATCCAACAAAGTAATTTTTCGTTTGGTATTGTAATCCAAATGCGCCATCTAATTTCGTTTTTGCAGTTTTTCCTGGCGGAATCGCATTATCTATTTTATCATTTTTAAATAGCATTGAAAAATCAATTGCTTGATTAAAAATTCCAAATTCTAACCCAACCGACATTTTACCTTTCCCTAAACCAATGTGGTAAGAACCAATGGCATTTACCGTAGTTTGTGTCGTTGCTCCCAAACGATCCGAGACTATTTTACCTCCATACCCCACCGAACGCGCCTGCCAAGGAGCATGAATTGTTATAATATCGGTTGCCGGTCCCCCTTCTAATCCAACAAATTGGCTTCGATGTTTTACGGAACTAACAATCCAATTCGAACTCCCTGCGTACGCAGGATTAAACATTAATCGATCAAAATTATTTTGCGTATACATTGGCTCTTGCTGTCCAAACACTTCAAAAACAAGAAATAACATGCCTAGTAGCAAAACATTTTGCTTTAAAAACCAGTTATTTCTTTTTTGTTTACTCATCGTGTAATTACTACAAAACCTTTGTATGGATCATTTCCATTTCCTAAATCTAATGAATAATAATAGGTGCCATCTGGCAACTCATCCCCATGCTCATTTTTACCATCCCACGTATTCAAATAAGGTGCTGCTTGGTATATTATATTCCCCCAACGATTAAAAACGATCAAACTACTTTTAGTAAAGTAATCCACATCTGTAATCGTAAAAGCATCATTCGCATTATCCCCATTCGGGGTATAAATTTGTGGAATTTTGGTTGGTAATTCTTTCAAACAACGATCAATTATTACTTCTATCTCGTCAACCGATTCACAATAATCATTGATAACATGTACTTTATAGGTAGTTGTTACTACTGGTGCTACTTTAGGCGTTGCTGAAGTTTTGTTTACTATCCCAAGTTGATCCTCCCATACATACGATTTACCTCCAGTTGCCTCTAAAGTTGCTGTGTCGTACCTACATAATACAAAATCTTTCCCTGCATTTGCCTTTGGAACATTTACATCTACTTCCACATGGATAGTATCTGAAATACTTGTACAACCATTACTTGATACATTTAATATATAATCGGTCGTACTCGTTGGTTTAACTGTTATGTTCTTTTTCTTTTGTCCATCATTCCAAACATATACGGTATTAGGAAAGTTTGCTTCATCCAATACAGTCGAAATTTGTACGGAAGACCCTTTACAAATTCCGTAAAGATCTGCACTAACAGATGGATTTGGAACCGGATGTACCGATACATTCACTGTAAAATCTTTACCTATACATCCTCCAACATCCCCAGAAATTGGGGTAATAGTATAGGTAACTGTTCCAGACAAGGAAGAGGTTTTCAATTGTTGTGCCAAACGCAAGATTGGTGTATTTGATGCTTTTGATCCGAGGATTGAATCCACTGGGGTAACTATTGGGGTTGGCCAAGTATACGTAGTTTTAATTGGAACTATGTCTCCACCTACCAATTGTACTGGTTGAATTAGTAATGAATCCTCCGAACATAACGATTTAGTGATATCCGAAATTACCGGTTTTGGATATACGGTTATTGTAATGGGTACTTTAGCACCTATGCAATTATAATTAGACGTTGGAGTCACAAAATAATTAACCGTTTGCACACTGTTTGATTGATTGGTTAATTTATCTGCCAAAGTCAGACTACTTTGACTGGAAGTTGTTTCTCCGAGTATAGCACTATTTTCATCTGCATACCAATTGAGGCGCGATGGTACAGAAGGTGTTAAAGTTATATCTACCATGTTATCACTACAAAAACTTTTTGTTGTAGGATTCGTCATCGTAGGTACGGGTTTCACAATCAAAGGAATTGAAAAATTAGGCCCGATACAATTTCCTGCTTTTGGAGTTACAACATAGGTAATAGACGCTAAATTCAAGGTAGTATTTACGAGTGTTTGTGCGATGTTTTTTTGTCCAACTACTTGTGCACTTGCTCCACTAATGGCTCCGTTAGGCAAAATAACTGGATCACTCCAAGTATACGCTATTGCTGCTGGAACAATCGTTGATTTCGATGGTACACCATTCAAAGGCAACTTATTGAACGTACTATTACTACACAATGAGTCTGACGTGTACGACGCGATAGCAGGTGTTGGATTAACATACACATCCAAGGTAAAAACTTTGCCTGTGCACCCAGTAATTATCCCTGATTTTGGCGTAATAGAATAGGATACTTTTGTGGCTGTATTTGTTACGTTACTTAATGTTTGTGCAATTTTTGAAACTCCAGTTGCTTGTGCACTTGCACCGCTTATTGAACTAGGAACTGAAATAACTGGTGACGTCCAAGTATAGGTAGTATTTGCTGGAACTATAGTTCCTAATGGTAGCCCATTTTGTGGTTGTACATCCAATAAGACTCCACTACAGACAGTCTCTAATTGATTAGCAATTTCAGGAGTTGGATTGACAGAAATTGTTACTGTTTGTGGTTGGCCAACACATCCTGGAATAGAAGTAGGAACTACAGAATACAGGATGCTTTCTTTTAGAATTCCTTTGTTTTTAAGGGAATCTTTTAAAGTTGCCGTAGTTTGTAGTGTTACACTCTCTCCTACTACATTTGGGTTATTTGTTGCTTGCCACGTAAACGTTGCAGGTAAATTACTTTTTAAAGGTATATTCACTTCAAATCCACTACACAAAGTTAAAGAGGAAGTACTCGTCATCGCAGGGATTGGGTTTACAACGACTTTTAGTGTATCAGAACTTTTACTTACACACGTATTTATATCCGTAGCAACTACATGTACCGATTTGTTTACGTGTAAAGAACTATAGGTTTTTATATTGGATCCGGAAGTTTGTACTGGTGAAGCATCCTCATAAAATACATATTTTGGTAAATTACTAGGAGATGCCGTAATTGAATACGTATCACCATCACAGATACTATTATCCACATCCGAAGAAAGTATCGTAACCTTTGGTAATTGAAATAATTCAATTGGTAATGCATTAGTCTTATCTCCAACACAACCAAAAGGATGAATCGCATTTGCACTTATGGAATACCCTGAATTAATTGCAAATTGTGCGTATACATTACTATTGCTAGATTGTACTTGTACGCCACTTGTATAAAAATTATATTTTTTATAGGTATTTGGACTTGCGGAAACCATCAAATCATTTCCGATACAAATACCTCCATTAATTGCATTACTCGTAAGCGTGATTACTGGTTTTGGCACCACCGTCATTTTATAAACATCACTGGTCGCCGTACAACCAATATCATCTTTCACTAATACGGTCAGATTCAACGAAGAAGTAATTGGAGACAAAGCATATTCATTTCCATTGGAAGATTGTAGTAAGGTCGCATTGTGTTTAAAGTCATATAATGCATACCCATTTGGCATTGCAGAAAATGTAATTGCATCTCCTGCACAAATACTATCATTAATAATAGATGCGATTATGTCCACTACTGGTTTAGGGTTCACTGTAACTTTAATAAACTTAGTTACCGCAGGGCATAAAGGTTCATCTGTTCGGTATACACTTACTGAAACGGTATCCGTAATAATTGGTGCAAAACGATACGAATTAATGGTATCTTTTACTCCATTTTCCCAAGAAATTGAATAGGAGGTTGTGTTAATCGAATTTATGGAAATGATCGAACTGTCCCCTTCACAAATCGAAGGATTCGCTATTTTGTTAAATGTAATTGCGGTACAAATAGAATCCTTGTCGAATGTTGTATGTCGTATAATCGTATCCGATTCTGGACTATCACCACAAGCGGTACTTCCTAATGCAATTACTTTAAAAATACGTGATTGTCCTTTCGCTAAACCAGTAACCGTGTGGTGAAGTCCTAAATTTCCAGCACTTGGAACCATATAAGGTGCATTATTGATACTTACGCGATATCCTGCAGCATTTGGAATTGGGTCCCAAACAAAATCAATCGAAGTAGAATCGATGAATCCAGAATTGGCAACTGGTTTTTCAAGGGGAACTGATACAACTAACGGAACAATATTCGATGTATCAATACACGATCCATTTCGAGCAACCACTTTTAATTGTGCTCCAGATTTTAATTTATCTGACTTGAATGTGCTCTTGTATCCAGCATATAACAAAGCAGAGCCATTATAAAACCGATAGGATTCATAGTTTACTGGCGTAGCAATCAAACTTAAAGAATCTCCAAAACAATTCGTAGTTGGAGAAATGGATAGAGAAACAATAGGTTGTTCTATGACATCAATACGAATATATTTTGTTGCATATGGACAATTTAACTCATTCGAATTACGGACATTTACAGTAATATTTGTATCTTTTGTTGGCTTCACTTGAAATGTAGTTGCTTTGGAATACGAGACCTTATTCCAGGATACATCGTATTTTGGTATCGTAATATCTGTTACAGCTAAACTTGTTTTTGTCCCTTGACAAATCGTCACGTTCGTAGGTGTTGCGAAAGAAATTGCTGTACAAGGATTCGTAAAACAACTTGCTTGTACAGATACTTTTGAATTACCACATACCGTTGCTCCCAAAGCCCTTACAGACACATAAGCTGCTGTACCAGGAGTTAATCCATTCAACAAATGTTTTAAGCCAGAAGTACCAGCAGATGGCGTTTTCCAATTACCACCATCCACACTAATTTCATAGCCAATGGCATTTGGAATTGGATCCCACGTAAATTCCATCGAAGAAGTTGTAGAACCACCACAATTGACTACAGGTTGTGCCAAAGGTTGAATCACGGTATTAGTGATTGTATTTAGCGAACTTGCTGTACACCCAAAATTTTCAGCAACCACCGTAAGTGGAACGCCGTTTTTTACATTTTTTAAAGTATAATAATTTTTCCACCCAGATTGTAATAATTGATTACCACTGTAAAAAGAATAGAAATCATAATTCGCTGGAGTAGCTGTTAATTTAGCCACATCTCCTTGACAATTAATTACTGGTAAACTAGAATTTAGTGTAACTAAAGGTAAAGGATGTACTTTGATTCTAAATGTCGCATCAAATGTTGAACAGTACGATAATTGTGCAGAATCTTTAATTACAGCAGTAATTTCGGTATCAATAGTTGGTTTAAAAGTAAATGTAGTATCCTTTCCAGGTGTACCTCCATTCCAAGCAACCGAATAATTAGTTGCAGAAATATTATCCACCCGTAGCTTAACTGTTTCGCCGTTACAAATTGTATCAAAAGGAACATATTTCATCGAAAATGGAGAACAAACCTTTGATACACATGCCTTTTCTTTGGAAACCAAACTCGTTGCACACGAAAATGAACCAAGTGCTTTTACAACAATTTTTGTGGAATCTCCACTAGATAAGCCTCCAAAGACATGACTTAAACCATTTATCCCTGTACTTGGATCCTGAAATGCGCCACCGTTTACACTTACTTGATATCCAGCAGCACCAGCAATCGCTCCCCACACAAAAGAAACTTGACTATCTGTAGAAGCACCACAATTCACAATTGGTTTTGGTAATGGTGGTTTTACATGCATTACAAAAGCGTTACTAGACATTTTTGCACAGCCATTAAAATTTGTTGCTTCAACAAAAACAGAATCATTATCTGTCAATGAAGTAGTATTAAATGTAGTGGAAACGCCTATTTGAAGGGGTTGACTAAAATTATAAAACGTATAACTCGAATAATTGGTTGGTGTGCCGTTAAACGTGACTAAATCTCCTGAACAAATTATATCATCCACATCCGAACTTAACAAGGATACAGATGGTCGTGTTTTAACAATTAATTTTTCAATATTACTTTTTTTAGACTTACAACCTTTTATATCACTTGCTACAACATAAAAAGCATCCCCAGAGGCTAAGGTAGTAGTTGCAAAACTATTTTCCTCCATGGTCTGGTACAAGGTTCCATTTTTATAGACCTTGTAATCCACTAAAGATGCTGGTGTGGTCGTAAAAGTAACTTCATCCCCTGTACAAATAGTATCATTGGAAGCAGCAAAAGTTATTACGGGACTTACTAATACGGTTGCTTGTTTACTTAAACTGGATGAACAAGTACTATCCGTGACAGTTAAATTCAGTGTTTTAACACCCCCTTTTTCCCAATTAATCCAATGTGGCCCTCTTCCTACTCCTGGATTTCCAACACCGCCATTCAAACTCCATACAAAATTAGCATTCACTCCAGCACTCCCAGCATAAGTAACTAATAATGAGTCACTAGAGCAAATTTCTACTGGAGTAATTGTAAAATCAGGTGTTGGGGATGATATTGCGCTTACTTGAATAGAAGAACTGCTTTTACACCCAAGAATACTGGTAGCAGTTAAAGTCAATAACTTAGTTCCAGGTATTATATAATTGGTTGAACCCGGTGTAAAACTATTATCAATACCAGAACCATTACTTAAATTCCATTCCCATTTTTTTATTTGTACAATAGAGGTGTCTGTTGTATTCTTGAAAGTAACTGCTAATGGAACACATCCAGAATATTTATTTAGCGTAAAATCTGGACTAGGAAGCGAATTTACAGTCATGTACTTCACTTTTGTTTTAGTGTCCTCACAACCATGAATATTGGTTACTTTCAATGAAACAGTATAATTTCCACCTGTATTATATGTTTTTATTGGATTTTGTGTAGTAGAAGAAGTATTATCTCCAAAATTCCATAAATAAACTCCTGGGTCAGACAATGCTTTATATTTTACCTGATCATAGATAGCACATACAGAAGTAGTATCTGAGTTAAAATTTACTTTAGGTTTTGCAAAAACGGTAATGACAATATCGGTAGACACTCCTCCATTACAATTTTTGGTTAAGGTTACTATATACGTAGTATCTCCCAATTTACCTGCATCAAAATCATGCGTCGGATTTTGAGAACCAGAAGTTTTACCATCCCCAAAATCCCACAAACGGGTAGAAGTATTATTCGGATCTTTAAAAGAAACTGTAAATGGAGCACAACCACTCAATGTTCCAGATGTGGTAGTGTATTCAATAATTGGTGTGCATTGAGAAAAAACGCTATTACAACTAAATAACAAAGCACATAAAACTACTAGAAAAGCAAATTTCCTTTTCAAAATAAAGTTATGTAATTGATTAAAAGTCATAATTTATTGTTCACATTAATGATTTTTATGCGCAAATAATTGCATTACTTTTTTCAGTCCGTCATAATATAAAACGACATAAAGTATTCCTGTAAAACACCAAATAATGAAAATATTAAATCCATACGTGCCAATTAGCGTTCCGAAAAAGTTTTTTGTTGGTGCATAGAAATGCGTTCTAAAACTAAACGTACTTTCCTGACTTGCGTCCATGAAAATCGGATCTTTTTTCTGAATGATTTGATGATTTTGTATGCTTATTTTATCCTTTTCAGTAGATTTTGTAACGATTTCTGTCAGATAATCATTCAGATAATCGTCTTTTGCTTGCACAAATGCTTTTTGTTTACTCGGTGTATCTTGCAATTTGGCTAAAAACAACATTTTTTTACCATTAACTACATTAAATATTTCCGAATAGTAATTTAACAAATCATCTAAAATTTCTTTTAATCGTTCTCCTTCTGCTTCATTAAACTCATTGAAATTGAATTTTTCAATGTTGTCAATCGCTACTCTAGGAACCAATTTTTTCTCTGATTCCAACGCTTTACGAATTACCCACAAACGATCTTTCATTACCTCAACTACAGAATCTTTTTTAATACCAATGATTGATATACATTCATCTGTGTATTCTTGTAGTTTAGGAATAAAAAATGCTTGTTTATAACTACACATACTTTCTTTTTGATCAAAGTCAAACACTTCGCGCTCTAATGGATTGTTTTTAAATTGATCGACCATTAATCCTTCATACGCCCAACGGGAAACCATTACCTCTGCAATCATTGGAGGCACCTGTTTTCCTCCACCAATGGAATCATTTAATTTATCAAAACTAAACATTGCACCACCCAATATCATCTGCGGAATTACGATGATTGGAATTAAAATGTAGATAGTTACTGCCGAATTAAAACTTGCAGAAATATTAAGTCCTAACAAGTTTGCGAAACAAGAAACCGTGAACAACATCCACCAATAATCCCAGTACATTCCTGAAATTCCAACGATACTATTTCCAATCAATACAAATAAGAAGGATTGTACTGCAGATAAAGTAAATAATATACCAAGTTTAGAAATTAAATAACTTGATTTACTTAAATTCAAGAATTTTTCACGCTTCAAAATTTTCTGATCTCTAAAAATTTCTTCCGCAGAAACAGTTAAACCAATAAAAAGCATGACAATGATACTCATGAAAATAAAAGCAGGAATATTTTCATTGGTTCTAAAAATATAGTCAGTTCCAGGAATTTCTACGTAACGAATAATGTAAGAAAGTACGAGCGCCAACAATGGTGCTTCTAACAAGTTAATCCATAGGTATTGTTTGTTACTAATCTTGGAAAATAAATCCCTAGTAGCAAAAATTTTTGTCTGTTTCAACCATGTTGGAATACTTAAACTAAATGAAGGTAATTCTTTAATATCCTCAGAACGTGTATACATCGCATGTTTATCATACAATTGCTTCCATTGTTCTGGGGTAACTTTTCGGTTCTTTGTGTAATTACCATAATCATCGACGATTTTCGCTTCGATGATATTGAAAATAATTTCTGGGTTTACGTTACCGCAAATTAAACATTGTCCTTGATCTGCATTTACTTGATGGTCCGCTTTTTTAAAGTATACAACTGCCTCAACTGGATTACCATAGTAAATTTGATACCCACCTACATCTAAGAAAATTATTTTATCAAACATTTTATAAATATCCGAAGAAGGCTGATGTATGACCACAAAAATTAACTTTCCTTTCAAGGTAAGTTCGCGCAATAAATCCATTACATTCTCCGAATCACGGGAGGATAATCCAGAAGTTGGTTCATCGACAAATAAAACTGCTGGTTCACGAATTAATTCTAATGCGATGTTTAATCGTTTACGTTGTCCACCTGAAATCGTTTTTTGAAGTGGAGATCCAACCTTCAAATCTTTACGTTCTGCTAAACCAAGGTTATTTAACACCTTCATTACCAAATCCGTAATTTCCGAATCTGTTAGGTCTTTAAAACATAATTTTGCGTTGTAAAATAAGTTTTCAAAAACGGTTAATTCTTCAATTAACAAATCATCCTGTGGAATATAACCGATTAAGCCTTTTACCTTTTCTTTTTCGGTATGAATATTAATCCCGTTGATTAATACTTGTCCTTCAGTCACCGGTTCTATTGCAGAAAGTACATTTAACAAGGTAGTTTTCCCTGCTCCTGAAGCACCCATTAATCCGATCAGTTTACCAGATCCTTCCGAAATATTGATATCTCGTAATCCAACGGTACCATTTGGAAATGTGAATGCAACATTATCCGCGTGAAATGATAATTTAAGTCCATCATTATCGGCCATAAAATTAGCAACCACATCCGAATAGAAGATTGGTTTACCTCCAGGTACTTTTACCGTACTACCAGCAGCGAATAAATACATCCGCATTGGATTTACCGGTAATCCATTTAAGAAAATATCGCTTTTTCCCGTATATTTTAAGAAGTATAAATCTTCTGAAATAACTTTTAGAATAACAATATTTCCGTCTAATTTGGACGAAATATGTTTACAAGTAAAGTTCCAAGTTTCATCCGAACTATCAATAACCATGATTTCTGGTACCGATTTAAGTTCTTCCGTTTCTTTCACGCAGAAATTTACAATTGCCTGGAATTCTGAATCTTCAAATTTAAACACTTCCGAAACTGTATGGATAATTGCCATACGTTGTTCTGAAAACGAACGATCCGCGGCAATCAATTCTAACAAACGGACGAGTACAATTACTTTTTGTTTTTGCGTTAGTGTTTTGTTAATCTTTTTACAGATGCCTAATGTTCGCACAGAATCTTTCACGGAAGTTAATTTCTTCACATGATTTCCATCTTCATCCAACTCAACCGGACCAACAAATTCATCATATTGTGCAAGGTATTCCTTTACTAAATCTTCACTTAATTGAAAAACTAAAAATTCTTCTACAAATTTTCGTTCACTTTGTGAAGCGCCATCATCTTGCTTTGCGATGATAGCAAATAATTGCATTAGTGCTTTTAATATTTCTTCAGACATTCCTTAAAATTGTATTAACTTACTGTACAAAAGTAGTTTAGTAAACACTTGCTTTGGTTAACGTAACAAAAGCTCTAATATACAGGAAATGCTAGATCGTTTTGAAACCATCTAGCATTATCCAATAACAAGTAGTTGTTATTAATCTTCGATAAACGAAAACGGTACTTCCACGATTTCGGAATATTCCTCGCCCGCTTCTTGCATATCTTCATCATCTTCTTCATAATGCCATTCAATCAATATTTCATTCCCAGCTTCTTGGATCTCTTCTAATTTCATTAAAATATCTAAGATAATTTTAGAAGAAGCGGTATTAAAGTAAGTCATTTTAAAAACCACTTTAGTGGTAGTATTTGGTGCTTCGCCATATTGTGCGATCCAATCAAATACTGGTCCGTAAAAAGAAGTAACATCTTCTGGTAAAGATTTTCCCGAAAATTCAAATACTCCTTCATTTTTATCTAAGTGTACTGCTGGAGTATCTTCTGTTTTTTTAATAATTAATGCTTCCATAGCGATATATAAAATTTAATATTATTGTTCGTTTGAATTTCTACTAATAATGGTTTTCAACAAGAAAAAAGAATTATTCTCATCAATTGGCTCAAAATGATATTCCAACGGATTTCCTGTTTTACGTGCAATATCAATAAATCCTAATCCTGCTCCACCTTTATCCGATATAGCAGTTTCGCGCATTTTTTCTTTGTGTAATTGTTTTAATTCATCTTGGTTTAATGAATTAATATTATCAATTAGGCTTTTTAAAGCTGGAATGTTATCATTCGAAATTCCATTTCCGGAAGTGATAAAATATTGGTTTTGGTCATTTCCAATTAGGAAAATACCTGTTTTTGCCAATCCTTCTTCCAAACTATCGGATGCAGTTTGTGCATCATCGTCCGCATGTTTCGAAATGTTTTGTAAACACTCTACCATCACATGGTACACTTTTTTCTTGATTTTGCCATCCTCTTCTACTTTATCCAGATTTTTTTCTGTCATCGAAGTAAAAGCCTTCGTAATTTCTTGTGTTACTTCTCCTTCATATACTAATGTTATTTTTTTGTCTAACATCATTTTATGAAAATTCACAACAAAGTTCATATACTCTGATTTGTTTGTTGCTCCTGTATTTTTCAAATCTTCCATACCCTATTATTTTAATTCGTTCGGCTAATACTCTATCCCTATAAATAAAACGTCGTCCATTTGTTTATGCACACCTTGCCAAGATTCAAAGAAATTAGACAAAGCATCTTGTACAACATTCATTTTAGCATCTTTATTTTCAACTAATATTTGTCGAATTCGTTTTGGACCTATTTTTTTTAAATCCGTATCATCTGGTCCACCAAATTGATCTGGGTAACCATCCGAACATACAAAAACGCGATCGCCTTTTTCTAATTTCGTGCTTACATTCGTAAATGATTCTCTGCCTCTATACTGTACACCACCAATTGGATATTTATCGCCTTTTAATTCCTCTAATTCTTCCTCTGCTTGCGCGTTTTTACGAATTATATATAAAGGTCGATGTGCACCTGAAAATTGGAATTCACCAGTTACACGATTAAATAAACACATACCGACATCCATTCCATCACGTTCATTTTCTCCTCCTTCTTGCCCTTGTCTTAAAGTTTTCACCACCGCATCGTGTAATTTATCGAGCAAAACAGCTGGAGTAGGATTTCCATAATGTACAATCTCTTGAATTAATAGCGAACCTATGAGTGACAATAATGCTCCAGGAACACCATGGCCTGTGCAATCTACTGCTGCCACATACACCATATCGTCTTTCGCATAAATAAATGGAAAGTCACCACTTACGATGTCTTTAGGACGAAACAATAAAAAAGAATCTGGGAATAAATCTTTCAAAACTAACTCTTTAGGAAGAATAGAGTTTTGAATACTCTTCGCATAATTGATACTGTCTTTAATCTTTTTCGCTTGGGCTTCAATCAATATTTTGGTAGCTTCTAACTCTTGTTTTAATGCTCTTTCTCTAAACGTAGCGGTTATTAAATGTGCATTCGTTTCGGTCAATTCTTGAATCTGCATCGAGGACATCTCTAGTTCTCCATGCATTTTTTGCACTTTCGTATTCCAAACCAAATATGTGTTCCATGCGGCTTCTATTGTATTTTTTACAACCGTTGGTTCAAGAGGTAGGTGAATAAATCCATTTGGATGTAAAGTACTTAATTCAGTTATTACTGTTTCTTTTGTTGGGTCAACCACGAAGAAAATTAACGCATCGGAGGTTTTACGAATAGTTTCCACCAATTCTTTCGCTTCGATTGCACCACCAATTTCAGCATCAATAAATAGCGTATTTGGGTGTGTTAATTCAATCGCTTCGCGTGCATTTTGACCATCCGTTGCTACATGAAGTACTTCAAATCCCCAACTTGTTGCATATTCCGTGAGTAACGTAGAAACCGTTAGGTCATCTTCTACAATTACTACTTTTAATACTTCTTGATTCATTGCCTGATTAAATTAATTTGTTCCTTCTTCTTGATTTGATGCTAAGTTTTTTATGTTTTGAATGAATGAATCGTCAAACAACCAAACAAACTCAGGAGCAAAACTTACGTGGGAAGATTTGAAACTTGTTTTAAAACTAATCAAATATAATTCATTACTTATTTCATGATGAATATATTCTTCCAACTCTGCATAATTTACTTTACGTAAAGCTGGTACACCTCCATGAATTTTCACTTTTAAGATGTTAGAAAACTGCGTAATTACGGATGCTGAAATAATATTATCCACTTCAAGCAAGATACCATCACTCATTTCAGCCATCATTTCAGGACTATTCAAAATTTCAGGTGGTAACGCTGATTGACGTAATTGATTCGCTTCTTCTTCCGAAAAAATCAAACAGCAAACACCATTTAATTCTCCTATCACCTTGGTAATAAGCAATTGAATATTTGTCTGATCTTTTTTATTTATTTCAGGTGGAGGAGAACTTAATTGCTTCTCTTGGTCAAATTCTTGCAAGGTAATCGTTTCATTCATAAAGAAGGATAACGATTCCGCTGCTTTGACAAGACCTTGAGAAATAATATCTCTTGCTAAGTCTAACTCTTTTGGTTTTAATTCTAACATCCGTATACCATGTTAATTGATTAGGCGAACAAATTATCAACGCGTTCTACCAATATTTCAGGAGTAAATGGTTTAACTAAATAATCCTCTGCTCCATTATTTTTTCCTTCTTCTACCACGTCATCTTGTCCTACAGCACTCACCATTATAATTTTGGATGTAATTCCTTCTGCACGTAATTCCTTCACAATATCAATACCAATCATATCTGGTAGAATGTTATCCATCGTGATTAAATCTGGTTCATGTTCCAATGCTAATTCAATACCTTGACTTCCTGTTCCAGCTTGACCAATTACTTCGTATCTTCCTGTTGCAGTTAATGCTGAATTAATTAACGTTCGCATATATAACGAATCATCTACAATTAACACTTTTCTCATTTATAAATAGTTTTAAATAGTTAATCTATAACACCTTAACTTTACTTAAGAGTGTTTTTGTTACTTCCGACAAAGGTACAATTTTTTCTACACCACCAAGTTTGATTGCCTCTTTTGGCATACCAAAAACAACACAAGTTTTTTCATCTTGTGCAACGGTATATGCTCCTGCATCTTTCATTTCTAACATACCTACAGCTCCATCGTCTCCCATCCCGGTTAAAATAGCACCTACCGCATTTTTTCCAGCGAAACGAGCAACGGATCTAAAGAGTACATCCACCGAAGGTCGATGACGATTTACTAGTGGTCCATCAATTATTTCTACATGGTACATTGCACCACTTCGTTTCACTAACATGTGTTTACCACCTGGCGCAATCAAAACTTGACCACGTATTACTTTATCTCCGTTTTCTGCTTCTTTTACAGTCACTTTACACAGGTCATTTAATCGTTTAGCAAATTGTTTTGTAAACATTTCTGGCATGTGTTGTACCACAACAATACCTGGACTATCTGCTGGAAATTCTTCTAACACGACACGCAAAGCTTCTGTACCACCCGTAGATGCACCAATTGCAATTACAGATTCTGTCGTTTGAACCATACTAGCATATTTCGCTTTGCTTAAAATTGCATCCGCGGATAATTTAGGTTCGACCCCATTGCTAGATCTTTCAGATGTTAAATTCAATTTTTTACGTAAATGCGCCTGTGCAGCAGCTTTCACTTTACCACATAATTCTATTTTGGACTGTTCTAATAAAGCCTTTGTATTTACTTTCGGTTTAGCAATAACTTCTACTGCGCCATATTCTAAAGCCAACAAGGCAGAATCTGTCCCTTTTTCTGTCAATGTAGAAATAACAACGACTGGAATTGGATGTTGTGACATTAATTTTTTTAGAAAAGTCAATCCATCCATTCTAGGCATTTCAATATCTAAAGTGATGACATCCGGTTTACACTCTTTGATTCTTTCCACAGCAATAAATGGATCTGCAGCAACACCTATGATTTCAATCATTGGATCTGTTTCTAAAATCGAAACCAAGGTTTGTCTTACCAATGCTGAATCATCTACTATAAGTACCTTCACTTTGTCCATAATTACATACTTTTTGTCAAAAATTTCATCATCACTTGTCCAGTACCTGTATTGTATTTTAATTTTCTTCCAACCGTACCTCCAACATTTTCTGCTACTATTTGAATTCCATGGTTTGCTAATACTTCTTTCGCGATTTCAATATTACGTGCACCAATATTCATAGAACTATTCATTTGGTTTGCACCACCGAAAACTTTTGCAATTAAGTCATTTACAGAAGAACCATTACGTAGCATTTTTTCAATCAATTTTTCCGTAGCAATATTGCCAAATTTTGGAGATGCCAATCCATTACCATTCCACAATGGCAGCATGAAATGATTTATTCCTCCAATTTTTAAGCGTGTATCAAATAAACAAACCGCAACACAAGACCCCAAAACAGTATCCACTAAATACGGCTTCTTTTCTGCAAAAAGTGCAGAAGGATATAAATAGTGTTTGCCTAACTCTTCGTCCATTTTTACCTTTTGTTTATTGAGTAAAAGTTCCAATTTGTAGTAATATTAATTATCAAATTAAAATAACATATCGTCATCATCATTGTCAAATAGAAAATCATTTCCATCCGATGAAAAAGTTGCTTCGTTAGACGTATTTACATCCAAATTTGGAATTGTCAACGTAAACTCTGTACCTTCTCCTAATTCACTTTTTAATTGAATCGTACCTTCCAGTATATCCAATAGTGCTTTTGTGATACTCAACCCTAATCCGTGCCCCCCATACGTTTTTGTAGATCCTTCTTCTATTTGATAAAAACGATCATAAATTTTTTCTTGTTGGTCCTGACTAATTCCGATACCTGAATCACGTACTTTTAGAACTAACAGTTCATTTTCTAAAAAACTATCTATTCCGATTGTTCCACCTTCCGCATTAAATTGTATTGCATTGGCAAGCAAATTACTTAAAACCAAATGCAATTTTTCAGCATCTGTCTTAATTATTTGGTTTGCATCTAAGGTATTTTTCCACGTTAATTTCAATCCTTTTTTTTCAATTTTCTTTTGAAATTGATTTATTAAAGATTCTAGTAACTGATGAATTTTCACAGAAATTACGGACAATGGAGATTCTCCTGCTTCAATTTCAGCAGAAATGAAAATATTTCTCAATTGAAAATCCAAATCAAATGCTTCAGAAAAAATTAATGATGCAAAAGATTGCATCATCTCTGGAGACATTTCACCTTCCGAAATGTTTTTAGATAATTCCAATACAGAAGAAATAGGATTGTTTATTTCGTTGCGAATATTGGATAAAAAATTACTTTTTAATTTTTCGGAAGCAAGTAACTTTTCATTCACGGCGTTTAATTCTGCAGTCAATTTTCGTTCCTCAATTAAATTAGCAGCATTCTCATCGAGCCTTCTTTTAATTTCAATCAGCAACTCCTCATCTGTTAATTTCGGTGACTTCTTCATTATTATAGTTTTTTATCTTTATTAAGCGATGCCTAAATTAGGTAAGTTATTTTGTAAAAATTATGATATACATTATATTTTCACAAACATAGTTGGTTTTAAAGGTTTTAAAGGTACATCAATCCCTGAAATAGATTCAGAATGTCCCAAGAAAAAATAACCTCCAGGTTTTAAATGCATGCATAATTTATTGATTACTTTCTCTTGGGTTTCACGATCAAAATAAATTAGGACATTTCTACAAAATATGATGTCAAAATCTTTTGGAACATTAAAACTCATGTCCATCAAATTCAAGCGTTGAAAACGTGTTTTTGCTCTTAAATGTGGAACTATTCGTACCATCGGATTTTCTTGATCTTTACTTCGAAGTAAGTATTTTTTTTTCTGTGATAAAGGAATTACATCCACACGATCCATTGGATATATTCCCAATTTTGCTTTTTCTAAAATCCGTGCAGAAATATCGGTACCTAATATCTCAAAATCAATTTTTCGATTGTTTTCAATAAATTCACTGATAACCATCGCAATGGTATATGCCTCTTCTCCCGATGAACTTGCCGAACTCCAAATTTTTAATGGTTGACGCGAATCCGCAGTTAAAAAATCAGGCAGAACTACTTCCTTCATGAAATCAAAATGTGCAGATTCTCGGTAAAAATCCGTTTTATTGGTAGATACTAAATCAATCATATTGACAATCTCACTCTCGCTCGCTTCACCGGATAATACATATTTAGTGTATTCTGCATACGACTTCATACCGTTTATCTTTAAACGCGAAGCTAAGCGAGATTGTAACATTATCTTTTTAGAAATAGGCAGTTTAATCCCGTAATTCACATAAATAAAGTTGCTCAATTTCGTGAAATCTGCATCATTTAAAGGAGTTATTTGATTTTCAGACATATTTCTTTTACTTTATTGTGGTGTAATTATGTGCAAAATAATTACAATTAAAAATCGATAAAAGCATCATCCATTTCGTCCTTTCCCCCAAGTTGGATATTTACCCCTTTGGTGATGGTTTTGGGAGCTGTATGAACAGATTTAAGTGCTGCTTTATTAGGAACTTTCATGGTGTTTTTTTCGGGTGCTTTCATTGTTTTTGGTGAATCTATATGCTCATATCCGTCTATTTTAAAAAAAGAAACAGCCTCTTTTAAAACTTCCGCTTGATTATTTAATTCTTCCGCACTTGCTGCCATTTCCTCTGCTGTAGAAGCATTTTCTTGCACAACCACATTTAAATTTTGTATCGCACCATTAATTTGTTCAGCTCCAACACTTTGTTCGGTACTAGATGCTGTTATTTCTTGAATTAAATCGGATGTTTTTTGAATGTTAGGTACAACTTCCGTAAGCATTTCACCGGATTTTAACGCTACATCCACACTTATTCCTGAAACTTCATCAATTTCAGTTGCAGCAGCCTGAGAGCGCTCTGCTAATTTTCTAACTTCTGCTGCAACTACCGCAAAACCTCTTCCGTGTTCTCCAGCACGCGCAGCTTCCACAGCAGCATTTAATGCTAATAGATTTGTTTGACGTGAAATTTCACCAATAATGGAGATTTTAGAAGCAATTGTTTTCATGGATTGTACCGTTTGAACAACGGATTCCTTACTCAACTGGATATCTATCGCTGCTTGCAAAGAAATTCGTTCCGTTTGTTTTGAATTGCTTGAATTTTGTTGAATATTCGCCGTCATTTCCTCCATGGAAGAAGAAATTTCTTCTACTGAACTTGCTTGATTCGTTGCTCCAGCAGATAATTCTGTGGCAGCGGCAGCAATTTGGCTACTTGCTGAGACAATGTTTTCCGCATTTGCAACTACCGTTCCAATCAATTGATTAAGTGATTCTAATGTTTCATTTAATGCTTCTCCCATTACTTTCAAAGCACCGTTAGATTCAATGGAATAACGCTGTGTTAAATCACCTTCTGCCATTGCACCAATAACTCTGCTTACTTCATGTGCAGCTTGTTTAGTCTCAATCTCTGTTTGTTTTTGAACGGTTATGTCTGTTGCAATTTTCACCACTTTAATAATTCTGCCCATCTCATCTTTAACCGGGGAATAAACTGCTTGTATCCACACTTTTTTTCCACTTCTAGCAATGCGCATAAATTGACCTTTCTTCACGATACCTTTTGCTAAGTCTTCCCAGAACATTAAATAGTCGGATGAATTTACAAACGATGAATCACAGAAAATGCGGTGGTGTTTGTTTTGAATATCTTGTAATGAATATTCTAATACATGTAAGAAATTAGCATTTGCAGTTAATACGTTTCCTTTCGTATCAAATTCAATAAATGCATACGAATTATCAATTGCATTTACGATTCCTTCCGCTGCTTGTTTTGCAAACGTTTGTTCCGTACTATCATATCTTACCCCAATGTATTTTACTGGTTTGCCATTTTCACCTAAAACAGGAGCAAATACACCATCTACATAATAAGGTGTTCCATCTTTCTTACGGTTTTTTACTACACCTCTAAAAATTTCGCCTCTACCGATGGTTGACCATAATTCTTTAAATAGTTCTTTTGGCATATCTGGATGGCGCACAATATTTTGATTTGCACCTATTAATTCTTCTCTTTTATATTGAGAAACCTCACAATGTTTATCGTTTACATAGGTAATGTATCCTTTTAAATCTACTTCTGAAACAATGCACATGATATCTACAATTTTCATACGTGTTTCAATTTCACGTTTCATTTGCGCTACCTCTTTATGCATTTTATCCATGACATCCGCGATTGACTTAAGATGAGGATCTACTATTAAATTTGCTTGAAATTCAAATGCATTATGGGTATTCGAATTTATTGCATGTGCAAAAGCATCTACCCGTTTAAATTCTTGATGTACGACATGAAGTGCCTCATAACAACCTGAAAAAATAGATTTCTTTTCATTTCCAAACGATACATTTGTTTCCTTACCAAGCGAGGAAATATATTTTTCTAGTGCCAGTGCATCACGCTTGTTGGCACGTTGCATCGTAAACCCTACAAGCAATATCGTCAAAAAAGAAATAGACAAAAACATAAAAAACATCCATGTATGCATCGCTTTATTTACTAAAAAAACCTCGCTAAGACCTAAAAGTATCATTGAAATCAATGAAAAAACAATTAGGATTTTACTACTTTTTACCATTTTATAATTTTTATCAAAATTCTTACTCTTTTAAATATACTTTTAATTGTTGTTTAATGCAACCTATTCTAATTATTTGGGTACTATTAAATCAATAAAAAATCCCTTTGTGTGAAGCTATTCGAAGCATAAAAACTACTTTTTCTATTCCTTTAGCTCCTCCAATATTCGCAAGGTATTGAATACAAGGTTGAAAATTAAAATAGTTAGATACAAAATTATAATTCAATTCCAGTGCTTTTTCTGTTAATGAAAATTGATCAACTTTTACAATACCATTACTGTAAAAAGGTGTAGCTAATGCAAGTGAAATTACATCTGCATTTCTTTTTGGAAATAAACCAGTATACGATAAACCTCCGCCAGCATAGTAATTAAAGATATTGTAATCTCCGGGAGCCCAACCTAAATCAATAAATGCATAGAGTCCTTGGGAGGAATCATTTACTTCTGCTTTAATTAATTTATCGGCAATGAAATACGCACCAAAATTAAAATGATTGCTTATAGTATCCGCTTTATTCGTATAGTTTCTGAAATGCATGGATTTTGAGCCTGTATGCCCCCAAACACCGAATTTACATTCGGATAGTAGTATGCCATTTTTGAAGTTACTTCTACTAATTTCGGATATCATAAATAGACCACCATCCTTAAATGTCTCTACATATTTTGTAGAATGTGGATTTGTCAATTGATTACCCCCAACCCCTTGAGCAACTGCAGCTCTGAACGCAACATTCTCGTTAATATCGTGTTCATAACGCATTGTAAGATTGGTAAATGGAAACGTAGAAAACGATGGGACGTTGTAGGATAATGTTGGTTGTATTCCAAAGGAGGAATTAATAAAATTTAAACCAATATTAGAAAATGCAAAATCAAAATTCAAATCGTATTGCCCTACTAATAAACGTGAATTTTTAAAAAAATGTTGGTAATATAGACTGTAAATAAACGTTCTGTAATTTAACTGCCCTTTTCCTATATGAATGTGATTATTCGTATCTGGAAATGATTCAGCATTATCAAACATCTGATCATCCCCAACGAAATCTGTAGTAGGATTATCTCCAAAAGTATTTAATATATAGGTAGAAAACATACCGTTTTTCCACCAATTATTCTCTTTAGTAAACGTTGTAATTTGAATTCCATTAACACCAAGAAATAGTGGTTTACGAATCGATGTTACTTTTGCAAAATCGGTCATATTCATCACGAAAGTGCGTACTTTAAATCCTTCGGAAACAAAATCTTTCGCAGTGGAATCTGGTTCTTGAGCAAGTATTAAACCACTTGGTAGAAAAACAAATAAAAGTATACCTAGTGGTTTCAAAAAAATAAATTTCATATGTTATAAGTCGTAATTTCCTTAAAATAACACGATGAGACTTCGTAAGAAACCTCATCGTGTAATAAAATTAGTAATGTCTTAATATTTAAAATTCAATAAAATCATTATCCAAATTATCTGGTCCACCAAGGTTGATAGAAATCCCACCTTCATTGACCGAATTTGATTTTTTCACCGTTTTTTTAGGTGTTTCAGTTTGGTTCGATTTTGATTGAAACTTATGTGTTACTTTATTAGCCACTTTCGGTTTAGAAGTAATTTGATTCATTCCTTCAATTTTAAAAAATGCAATTGCATCTTGTAAATTTTCCGCTTGTGCACTCAGTTCCTCTGCTCCTGCAGCCATTTCTTCCGCTGTAGCAGCATTTTCCTGTACTACCAAATTTAAATTCTGAATCGCATTATTAATTTGTTCTGATCCTGAACTTTGTTCGTTGGAAGATGCAGTAATTTCCATTACTAAATCTGCTGTTTTCTGAATATTTGGAACAACATCATTTAGCATTTGTCCAGATTTCTGTGCAACATGTACACTTTTTGCGGATACTTCATCAATTTCGGTTGCAGCAAGTTGGGAACGTTCAGCAAGTTTACGTACCTCGGCTGCTACTACTGCGAATCCACGTCCATGTTCACCTGCTCTTGCTGCTTCTACAGCGGCATTTAACGCAAGTAGGTTAGTTTGACGTGAAATCTCTCCAATGATGGAAATTTTAGAAGCAATTAATTTCATGGAAGTTTCCGTTTCACTTACAGAATCTTTACTTTCATTGATGTCAATTGCTGCTTTGGATGCGATTTTCTCGGTTTGTCTGGAGTTACTTGTATTTTGTTGAATGTTTGCAGTCATTTGTTCCATCGAAGAAGATATTTCTTCTACCGAACTCGCTTGATTCGTTGCGCCTTCCGACAATTGCTGCGCTGAATTGGAAATTTGAACACTTGCGCTTGTTATATTCAATGTGTTTTCCATTACTTTGGAAATCAATGTATTTAACACGTCAATTGTTTTGTTTAATGCATCCCCCATTGCTTTTAAATCGCCTGAAGATTCTATCGAATAACGTTGTGTTAAATCTCCTTCGGCCAACGCATTAATCACTCTACTTACCTCAGATGCTGCTTTTTGTGTTTCAATTTCTCCTTCTTTTTGTGCAATTAACACATCAATCGTAGCATTCAACGCATCTCCCATTTGTTTAAGTTCTGCTTCTGATAGCACACTATATTTTTGGGACAAATCTCCATTAGCTAATGCATCTAATACGCGCATTACTTCTTTTGTAGCGGATTGAGTTGCCAATGCAGCATTTGTAGCAATAGTAACATCTGTAGCAATTTTCACTACTTTATGCACCCTTCCTAGTTCATCTTTAACAGGTGAATAAACCGCTTGAAGCCATAGTTCTTTCCCTGATTTAGTAATACGTTTATATAATGCATTTTGTGCAAGACCCAATGCTAAATCATCCCAGAATTTTAAATAACTCGCAGAATTAGAATCACTTGAATCAACAAATAATTTATGGTGTTTACCAACTATTTCAGGTAAAGTATAACCCATGGTTGTTAGGAAATTATCATTTGCCGTAATTATATTCCCTTTAATATCAAATTCAATGAAAGCATACGAAGTATTAATTGCATTTACAATACCATCTGCCGCTTGTTTTTCAAAGGTTTCATTTGTATTTTCGTAACGTACACCCAAATATTTTACTGGTTTACCATGTGGTCCCAATACTGGAGCAAATACTCCATCTACATAATAAGGTGTTCCATCTTTTTTACGGTTTTTAACTGGTCCTCGGAAAATTTGTCCTCTACCAATCGTTGCCCATAATTCTTTAAACACTTCTTTCGACATGTCTGGGTGACGCACCATGTTTTGGTTGGAACCAATCAATTCTTCTCGCGTATATTGAGAAACCTCACAATGTTTATCATTTACATAGGTAATGAATCCTTTCAAATCCGTTTCTGAAACGATACACATTTCATCCATTAATTTCACACGTGCTTCAATTTCACGCATATTCTGTTCTGCTTCACTTCTGGCTTTCAACAGATTATTTTTCATGTCCACTAAGGAAGTACCTAATTCATCTTTAGCACCCAAAAGTTCAAAATGGGTTTCTAAATTTCCTTTCCCTACTTCCGAAGCAAATTGTCCTGCTTTTTTAAATCCAGCCAACATATTTTCTAGGGTTCTCAGCAAACCAACATTTGCAGCACCTTTCTCTTTTTGAATCTCCACCGATAGATTACCAACAGCAATTTCATCAATATATGCAGCAACTACACTTGGTTCAGCACCTAATATTTGCATAAATGATCTAATAATAAATTGTGCAAAATAAATTGCTACAAACAAACTTATTAATGCAATAATAGCAATGATTGAAGTCGATAAAGTGGCAAATGTTTGTGCTTGTTCGTTGGAACTTTGGGAAATTGTAGTAATATCTTTTTCTAAACTTTGGATTTTAGAAGCTAAATCATCGTTTAATTGATCAAAACGATGGTCTGCTTCTTCAGTAGAAGCATTATTTTTTTGAAGGACTACATACAATCCTTTATTTTGAGAAACTTGTTTTTCTAAATTGATTCGTGTAAAAGTATTTGACTCTACCACTTGCATTAAAGGAATTAATTGGTCGTTATAAAAAGCTTGCGCTTGACCAATAGTACTTGCAATTTGTTGTTTTTGCGTAGTAAATTCTGTTCCCCAATCGGTATCTGTAACTATTGTTTCAATTAAACGTGTATTTTCATCAAATTCAGCTTTTGCTTTTTGATGGCTTTCTTGTGGAAATTTTGCTTCCTCGGAAGAAGATGCTGCCAAAAATTCCATCACCATTTGTTGGTCCCAACGTAAGGCATATTTAATATTTTTTATGGCGGCTGAAATTTCGTTCGATTTTGAAATGTTTCGATCTAATTTATCTCCTTTGGATTGAAGTATTAACTGTGAAACAGACATTATCAGCATGAAAAGTATGATCACGGAGAAAGCATAAATTAATTGCTTTCGGATAGGCATTTGTTTGAATTTGTTCATCGATTGGGTTTAAATTATTTATCTGTTTCTGTTTCAATATACTCACTAATGGATTCCAAGTCATTACTTGAAAATACTTTGTCAATGTTCAATACCATAATAAAATGATCATTTTCTTGGATCATACCTTGGACATAGTCTGCTCTATAGCGTGTTGCTAATGTTGGTGCTTGTTTGATTTCGTTAGAATTTAACTCAAATACTTCCGATACAGAATCTACCAATGCACCAACTTCTATAACTTCCTCATTCACTTCAATACTAAGAACTAATATACAGGTATTGATAGTAAACTCTATTGGTGTCATCCCAAATTTAATACGCGTATCAATAACAGGAAGTACAGCGCCTCTTAGGTTAATCACTCCAACTAAAAAATTGGGAGATTGTGGTACCTTCGTGATTTTAGGAACTTCTAAAATCTCCATAATTTTCATTACTGGAATTGTGAAGTTTTCACTATCTAATTTGAAAGATAAAAACGATTTAGTTTCACCATTCACAACGTTTTCGTTCATTTGTTCACTTTTCATGATTTTAATTCTGTTTTAGCATGTTCCGTATATAAATCAATAATTTTATGGGTATCCATCACCAATGCAATAGAACCATCTCCTAGAATTGTAGCTCCAGAGATAAAATCTTGATTTCTATAATACTTCCCAATTGGTTTAACGACCGCTTGATATTCTCCTATAATACAATCTACACTTATACCTACTCTACGATCTGAATCACTTACTACAATAATTTGTGAATTTTCAGCGTCCGAAATCTCCTCATATCCAAACTCTTTATGGATATTGATAAATGGTATTTGTTGATTATCTAATACTAATAATTGATTAAAATTGCCTATCATCTCTTTGTTTCCTACCTCATAACATTTATCTACCACAGACAATGGAATAATATAGAATACATTTGCGACTTCGACTAATAAACCATCGATAATGGACAAACTCAATGGTAGTTTAATGGTTAAAGTAGTACCAATGTCCACTTTGGAATCTACAATAATAGAACCTTTTAATTCTGCAATATTTCGTTTTACCACATCCATCCCTACACCTCGTCCAGAGATATCTGTCACCACCGCAGCGGTTGAGAAACCAGGATAAAATATAAAGTCAAATATTTCTTTATCTGACAAAACATCTTCCGGTTTCATGAATCCTTTACTAATTGCTTTTTCTCGAATTACATCTACATCCATTCCTTTACCATCATCGGTAATTTGAATATATACGGAAATTCCGGAGTAAAAAGCCTTTAATTTCACAGTACCTTTGCGCGGTTTATCCAAAGCTTCGCGTTTTTCTGGTAATTCTAACCCGTGGTCTAAACTGTTACGGATAATATGCATTAACGGATCCGTTAATGTTTCAATAATCGATTTATCTAATTCTGTTTCACCTCCTTCTGTAACAAACTGAACTTCTTTATTTAAGGACATAGAAACATCACGAACCAAACGTTGAAAACGACTAAACATATTGTTTATTGGAACGAGTGTCATACCAAAAGCAATATCTCTAAGTCTTCGCGATAATTTTTCAATATTCTCAGAGATAATTTCTAACTCCGGTGTTTCATTTTTTTGGTTGTAAAGTGTCAATGAAGCTTGCGTAGTAACTAACTCACTTACCAAGTTCATTAATTCATCTAACTTATCCGAGGAAACACGAATACTAGAAACTACTTTTTCTTTGGCTTCCACTTTCGCCGTTTTCAATGCTGCATTCGCATCGGATGCAGATTTTGCAACAGTTTGATTTTCTGTATGAACCTCTACTTTTTTACCTACTTTTTCGATTAATGGATCTAATTCTGTAGCGCTTAATTTTACATCTTTAAAAATAGTCGCTTGAACAAATTCTGAAAATTCCCCATTGGAAATTAAATCTGTATATAAATAAGGTGTTATTTCAATAATTGCATTGGATTCTGCAAATACAAACACTTCATTTAAAGTCGCTATGGCACAATTTGTTTCAATAAAAACATCCCAATATGTGACACAATTCGTTGGTTGAAAATCATCGATCGATTCCAATTTTTTAAAATGTGGAATAATCAAGGCTTTGCCTAATTGTGCAATTTCAGCTAAAAGGATTAATGGATTTGAACCATCCAATAAAAATTCTGGTTTTGGCTCAAAATATAAATGGTAGGTTTTTACAACATTTTCTAAATCCGCTTGCAATTGCTCCGTAGCATTAGTTTGTTGCGCCTGTGTATTCTCTGTTTTAGCAGGTGCTGGTGATTTTTTTTGTATAAATTGATGAATTTGATAAATCAGTTGATCGTGGTTCTCTTTATTTGCAGGATCTTCTAATTCAGAATCTACAATAATCAAATTAAGATGATCAAAAGAAGCTAGCGTAGTATTTAAAATTTCGCGTGTAAGTTGCATTTCTCCTTGACGAATTTTATCATAAATCGTCTCTAAATCATGCACGAACTCTGCAATTTTGGCAAGACCAAACATACTACTATTCCCTTTCAAGGTATGCATTACCCGGAAAACTTGCTCAATGTTTGATTTATCATTCGGATTATCTTCCAAGGATAACAAGGAAGATTCCAAATTTTCAAGAAGTTCATTCGCTTCTTGAATGTAGGTGGCTTTCATTTCTTCCATTAGCGTATCACTTTATTTACCACAGCAATTAATTTTTCTTTGACAAAAGGTTTTATAATCCAACCTGTTGCACCAGAATTTTTTGCTTCTATTTTTTTAGACTCTTGGGATTCTGTAGTTAAAATTAAGAAAGGTAGATATTTAAATTTTTCTAGTTTTCTTACCTCTTTTAGAAATAATATCCCGTCTAGCATTGGCATATTTAGGTCAGAAATAATTAAACTAACTTGGTCGTTTTGCTTTAATAAATCAAGTGCATCTTGTCCATCTTTAGCTGCGATAACTGTAAATCCAGCCTCTCGAAGTGCCAAACCAACAACTACACGGATACTTTCGGAATCGTCTGCTATAAGTATTGTTTTTGCCATAATTAACTTTTTAGGAAATTATCAAGATTGAAATTCGGTAAAACCACAGGTATTCAATAATTTTCTATCTTCTCGAGACAAATCTGCTTGAATTGCAATAAACTTGTTGAGTGGATAAAAATGAACCCTAATCGCATGAAATAATTGAATTACCGTTATATCAATATCTGTAATATTTGTTAAATTAATTTCAGCAATATCATAGTTTTCAAAAACGGAGTGTACTTTAGAATAGAGTAATTCTACGTGTTTAATCGTCAGATTCCCCTCTATAGCAATGATCATTCTACGTTGCGTTTTTCTACGGGAAGGTTTGAAATTTAAGGTTAAATCATCTAGTACCACATCTGTGTAGGTAGTTGTAGCATCTGGATTTTCTGCATGCAACACCTCTGCACTTTCTTGTGTAACTTCTGTCGCTTTAGCAGGTTCCTCGGATGTTAAGTTATCAAAAAATTCGTCTAAACTAACCGAAACTACTGGAGATATTTCTATTTCCTCCTGCGCTACAGTTTGTTCCTCAACTACTGGTGGTATAACTTCAACGGCTTTATCTTCCTTTTTTAAAGGAATTAACCTATCCACTTTCATGTTTTTACCTAAAGCCATGGTATTACTTGTTAAATTCTATAATTTCTTCTGCCAATAAAATGTATTCTTTCGCACCATTGGAATTCGGAGAATACGCTACTACACTTTGTCCGTGAGAAGGAGCCTCCGCCACTTTTACATTTCCACGGATCGAAGTTTGAAAAAAAGAAAAATCATAATTTGCTTTCACAAAATCGATCACTTCTTTTGAAAGTTTTTTTCGAAGGTCAATATTTACGGCTAATACCCCTAAAAATTCCAATTTAGCATTCAACACCATTTTTATCTCCTGAATTGTTCGAACAATATGCATTAAACCTTGAATACTTAATACATCCAACAGAATAGTCGACATTACATAATCTGCTGCAGTTAATGCATTTACGGTTAATAAGGATCGAGCTGGGGAACAATCAATTAATATATAATCGTAATTCTGTTTGATTGAGTCCAAAAGATTTTTTAATAAAAACTCCCGCTCATCCACACTATACATAGACAATTCAATATCTGAAAGTCGCATAGTTGCTGGCAAAATATCCATTTTTTCTTGCTGGATAACTACTTCCTCGAACGACTTTTCTTCGCTTAATACATACGAGATATCTAACTGATTTTCATCGAAACCAAAAGAATAAGAAAGGTTTCCTTGCGGATCTAAATCAACAAGTAACACGCGCTTTCCTTTGAGTGCTAATGCAGCACCTAGATTGATTGCGGTAGTAGTTTTTCCAGTACCTCCCTTATGATTTGCAATTGCCAGTATCATTTCTTACGATTTCGAGCATAAGTAAATACTCAAACTACACAAATATAGTGTTATTAACGTAAAAATAGTCATGCACTTAACCCAAAAAAAGCGTTTTTTGCTATTAATAAGTCATTCCACGTAGAATTTGAATTCTTTTAGTTGATACTTGATTTTTTACACTTTAAAAAATGAAATTGCGGTACGTAATTCTTCTGCTTGGGCATTAAATTCTTCTGCATTCGCGGCCATTTGTTCGGCAGTTGCAGCATTCTCTTGTACTACAAAATTCAGCGATTGAATTGCATTGTTAATTTGATCTGCATTTGCACTTTGTTCCGAACTGGAAGCAGTAATTTCTTGCACCAAATCGGATGTTTTTTGGATGTCTGGTGCAATTTGTGTCAACATATCTCCGGATTGTTGCGCTATGGTTACACTTCGACTAGAAACCTCATCAATTTCACCAGCGGCAAACTGACTTCTTTCTGCTAATTTACGCACTTCAGCAGCTACCACGGAAAACCCTCTACCATGTTCTCCTGCTCTTGCAGCTTCCACCGCTGCATTTAAGGCTAGTAAATTTGTTTGTCTTGAAATTTCACCAATAATGGAGATTTTAGCAGCAATCAATTGCATGGATTGAACCGTTTCATCTACCACTTTTTTACTTTTAAACGTATCTGTAGCTGCTTTTGTTGCTATTTTTTCCGTTTGTCTTGCATTGGAGGAATTTTGTTGAATATTGACAACCATATGTTCCATAGAGGATAATATTTCTTCTACCGAACTTGCTTGTTTATTTGCTGCATCAGATAGTTGCACTGCAGCATGTGCCATTTGACTTCCCGCATCTGCAATATTTTCTGCATTTAATTTTACCTTGACAATTAATGCATTCAACACATGAATTGTTTTATTGAGTGCATCTCCCATTGTTTTTAATTCACCAGTTGACTCAATGGTGTATTTTTGAGATAAGTCTCCTTTGGCTAGCGCATTAATCACGCGCGAAACTTCATTCACCGCTTGATGGGTTCGTTCTTCTTGCTGATTTTGTTGAATTAATACATGAATGGTTTGATTTAACGATTCACCCATTTCTTTTAATTCCTGTAAAGTATCAATCGTAAAACGCTGACTATAATCCCCTTGTGCTAATGCATTCAAAACACGCATTATTTCTTGAGTCGCATTTTTTGTTTCTCTAGTTGCAACCGTTGCGACTGTCACATCCACCCCCATCATGATGATTTTTTCAATTCGTCCCATCTCATCTTTTACGGAGGTGTAGACTGCTTGCACCCATTTTTCGGCGCCATTTTTATCCAATAAACGGTAACTATTTTGTTGTGCAGCACCAGAAACTAATGCTTCCCAAGCCTTCACATAGGCAGCGCTTTTAGCAGTTTGTGAATCCACCAATATGCTGTGTTTTTTTCCAATTAAATCTTCCGAAGAATATCCTAAAATCTTTAACAAAATAGCATTTACACCCAAAATCTCACCTGTCACATCAAAAGAAGCGTAAGCGTACGATTCGTTGATTGCACTCACTATTCCTTGTGCTTCTAACCTTTCATAGGTTTCACTCGTTAAATCATAGCGAATCCCAATATATTTTACTGGTTTACCATGTGCACCTATTACTGGACCAATTGCAGCATTCACATAGTAAGGCGTTCCATCTTTTCGTCGATTCTTTACAGGAGCATTGAAAATTTCTCCGTTTCCAATCGTTTGCCAAAGTAATTTAAATGCTTCTTTTGGCATATCCGCATGTCGAACAATATTGTGATTCTGACCGATTAATTCTTCTCGAGTATACAAGGATTCCTCGCAAAATTTATCATTGACATAGGTAATATATCCTTTTAAATCTGTCTCTGATACGATGCACATCTTATCCACAAGCGCCATTTTAGTTTCGTATTCGCTACGTTCCACGAATTGTTCTTCTTGTCGAGCCGCTAATATTTCTCCTAATTCTTTTACTTCCTGCACTAATTCATTGGAGAAATTTAATCTTGAAGTGTCAAAATTTGCAAGTTTAAACTGACTAATCGTTTCTTTGACAACTATTAATTCTGTTCGGATTTTTTCTATCTCCGTTAATAAATCAACATATGTATTTTCTACATCTGAACGATTGATTGATTTTGAAAAAATACCTTGTGTGAAAGGACGCAATAACGCTATTGTTCTATCCAATTTTTTGGATGAATTCCATGAAAAAATGCCCATTAATTGTACAAAATAATTATACTAAAATGAACAAATTTAAAAAAGTCAATCTGTTAAAAAAATGATATTAATCAGGTTTTTAGAACACTAACACGCTTAAATAGTATTAAACTAGATATCGATAGTTAGTATTTTACAAATACATTTTTAGGTTCTGTAAAGAAACGTAAGGCCTCCCAACCTCCTTCTCTTCCAACTCCAGAAGATTTCACTCCACCGAAAGGAGTTCGCAAATCGCGTACCATCCAGCAATTAATCCAAACAATTCCAGATTGCGCTTGATCTGCAAAACGATGTGCACGTTTTAAATCATTTGTCCATAGGGTTGTTTGCAAACCATATTCCGTTGAATTTGCCATCATAAGCACTTCTTCCTCAGTATCAAAAGGGGTTAAAGTTACTACTGGGCCAAAAATTTCTTCTTGGTTGGTTCTACAATCATGGGATAAACCTTCAATTACGGTAGGACGCATGTAGTATCCATTTTCGTAAGGTGCATCTAATTGTACACGTGTTCCTCCAGTTAAAACTTTTCCACCTTCTTCTTTCGCTAATGCAACATAGGAAAGTACTTTTTCTAAATGCGGTAATGAAACCAATGCTCCCATGTTTGCTTTAGGATCTGTTGGGTTGGAAACAATCGCTTTATTTACTTTTTCTACAAAAGCAGTTTTAAATTTCTCATAGATTGCACGTTCCACAAAAATTCGGGAACCACACAAACAAATTTGACCTTGGTTTGCGAAAGAAGAACGAACTGTTGTGCTTAACATTTCATCAAAATCACAATCTGCAAATATCACTACTGGATTTTTACCGCCAAGTTCTAAAGATAATTTCTTAAACATTGGTGCTGCCGTTCTGGCTAAATACTCTCCTGTTTTTGTACCCCCAGTAAATGAAATTGCTTTAATTTTTTTATGTTTTACAATGGCATCTCCGACTTTTGCTCCTAAACCATGTAAAATGTTTAATACCCCTGCAGGCATACCAGCATCTTTTGCAACTTGACCAAGTAAATATGCAGTATACGGGGTAATTTCAGATGGTTTTGCTATAACACAGTTACCTGCTGCTAATGCAGGAGCAATTTTCCAAGAAAATAAATATAAAGGCAGATTCCATGGAGAAATACATCCAACGATACCAATCGGTTTACGTAAGGTATAATTGATCCCTTCTCCTTGCATATGGTGCGATTCAGATGCAAAATGGGTGATCGCAGTTGCGAAAAAATGAAAATTCGAAACCGCTCTAGGAATATCAACATGTCCAGCTAATGAAACTGGTTTACCATTATCTCTCGATTCAGCCTGTACAAATTCCTCCATACGTGCCTCAATCCCTTCCGATAATTTCACTAATATTTTACTGCGTTCTTCGTTGGACATTTTAGACCAAATCGGAAATGCTTTTTCTGCTGCTTCTACTGCTAATTCTACATCGCGATCGTCAGAATCTGGAATTAAAGAATATACTTGACCTGTAGCAGGTTCATAATTATCCATATATGCATCGCTAATTGGTGCAATGTAATTTCCGTTGATGAAGTTTTGTAGTTTTATCATGATGGTAAAATAAGTTGTACAAAGTTAAGAAGATAAAGGTAATTTTTCAACGCCCTTAATCCATGCTTAAGTAAGAAAATATTTTGTGTCTTCCCTCCTTGAGGAGGGACCGAGGGAGGTGACAGTTTGAATTTAATACCCTAATATCTTCAAATAATCGGCCGCAGTTTGTTCTTCGGAGAAAAGTTCTGTTGTAATCTTCCCATTTTCATCGCGACGAATCAAGACATGTTTCGGTTCCGGGATCAAACAATGTTTCAATCCACCAAAACCACCAATTGTTTCCTGGTAAGCGCCAGTATTAAAAAAGCCAATATACAGCGGTTTACTTTTGCTAAATTTTGGGAGATAAATTGCATTCGAATGTTGCTCTGAATTATAGTAATCGTCGCTATCACACGTTAATCCGCCTAATAATACACGTTCGTAATCATCGTTCCAGCGATTGATTGGCAACATAATAAAACGCTGATTGATAGCCCAAGTATCTGGAAGGTTGGTCATAAAAGAAGAATCAATCATGTTCCAACGCTCTCTATCGTTTTGTTTCTTTTGTTGTAATATATTAAAGATTGCTCCACCACTTTCGCCAACGGTAAAGGAACCAAATTCAGTAAAAATATGTGGCTCTGGGATGTTATTATCCGAACATACGCGTTTTACTTGTGTTAAGATTTCTTTCACCATATAGGCATAATCAAAATCGAATTGCAATGATTTTTTAATCGGAAAACCACCCCCAATGTTCAAGGAGTCCAAATCAGGACATACCTTTTTCAAGTCGCAATAAACACGTAATAATTTGGTTAATTCATTCCAATAATAAGCAGTATCATTTATTCCTGTATTAATGAAAAAATGTAACATTTTGATTTTAACACGCGGATTTTCCTGCACAATTGTTTTGTACAAAGGTAAAATCTCTCGGTAACGCACTCCAAGACGGGAAGTATAAAACTCAAATTTTGGTTCTTCCTCCGAAGCTACGCGAATTCCAATTTGAATATCTTTCGATAAATCTGCGGTACTTTCAATAAGATCGGTTACTTCTTGCACATTATCTATCACTGGCATC
The DNA here is from genome assembly GCA_947446925.1 of Flavobacteriia bacterium. Taxonomy (GTDB): domain Bacteria; phylum Bacteroidota; class Bacteroidia; order Flavobacteriales_D; family Crocinitomicaceae; genus CANHVK01. The sequence goes on from CANFHU010000013.1 coordinate 76,538, forward strand.
ACTTTTAAATCTGTTTCAGCCATCAATTTCGTGATGTTGTCAATATATTTTTTTGGCTTATAGCCATTACAAATAATAAATCTTCCTGGACTTAATTTTTGCGTATCATATAATTTTCGAACGATATCAATATCAAATGCAGAAGAGGTTTCGATGTGGACATCGTTTTGTAATACCTCATCTAAAACAAATGAAAAATGCGAACTTTTAGTACAGTAGGAGTAATAATAATTTCCACCGTACCCCATATTATTCATAGCCTCACGGAACCAACCTTTTGCCCGTTGAATATTATACGAAATTTGTGGTAAGTAATTAAACTTTAATGGAGTTCCATATTGTTCAATTAATCGCATCAAATCAATTCCGTGAAAAATTAAACGATCGTCTTGCAAGTTAAATTCATCTTGCGGAAAATCAAAGGTTTGATCAATTAAATCAATGTATTTCGTTCTCATGGGCCAATAATAAGGTGCAAATTTGCCGTAAATTATTGAAATCGCCTAGTGAATCAGATTAATTTTTGATTAAAGCATAACGTAAATATATTATGTTTCTATCTCAAAAAGATAAAGGGATTAATTTTTAAAATATGATAATGGATTTTTATTATAAAAAAATTAACACAGAGGTCACAATGGCACAGAGATACACAAAGATTAATTAACTTGTCACGGAGACACTTTGTTTCTTTGTGAACAAAGTTGAAATCATAGTGCGCTTTGTGAAGATACCTTGGTGCACTTTGTGTTAAAATATGAAATCAATTAACACAGAGCCCTCA
>CANFHU010000014.1 GCA_947446925.1 Flavobacteriia bacterium
ATTCAATACAAATATGTTGAGGAAGCGTCAGCTCAAATGCAAACTGCTAATTTTAGTTTTTTCAACCCGAAAGTTGGGGTTACCTATGCAATCAATGGTAAAAATAAAGTATACGCTTCATGGAGTGTAGGTCATAGAGAGCCAGTGCGTAAAGATTTTGTAGAATCTACGGTAAGTTCTAGGCCTTCTTTTGAGCAATTGTTTGATTATGAGTTTGGATATAAATTCAAAAACAACCGTTTCTTTGCTGCTATGAATGGTTATTTCATGGATTATAACAACCAGTTGGTGTTGACAGGTCAAATCAACGATGTGGGTAGTTATACGCGTGTGAATGTAAAGAAAAGTTACCGTGCGGGTGTTGAGTTAGAAGCAGGTGTAAAGGTGTTTAGTAAATTGAATGTATTAGGGAATTTGACGTTGAGTCAAAATAAAATCGCATCATTTACAGAGTTTTTAGATTGTTATGATGATAATTCTCAAATTAAAATTGAACATAAAAATACGGACATTGCCTTTTCACCAAATGCGATTGCTGCTTTAATATTTATCTATGAACCTGTTAAGGATTTGGAAGTTACATTAACAAATAAATACGTGGGGAAACAATTTTTAGATAACACTTTAAACAATGGTCGTAAAATTGATGCTTATACATTCTCAAATATTGGTATAAATTATTCCTTTGTGAAATTTGGAATGTCTGAAATCAAAGTTGGAGTGTTGGTAAATAACATCTTTGATAAACAGTATGTGAACAATGGATATACGTGGGGTTCAACTTCATCTGGTGTACGTCAAGATGAGAATTTTTATTATCCTCAAGCAGGTAGAAACTTTTTGGTTCGTCTTAGTTTGAATATGTGATAGTATAAAACGAAAAGTACGGAAGGGGCGATTATTGCCCCTTTTTTTGTGGGTAAAAAGAAGTATTTTTGAGGCGTGAAACAGTTGATTTAGAGATATGAATAAAAATAAATGGTTTTTATGGGTTGAAGCAATTTTACAATACGTACTGTTTCATTTTATAGTTTTTGTTTTAATAATTATTTCAAAAACTATATTGTATATATATCAATTTGGTTTGAAAGATTCTTTAGGTTTAATAATCAATGAGAATATTTCAGACGCCTTTAGTTGGTTAAATTTATTGACAGTACATTTATTAATTTATCCTATAGTTTGGCTTATTTCTTATGTTTTAATAATAAATAGATTTAAATATTATCAACTTGCGACTATATTTGGATTGTTAGGTGTTTTTACAATTGGGACAATGTATTTAATAACGTGTTCAATTACTCATATGTTTTTTCATTATAAAAATGGTGGTTTTTCAATTATGATTTCGTTCATAATTGGTGCTTTTTTGTTTTTCCCATTTTCAGTTAAGGAAAAGAAATTACGATTTAAATAATTTCTTTTCCCTACCTTTAATACATGCTTCACAAAACAATTACTTACCTCATTGCATTTATTTGGTTTGCCAATGGACTCATTTGTAAAGTGATTGGATTGGTTCCTCGACATCAAACAATTGTATCACAAATTCTAGGGGCAGAACATGCATTTCTGTTCACCAAAATGATTGGTGTTTCAGAGGTGCTGATGTCACTATGGATTGTATCTAAATGGTACCGTAAACTGAATGCAATTGTTCAATGTGTTATCATTGCAGTAATGAATACGCTGGAATTTATCCTCGTTCCTGATTTACTTCTTTGGGGAAAATGGAATAGTTTTTTCGCACTCCTTCTTATTGGTTTTATTGTTTGGAATGAGCGTTATTATCAACAGTTAGAGTCATGAGCGCATTGAAAAATCACCCTTTTGCTGTGGAAGCATTTTTTGAGAAATCGACAGTGTTGACCTATGCTTTTCCGAAAGAAGCTTTAGAACATTTATTGCCACCTTCTTTGTCTTTAGATTTATTTCAGGATAAATGGGCGTTTGTAGCAATTGCGTTGGTTCAAACAACAGGTTTACGTCCCAAGGGATTTCCTGCGTTTATGGGGAATAATTTTTATTTGATTGGTTATCGCATTTTTGTTCAATATACTGACAGTCGCGGAAAACGTTTAAGAGGCTTGTATATCCTCAAATCGGAAACGGATTGTAAGAAAATGGAAATCATGGGAAATATCTTCACACATTATAATTACACAACAATCGATATTCGCGATCAAACGCTAGAGGATGGTTCTCGGGAAATTTCTTCGTTACGATCAAAATTTGCCATTGTGATCAATACAAGACAGTATGAAGTTGCGCTGCCTTCGAATTCTCCCTTTCAAGATTGGAAAGAAGCTAGACGTTTTGCCGGACCCTTGCCTTTTACCTTTACCGTTGATGAAACGAAAAAAGAAACATTGATTATTGAAGGAGTGCGTGAAAATTGGTCGCCAAAGGCCATTGAAGTAAGTGACGAGCAGGTTGATTTCATTGAACATCTTACAGAAGTGAAAGGAGTATTAGCCAATGCTTTTGAAATTTCGAACATTCCATATTATTGGAAAAAAGGACGTATAGACCCATGGAAATAGTACGAAAACCATTTCAAGGAATACGAAATATTGTGTATTTCAATTGGCATTTTTATGTGTTGTTTGCAATTTTGTTTACACTAGGAATAGTATTGCTATGGTATATTGACTACGTTTTTCTTCAAGTCGGAATAGTAGTTGCACTCATCTTCGGAACCTATAGTTTACTTGCTTCCCTAATCGTTTCGATGTATGTTTATGATTTTACCGATGTGTATCAATTACCTTGGATTTCAGAAGATAAATCTTTCTTACGGATTTTGAATATACATGCTGGTTTTGACGAAACTTCTCCAGTAATTCAACTGAAACGACCGTATTCTGAAATAACCATTTGTGATTTTTATCAACCCACTAAACATACAGAAATATCCATTGAACGTGCACGTAAGAAATATCCGCAACCCAATGCCATCGTTATTCAAACATCTTTACTTCCTTTTGAAAATCAATCGATTGATGAGGTGTTTCTGATTTTTGCAGCACATGAAATTCGAGATAATGCGGAACGTGAAGCGTTTTTTAAAGAGATTTACCGCGTATTAGTTCCAGGTGGTACTGCCTATATCACCGAACATGTGCGTGGTTTAGTAAATAGTCTCGCATATACCGTTGGAGTATTTCATTTTTTTACTGAGAAAATTTGGCATTCCAATATTAAACATTCAGGGTTCAATTTGGAAGAGAAATTGCCTTATACGCCGTTTATTACAACTTATAAATTACATAAAGATGGAACTACACCTTAAGATAGTTGGGTTATTATTAATGTTATTGGCATTTGTGCATGTTATTTTCCCTCGTTATTTTGAATGGAAAGAGGAGTTGAAGACCCTCTCATTGATTAATCGCGAGATGACCTATGTACATACTTTTTTCATCGCTTTAATAGTTTTGATGTTTGGAGTATTGTCGTTCTTTTATTCATTTGAATTAGTTCATACATCGTTTGGAAAGGTAATTTCTTTGGGAATGGGAATTTTTTGGAGTTTTCGATTGATTGCTCAATTTTTTGGATATTCTGCTGAAAACTGGAAAGGTAAACGCTTTGAAACACTAGTTCATGTTGTTTTTACGCTATTATGGGTGTATATGATTGTAATTTATACTTCCATTTATTTTCATCGTTAATTTTAAACGCTCACTAAATTAGTTGTATCTTAATTTATTCCCCAAGTTGACAAAGTCAACACCTCAATGCATCTCTAACAATCTCTTCAATATGTCCTTAACGTCTCAATTTCTTAATTGTAAATCACGTCTAAAACCTCTCTTACAATCCCTCAATAGCAATCTCCCCTCAAACCTTTCTCTTATATGCCTTATATGGTTTTAATCTACCCCCACATATTCAAAACGTTTCCTAACCATCCCGTCCACTTCCACCTCCTCTTCAAACATCCCTTTTGGTCGTACCCACATCGAATCTTTACCTTTTCCTTCGATGTCGTAAAGTGCTTTGTACACCACCAACTCCTCTAACGTCTCACTATGCGTAGCAACTCCTAAGACTTCGTATTCCTTCCCTTTGTAATGACGGTATTTTCCTAATTTCATGCGATATGTTTATTTAATTCTTCCACCAACCCCTCAATTTCAGGAAACTGTTTCCATGCTGTTTTTTCGATGTTGACTAGCGCACTGGTTTGTTCATTGGAAGTGATACGATATACTCGTTGTTTTCCATACCAAGTATTTTCTTTTGTTTTAAAATCTATTTTCAATTGATTATATGGGATAGATGTTTGACTCGTTTTACCCGAGTAGGTATTTAAAAGTTCTAATTCTAGTTGTTCTTGTGTAGCGTTAAATCGAAATGTTGTAACTAACGGTAGGGAGTATTTTTTGATTTCTGAAACCACGTAAAAATAGGTTCCTACGAGTACAAGTATCCAGCTAATAATGTGGTGATTGTTTAACCAAGTTAATGTAGGTGGATATTTTTCACCCGACCACGCGATACATGGATAGGTGAAGATGAGTAACTGTCCAAACATCCATGCGATTAAGAATACAACGGAGTATTTCATAAGAGCAGTAAAATACCCTTCAGTCAATTCTCTGTTAGGCTCGTGTAGGATGAACGTATTCATGATTTTTTTTGTTTAACTAAAGATATGAAATAGAACCATATAAATCAATTTAAAATTGTTTTTTTTATTCTTTTTATTTTATAAATTCCGAAATTACATAAGTTAAATTCCGAAATTACATAAACTTTTTTCCGAAATTACATAAAAAATTATACCTTTGAAATATGATACAACGAAATGCACGATTCAAGATGTTGGAAATGGCAGAAAAGTTTCCGGTGTTAGTATTTACAGGACCTAGACAATCGGGTAAGACGACTTTAGCAAAGTTAGTGTTTCCGGAATATCGCTATGTCTCATTGGAAAATCCAGATAACCTAGAGTTTGCATTAAGTGACCCACGTGGGTTTTTAGCGATTTATGATAAATACGTAATCATCGATGAAGCGCAGAATGCACCTCAGTTATTTTCATACATCCAACAAATTGTCGATGATTCTGGACTTACAGGACAATATGTGTTAAGTGGCTCTCAAAATTTTTTGTTGCTAGAAAAAATCACCCAAAGTTTAGCAGGAAGGGTGTACTTAATGGAGTTACTACCCTTAGCGCAAGACGAAATTCAAACCGTGAAACAACAAGATGTTTTTGCCTCTATTTTTAATGGAAGTTATCCTCGTGTGTATGACAAACAGATTCAACCACGTGACTTTTATCCTGCTTACATTCGTACGTATGTAGAGCGCGATGTGAAAACGATTATCAACGTGCAAGATTTGACACTATTTCGAAAGTTTTTATCCTTGTTGGCGCATCATGTCGGACAACTATTCAATGCTTCTAGTATTTCCAAGCAATTAGGAGTCGATAGTAAAACGGTACAGCGTTGGATGTCGTTGTTAGAATCGAGTTATATTGCATTTACCTTGGTTCCATGGCATGCCAATTTTTCAAAACGAATCGTTAAAACGCCTAAGTTGTACTTTTATGATACAGGATTAGTTGCATATTTATTAGGGATTAAAAAGCCGGAAGATTTGGTGCTCTCCACCTACAAAGGGGCGTTATTTGAAAATTATTGCATCTTGGAATTGATGAAGTCACATAAAAACAAAGGAGTTGCTCAGGATTTTTACTTTTGGCGAGATAGCAACGGGAATGAAATTGATTTGCTTTTAGTAGATGGGGTAACAGTGTCTTGTTTGGAAATGAAGGCATCACAAACGGTTAAAAGTGAATATCTAAAAGCCTTACATTACTTGGATGATACGCAAGGATATTCCTACAATCATTACCTTGTAAACACTTCTGAATTACATCAGAAAAGATCAAGTGAAGAAATTGTTTCTTGGAGTAAGTTGAGTAATTTATTTGTTTGATAATTAATATTTTGAGATTAATTAATCGTTTTAAATTCCGAAATTACATAAAGTTTTTTCCGAAATTGCATAGGTTTTTTCATCGTCAGACAGTCCGATTTTTCTAAATAAATTGATCTTTTTCATCGTCAGGCTGAGCGGAGTCGAAGTCACGATGAGCATCATCTCTACGCCTCGTCAGGCTGAGCGGAGTCGAAGCCCCTACAATGACTCTCATTCTTACATTCCGCTAAATCATGCAACAACTCCCATTTATCATTAATTAACGCTTCTTTCTTTTTTCTGCCCCAACCTTTAACTTGTTTCTCAAAAGAAATGGCTTGCATCGAACTATAAAAAACATGATGAAAAACCAACTCTATAGGCAATCGTTTTGAAGTATAAGAGTCGGGATTGCAAGAATTAGAATGTTCATACAATCTGCGGTCTAAATTATTTGTAACTCCGGTATAATAACTATTGTCTGAGCATTTTAAAATGTATACAAAGTACTGTTTCATAAGATATTAATATTTATATCTTATTTAATTTAGTGAAAAATATGTTTTGGAAACAAATAAATATGAAATTATACTCATCGTCACTCTGAATGTAGCGTCATCCTGAGCGGAGTCGAAGGAGAGGCTTCGACTCCGCTCAGCCCGACAAGGGTGGAATGTCTTCGTTTCACTCAGACAGATTTTTTCCTTATCTTAGCGTCCACTTATTTTAAGTAACAAATTATGGATCCTATTACACCTTACAAACCAGTAAATAAAGTTAGAATTGTAACCGCTGCTTCGTTGTTCGACGGACACGATGCTGCTATCAATATCATGCGACGTATCATCCAAACAACTGGATGTGAAGTAATCCATTTGGGGCATGACCGAAGTGTGGAAGAAGTGGTAGATTGCGCGATTCAAGAAGATGCGCAAGCGATTGCAATGACTTCCTACCAAGGAGGGCATAACGAGTATTTGAAATACATGTACGATTTACTGCGTGAAAAAGGTGCGCCACATATCAAGATTTTTGCTGGTGGTGGAGGGACTATTTTACCTTCTGAAATTGAAGAATTACACGGATATGGAATTACGCGTATCTATCACCCGGATGATGGAAGATCGATGGGATTGCAAGGTATGATCAATGATCTAGTACAAAAAAGTGATTTTCCATTGGGAAATAAAACGGATTTGGATTTAAGTAAATTGGAGCAAAAACATGTTCCAACGATTGCAAGTGTGATTTCTGCAGCAGAAAATTATCCGGAAGAATCGAAAGGAATGTTAGATGCGGTACATAAATTGGCTGAAAATTCTACGGTTCCTGTACTAGGAATTACTGGAACAGGTGGTGCTGGTAAATCTTCGTTAGTAGATGAGTTGGTGCGTCGTTTTGTGTTGGATTTCCCAGAAAAAACGATTGCAGTAGTATCTGTGGATCCATCGAAACGTAAGACGGGGGGTGCGTTATTGGGTGACCGTATTCGTATGAATGCGATTAAAAACAAACGTGTGTACATGCGTTCTTTAGCGACACGTCAATCCAATTTAGCCTTGTCGAAACACGTTGCGGAAGCGATTTTAGTATTAAAAGCAGCAAAATACGATTTGATCATTTTGGAAACTTCTGGAATTGGTCAATCGGATACAGAAATATTGGACCACTCCGATGTTTCTTTGTATGTAATGACACCAGAATATGGTGCTGCGACACAATTAGAAAAAATTGATATGTTGGACTTTGCTGATGTGATTGCATTGAATAAGTTCGACAAACGAGGTGCCTTGGATGCCTTACGTGATGTGCGTAAACAATACCAGCGTAACCATAATTTATGGGATAAAAATACGGATGACATGCCTGTTTATGGGACAATCGCATCGCAGTTTAACGACCCAGGAATGAATACCTTATATTCGGTAATCATTCAAACAATGAATGAGAAAACATCCGCATCGCTTACATCTTCGTTCCAAGTTACGGATGAAATGTCCGAGAAAATCTTTGTGATTCCACCAGATAGAACGCGTTATTTATCTGAAATTTCGGAGAATAATCGTGGTTACGATAAATGGGTAGATCAACAAGTCGAAGTAGCGAATAAGCTATTTGGACTTCAAAAATCCATTGAAACAGTTAGCAAATTATCCATCGACGATAAAGACAGAATTGTTAAAGGATTACAAGAATCGTTTGAACTAGAAAAATTAAATATTGACCCAAAGAATTTATTAATTCTAGAAAATTGGGAAGCGAAAAAGGCATTATACAAAGATCCTATTTTTAGATTCAAAGTACGTGATAAAGAATTGACCTTAGAAACGCATACTACCTCCTTGTCGGGTTCTCAAATTCCTAAAATTGCCTTACCAAAATACACTTCTTGGGGAGATATTTTACGTTGGAATTTACAAGAGAATGTACCGGGTGAATTTCCATATACCGCAGGATTATTCCCATTCAAACGTGAAGGAGAAGATCCAACACGTATGTTTGCAGGAGAAGGTGGGCCAGAACGTACTAACAAACGTTTCCACTATGTGAGTTTAGGAATGCCAGCAAAACGTTTGTCTACAGCATTTGACTCCGTGACTTTATACGGTAACGACCCAGATGTACGACCAGATATTTATGGTAAAATTGGTAACTCAGGAGTGTCTGTTTGTTGTTTGGATGACGCGAAAAAATTATACTCAGGTTTTGATTTAAGCGACCCAAAAACATCGGTTTCGATGACAATTAATGGTCCTGCGCCAATCTTGTTAGGATTCTTTATGAATGCGGCAATCGACCAAAACTGTGAGAAGTATATTCACGCAAACGGTTTAGCAGAAGAAGTAAATGCAAAAATTGAAGCAATTTACAAAGCGAAAAATACGGAACGTCCACGTTACCAAGGGGAATTACCGGAAGGAAATGATGGTCTAGGTCTTTTCTTATTGGGGGTAACTGGTGACCAAGTATTACCTGCAGATGTATACGCAAAAATAAAAGCAGAAACCTTGGCGCAAGTACGTGGAACGGTTCAAGCAGATATTTTAAAAGAAGATCAAGCGCAAAACACATGTATTTTCTCTACAGAATTCGCATTGCGTTTAATGGGGGATGTACAAGCGTATTTTATTGATCAAAAAGTACGTAATTTCTATTCGGTATCGATTTCTGGTTACCACATTGCAGAAGCGGGAGCAAACCCAATTTCGCAGTTGGCATTTACTTTGGCAAATGGATTCACTTTTGTAGAGTATTACTTAAGTAGAGGGATGGATATCAACGATTTCGGACCAAACTTATCGTTCTTCTTCTCCAATGGTATCGATCCAGAATATGCGGTGATCGGTCGTGTTTCACGTAGAATTTGGGCGAAAGCAATGGCGAAAAAATACGGAGCGAATCCTAGAGCGCAGATGTTGAAATACCACATCCAAACTTCTGGACGTTCATTACACGCACAAGAAATTGATTTCAATGACATCCGTACAACACTTCAAGCCTTGTATGCGATTTACGATAACTGTAATTCCTTGCACACCAATGCGTATGACGAAGCGATTACGACACCAACAGAAGAATCAGTGCGTCGTGCGATGGCGATACAATTAATTATCAATCGTGAATTAGGATTAGCGAAAAATGAGAATCCATTACAAGGAAGTTTTATTATTGAAGAATTGACGGAGTTAGTCGAAGAAGCAGTATTGGCTGAATTTGATCGTATTACGGAACGTGGAGGCGTACTAGGAGCAATGGAAACGATGTACCAACGCTCTAAAATTCAAGAAGAATCGTTGTATTATGAAACATTAAAACACACAGGAGAATATCCAATTATTGGAGTAAATACCTTCTTGAGTTCTAAAGGTTCTCCAACAATTATTCCAAGTGAAGTGATTCGTGCAACAGAAGAAGAGAAACAATATCAAATTTCGATGTTAGAAGTCTTACACGATTTCAAAAAAGACGATACAGCGAAAACGATACGTGACGTGCAGTTAGCAGCAATCCACAATAAAAATGTTTTTGAAACCTTAATGGAAGCTTGTAAACATTCTTCTTTAGGGCAGATAACAAATGCTTTGTTTGAAGTTGGTGGTCAGTATAGAAGAAATATGTAATTTACGCTTGAATTATACATGGTTAGTTATGAATTATTGTAAATAGATGTTACACCACATCATATATAAACACGAAAATACGAATGCACCTTGGGTAGTTTTTATCCATGGTGCTGGAGGTAGTTCTACAATTTGGTTCAAACAAATCAATGCGTATCGGAAAGAATATAATCTGTTATTGATTGATTTACGTGGACATGGTAGAACAAAAGTGGATGAAGTCGTAAATAAACGTTTGGTTTATTCTTTTCCTTCGATCGCGCAAGAAGTATATGATGTTTTAGATTTTAATAAAATTGATCGTGCAAATTTCGTAGGAGTTTCATTGGGAACCATTCTCATTCGTCAACTGGTGGAACTAGATCCTTCGCGAATTCATTCCATGATAATGTCTGGTGCGATTATCAGTCTTACCAATTTCTCTCGTTTTTTAATTATTGTAGGTAACACACTTAAAAAAGTGGTTCCTTTTATGTTTTTATATACTTTATTTGCGGTAATTATATTACCTAGAAGAAATCATGCTAAATCACGTGCTGTGTTTATTCATGAAGCAAAAAAGATGAAAAAATCCGAGTTTATACGCTGGTTTGGTATTACTCGTTATTTGGATACATTATTGAAACGTTTCCAAAAAGAACCACATGGTTTACCGAATTTATTCATTTCTGGTAGACAAGACCACATGTTTATCGAAGATGTGAAGAAAATGGCAAAACTAGAGCCGCATGGAACAATGGCTGTGGTAGAAAATTGTGGTCACATCGTAAACATCGAACAAGCAGAAGAATTTAATCGCGTGACCTTGGATTGGTTGCGAAAGAGATGAGAAAAAATTATCTTTGATGCTATCAAATGATACTATCATGAAGCCACCTTACGATATTACTCCATTAATTTTAAAGTTAATTTCGTCCATTTCGTCCAAATTAGGAGAGGTTAATGCTACCTATTTAAGTAAACAATCCCCTCAATTAAGAAAGCAAAATAGAATTAAGACCATACATTCTTCCTTACAAATTGAAGGAAATACACTTACCCAAGAACAGATTACTGCATTACTAGAAAACAAAAAAGTAATTGGACCAAAAAAAGATGTTTTGGAGGTGTTAAATGCGATTGAATTATATGAACAATTGAATCAATTTAAGTATGCCTCGGACACCCATTTTTTGAAAGCTCATGGATTATTAATGAAAGGATTAGTGGATAATCCTGGTAAATATCGAACAAAGGGAGTGGGAATAGTAAAAGGAAATGATGTGGAGCATATCGCGCCTCCTGCGGATAAAGTTCCTTTTTTGATGAAAGATTTATTTACGTATTTAAAAGATGAGGATGAATTAACCTTGATAAAAAGCTGTGTATTTCATTATGAGATGGAATTTATTCATCCTTTTTTAGATGGAAATGGTAGGATGGGTAGGTTTTGGCAAACATTGATTTTAAGTAATGAATTTCCAGTTTTTGAATTTTTACCTTTTGAAACCTTAATTAACGAATCGCAAAACGATTATTACCAAGCGCTTTCAATGAGTGATAAAATGGGTAAATCAACTATTTTTATTGAGTACATATTAGGAGTCATTAACACATCTTTAGAGCGTATTCTAAATTATAATAACAGAATTCTCAAAGACATAGATCGCATTGAATATTTTGTTTCTTTAGGTAAACAAGTGTTTACTCGAAAGGATTATATGAACACATTTAAAGAATTGTCTTCGGCAACAGCAAGTCGCGATTTAAAGAAAGGAGTAGAATTAAATCTTTTTGAAGTTTTTGGAAGTCAAAATCAAACTAAGTATAAGATAGTTTAAGTTGTTTATCCGTTTTATTCTTTTTCATTCCTTCAACGATTTAACAAAAACTTCACATCCTAGCTACGTTCGTACAATGTGGGGTATTTACTTTTACTTCAGAGGTTAATATATCCAAATGGGGGAAGAGAACATGGAGAACTACGTTTGGTGGAAACACGGTGTTGTCTATCATTTATACGTTAGAAGTTTTAAGGATAGCAATCACGATGGAATCGGCGACTTACGAGGGGTTATTGAGCGTTTTGATTATTTGGTTCAATTAGGAATTAAAGCAATTTGGCTTTCTCCGATTTATGCATCTCCCATGAAAGATTACGGTTACGATATTGTTAACTATCGGGCAATTGACCCTTCGTATGGTACCATGGAAGATTTTCAAGAACTCTTAGCACTCGCACATGCAAAGGATATCAAAATTGTAATGGATATGGTGATGAACCATACGTCCAACGAACATCCTTGGTTTGTGGAATCGCGTTCATCAATCGATAACCCCAAACGAGATTGGTATATCTGGAAAAACAAGCGCAATGGAAAAGTACCTACCAATTGGCGTTCTGCTTTTGGTGGTAGTGCTTGGGAGTGGGATGATGCTACCCAACAATATTATCTCCATAGTTTTTTGAAAGACCAGCCAGATTTAAATTGGCGAAATAAAGACTTACACCATGCATTTTTTGAGGAGATTCGATTTTGGCTAGACTTGGGCGTGGATGGATTCCGTTTGGATGTGATTAATTACATTGTGAAAGATGAAAAATTTCGGGACAATCCATTTATCAAATGGGGAAGACCTACCAAGGATCGCTTGTACAGTAGGAATAGAGGTTCTTCGATCAAAATTGTTCGAAAATTAAGGCAATTACTAGATACCTACGAAGATAAAATGTTGGTAGGTGAAATTTATACGCCACCTCCAGGAAATAATGCGACTGTTATTAATTACCTCGGAGAAGGGGATAATGCATTGCACTTGGCTTTTGACTTTTCCTTGATTTTCCGTTTTTGGAATGCGAAGAAATATTACAAATGCATTGAGGCCTGGGAAAATAATTTACCAGAAAAAGCCTGGCCGAGTTACGTTCTAAGTAACCATGATTTATTGCGGAGTTATAACCGACTAGGTATTCGAAGAAATAAATTAGAAAAAGCACATATTGCAAGTATTTTACTGCTTACGCTTCGAGGAACACCTTTCGTTTATTATGGAGAAGAAATTGGGATGCAAAATCAGAAAATTCGCAGAAAACATATCAAAGACCCGTTAGGTAAAAAATATTGGCCGTTTTTTAGTGGAAGAGATAAATCGCGTACTCCCATGCAGTGGTCTGCAGAAGATTTTGGTGGTTTCTCAAGTGTCAAACCGTGGTTACCGATTAATCGTAATTTCTATCGTATCAATGTAGTAGAACAAGAAGGTGAATCTAATTCATTATTAATACATTATAAGACATTAATCAAACTGCGAAATACACATTCAGCGCTTTCTCATGGGAATTTAACGTTCTTACAACAAGGAGAACAAGGAGTATTAGGGTACACGCGGATTTACGAAGAGCAAGAGATTTACATATTACTCAATTTTAATAATGCTAAACGGACGATTTCCATTCCAAGCGATGAGAATTGGCAGTTACTTTATTCAACCCATCCACACGATGAAAAAACGTGTCAAGATTTTATCGATTTAGGGAAATATGAAGGATTGATATTGCTTAAAATAGATTGATTTTTTAAATCTTCTAATCTGCAATTTGTCAATTTTACCCTGAGTATATCGAAGGGCTGTAATTTGTCAATCTACAATGAAAATCTCCAGTTTTCTCCTTATTTTTACGCTCTATTTTCTTATATGCCTTATATGGTTCAAAATCCTAAAAACATACAAATCGCTGCATACAACTACAATCTACCCGACGAGCGTATCGCAAAATATCCATTGGCGGAGCGCGATTTATCCAAATTACTCGTGTACAAAACCGGAGAAATAGAAGAAAGTACCTATCGTAACCTTCCTTCGTTTTTACCGAATGATTCCTTATTAATCTTTAATAATACGAAGGTAGTCGAAGCGCGTATGTTGTTTCACACGTTCACAGGTGCGGTGATTGAATTGTTTTACTTAGAGGCTGTTTCTGAGGTGATTGACGCTGCGATGGCGATGGGTTGTACCGGAACGATTGCAATCAAATGTTATGTAGGGAATGCGAAACGCTGGAAACATGGTCCCTTGAAACGAGAAGTGACTTGGAACGGACAAACCATCGAAGTGACAGTTTCAGAGAAAGAACGCGTTGCGGATTATTACCACGTGACCTTGTCATGGACACCGGCAGAAGTTGTTTTTGCGGAGGTATTACATGCCTTTGGAAGTATTCCATTGCCACCTTACCTGAAACGCGAAACGGAAGCGAGTGACTTAGAACGTTACCAAACCGTTTTTGCGAAAGAATTAGGCTCGGTTGCTGCGCCAACTGCAGGACTTCATTTCACCGAAAACATTGTAGAAGAACTCACCCAAAAAGGAATAGATACCACGCAGGTCACTTTACATGTAGGAGCAGGAACATTCAAACCTGTCAAAAGTGAATCGATTGGAGAACACGAAATGCACGGTGAATACTTAGATGTTTCGATAGAAACTATCCAAAAATTATTGAATGCACTCGACACGAAAAAAATTGTAACGGTGGGAACAACCTCCACACGTACCATCGAAAGTTTGTATTGGTTAGGAAGAAAAGTCTTTTTTCAACCAGAACTAACAAAAAATCAGTTGGTAGTAGGACAATGGGAGCCGTATGAAACGACAGATCTTTGTTCCTCTAAAGAAGCGTTAGAAGCCTTATTAACTTGGTTAGAACGCAATAAACTTTCTTCTATTTTATCCAAAACACAAATAATTATTGCACCAGGATACACCTTTCGTATCATCCATGGACTCATCACTAATTTCCATCAACCAGAAAGCACCTTATTGTTGTTGATTTCAGCCTTGATTGGCGAAGATTGGAAAAAAGTGTATGATTATGCCTTGGAAAATGACTTCCGTTTTTTAAGTTATGGGGATGGTAGTTTGTTGTGGGGGAGGTGATAATACTATTGTAATTTCACATTCTTTTTTGTAAATTTGTTAGTATAACAGTCTATATTATGCAACAACTACTTTTAAATATTAGTGATACCAGTCAAGTTTCTAAACTTATGAGTTTGTTGAGTACCCTTAATTATGTAAAGGTGGAACCCTATTGTGAGGAAAATTTGATTGTTTCAGAAATTGAAAAAAATCTAATGCGAGAAAGAGTTAGTAACGCAAAACCGGAAGATTTTAATAATTGGGATAATTTTATTAATTCTTTCGATAAGTAGTTATTAATGAAGGAATTCAATGTTGTTATTTTGCCTCAAGCAGAAGATGATTTTCGAGATGCTTTCAACTATTACAGTGAAATAAATCAAAAACTCGGAAAACGATTTATCAAAATCACAAAGTCTTCGGTAAATGATTTGAAGAAAATGCCGCTTTATCAAGTTAAATATGATGAAATTAGACTTCGAATTATTCATAAGTTTCCATATGCAATACATTTCTCAGTAAATGAAGAACTAAACCTCATTTATATTTGGGGATTTCGTTATGCTCCTTCTAATCCTGAAAATTGGCCTAGAACGAAGTGATTTTAATAATTTTGTTTAAAGAGATCGTGAAGGAATAAAAGCCCAGCACAGCGTGATAAATAATTTGAACACAATCATTTTTTTCGTAAGTTTGAGTATCATTAATTTAATTTTCTGAATCATGCGTATTACATTAGACATACAAGATGGGAAGGCATTAGCTTTTTTAAACTTTATCCAAAGTCTAGATTTTGTTACGATTAATTCAGAAGAATCTGCAAACGAAAAAGAGTTTCTTCTTTCGGATGAACAATTAAAATTATTAGAAGAAAGACGCAACGATCGTATGCAAGGAAAGAGTCAAACGTATTCCTGGGATGAGGTTGTTTCATCACTAAAAAACCGTGTTAAATAAGTAAAATTCAAGAATGAAGAAGGAGCTCAGGATTAAGTGGATTACTAATTGTTTAAATGCAATCATTTATTTCTAACTTAAAAAAACCAACTTCTAAATTAATTTCATACTTCCCGTGATATAGTTTTTCTTCTTTGATTTTAATTTCCCAATTACCTTCAAATTCATTGGACTGAGTATTTAAATAACCATCATAAATGACATCATGTCCTTTCTTGTATGGATCAAATACTATTTCGGTTTCGTCTTCTGATAAATAATATGAAAATGGATATGATTTTACAAATGAAATGTGATCTCCGTCAATAAATCCTTTTATATAGACTTTTTCATTTGTGACATCAGTAAATTCTTCTTCTGAAATAGATCCTTCAAAACTGCCATTTATCATCACTATTTTTCCTTCAAACAAAAAACTATCTATAAAGTCATTTGAATAACTAAATGCTCCATTTATTTTCTTTTCTAATTGTTCGTCCTTTTTCAAATCAATAATTTTTTCCTCTAGCTGAAATATTATCCCTGCACCATTTTCAAATTTTACCCTGAGCCTGTCGAAGGGCAACTAATCTTCAAATTTTCAAATTAACTAATCTTCAAATCGATCCAATCTCCCTCATATACATCTCCTCGTCAAATTCCTTCTCACTTTTTGCAATCACCAAGGTTGCGACACCATTACCAATAATGTTTGTAATCGCGCGCGATTCACTTAAGAATTTATCTACTCCTAATAAGAACGCTAAGCCTTCCACGGGGATTTTGTTGTGTAAAGAAGCTAGGGTAGAGGCTAATACCACGAATCCACTTCCGGTGACACCTGCTGCACCTTTGGAGGTAATCATCAATAAGCCGATGATGAATAAAATTTCTCCGAAAGAAAGGTGAACATTGAATAATTGGGCAATGAAAATGACGGACATCGATAAGTAGATGGCAGTTCCGTCGAGGTTGAACGAATAGCCTGTTGGAACAACCAAACGAACTACAGACGCTTTACAACCTAGTTTCTCCAATTTCTCCATCAAGTTTGGGAGGGCAGTTTCAGAGGAGGATGTACCAAAAACAATTCCGATTTCCTCACGGATGTATTTTAAGAATTTCCAAAGGTTCAACTTGTAGATCCATAGGATGAATCCAAGAATTAAGAACACAAACATAAACATGGATAAGTAAACACTACCAACAAGTTTTCCAAGAGGTAACAAGGTGTGAATTCCATATTTTCCTACCGCACCTGCGATGCCTCCAAAAGCACCTAGTGGCGCTAAATACATCACCATTTTTAAAATTTTGAAGACAAATTTGGAGGCTTTGTCCAATTTTTCGACTATGACTTCACGTTTGGGAGAATAGGTTAAAATAATTCCATAAGCAATCGCTAAGCACAAAACGATGATGCTCAAGTTGTTTAGGATGAATTTTCCGATGGAGAATTCTGGTTTCTTCGTGTATTTTGTAATGTCGTTTTCGGCCAATAAGGAAATGTCGATGTGCCCCGGTTTGAGGACATACGCCAAAACAATACCGATGGTCAATGCGAGTGTGGTTACAATCTCAAAATAAATCAAGGATTTTAACCCAATTTTCCCGACTTTCTTCAGGTTACCAATGGAACTAATGCCCAATACCACCGTTAAGAATATAATTGGAACGACAAAGATTTTAATGATGGTGACAAAAGCTTCTCCAACCACTTTCATTTTTACACCTAGTTCAGGATTGTAATGTCCCAAGGCGATACCAGCAATTAAAGCTAGTAATACGTAGAATGTTAAGTGGGTGAATATCTTTTTCATCGGAATTAACTTAAACGTCCAATTAAGAACATGGTTGGAATTTTAGAAAGATCATAGGCATTTTCTCTCCAGTCTTTCACGCGCATGGTTCGCACCGACTCGTCGTGGATGGTTAAATCTGAAGCGATACTCACGTAGGTTTCGTCCATTAATTCATTCAACATGTCTTCTAGTATATGCATGTTACGAAATGGTGTATCCATGAAAATATGGGTCATACGTGTTTTGCGCGCAGAGATTTCAAATTCGCGTAATTTACGGATACGCTCTTTACGTTCACGTGGCAAATATCCGTGGAACGTGAATTCTTGTCCGTTGAAACCACTTCCAATCAACGCCAATAGGATGGAAGAAGGACCCACTAATGGACCTACACGCAATCCTTGTTGATGTGCTAACGATACCAAGTTCGCGCCTGGATCAGCGATTCCTGGACAACCAGCTTCCGAAATGATACCTACATTGTTTCCTTCACGAATTGGAACCAACATTTTGTTTAAGTCCTCTGGAGCAGTATTGTTTTTTAAAACGAAGAACGTAGAATCGTCAATTGGGAATTCACGGTCTAGTTTACGCAAATAACGTCTAGCGCTTTTGATGTCTTCCACTGCGAAAAAACGCAAGCCACGGATCAATTCGATCACATCAGCTGGTATAATATCTTTGGTACTTTCTCCTCCTAAGGTTGTTGGAACTAAATAAAGTTTTCCTTGACTCATATTAATGTGTTGTTTTTTATTTTTTGAATAATTGTGTTTGTTGCTTTGTCTACAAGATCATATACGTGTTCAAAGTCTTTGCTGGTTCCGTAATATGGATCTGGCACATTCGCTTCATCTTGGTCCGATATTTCACTTAAAAGCAAATGCACTTTTTGTTTGTCTTCGGTTGTTTTAGCCAACGAGAGAATATCGCGTTTGTTGTTTTTGTCCATCGCAAAAATCACGTCGAACTTTTCGAAATCCGCAACCGTAAATTGACGCGCTTTCAAAAAACTAATGTCCGTACCGCGATTTTTAGCAGTTGCAATCATCCGTGAATCCGGCGCTGAACCAGCATGTAAACCAATGGTTCCTGCTGAATCTACCTCCACATCCAAATGTTCTTCGTTGACTTTTTGGCGTAACAATCCGTCCGCGATTGGCGAACGACAAATATTACCCAAACAAACCATTAAAATTTTCATGTAACTAGATTAATTGGTGATTTCTGCAAGGTAATTGTCGTCTTTATCGTACAGTCTTACTGCTTTCAATCCAACATTTTTAGCGGCATTAAATAAAGAATCGAAATCCACATATAACCAATCAAACCAAGGACCAGTTTCTTTTTTGTATTTCATTTGAAAACGGAAGTTTCCATAATATTCTTGGTTTAAGTTTACCCAAAGTGAACCATCTTCATCTTCATACAAGTATTTGATGTCGGAAGAGTCACACAAGATTTTTCCACCAGGATTTAACAAGGATTTTGCGTGTTCCAATGTTTTCTCCAAGTTAGAGAGTGTCCCAGCGATACCGATACCATTCATTAGCATTAGGATAGTATCAAATTTTTCATCTTTCAAATCGAAAAAATCCACTTTTTTACTTTTCAATCCTTGCGTTTGCATGAAGGCCACTGCACCTTCCGAGATGTCAATAGCAGTCACATCTTTCCCCATATTTTGAAGGTAGTTTGCATGTGTACCAGCACCAGCACCTACGTCGAGTATTTTTCCTGTTGCATTTTGCAAGGCTAATACTTCCAATTCAGGCATTTCGTCTTCGTTGCGAAAAAGCACTTCAATCGGAATGATATCATCTTCACATATTTCGGAGCAAACGATAATATCGTCTGGTCGTTTGGATCTTGAAAAGTCTGTTATAGCTTTTCCAATTGGATCACCGTATTTTTCCATAATTAATTAATATTCATCAAAGTTTGAGTAATCTTCGTCGGAGTATCCGTCTTCATAATCATCTAAACCAAATTCGTCTTCATCTTCTCCGAATTCTTCATCCTCAAAAAGCATATCGTCTTCGCCTTCTTCAATTCCTGTAGCTCTAGAATCTTCTGGTGGTGCCATACCAATTGCCAAAGCAACTTCTGGTGCGCCAATAGTTTCGTCTAAAACTTCCACCAATTCAATCAAGAAAATCCACATACGCATGAAATCGTACACCAAAATAATTTTTTGATCTTCAGCTTCGATGAAATCTTTAATGTTTGTTTCAGACATCACGGATGCTTTTTCCTCTAAGGATTCATCGCCGTAATTCAAGTCCATCAAACTAATTTCATGTCCTTTGTCCCAATTGTCATTCGACATATAGAACGATGCCATTTCTTGTCCCGTAAAGTTAAATGACTGGATGATTGCGTTGTACAAACTTTCGAAATTGTCGTTGTCGTTGATTAGGATGTCGCGAAAAATTTCACTTTCTTTTTCAGTATCGAGTAATACACGAAATTTATATGCACTCATTTTTGTTTCTTTTTGTTCAAATTGGATTAATAGATAAAATTAGGAATTATTTTAGACAAAAGTAGGATAGAAGAAAGATAAAAAGACATTAGATCAAAGACATTATAAGTCAGACATAAGATTGAAAGATTGGATGTCGTTAAAAGTCTAAACATCTTTTTTCTTTTCATCTTTTATCTCAATTTCTTTTCTCTAATGTCTCTTGTCTAATGTCTAATTAATATATTTGTTTACTATTAACCACTGAATAGAATAGCATGGAAAGAGATAAAGTAATATTTGATTTAATTCAAGAAGAGAAAAATAGACAATTACATGGAATTGAGTTGATTGCTTCTGAAAATTTTGTAAGCGAACAAGTCATGGAAGCGATGGGTTCTGTATTGACAAATAAATATGCGGAAGGACTTCCAGGAAAAAGATATTATGGTGGTTGTGAAGTAGTGGATAAAGTAGAGCAATTAGCAATTGACCGTTTGTGTGAATTGTTTGGTGCTACTTGGGCGAATGTACAACCTCACTCAGGTGCGCAAGCAAATGCAGCTGTATTTTTAGCGTGTTTGAATCCTGGCGACAAAATTTTAGGTTTTGACTTATCGCATGGTGGTCACTTGACACATGGTTCGCCAGTTAACTTCTCTGGGAAATTGTACAAACCTTTTTTCTATGGTGTGAAAAAAGAGACTGGGTATGTTGATTACGAAATGTTGGAAGAAGTTGCGCGCCGTGAGAAACCAAAAATGATTATTTGTGGTGCTTCAGCGTATTCTAGAGATTGGGATTATGCGCGTATTCGCAAAGTAGCAGATGAAATAGGTGCAATTATTTTAGCAGACATTTCGCACCCAGCTGGGTTGATTGCAGCTGGATTATTAAGCGATCCATTGGCTTTTTGTCATATCGTTACAACTACAACGCATAAAACATTACGTGGACCAAGAGGAGGTGTTATTATGATGCGTGAAAACATCGAAAATCCTTGGGGTATTAAGTGGAACAATGGAAACTTAAAAACATTAGGAGCATTGTTAGATGCAGCAGTTTTCCCAGGAATTCAAGGTGGACCATTAGAGCACGTGATTGCAGCAAAAGCTGTAGCGTTTGGAGAAGCATTGACACCAGAGTATAAAAAATACATGTTGCAAGTACAAAAAAATGCAGCAGTTATGGCGGAAGAATTGGTGAAGTTAGGATACAACATCGTTTCAGAAGGAACCGATAATCATAGTATGTTGATCGATTTACGTTCGAAAGGAGTAAACGGTAAAGACGCAGAAATCAACTTGGTAAAAGCAGATATTACGGTAAATAAAAACATGGTTCCGTTTGATACTGAATCTCCTTTTGTAACTTCTGGAATTCGTGTTGGGACACCAGCAATAACTTCCCGTGGATTGAAAGAAGCGGAAACGAAAGAAATCGTGAAATTATTGGATGAGGTACTGACAAATATCGGTAACGAAGAGGTGTTAGCGAATGTTAGAACAAAAGTAAACGCGATGATGAAAGATTATCCTTTGTTTGTGATTTGTCCGGAGTAAGATTTTAGAAAAAAGACGAAAAGATAAAAGAAGAAAGACCGATAGATGAGAATTTATCGGTCTTTTTTATGTTGAATTCAAAAAACATAGAATGATCCAATACCTAAAAGCTGATTCTTCTTTTTACGATGATAACGCCTTGTTTTGTCAGAAGGTGGAAGCTCATTTAGCGACATTAGATTTTACTGTAGAAGGTTTTTGTACGAGTTATGGGTATGAGTTAACCTTTACGAGTTCAATTCCTGAAGAAAAAGTGATTGTTCTCAAAATTACACATACAAGTAAATCGGGAGGTCCAATTTACCATGAGATTTCGTATGAAAAAACATTACTCTCAGAATATCCGTGGATTAGAGCTGGTTCATCTGCATTTTTATCTCTTTTTACCTTGCGACGATTTAAACAACAATTACCAAAGCGAGTTTACTTTTTTTCGCAGTCGCGGGTTGATGATATTATTGTTAAAGCAATCTCTATTTTTATAAACAAGTATCCAAAAGCGCAATTTATAATACGAGATCAAAAATTCCGGGTTATCATCGACGAAGCCATTGAAAATCCAATTGATATCGTGTTAAGTTTGAGGAAAGATTTTTTGTAGTCAAGGAATCTAAAAACATAGTATTTCTACGCGATTTTTTGTTTTTATTTGCATTGACTTATTGGTTTTCATAAATTTGTATCATCAATTTAATCCAATGGCAACACCAATTAAAATTACAAAGCCAATTAGTGGTAATCAATCCCGAATATTTAATGAGCAACTTGAGAAATCAAGTGTAAATCGTGTGCGACCTGAAAAGAAAGAGCAAATGCTTACATTGGTAGCTAAAATTTTGTCTAAAAATCTTAAATAAGAGTTTGTGTTGCTTTCAGATTTTGAACTTCTGTCAGACAAACATATCACAACTTCTTTTGATTCTTTGGATTTAGATATTTTACAATTTCACATCAATCCCAAGTCGAAATTGAGCTGTAATAAAATCATCGTTTTCAATTCCAAAATTTACAATGTGAAATTCATACGCTAATCGATGGTTTTTAGGATTTATACGTAGACCAGCCCCCAAAGTGAGTGTATGGTGTATTTTAGAAAAAAAATCTGAATCATTATTTTTCGGTGCACTAAAAAAATATCCTCCAGTTCCTTCCAGACCTCTTGTATAATTAAATCCATAACCAACTTGCGTAGCAATAGAAAATGCTTTGTATTTGAGTAAATCTACACCTACTTTAAACCCTACTACCGTATTTCTGAAAAACACGTCTGGAACGTCTGTAATTCCTAAAGATGTATATTCTCCATTCAGTATATATGGATTGAATCTCAACTTGTTTTTCCAATAGGATTGTTGGTATCCTATTTCGTAATAAAATCCTGCCCCTGATTGAATAGCTTCAACAAATCCAATACCTAAAGCAGTTGTTATCGATTTATTACTAAACTTAGTAAGCGAATCTTGTGCGTTCAGAGACATAAACACAACGTTCATTAAAACTAAAAATAAGACTTTTTTCATTTTTTTTATTCTGTTATAAAATCCATATAATTCGATCTGTCAATAATCTCAAACGTAGCATCTGGATAACCTTTCAACCATGCTTGGGGAGTTTTAGCTTTTCCTTGTATCGCCCATTTGAATTCGTAGGCTTTTAAAGCTCCGTCTTTTTCCTCGATCCAATCAATTTCTTGTCGACTGTGTGTTCTCCAAAAATAATGACTCCCATAATCCATGGCGTACGCTTGTTTTTTTAAACGTTCATAGATGAGGTAGTTTTCCCAAAGTTGTCCTTGGTCTTCGCGTAACTCCAAACTGTTAAAGTTTGAAATTAATGCATTTCGTATACCATTGTCGTAGAAATACCATTTGGCTTTTTTGGTGATCTCGTTGTCTAAATTACGACTTAATCCACCAACACGGTGAATGATGAAAACTTTGGATAAATGGTCTAGGTATTTATCGACCGTGTTTTTACTAATGCCTAATTCGTTTCCAATGCTTTCGACAGATATCTCACTTCCAATACGGTAGGCGATGATGCGCAATAGCGAAACGATTTTTTCACGTTTTTGGATTCCTTCGTATGCTAAAACATCTTTCAGTAAATAGGAATTCACTTGTTCTTTTAAATACTGAATTTTTTCATTGTTTGTGGGTAAGAACTCTAATTCGGGGTAGGTTCCAAAGACCAAACGATTCGAAAGTTGTTGTGTTGTTTGCAAGTAATTTTCCTGGTTAGATAATTCACCTTGCGATAAAGGGTATAAATGAAAAGTCATTTTTCGACCTACCAATGGTTCTCCGATTGATTCGTTCAAATCCAAAGCAGAGGAACCTGTAGCAATTATTTTGATGCCTTCAATAGTGTCGACCATCAGTTTAAGTTTAGCGCCAATGTTTGGTATTTCTTGCGCTTCATCAATCACTAAAAAACGTACATTTCCTAATAATTGTTCGTAATTTGCTTTGCTTTGAACTGCTAGTAAAGCATGTGTATCTTGGTCATCGCCATTTAAAAAAAGGGTAGGCTCATTGACTAATTCTATGATTCGTTGAATGAGTTTTGTCTTACCAACCCTTCTTGCACCAAGTAACACAACTGCTTTGTTTGGTTTTAAGTAGTTGATAATCTGTTTTTCTACTGTTCGTTGTATGTATTCCATAACCTCAATTATACTTCAAATATAGCATCTATTTTTTGATTGTCACATTTAAAATGACGGAAATAATATAAATTCCGTCAGTTGATTGACGGAAATGATATAAATTCCGTCAGTATGTTAACGGAATTCATTTTTTTTAATCTTAATTAGGTTGTAATTATTTAATAGTATCTGTCTTTAATCTTTTTTCTTAAAATCTTTCTTCTAATTCAAATTATATCGTAATATTGCAATATAGATTTAAAGCGATATGGGAATTACAAAATCAGAACATTTTACGGATCACCAAAATGAATTAGCGAATGTGTTAAAAGCATTGGGTCATCCGGCTCGTGTTGCAATTGTGGAGTATTTGATTCAACACAAACAATGTATTTGTGGGGATATTGTGAATGAGTTACCATTATCGCAAGCAACCATCTCTCAGCATTTACGTGAATTGAAACAAGTAGGGGTAATTCAAGGAAACATTGAGGGGAATTCCATTTGCTATTGTTTGAATCCACAGGTGTTTGAACAAATAACGCAATTCATGGGGATTGTCATAGAATCTGTAACGAAAAATAAGTGTTGTTAAATAGAAAAAAGACTAGAAGAAAAAAGACTAGAAGAAAAAAGACCGCTTCACTAAAAGAAAATTATTTAAATGACCGTGTATCTAAAATATTTTAAATTTATTATATTCAACACATTAGTCTTTATTCTTTTATCTTTTCGTCTTTTTTCTTCTCATCTTTATTCATAAATCTAAAAAAAAATGAAATTATCAGAAGTTAAAAAAAGTTTAGAAAACGTACAAGAAGTTCGTTTCGTATTGCCGAATGGTACATTTGTTCCGGTACATTTTCACGTAACAGAAGTTGGTGTAATTACAAAGAATTTCATCGATTGTGGAGGAACAGTACGCGAAGAAAAAGTGGTGAATTTCCAACTTTGGGAAGCAAATGATTTTGACCATCGCCTGGCACCGCAAAAGTTGAAAGACATCATCGAGTTATCAGAAAAAGTATTGAATCTGCAAGATGGGGAAGTAGAAGTGGAGTATCAACAAGAAACGATTGGGAAATTCCATTTAGGTTTTGATGGCGTAAATTTCTTATTGGAAGCAACACAAACAAATTGTTTAGCACAAGATAAATGTGGTATTCCAGCGGACATCCTTCGAGAGCCTCAGGATACAAAAAATCAAGAAAAAATTCAAAATACGTGTACTCCTGGTGGAGGGTGTTGTTAATTGAGACAAAAGACTCGGAGACAAAAGACCGCTTCGCTTTAAGAAAATTATTTAAAAGACCGTATAACTATAATATTTTAAATTAAATATATTTAACACACCAGTCTTTGTTCTTTTGTCTTTCATCTTTTCGTCTTTTGTCTTTAATCTAAAAAAAATGAACACAAAAATTAAAAACCTTTGCGATCAACTTTCGCAACAATTTGAAAGTATCTCGAATGACAGAAAAGTTTTACTAGAGAAAATTTCTGGATACATTCAACAAAAAAAAGACGCGAAGTCACCAATACAATTGATTTATGTCTGTACGCATAATTCACGTCGTAGTCACTTTGGACAAATATGGGCGGCTGTTGCGGCAGAATATTTTGGTGTAAATGAAGTGAGTACTTTTTCAGGAGGAACCGAAGCTACTGCATTTAATTCGCATGCAATTCAAGCATTACGAGGATTAGGTTTTGAAATTACCGAAATGGATACGACTTTAAATCCAAAATATAGTGTCGATTTTGGAGGTCTGAAATCAAGTATTTGTTTTTCAAAGGTATATGATGATGTAAGTAATCCATCCTCTAATTTTGCTGCGATTATGACCTGTGGAGACGCGGAGGAAAATTGTCCGTTTATTCCTGGAGTTGAACTACGTATCGGAACAACCTATGAGGATCCTAAGGTTTTTGATGGTACTGAAATTCAAAATGAAAAATACAAAGAACGAGCATTGCAAATTGGATTAGAAACCTTGTATGTATTCTCAAAAATTAACTAATTGATATAAATGGAAAAAGTATATGATGTCCTGGTGATTGGTGGTGGTCAGAGTGGATTAACGTGTGGGTATTATTTACGAAGATTGAATTTTTCTTATCTCATATTAGATAAACAATCGGAAGGTGGTGGTGCTTGGAATCATGCTTGGGATAGTCTTACGCTTTTTTCGCCTGCGGAACATAGTTCTTTAGCAGGTTGGTTAATGCCTAAATCAAATAATTTATTTCCAACAAAACAAGAGGTAATTGATTACTTACAGAAATACGAAGTACATTATAAGTTTCCTGTGCAACGAAATACAGAAGTAATTTCCATTACGAAAGTAGCGGATTTGTTTCAGGTTAAAACTTCACAAGGAGATTATAAAGCCAAAGTGATTTTAAACGCAACTGGTACCTGGGAAAATCCATTGATTCCTGATGTGGAAGGAAGAAATGAATTTAGAGGAGAACAAATACATTCAGCAGACTACCAAAATGCTTCCGAATTTATCGGGAAAAAAGTTTTAGTTGTGGGTGAAGGAAATTCCGGCGCACAAATTCTCGCCGAAGTTTCAAAAGTTACCTTTGTGAAATGGGCAACTAAGAATCCTCCGTGTTTTTTACCTGACGATGTAGATGGTTACTATCTGTTTAACCTGGCAACAGCAAAATATCACGCAGAGAAAAAAGGGGAGATATTTCAAGCTGAAAATTATAGTTTAGGAAATATTGTGATGGTACCATCCGTAAAAGAAGCAAGAGAACGAAATGTTTTTATCTCCGAAGGAATGTTTGATAAATTGGATGCGCAAGGTGTGGTTTGGTCAAATGGGGTTAAAGAACCATTTGATGTTATCATTTGGTGTACTGGTTTTGGGTATGGAACAAGTTATTTAAGAAATTTAGTGAAATTAGACAATCGCGGAAAGGCATCAACGATGGAAAGTAAATCAACCGAAATGGAAGGGCTTTGGTTTGTTGGATATGGTAATTGGACAGGATATGCATCTGCTACGTTGATCGGTATAAATAGAAATGTTAAACAAGCAATTCAAGAAGTACAATCTTATTTAGAAGTAAATAAATAATGAAATCAATTTTTTCAAAGTCGAACCAATCGAAATATCTCGCAGAGATTATTGGGACATTTGTGTTAGTTTTCTGTGGAACAGGAGCAATAATTTTTAACCAACTTTCAGGTGGAACAAGCATTGGTCATTTGGGGATATCCATAACTACAGGGTTAACAGTTGCTGCTATGATTTATACCGTAGGAGATATTTCTGGTGCGCACATGAATCCGATGGTAACATTTGCGTTTTATCTTGC
Source organism: Flavobacteriia bacterium (assembly GCA_947446925.1). Taxonomy (GTDB): domain Bacteria; phylum Bacteroidota; class Bacteroidia; order Flavobacteriales_D; family Crocinitomicaceae; genus CANHVK01. The sequence continues at coordinate 27,702 of CANFHU010000014.1, forward strand.
GAAAGATTTCCCTGTAAAATTAATTTTACCCTACATACTCGCACAAGGATTAGGGGCATTTTTAGCAAGTTTTACCTTAAAAATTCTTTTTCCAACTTCTCCAACTTTAGGAGAAACCATACCGATCGTTTCAGATAGTAGTGCTTTTGTTTTGGAAATAATTTTAGCATTTGTATTGGTTTTTGTCATCTTACATGTAGCAAAAGGAAGTAAAGAGCAGGGAATGTTTGCTGGGATTGCAATCGGTTCTACTGTTATGTTGGAAGTTTTGTTTGCCGGTCCAATCTGTGGTGCATCCATGAATCCAATTCGATCAATTGTTCCAGCCTTGGTTTCAGGTAAATTGGAGCACCAATGGGTATATTTGACTGCACCTTTTGTAGGGGCTATTATTGCGGTTTATAGTTGGAGAATTTTAAAGCGAAATTAATTCTGTAAACTACTTTAAGACGAAGTTCCCTATAGCACCTACTCATAAAGATTAACTTGGTTAAAAACAGCGTTTCTCAAAGTCTAACTTTTTAAGTCAAAGCCTTATTAGAGTGCTTTTTGAAAATTTAAATACCTCCTTATTAAATTTTATTAGGATTTTACTATGAAAAAATAATAGTAAAATAATTTTTATTGATAGTAATACTATTATATTTGTAGGTAAAACTATGAATATGCAACATTCTGTATTACAAATTCCGGTGCAGGAATCTCTTTTTGTAAAGGATCCAACGAGTTCAGTAGTTGGTAAATCCATTTTGGAACATGGGTTAATTTTGTTGTCTGAAATAGGGTTAGAAGATTTTACATTTAAAAAACTTGCGGTAAAAATTTCTTCAACAGAAAGTACGATTTACCGTTACTTTGAAAACAAACACCAATTTCTATCTTACTTATTTAATTTTTATTGGGCTTGGATGGATTTAAATGTTGCGTTTGCAACAACAAATATTGAAGATCCAAAAGAACGTTTACGTCGCATAATTGGATTGATTACCAAAAAAGTAAATAACGATGTCCGAACTCCATACATCGATGAGGCTTTACTGCAGGATGTGATTGCTTTAGAATCTTCCAAAACATTTCTTTCCAAAAAAGTAGATGAAGAAAATCAGGCAGGATATTTCTTACAATACAAAAAATTAGTAGATCGAATTTCAGCAGTTATCGTTGAAATAAATCCAATGTATGCTTATCCAAATGCCTTAGTTTCCACCATTTTAGAAAGTTCTTTTCATCAGCGTTATTTTGGGAATCATTTACCTAGATTAACGAATGATATGCACATTGATACGCGTCTAGAGGAATTTTTATTGGATTTATGTTTAAAAACAATTGCGTAATATGGAGAATCAATCAACTTTAAAACCATTTCAACGATTATTAAGATTGTTGAATGTAGATCGAAAAGATATTTCGCATATCTACTTTTATTCATTTTTTGTTGGAATCACCAATTTAACATTGCCACTTGGTATACAGGCAATTATAAATATGATTCAATTAGGTAGTATTTCCGCTTCTTGGGTGGTCTTAATTGCGCTTGTGGTGGTTGGAATACTATTTTCAGGCCTATTGCAATTTGTGCAATTACGAATAACAGAAACATTACAACAGAAAATATTTGTTCGATCCTCCTTTGAATTTGCTTATCGAATTCCAAGATTTGAAACACATCTAATGGCGGATACCTATACGCCTGAATTGATGAATCGTTTTTTTGACACCATTACACTTCAAAAAGGGATACCGAAACTATTAATCGATTTTTCAGCTTCGATTTTGCAATTATTATTTGGATTAATCTTATTATCCTTTTACCATTCTTTCTTTATCATATTTAGTCTTTTCTTGCTTTCAGCATTAATTATTGCACTTTATTTAACAGGGAAAAAAGCGGTAAATACGGCAATATCCGAATCCAAATATAAATACAAAGTGGCATTTTGGTTGGAAGAATTAGCGCGTACCATGCAAACATTCAAATTAGTAGGTCAAAGTGATTTGCCATTACATCGCACGAATGATTTTGTAGAAGGATATTTAAAAAGTCGTGAAAGTCATTTTAAAATTTTGATGCGTCAATTTATTCAATTAACAAGTTTTAAGGTGATTATAGCCTTGTTTATGTTAGTTGTAGGAGGTGTGTTGGTAGTTAATAATCAGATGAATATAGGGCAATTTGTTGCGTCTGAAATTATTATTTTATTGATTATTACTTCCGTCGAAAAGATTATTAGTGGACTAGAAGTCCTTTATGATGTTTTAGCTGCTGTGGATAAAATTGGTCATGTGATGGATATGCCGATCGAGGAAGAAGCGAAATCAAATACGTATAAATTACCAAGTGGTCCTTTGTCTGTAGAGATTTCAAAAATGGATTATACGTATACGCGAAATGCAAAATTTGGATTTGCTAATTTTTCTTTGAAAATTGATGCAGGACAACATACTGCATTATTAGGTTCAGATGGATCTGGAAAGTCTACACTGTTAAATTTACTTGGAATGGCATATCCATTAGATGGAGGAAGTATTAGTTTTAATAATATTCCATCGTCCAATATTGATATGGAACATTTACGGACAATTGTAAGTGATTATGTGGTCGACCAAGAATTGTTTTCCGGAACTATCGAAGAAAATATTGTAATGGGAAGAAATGATATTGCCCTGCAAGACGTCCTTTGGGCATGTGAACAAACAAATTTATTGAACGATATCAAGGCTTTACCAGAAGGTTTTTCAACGGTTATTCTTCCGGATGGACGCGGATTTTCTAAAAGTGTAACGGAAAAAATAATACTAGCGCGTTGTATTGTCCATAAACCAGGACTTTTATTGATCGATGACCATCAAAAATTTAGTGCGAATTTTTCACAATCGGAGATTGCAATGAAAGATTTATTCTTTTGTGAGGATGCTGCTTGGACAATTGTTGCTGCAACAAATAACAAAAATTGGTTGCCACATTTTAAACAAATTGTAGTGCTTGAAAAAGGAAGCATTGTATTTCAAGGGGATTATCAAGGTTATAAACAATTTATAAATAAATAGAAAATGTTAAATCTATCCGAAAATAATATCCATAAAAGGTTTCATTACGACAAATTTTCAGCGTTTACAAAAGTAAATTTTGTACAATGGGAAAGTTGGTTTAGAAAAGTATTATTTCTGTTTTTTATTCTCGTGGTGATCTTTATGTTTACACCATGGACGCAAAATATTAATTCGAAAGGATACTTAACGACCTTATATCCGGATCAACGTCCACAAACTGTGCATACAATCATTGCTGGTCGATTAGAAAAATGGTATGTAAAAGAAGGAGATTTTGTGCATAAAGGAGATACTTTGGTGTATATCAGTGAAGTTAAAAGTGATTATTTTGATCCTTCTTTGGTGGATCGAACTACCGAACAAGTTGCTTTTAAAAAGAATAAAATTGATTCGTATACGAATAAAGTAGAGGCACTTACACGTCAAAAGGATGCGTTTGCTTCTATATTGAAACTGAAACTGCAACAAACAAAAAATAAATACCGTCAAGCTAAGTTAAAAGTCAAATCGGACAGTATCGATTTTGTAACAATGGATGCACAATTGAAAATTGCAGAACGCCAATTTAAACGAACGGAAGAGTTGTTTCAAAAAGGTTTAAAAGCCATGAAAGATGTGGAGATGGCGAACGTGAAATTACAAGAGACGATGGGGAAAACAATTGCACTTGAAAACAAGTTGTTTATTTCCAAAAATGAGTTGATGAATGCAAAAATAGAAATTGCAAACATCAAAAATGAATACCTAGAAAAAGTTTCTAAAGTAGAATCTGAAATGTCATCCGCATTTTCGGATCAACAAGAGGCCTCTGCTGTGAAAAGTAAATTGGAAAACCAATTATCCAATTATATTATTCGTAAAGGATTTTATTACATTACAGCACCAAATACGGGATATGTCACTAAGTTAATTCGTTCAGGAATTGGGGAAATATTGAAGGAAGGCGAAGAAATTTTAACGGTTATGCCTGAAAAATATGATTTGGCGGTAGAATTTTATGTAGAACCAATGAATTATCCATTAATCAAAAAAGGAGAGCATGTTCGACTTCAATTCGATGGATGGCCTGCGGTAGTTTTTGGTGGGTGGCCAGATGCTTCGTTTGGAACTTTTGGTGGGAAAATCTTAGCAATAGACAATTTCAGTAGTTCTAACGGTATGTATCGTGTATTGGCTATTCCAGAACCAGGTGATAAGTCTTGGCCCAAAGGATTGCGAGTTGGTGGCGGGGTGAAAACATTTACATTGCTTAAAAATGTGCCTGTTTGGTATGAAATATGGCGTAACCTAAACGGATTTCCACCAGAATATTACACAGGAAATCCAGCAAATAAACCACTTAAAAAAGACAAGAAATGAAACGATTGATTTTCTTATTTGGTATATTTTTCGGTAGTGCTTGCTCCTTGTATGCACAATTCGAAGTGTTCGATTTTGAGACCTTTAAATTGACAGTAACCAAATTTCACCCATTGATTCAAAAAGCGAATAATTTGGCTTCAGCCGGTTCTGGGGAAGTGCTTAAAGCACGTGGTGGTTTTGATCCAACGATTTCTTCGAATGTTAATCAAAAGTCGTTTAATGGCAAAGAATATTATTGGACCTCCAATACGACGCTGAAAATTCCGATTTGGTTTGGGACAAATCTAAAAGCGGGCTACGAGGCTAATCGTGGAGAATATGTTGAAAATGATCAGAAATTACCTGGTAGTGGGTTGTGGTACGCAGGTGTTGAAATCCCCTTGTTACAAGGGTTTTTGTATAACGAAAGACAATTCCAATTACAGCAAGCGCAGAATTTACAACGGATGAGTGTTGCTGAACGACAGTTAGCAGTAAATGATTTATTGTTAGATGCATTTTCTACGTATTGGACATGGACAGAAGCATATAAAAAATTAATGATCGCCAAAGAGGGGTTTGTATTGGCAGAGGCAAGGTATAAAGCGGCAAAAGAAAATGTTGTGGTTGGAGAAAATCCCCCAATTGATACAGTTGAAGCATTGATTTTATTAGAAAATAGAACGGTAGAAAATAAAGCCGCACAGACTCAATTTCAGAATGCTACTTTATTGTTACAGACTTTTTTATGGGCTGATGATTATCAATTAGTTAGTATACCATCAAACGTGATACCTCAATTAGTAAATGCTAAGCCAGAAGTTGCAATTGTGAATGCCAATGAAATTGACTCCTTACCGAGCATTCAATTAGCTGCATACAAGGTAGATCAAATGGCGTTGGATGTTAAATGGAAAAAAGAACAACTAAAGCCATCTATCAATGCCAATTATAATTTATTGAATCAACCAAGTGGAAATTTGGATGTAAGTCAATTTTCGATGCAGAATTATAAGTTTGGTGTAACTGCTTATCTTCCATTATTCCTTCGGAAAGAGCGAGGAGGGGTGAGGTTAGCAAAATTAAAAATGGAGAATGCTGGTTTAGATTTGCTTGCGAAAAAACGAGAGTATGATCAGAAAATCAAAAATTTGGCAAATGAAATTGAACTTCAAACAGCAAATATCATCACGCAAAAAAGAATCGTAGAACATACGCGAACACTTCGAACAGCGGAGTTAGAAAAATTTCAAGCTGGGGAAAGTTCACTATTTATGATCAATTCACGCGAACAAACCTATTTGTCTAGCGAAAATAAGTTGGTAGAATTAGAAATAAAATTAGAGGTTAGTAAATTGAAAATGAAATGGTTATTGAATATATTGTAGTTTTTTTAAATTATTTTGTAACTTTTCATTAACTCTAGCGTTAAGGGTCTTACGGATCAAATTTAACATCTACAGGTTAAAAAACATAAAGGGCTTTCTTCGGAGGGCCCTTTTTGATTTGGGTTCTATTCTACTAATAAAATTCATGTTGATTATTTTAGATGGTTTTACCATTGAGGAATTAAGAGGTTGTTGGGGTTTTTAGGTTGATTAAGATTTTTCGCTTTGCTCAATTGTTTTGTTTAGGATCGTATTCATTGAAATATTCATTTATGAGCGGAACACTCTCTTTTGAGAGATTTGTGCTATTAAAATTTAATAATAAACCTTGAGGTTTTTTCAATAATTTCATATAGGTAAGAAGTTGTGCGTGATGGATGGGTAATAATTGCGCTACTGATTTTATTTCAACAATAATTAAGTCGTTAACGAGTAAGTCTAATCGAAAATTTGAGTCAAGTTCAAATTCTTTGTATTTGATAGGTATCGATAATTGATTTACAACATTAAAACCATTTTTATTCAATTCAAATATCAAGCATTTTTCATAAATACTTTCTAATAATCCAGGTCCTAATTCTTTGTGAACTTCTATAGCACATCCCATAATTTCATAGGAAAGTCGCGTTATCATTTTCTTTGTCATGATATTAAAAATATACAAATAATTTGTATATTATCAAGAGAAAAATGGATGGAATTTAATGTTTTTTAAATAATAAGGAATCTAAAAAAAGACCACAGGTCTCTAAATGCCCCTAAATCAATTTCAATGGTAAAAAAAAGACCACAAGTCTCTCAATGAATCTTCATCCATCTCCACGCATCCCTCAATTTCTCAATAAAATCTCAATGGTAAAAAGTTAATCCTACTTATTATCTTCTAATCTCCACTCCGCACCTGAATTCGGTGTCTCCTGTAAACGTATCGCTACTAATTTCGTCTCATGCGCAAATTGATCTTGCAACAAATCTACAAAGTGCAACAATAAATTTTCACACGTTGGCTGAAATGGCATCAATATTACTTTCTCAAATTCATTAGAAATCACCTCCGATTTAGAATAAGGAGCTTCTTCATTCAATACCAATGCATGATCAAATACTTCGATGATGTGTTTTTTAACCACTTCTTTCAAGTCACCGAAATCGATCACCATGCCTAACTTCACATGTTCGATATCCGCAATCGGTTTACCCAATAAGGTTATACTCAAATGATAGGTATGCCCATGAATATTCTTACACGGTCCATCATACCCATAAAGCGCATGCGCCATATCAAAAGTGAAATCTTTGGTAACTCGAATACTTGGAAGTGTAGACATAATGATGGTGTTAATTTGATGTAAAGATAAGTAATAAAGAGGGAATTTTGTATATTTGTTTAAATCTTGCAATCATGGATGCAGTCTCATTTTACAATAAATTCGAATCCCTTCCTTCCAATTTAAAGAAAGAAGCGATGGAATATTTGGAGAAATTATTCTCTAATAATAAGTCAGAAGAAAAAACTAAGCATGTTCCGAAAAGAGGAACACTAAAAGGTAAGATTGTTATTCATGATGATTTCGATGAACCATTAGAGGATTTCAAAGAATATATGTAATGAATCTATTGATTGATACACATGTTTTACTTTGGTATTTAATTGATGATTCTCAATTATCTTTTACATCCATTCAAAAAATAGAAAATCCTTCTAATACTAATTATGTAAGTATTGCTTCTCTATGGGAAATTGCAATAAAAATCAATATTGGTAAATTAGATTTACACATACCTTTCAAAAAATTAGAAAAGGAGGTTTTACAAAATAATTTTAAAATATTACCAATCGAATTCAAACACACGATTCAGCTTTCTAAATTAGACCAAAACCACCGTGATCCTTTTGATCGAATTTTAATAAGTCAAGCGCTAGTGGAAAATTTTACGATCATTACAAAAGACAATGCATTTTCTCAATATAAAGGTTTAAAAACTAGTTGGTAATTATGTTGACACCTTTTAAAAATTCTGTTTCAAACATAGAGCTTCCCCGAAAATTCACTTTCCCGTTTTATTACGAACCACATCCAATTGCCTTACTTGCAGCAAAAGAATTACAAGAGTACATCGAGAACCAAAGCGACTTCGAACATAATTTTGGAATTGAATCCGGAAAAGATGGTTTAGTTATTGGTAAAATGTTTGGTGTATTAGTGGTTCAAAACGAAAATGGGGAATTAGGATACCTTTCTGCATTTTCAGGGAAACTAGCCAAAGGAAATCATCACGAACGATTTGTTCCTCCGGTGTTTGATATCTTGAAAGAGGATGGTTTTTTTCGTAGACAAGAGGATATTATCAGCGCGATTAATCGTGAAATCGAACGCTTAGAAAACGCACCTGAATACTTGAATCAACTACAAGAAGAACAACTAATTATCTCAACCACACAAAACGAGTTGGTCGTCATAAAAAGTGAAATAAAAACAAATAAGGCACAACGCGACCTACTTCGCAAGAAGTATCAAACACAACTTTCTTCCAATGAAATTGATCAAGCCACCTACGAACAACACTTACAAGAATTAGTTAAGCAGAGTCTCAAAGAAAGTTACTACCTAAAAGACAAAACACAGCAATCCAAAGTTGCAATCGAACTGACTAAAGCAAAAACGCAGTTATTCAAAGATACAATCGATGCATTAAAAGAAGAGCGAAAAGTAAAATCAGCTGCTTGTCAGCAAGAAATTTTCGATCATTATTATTTCTTAAATAAAGAAGGCCAACAAAAAAGTTTAGCGGCAATTTTTCATGCAACAGAAGATCAAAAACCACCCGCAGGAGCAGGGGAGTGCGCCGCTCCTAAATTGCTGCAGTATGCTTTTTTACATAAATTAAAACCAATCGCATTGGCGGAATTCTGGTGGGGACAATCACCAAGTTCAGAAATTAAGAAACACGGGCATTTTTATCCTGCATGTCGCGGAAAATGTGAACCTATTTTAGGCCACATGTTGGAAGGCATCGAAATGGATGAAAATCCTATGCTAACAAATCCTGCTTTAGGCAAAGAATTACCTATCGTTTTTGAAGATGAGTATTTGGCGATTGTAAACAAACCTGCAGAATTTTTATCCGTACCCGGAAAAAATATTTCAGACTCGGTATACGAACGTGTTAGAACCCTCTACCCAAAAGCGACAGGCCCCTTAATCGTACATCGCCTAGATATGTCTACTTCTGGATTAATGCTTATTGCAAAAACAAAAGAAGTTCATCAACACTTACAAAGTCAATTTTTAAAACGTACGGTCAAAAAAAGGTACGTTGCATTACTTGATGGTATCATTAAAATCCCTTCTGGTGAAATCAACCTGCCATTACGTGTTGACCTCGATGATCGTCCGCGACAATTAGTTTGCAACGACTACGGTAAATCAGCATTAACCCATTTTGAAACCATCGACACCAAAAAAAGAAGGACCAAGGTGTATTTTTATCCAGTGACAGGTCGCACACACCAATTGCGTGTGCATGCAGCTCACCCACAAGGATTAAACACCCCGATTGTAGGCGACGACTTATACGGAACGAAAGAAGAACGTTTGCATTTACATGCAGAGAGTATTACGTTTCGTCATCCAATTAGCAAAGAGGTTGTTACGTTTCAAGTGGATGCGGAGTTTTAGTAATTCAATTTAAACTAAGTTTTTTGTAACCAAAACTGTTTTTTGACATTATTTAATGTATACCTCCCATTAAATCGTATCCTATGAAATATACATTCTACTTTTTTTTTATTCTAATTAACAATTTCATTTTTTGTCAAACAAAAATTTCGGGTAATATCGAATTTGAGAAAGACTCGATTTCAAGTCTTAATTTTTTAATTATAAATAAAAATGATTCCTCCGTATTTAAAACGTTTATAATTAATGATAAACAATTTAATTTTGAAGTAGATAGAAATTTAGATTCGAATTTTTATTTTATGCTACTTTCCGAAGAATACAATGAATTGATAATTCCGATAACTCAAACTCAAAATCACTTTGATTTAGGTGTTTTAAACTTAAAAAAAGCAAAATCAATTGAAGAAGTAACGATTAAAAAACGTAAACGAATTATTGTTCAAGAAGATGATAAACTGATTGTAAATGTTGAAAATACGATTATTGGAAATTCTAATACTGTATTGGAATTATTAGGTAAAATCCCAAATGTACAGGTTCAAAATAATAATATATCAATTGTTGGTCTTGGTAATGTTTTGATCTATTTAAATAGTAGAAGAATTAATATTGAAAGACTTCAAAGTATTCCTGTTAGCAGGGTTCAAAGAATTGAAGTTATCACAAATCCTTCTGCAATTTATGATGCATCAGGAAATGCAGTAATTAATATTATAACTAAGGTAAATACTTCCGAAGGTGTTCAATGTCAATTAAATGAAACTTTTACTATTGCCAAACATAATTTGAATTTAACATCGATTAATACAAATTATAAAAAAGGTAAACTTTCTATTTATTCTGATTTTTCTAAATTTTCGGGGACAGATTGGGGAAATATAAAGGCTACTAAGAGTATTAATCTTCCATCAGATGTAATTAATTCTAATACTATTATAACCGAACAAAACAAAAACACCAACGTATTGAATTACAGATACGGTATGGAATATCAACTTACTAAAAACAATTTAATTTCATTACAATATGATGGTGATTACAATAAATTAGATCTTAATACATCATCTATATCACGACAAGAAAGATTAAATAATAATATCGATGTTTCTGCTCTAAATACTGGGAGAAATCTAAGTAAAAATAATTCTATTAATTTAAATTTTTCAAGTAGTAGGGATAGTTTAGGCAGTTTATTGTTTATTGGAGCGCAATACAGTGTTTTCAATGCTAATAACAATGATTTAATTTTTGAAAATATTTCAGGAAAAACATTTCAAAATTCTTCAAATAAAAATAATATTGGAAATAATAATATTTCACTTTTTGTAACACAAGTAGACTATACAAAAGTTTTAAAAAATGCTTTAAAGTTTGAAATGGGTTATAAATATGCGGAAAATGTAAATGCATCTTCTTTTGAATTTAAAACAAAGCAAGAAAATGCTATTCTATGGGAAACTTATCCCCAGTTTTCTAATTCAATTTTATACAAAGAAAAAATAAATGCATTTTATCTTCAAATGAATAAAACGATTGGTCCATTAATGTTTCAATTAGGTAATAGAACAGAACTATCCAAAATAGATTCAAGATCAGTATTATTAGATAAAAAATATGTTGATACTTTTTACACTAATTTTTTTCCAACGATGAAAATAGGATACAAACTATCTCCAAAACTAAGATTTGTGTTGACTTTTACCTCACGTATCATTAGACCAACCTATCAAGATTTTGATCCTTTTATTCTTTATGCAGATACATTGATGGCTCAAACAGGAAATACAAAATTGGTCCCTGAAAAAAAATATAACATTGAATTTAAAACTATGTTCTTAAATTATAGTTGGAAAATTTCCTACGTAAGCGTGTTAAATCCAATTTTAACTATACCTCAAATAAATAATTCAAGTAGCATTCTGTTTAAGCAAAATAATGGAGGTTCTGCTAATATATTTCTAACTTCACTTAACCTACCTTTTGAGTTTAAGAAATTTCAAAGTATTAATACAGTTACTTTTTCTTATGTTATCATAAATACTTCTCCCTATGTTAGTTCAATAAAATCAAGTCCCAAATTATATGTCTATTCATATAATTCTTTAAATATTCAAGATAAACTGAATGTTGATATGATTTTTGATTATAATTCATCATTTTCAAATGGTTATTTGAGTTTTAAACCAATGTATTCCCTAGGTATAGGAGTATCTAAACAATTTCTTGATAAGAATTTGAATGTAAACGTGAATATTAATGATTGTTTGAGAACCTACTATGAGGGAGTTAATCAAAACATATCAATTTTTAAATTAACCTCTCATTCAAATTCAAATACTTTTTTTATAAGGTTTAGTTTGAGTTATAAATTCGGGAAATTGACAGAATTAACGTATTCAAATAAATCAGTAGGTGATAATGAAATAGAAAGAATTAAAAAATAATTCTGAATTTTTTGTATAAATTCATACTGGTAATAATAACTCTTATTTATCATGAACCCTCAAATCACCTCCTACATCGCTTCTTGTCCTCCACAAGCGCAAGAGCACCTCAATAACCTTCGTAACTTTATACTACAAGAAGTTCCACAAGCGGAAGAAGTGATTAGTTATAAAATGCCTGCATATAAATTACATGGTATGTTGGTGTATTTTGCGGGATATGAAAAACATATAGGTTTCTATCCTACAGGTTCTGGAATTAAACAGTTTGAGCAAGAGATTCAATCGTATAAATATTCCAAAGGAACAATTCAATTTCCTTTAGATCGGGAACTTCCTTACGATTTGATTCGAAGAATCATCCAATTTCGTGTTCAAGAAAATAAACTGAAATTAGCCGCGAAAAAAAATGGAAAAAACCTGTAGTAACGGACATACTTTTTTCAAGACGAGTAATTGTTCTGTTTGCCCGTTATGTGAAAAAGAACGCACGCCTGTTGCTGATTTTTTAACCCTGTTTCCTGCGCCCGCTCGCCGTGCGCTAGAGAATCATGGTATTATCACGTTAGAACGTTTAGCGGCTACATCAGAATCTGAATTGCTCTCCTATCACGGTTTTGGACCAAGTAGTATTGACATTGTTCGTAGGTTGGTTATTTAAAACTATCAAGTTATTATTTATTAGTAGGGATAAGGCATGCCTTATGCCTACTAATAAACAATAACTTAAAATCATTTTTCACAATAAACAAATAATACAATAACTAATTTTCAAATTAACTAATCTTCAAATCTTCAAATCAATCATCATACTCCCCCTGCAACGCATACCATCCGAACTTCAACAACCCACCAACAATAATCGGCATCAGTACAAATAGGATAATTATACCAAACACCAAATCATCATTCCCTTTAGCATGTGCTACCTTTGGCCAACCAAAATCAGCAATCCCAAAATAAGCACAGGCTACCGCTAACAACAACCAAACAATTCCCAATATTCTTTTTAATTTATTCATCTCTTTTATTTTATCATTTAAACCCAACCTCGATAATATCCGTTTTATCGTCCTTCCCTCAAAAATATTATACCACTTTATACAATACTATTATTTCATCCCTCCGGTGGCTGAGGCTCTCGAAGCCCCGTCACTCCGTCACCCGTCACTCGTCACTTCGTCACTTCGTCACTCGAAGTGTCACTCAATATTCCGCTTCTTTCCATTAATATACACCATCCCAATCACAAAACAAACCCCAGAAACAATAATCGGATACCACAATCCTTCTAGATAAGGTTTATCAAAGGGTAAATTCGTTCCTGTTTTTTCTGCTAATGCATTCGCATCGTTTGCTTTCGATGCTAAATAAGTTGCAACTGCAGGCAATAAACCACCAAAGACACCATTACCAATGTGGTAGGGTAGAGACATCGAAGTGTAGCGTATGTTCGTAGGGAAAATCTCTACCAAAAATGCGGCAATAGGACCATAAACCATCGTTACAAAAATCACTTGGAAGAAAACCATCCAAATCAAGGTCCATTTATCTCTAGAGTTTATCGTGATTGCAATCTTTGTTTCTTCTTTTACAATAGTTAATTCACCTTGTTTTTTAAGTAGTTGAATGGTTTTGGTTTCCGTTTTAACGGTTTGATCGGTATAATAAAAGGTATTGTTATATACAGAATCTTTTAATCCAGTTTTAGGGTTCAAAACGAGATCTACATTTTTTGTATGTTTCGTTGCGATTTCAGTTTTATGTTTTACAGAAACAGTTTGATACATTTTTTCATAAATAGGTCGATAGGCAAACATGGCAAGTAGCATTCCCGCTAGCATGATTTTCTTGCGACCAATTTTATCGGATAAAGCACCAAATACCAGGAAGAAAGGAGTTCCCATCAAGAGAGCAATGGCAATCAACATATCCGATTGCATTTTATCCACCATACAGATTTTCTCGATAAAACTCATGGCGTAAAATTGACCTGTATACCAAACTACACCTTGCCCCATCGTAGCCCCAAAAAGTGCGAGCAACACATATTTGAAATTTTGTTTGTTTCCGAAACTTTCTTTTAACGGATTTTTCGAAACGTGACCTTCGGCTTTTACTTTCGCAAATAAAGGGGATTCATCCATGTTTTTTCGAATAATATACGAAACAGCTACCATGATGATTGATACCCAAAACGGTACGCGCCATCCCCATGCATTAAATGCTTCTTTCGAAATAGCTAAACGTGTCCCCATAATGACCAACAATGATATAAATAACCCCACCGTTGCAGTCGTCTGAATCCAGGAAGTCCAATAACCACGTTTATTCGCAGGTGCATGTTCCGCAACATAAGTCGCTGCCCCTCCATATTCCCCACCAAGTGCTAGTCCTTGCAAAAGTCTTAATAGTAAAACTAATACCGGAGCCATAAATCCAATGGATTCATACGACGGAATACATCCTATCATAAAAGTTGCCCCACCCATCAAGAGTAGCGTAACCATAAACGTGTATTTTCGTCCAATCAAATCACCCAAACGTCCAAAAAATAATGCACCAAATGGACGCACAACAAATCCAGCAGCAAAAGTCGCTAACGTTGCTAAAAATGCAGCAGTAGGATTTTCCGCAGGGAAAAATTTAGTAGAAATGATGGTTGCTAAACTACCGAATATGTAAAAATCATACCATTCAATTAACGTACCGACAGAGGAAGCACCAATTATTTTCCAAAGTCCTTTTGTTTCTGTAGCCATAAATCTTTGTGAGTTATCTATTTACACGAATATAAAATAAATAAATTGAAAGTTCATCAAATTTCTTTATTTACAATACACAGTTAACCTTACCTACCATATTCACACATCCACTTCTCTTATAAGGCTTCACTCATCACTCATCTCTCGTCCCTTCGGTGGCTGAGGCTCTCGAAGCCCAGTCACTCATTACTCATTTGTTATTCCTAAAATAAATTTTTGTTAATCATTGATATTGTAAAGAAGAATGACTAAATTTAAGTGAGGTTGAACAATGTAATACTTTGCGCCATGAGACAGCTAAAAATTGTAAAACAAGTTACCAACAGAGAAGTAGCTTCTTTAGATAAATACCTACAAGAGATAAGTCGTGAAGGAATGATTTCCGCGGATGAAGAAGTAGAATTAGCCGTGCGAATTAAAGCTGGCGATCAACGCGCATTGGAAAAGTTAACCCGTGCTAATCTTCGTTTTGTCGTTTCTGTGGCAAAACAATACCAAAACCAAGGGATGACCCTTCCAGATTTAATCAATGAAGGAAATGTCGGATTGATAAAAGCTGCAGAACGTTTTGATGAAACCCGTGGGTTTAAATTCATTTCATATGCTGTTTGGTGGATTAGACAAGCGATATTACAAGCATTGGCAGAACAAGCACGTATTGTGCGACTTCCATTAAATAAAATCGGAACAATCAATAAATTGAATCGCGCTTTTTCAGAACTAGAGCAAAAATATGAAAGACCTCCAAGCGCTGAAGAATTAGCGGAATTTATGGGAGTTTCTGTTTCAGATGTAAAACAATCACTGCAATCAAACGGTCGACATGTTTCCATGGATGCACCATTAACAGAAGGGGATGAATCTTCTTCTAGTTTATACGATGTACTTCCAAATACCTATTCCGATACGCCAGATGTAGATTTGGTGAAAGATTCGTTACGCAAAGATATTGAACGCTCTTTGTCAACGCTCACAAGTAGAGAAGGGGAGGTGGTAAGGCTTTATTTTGGACTAAATGGACGTTATCCTCTGACTTTAGAAGAAATTGGCGATAAATTTGACCTTACAAGAGAAAGAGTGCGTCAAATCAAAGAAAAAGCGATTCGTAGAATGAAACATACTTCTAGAAGTAAAATGTTGAAAAACTACCTTTGAGAATTATGAATTAGTGAGGCATAAATCTTCCCCCTTTGGAAATTCCCGAAAGCGTTCAGGAGAGGGGGAGGATTTAATTAACTGGATAATATATTAAATGCACATAATCCTTTTTTTTATTGATAATATAAAGTTCACTTCTGATTATTTGAAGATTTAATAAAATTTCATTTTCCTTTTTTAGTTGAAAATATGTACGATTTACCATTTCGATTCGACAGCGTATTACGTTTTCATTGTTCCAATTTACGTTCAAAGTGTCTGGAGTAGTTAAACTTTTAATAACTAATACCTCACTTTTATCAATAAACCGGATACTATAATATAATTGTGAGTCTAAATCATTTTTAATGTATTGACAATAGAATCCATCCGTACGAATTGAATAAAAAGGATTGTTAAAATCGATAAGATTTAAACTTAAAATATTTTTTCTTAAAAGGTTAATAGCGTCAGCATAATATTTCCCCAATTCATTCCAATTTAATTTAGTTTTTACACTGTAATTAAAATGTCCTATTGGGTCGTAAAAAAATAATTTTTCGCTTAATTTTTTAAAATTATATGTAGTTTTAGATAAAGTTGGGGCTGAAAGGTCAGGTTTATAGACTGTATAACTCTTTATTTCAAGTTCTTTGTCAAAATTAATTTCATAATTAATTGTTCCTTTTAGGTAGTAACTTACATAACTTGCACGATTCAAATTTTTACGATCGTATTCAATTTCGAACCCATCTACTAAACCGTTGGAGTAGTGAGTAAAACGCACAAAACTTTTAGTTTCGACCTTTAGCCATCCTGTCAATAAGCATTTGTCTTTTGCTTTATATATTTGTTTCTTATTATGCAAGAAATCTATTTGTTCAAGAGTGTAGATAGAATCATTTAATCCCCAAATTTCTTGAGAATGAACATATAAAGTGAAATGCATCGAGATAAATACAACTATTATTTTTAGAATATTTTTCATTCAGTTTCGTTTATCAAGCATTTTTAACTCCTCTCTTAATCCCTCCAAGAAAGGTGAAGTTCAACCGTATTTAAGAAATAAATATACTTTTTTTATTTAATTGTTGGTTAGAATACAAGAAGGGTCAAATTATACAGTATAAAAAAACACAACATTCAATATTGTCATTCCTATGAATGTTAGAAGTCTAGCTTTGGTTGAATATTGAGTTTGCGCTAGAAAACTTGATTTAAAGTATAAAATCAACATCTCTGTAAAAATGATAAACTTCAAGAATGTGATTACATCCATTTTAAGAAGAAAAAATTTTGTAAATATTTCATTCGACAAGTAGATTGCAATTAAAAAAAAAGAAATTTTTCGTTGTCTTTTTAGAAGTAGAACAATCAGTGTAAGTACTCCGATTCCAAAATAAAGTGTAGATGACCAAAAAAAAATGAAATAAACCCCCCAAGTAGAGTTTATACCTAATAGTTTCGTTTCGTAAAACGTATAATTTATGCATTTAGTTAAATTACTAATGTTTACCGCCAGTAAAAAAAGTAAAGAAACAACTACAATTAGTTTTGGTGAAATGAATTTATATTTTGCTTGCATAATGTTTCTATTTTGTCACCTCCCTTAATCCCTGTACTACCGCTTGGTCTTCGTAAGCATTGCTTTCTCTCCTCGAGGAGGGAAACTTATGTTTTGCGTTTAATATTTAAAACTTTCTATCATCACTTCGTCACACGTAACTCGTCACTAGTTTGGGTCTACGTCCACATGCATCCTCACCGCCTTATTCATCGGCACGCTATAAAACATATCAATAATTTCTTGGATACGTTCCTTAACCTGACGATTATTAACTTCTCGTTCCACTTTTAAAGTTATCTGCTTCAAGAAATAATTGTTGATACGCGGTATAATTGGATATTCGGGCCCTAATACACGTTCTTTAAATACTTCACGCAAAGAATTTGCGAGTTCAATGGCAGAGCGATCGACCTGATTGGAATCCTTATGTTTTAAAGTTAGTTGAATAATTTTGTAGAATGGTGGGTAAAAGAAGTTGCGACGTTCTGTAATTTCATTGCTGTAGAAACTTTGGAAATCGTGTTGAATTACCTTTTGAATAATCCAATGCTCTGGTTGTCCAGTTTGGATAATTACTTTACCACGTTTTTTGCGTCGACCGGCACGACCGGCAACTTGTGACATCAATTGATAACTGCGTTCAAACGCACGGAAGTCTGGACGATTTAACATCATATCTGCATCGAGTATCCCAACTAAATTCACATTGTCGAAATCTAATCCTTTGGTAATCATCTGGGTTCCAATAAGTACATCAATAGCGCCACTTCCAAAATCTTCAATGATCGTTTGATACGCATTCTTCGCACGGGTAGAGTCTAAGTCCAAACGCTTAATGACCTTGTTAGGGAACATGATACTTAATTCATCTTCAATTTTTTCGGTTCCAAATCCTTGCATGCGTAAACGATTGCTTCCGCAGTTGTTACAGGTACCTACTGGTGGTGTGCAATAACCGCAATAGTGACATTTTAAGGTGTTGGAATGTTTATGGTAGGTTAAACTTACATCACAGTTTTTACATTGAGGTGTCCAGGAACAAACTTCACAATGCCAACTTGGAGTATAACCACGGCGATTTTGAAACAAGATGATTTGACCATTGCGCTTTAATTCTTCCTCCATGGCTGTCATCAAAAAGGAGGAGATGTGCGAATGCATCGTATCCATACGTCGCTCTTCTTTCACATCCGCACAAAAGATTTCAGGCAATTGTAAACCTCCATGTCGGTTGGTTAATTCTACCAAGCCAAATTTGCCACTTTTTGCATTGTAATAATTTTCAATGGACGGTGTCGCGGAACCCAACAATACTTTCGCTTTATGAATTGTTCCCAATACAATAGAAGCGTCACGCGCATTGTAACGTGGAGATGGATCATATTGTTTATACGAACTTTCATGTTCTTCATCAATAATAATTAATCCTAAATTGGTAAAGGGTAAAAAGATGGAAGATCGCGCGCCCATCACAATGCGATACCGATGCGGATCGTTGTGCAACACATGATTCCAAATTTCTACACGTTCATTTTGGTTGAACTTGGAATGATACACACCAATCGCATCGCCGAAATGGATCGAAAGTCGTTGGATTAATTGTGTGGTAAGTGCTATTTCAGGTAATAGGAATAATACTTGTTTCCCTTGTTCCAATTGTTCTTGGATGAGGTCAATGTAAATTTCTGTTTTACCAGAGCCAGTTACGCCATGTAATAAACAAACCTCTTTCGTTTTAAACGATTCTTGTATTTCTTCGAGTGCCTTTTGTTGAATGTCGGATAATTTTTTTGCCTCTTTAAGGGAACTATCTTTAATATGTATTCGGTCTACTTGTAGTTTCTCAAGAAATAAAATATTGTTTTTGACCAAGGTTTCTAATGCAGATTTAGATGCACCTTTTTCTTCCAGTACTTTTTTCGCAATTGGTGTTGCAAAATTATGGGCAACTTCCTGTAAAAACAGTAAAAGCGCATGTAGTTGTTTTTCTTTACTTTTTTGTCCTTCTAGTTGTACTATATAATCTTGTAGGTGCATTTCATCGTGAAAGAATTCATCTAAAAAATAATAACTTGCCGTTTTTGGAACGTATTTGTCATTCAATTCTTCTAAGGAAATAACCATTTTTGCGTCCAACATTTGTTTGATGATAGGTTGAACGGTTTTTATTCCTAATAACTCAGAAATTTCTTTTAAGTCTAAACTTTCTTTAATATCAAGCGATTCGATTATTTGAAGCATACGCGCATTTTGTATGTCTTTATTTCGGTCGAAGTCTGGGTGAAATACAATTTTTGTTTCGGATGCTAACTTAAAGTTGGAAGGGAGAGCTGCACTCAATACATCCCCAATTGGAGCCATGTAATATTCCGAAATCCATTTCCAAAATACGTGCTGGGTTTTAGTCGTAATTGGTGTTGCATCCAACAAGTGCTCAATAAATTTCGCTTGATATCCTGCAGGTATTTCTTCGTGTATTTTAGTAATTATACCTGTATACAACTTGCCTTTTCCAAAAGGTACCACAACGCGCATGCCTACACCAATTTGATCATTTAATTCAAAAGGTACGCGATAGGTAAATTCGTTGCGTACTGCAATTGGTAAAATGACATTAACAAAAAGGGTGGTGCGGTCAGACATAAATTAGTTGCAGAAATAGGTGGTTTTACTATCCGCAGAGACATCCGAGCAAAACTTTAATTTGTTTGTGTAAGCTCCTAAACATAGTTCTTTCGTGGATTGCGCATCTAAAGCACGAATGGAATTTTGCCCTACATTATCCGAACTTAATTTAAGTTCTGATTTTAAGTTTCGTGCAGTAAAAATTCCGATAACACGCATTCCATTGGTTGCACTTAAATTCGTATAATTAATTTTATTTTGAGCAAGGGAAGAACTAGGTTTGTTAAGTGTAATGTAATTGTATAATACATCCGAAGCAAATGTTACTCGAAGTTCAATAGATGCTAACTGTCTTTTAGTAATTGCTGAATTTTCGGTGCAGTTTTTAACGATTAATGGATAAAATGCGGTTCCTAATGCATTAATACCAGCACTTGTTGCATTTGGAGTAACATCCATATCTCCTACATTCCAATCAAATGATTTTAAGGTGAAATTTTGACCAATATACTCACGAATTGTGATCCGAAGTGCTGTATTTGTGGTTACAGCAGTTCCTGGTTTAAATTTAATCCCCGTACTATAATATTCTGGTTTATCAATGATTCCATTTGCAAAACTATAATTTGTACCGTTAGAAACAGGATAAAGTAACGAGTTGCCATAAATCAATTCGGTAGCCGCTGTTACCTCAAATTTATTCTGCTCAAATTTTCCACGAAACAGATATGTTCTTCCACTTTCACCGACCAAAGGATTATTTTTACTAGTTTCAAAATAATAAACTTTCTGTTTTGGCCCGTAAAAAATCCCTGGTTCTTTATTATCTAGGATAGTGTCTCGTAATTTCCATTTGCGAAGTGTATCCCCTTTTTTTATTTCATAAATATATGCTTGTACATCTTTGAAATAACTTGAATCCGGTACTTGAGCCACTTCTATGGAATTATTGGTTCCTGAGTAAGCACGATTTATTTTTACATAGTGAATTGTATCCGCTTGATCCAATAAACCATAAATAACTGCAGTTTCCTTTTGGTCATTCGTCAGAGTAATCGTTTCCTTACAAGAAGTAAATGTTAGAAAGACTAATAAAAACGAAAAGAATACAAGAATATGTTTCATAGTTTAAGATTTGTATCTGCTAAAGCGCATGAAGGATAACATCCATTTAGGTAAATGTTTTTCTTGATTGCGATTTTTTAAATGAATGTACCAACCGATTTTTTTGATTAGTGGAACTTTATGTGTTTCAACGAATTCAATCATCGTTCCGTCTGGGTCCTCAATATAACTAAAACGACCTCCTGCTTCACCCATATCAAATGTTTCTCCAGTATCTACAGTGAATGGAAAACCAGCTTCGATACAGTCTTTTTTTAATGCGTCAATACGTTGAATGTCAAAACATAAATGTATGAATCCCCAATCTCCCCAATAACGGTTTTTAAATATTTTCTTACAATCTGTTCTATCAATTGCTTGGATTAATTCAATTTCACTAGATCCTAATAATTGTGCAAATGGTCCTTTTCTAGGTGCAGGGTGACGTAATAAAACGCGTCTAACCACTCCTGTACCTCCTGCTAAATCTTGGTAGGCTTTGAAAGAACGTTGTTCATCATAAACGATTTCTGAATAGCCAAGTAGGTCTTTATAAAGTTTGAGTGAGTTTTCAATATTGCTTACACCAATTACTGCACCACTTACCCCTCCAGTTTTAGAAGGAAATTTAGTGTCAATAAACCAATCTAACCCTTCTACAACTTCAAATAAATTGTCATTCGGGTCACGTACGAAGAAATGTAATTTACCCTCAGGTGTTTGCTCTAATTTACTAACCAAGTTGGCACCATGGGTTGTAAAATAATTGAATGTTGCACGAATATCTTTGGATTTTACTTTACAAGCATAAATACCAAAATCACCAAGTTGGATTTCAAAACTTGCTTTTTCGGTATTTCGAGAAGTAAATTGCCAAATTTCAAATCCTCCACCGCCTTCTAGATTCATCGCAAGTGTCGCTGTTCTTGTTTGTACAACTCCGCCGGTATAATGTATCATCGGTGCAGCAGGAGCGGCTTCTTCAAAAACCTTTATATCCATTCCGAAGAATGTACGGTACCATTCCCAAATTTCAGTAACATTAGGAACTCCAATCCCCATTTGCTGTATGCCACAAATTATTTTTTCCATTATTTATAGGTTAAAGACCACTTCTTTCAAAGATAAAAAAACTTTTACATTGCGACATCTTTTGCCTATCCATCTATCTTCTTTTATCTAGAAATTAAAGTTATCGAATTGCTCGTTCATTGAATAGTAAGTAACCATAACTAAATTGAACAAAAAATGGATTTTTTTGTTTCGGAAAATAATTGGTTGCCAGACGAATTGGACCAATCGGACTATGGTAAATGACCGAGGAGGAAATCAAATATTCCGATAATAGGGAGGGCTTGTCATAATTTCCCATAAGTAAATTCGTCTTGGTAATTTCTTTAAAAGGTTGATATAGATAAGAATCGATGCGAACATCAAGGGATTTGTGTAAAGAAAATATAAAGTTTGTACCGATTCCGATGAACTGTGGAGAGCGGTATTCTGGTAGAAAAATGGTTTGACAATCTGGAAATGGTGAAAAATCATTCATACTCAAGATGGAAGCGGTGTAATTGGAAAATAATGTTTGTGAACTAAAGGTAGATTTCAATTGGACACCAATATTTAAACGTGATTTTTCAAAAAAGTACCACTGTAATTCTGGTTGTATACTTACCCATGCATGTTTTTTATGGATAGCATATTTCAGTAGGGATGTAGATCCTGATTCACTGTCTTCATCGCCATTTACATACTTGAATTTAACAGAGAATAATTTACCTTTGCTAGCAAATTGCTTGCGATTCAAGGTGTTATATTCGATATTCCAACGTAGATGGATTCCTTTAAATGAGGTGAAGTCTGTGGTGTCTTTATTAGTGAAATTTTCTGTTTGATAATACTCATCGGTGGTTTTAAAAAGTCGAATATCATAGGTACTATTGGTGTGGTTTCCAATAGGATGTTTTAGTTTAAACCCTTGGTAGATTTCGTTTTGTACTAAAAAAGAGGGTTTTACTTCTTCGAAAAAACTGGATAAACTCCTAAAATAATCCCAACGATTCATGACATAATATGCACTAAACGTAACTGGAGTTTTGGTAGGTAATTCTAGGTCTGCCTGAAATTTTAAAGAACCATAAAACTTTCCAAAATAAGAATTCATTTTTAAGGTTAGAAGTTGATTTTTAAGTGTCCGGTAGCTAATTCCTAAATAGCCAGTATTGACACTTCGAGAGGAAAAAAGTCCTCCGACTTCTAGTTCTATTTCTTTCGATTTTCTAGCTAATAATGCTAAATGATAGGTAGAATCTTTTTTTAGAATTAAAGTAGGGTAAGTAAAGTTAATTGCTGGATTAGCACTAAGTCGAAAATAATTTTTAGCAAATTCGGAACTATCGATGGATTTAGATTGAGGCAAAATACTTTTTTGAATAAAACGATTTGCTTTTTCATCACCGGAATTAGTAGAAACCGAACTGATGGTAAATGGAACTATTTTCGCTTTGAAGTTCTTACGGATCAAAGCAATTTCGGCAAGATTAGTTTCTCGATGTACTTTTTGTCGAATGGAATCAATCAAAGAAATCGTACTTCTGTATCCTGCATCAATAGCATCTGAAATTTCTTCAAACTCAAAGGTTGTAACATTCGTTTTAGGTTGGATTAAAATACCATTTTCTGTTGGTAATGTAAAGTTGGTATGGCTTACCATCATGTTTATTACTTGACTAATTACATCGTGTTCTTCTGCTGCTTTATAATTGGAAGAAACATTAGATCCTATGATATAATCTGGTTTAAAATTGGAATACATAATGTCTGCCGGAAAGTTGTTGTATAACCCTCCGTCAAAAAGTAAATTGTTGTCGACTTTGATTGGATGTATAAAAAACGGGAAAGTAATAGATGCACGAACTACCTGATTAAGTTTGCCTTGGGAAAATAAAACACTTTTTTTATGGGTGATATCCGATGCTACGCAATTAAATGGAACCATTAATTTTGAAAAATCACCACCTACACTTTCTCCTGCAGTTCCGAAAATACGCATCATTTCATAATCCAAATACGTCGAATTAATGAATTTAGTTGGAAAAAATCGTTTGTAAATGCTATCTGCTGCAAATGAAATTTTGATTAAATCGCCATTTAAATCATCTTGTTGAAAGTAAAAACGATCTTTTTGTTCTACTTCTCCACGAACCAACAATTGAAAACGATCACTTAATACATAGGCTTCAATTTCGTCTGGGGTATATCCTATTGCATATAAAGCGCCGATAAGTGCTCCAGATGAAGTTCCTGAAATATAATCGATTGGAATATGATTTTCTTCTAAAGCTTTAATAACTCCGATATGGGCAAAGCCAGTTGCACCACCACCGCTTAATACCAAACCAACTTTTTGTGCCCTCGCGGTAAAACAGGCAAAACAAACGAGAAGTATTAGTACAATAGAGCGTTTCAATCTTTTACTTTTTCGTAAAAATACATCAAATTTAGGTGTTTGACGTATTTTAGATTGTATCTTTACCGACGAATTTCTATTAATTTGGAATTCAATCAAATGATTTTAGAACACTATGGAAAATATCAAAATTACCTTAAAAACGATCTTTGGATTAGAAAAAGTACTTAAGGAAGAACTAGAAGAATTAGGGTACAAACAAACAGAACAATTAAATCGTGCTGTTCAGTTAATGGGGACTTGGGAAGATGTTTATTTCTTGAATTTACATGTACGATGTGCAATTTGCGTATTGGTAGAGTTGAAGACGTTTAAAATTCGTGACGAAAAGGATTTGTACAAACAAGCTATGAAAATAGATTGGACTAGTTACTTCTCAAGCGATAAAACATTTGCTGTAAGAGGCGCAGTGCAATCTAAACTATTCTCGCATACACAATATCCATATTTATTATTAAAAGATGCGATTGTAGATGTGTTTAGAGATAAAACAGGCGATCGCCCAGATGTAAGTTTAAAATCACCTCAAGTCGTATTTGATTTATACATTAAAGAAGATTTTGTCACTTTATCGTTGAATACAAGTGGTGCGCCATTATTTCATAGAGGATATCGTTTTGAAGTAGGGGAGGCTCCGATGAATGAAGTGGTTGCTGCTGGATTAATTCGTTTATCTGGATGGGATAAAAAATCTGCATTTATAGATCCTTTTTGTGGTTCTGGTACTATATTGATAGAAGCAGCGTTACTTGCTGCAAATATACCTTCCAATATAGAACGTGTGCATTATGCGTTCAAAAATTTTAAAAACTATAATGAAGCCTTGTGGGAAGGGATTTACCATAAAGCAAATAAACGCGCAGCG
Organism: Flavobacteriia bacterium; assembly: GCA_947446925.1. Lineage (GTDB taxonomy): Bacteria > Bacteroidota > Bacteroidia > Flavobacteriales_D > Crocinitomicaceae > CANHVK01. The sequence goes on from CANFHU010000014.1 coordinate 53,141, forward strand.
GAATTTGATTTTCCAATTATTGGCTCAGATATCGATTCAGAAATGGTATTGATGGCAAAACGTAACTTAAGAGGTTTGCCGATTTCTAGAAATGTGACAATTACCACCGCACCTTTTAATGAAGTGAAAAAACCTGCGGATAAAGGAACATTAATTTGTAATCCTCCATATGGTATGCGTATTGGAGAGAATATTGAAGAAATGTATGCGGAATTAGGTGATTGGTTCAAAAATGAATTGAAAGGATATTCTTGCTGGGTTATTTCAGCAAATGAAGACGCACTGAAACATGTTGGTTTAAAACCAGATTCTAAAGTAAAATTGTTTAACGGTGATTTAGAATGTAGTTACCGTCAATACAATATTTTTGATGGTTTCCGAAAAGACGTGTTACAACGTGAACACAATGCGTAACCTATAAATTGTAATTAAATAAAAAAACCACCTTTTGGGTGGTTTTTTTATTATCTATAAATGCATGATTTATAATGCATAAATCATAATCTTGTTATTATCTTTTTTCAATTGGAACATATTCACGTAATACTTCACCAGTGTAAATTTGTCTTGGTCTTCCAATTGGTTCTTTATTTTCAGTCATTTCTTTCCATTGTGCAATCCATCCTGGAAGACGACCTATTGCAAACATTACTGTAAACATTTCAGTTGGTATTCCTAATGCTTTGTATATAATACCAGAATAGAAATCTACGTTTGGATACAAGTTTCTTGATTTGAAGTATTCATCTTCCAATGCAACTTGTTCTAATTTTTTAGCAATTGCTAATAATGGGTCGTTTACTCCTAATTTTGTTAAGATATCATCACATGCTTTTTTGATGATTTTTGCACGTGGGTCAAAGTTTTTATAAACTCTATGACCGAATCCCATTAAACGGAAAGAATCTTCTTTATCTTTTGCTTTTAATACCCATTTATCTACATCTCCACCATCAGCGTGGATTTTCTCTAACATTTCAATTACTTCTTGGTTTGCACCTCCGTGAAGTGGTCCCCAAAGTGCAGAAATACCAGCGGAAATGGAAGCGTATAAATTTGCTTGCGATGAACCTACGATACGAACAGTAGAAGTTGAACAGTTTTGCTCGTGGTCAGCATGTAAAATAAATAATTTGTTTAAAGCATCTACAACAACAGGATCTACCTTAAATTCTTCTGTTGGCATTGCAAACATCATGTACAAGAAGTTTTTACAGTAGTCATATTCATTTTTAGGGTACATGAATGGATGACGTGTAGAATTCTTGTACGCCCAAGCAGCTAAAGTTGGTAATTTTGCTAATAAACGCAAGATAGTCAGGTCTTTTGCTTGAGGGCTTCTATTTGGATCTAAGGATTCAGGATAGAATGTAGAAAGTGAACATACCATAGAAGAAAGAACCCCCATTGGATGTGCTTTCGCTGGATATGCTTCAAAGAATTGTTTCATGTCCTCATGAACCAATGTATGTTTTGTAATATTTGAACGGAAAGTTTCTAATTCAGTAACAGTAGGTAAATTTCCATAAATCAACAAATAGGCAACTTCAATAAATGTTGCTTTTTCTGCTAACTCTTCAATAGGATACCCTCTGTATTTCAAGATACCTTCCTCTCCATCTAAAAATGTGATAGCACTAGTCGTTGCACCTGTATTTTTGTAACCAGTATCCAATGTTACATACCCTGTTGCAGCACGTAGGTTACTAATGTCAATTGCTTTTTCGTTTTCTGTTCCTTCGATTACTGGAAACTCATACGTTGTTCCTCCTAATTCAATTTTAGCTGTTTCGCTCATAAAGTCATATTTTTTATAACGCAACTAAATTAATAAACAATAATGTAATCCACTACTTTTTTTGAATAAGATTTATAAATAATTATTCAAGTTGTAAATCATGTATTTGCTGTTTAAAATCACGTTGATTTACATGTAATTTGATTGTTTTTTTGGATTCTTACCTAAAAGAATCGTATTTAAGTTTCTATAAGTTTTTTAAAGTGTAATCCAATAATAGGTTATATAAGTGGTTTCTAGTGTTGCCGCCATAGATACCATGGTTTTTGTTTGGATAGGTAAATTGATCAAATTGGATATTAGCTTGTACCAAGGTGTTTATAAATTCTAATGCATTTTGATAATGTACATTATCATCTGCAGTCCCGTGCACTAATAAATACTTACCTTTTAAATTTTTAGCGTATTTAATGGGGGAGTTATCCTCATATCCACCTGTATTTTCTAAAGGTGTTCGCATGAATCGTTCGGTATAAATATTGTCGTAATATTTCCAATTTGTTACCGGAGCAACAGCAATGCCCATCTTAAATACTGGAGCACCTTTTGTCATTGCAAGTGATGCCATAAACCCACCATAACTCCATCCTTGAATACCAATTCTATTTTTGTCGACGAAACTTAGTTTTCCTAATTCGGTCGCTGTAGCTATAAAATCTTCCAACTCTAATTTCCCCATGTTTAAGTAGGTCGCTTTTTTGTGTGTTACACCACGAAATTGTGTTCCTCGAGGATCTACACTTACAACAATGTATCCGTTTTGTGTAAGTAATTGATGGTACATATAATCGTTCCCTCCCCATTGGTTAAGTACAGTGTTTTGTCCAGGTCCACCATATATATTTATGTAAACAGGATATTTTTTGGTAGGATCGAAATTGGTAGGTTTCATCATCCATCCGTTTAATTTTCCTGCTGGACCAGTAAATTCGATAAATTCTTTATGTGTCAATGTATAGTCTTTCAATCGTTCATTGAGTGCAGCATTATCCTCTAAAATTCCTAAGACCTTACCATTTTCTGATTTTAACTCATAACTATTCGGAGTATTTACATCGGATTTATCTAATACGAAATACTGCATACCAGGTGTGAATTGTGCTACATTGTGTCCTGTTTCATTACTTAAAGCACGTTTATTTTTGCCATTGATTCCAATTTTATAGACTCCTTGATGAATTGCACCTTTTTCTGCAGATGCAAAATATACTGCGGATGCATTATCATTGATACCATACAATTCTATTACATCCCAATTGCCCTTTGTTATGGCAGTTTGTGTACCATTAAAGTTTAACTTGTAAATGTGTTTAAACCCGGAAATTTCACTGGTACGAATTAATTCCTTGCCATTTGGAAGTATAAACATACTGTTTTCGTCAACTTCCACGTATGTTTCTGATTTTTCTATAAAAAATATTTTGCTCGTAAGCGTGTTTGCATCTACTGCGTGGAATGTTAATTCATTTTGATGTCTATTTAGCGTTTGTAAAACCAAGGTGTTTTGTGTTGGAGACCAATTTAATCTTGGGATGTATTCGTAATTAGATAATTGAATTAATTGTGTTTTATTAGAAGGTAAATCGAAAATATATGCAGTAACTTTTGAGTTTTCCTCTCCCGCTTTTGGATATTTGTAAGTCCATTTTTCTGGATATAATTCCCCTTTAAAATAATCGATGTTAAATTCTTTTACTTTACTTTCGTCAAAGCGTAAAAATGCAAGTTTCTTACTGTCGAATGACCATTCAAAACCTTTAGTAATGGCAAATTCTTCCTCGTAAACCCAATCAGTCGTACCATTAATAATTTCATTTTGTTTACCATCATTTGTAATAGCACTAGTTATGTTGCTTTCTATATCTTTTACATATAAATTGTTTTGAAAGACAAAGGCTACTTTTTTTCCATTAGGTGAAAATTGCGCCAAAGTTGCTCCATTTTTCGTGTCATCTAACGGACTTATTTTTTTTGTTTTTAGGTCAAAAATGAAATAATTAGCGGTAAAACTTCTTCTATAAATAGGTGTAGTTTCTGTTGTTAATAGTAACTTGGTTTCGTCGGCACTAAATTCATAACCATCAATAGGAAGTAATTTACCTTGGTACACTAACTCGCTTGCGGAAACTAAGGAATTACCTTCCCCTTGGTACTTTTTATAGGAATGAATTGAAATAGATGTACTGTCTTTACTACGATTCAATTTGGTGAAATGCTCCCCATCTTTCATTCCGTTAAAACCTGCCACTCCTTTTCTAGCGAACTCAAAGTTTCGCCAGATTTTCTCGATACTAAGTGTTTTTTGCGCATAAATTGCATTCGATAATACAAGAATGCATGCAATGAATAGGTTTCTAATTTTAGTAAGATTCATAGTTTAAATTGATTATATCGTGTTTTGATGGTTGCAAAACTAACGAACTATTTGTGGAAATAAAATTAGATGGAATTATTTGTTTTATCAAGAATTTACCAATCGTATTTATACGCGATTTTTCGTTTACAATTGTTTCTTACATCCAGCAATAGTAAACTTGTAACAAAATAATGACATGAAATTTTTCATAACTACCATCTTGCTTTTTTTTTCTACTCACTTATTTACTCAAGTCCCAAAACATAATCCGATTCGATTTGAAATAATTGATGTTAAGTCATTTAGTGTCAAAATATCTTTTTCAAAAGTGATGTTTGCGACAAGTTATTTGGTACTAAGAACAAACAATTTATCGAGTCAAGCGAAACCTTTGAATGAAAAAAAATATGAAAGAGGAGATACAATTGGTGATGCTATAGTGATCCAAAGTACGTCAGATACTCTAATTAATCCGAGAGCAGTTAGAGCAAATACGACGTATAATTTTGTTGTCTATTCATGTTATCAAGTCAATGGTGCGATAAATTATGTACTAGAAAAACCTTTAAAAATGCAAGTTACTACTTCTGGATTGTCCTATTTAGATTATTACGAATCCATTTCCATTACAGCGCCTAATTTTATTTCTACACTTTCAAACTTACTAGTGCAGCATACGGTTGTTCCCTATACTTCGTATAAAAATACGGTTCTTGCGATGTTAGAATTTCAGGATACAACCGCAGGAAAAACATTTGTTCAATGTGTCTATTCTGGGGAAAGAAAAATTATTCAAATGCCTTTTGATTGGACAAAAGAAGGGTATAGTAGAGAGCATACGTTTGCACATTCATGGATGCCTTCACACCCTGCAGATAATCCACCATTACCAGAGTATAGTGATTTGCATAATTTGTATCCGACAAATTTAGAGAAGGCAAATACCGTTAGAAATAATTTTCCACTTGGAGAAGTTACAGGGAAAGTGCTGTATACCTATTTGGAAGGAAAGTTAGGATACGACGGTTCGCAAATTGTTTATGAGCCTAGTGATATGCATAAAGGAAATGCAGCACGAGCAATGATGTATATGTCCATTGCCTACAATAATCAAAATAATCATTGGAGATTCCCAAGTGTTCAGTCGCAAGAAATTATTAAAAAGTGGCATTTTCAAGATCCACCGGATAACTATGAAATTGCGCGACAAGAATATATTTATGGGTTACAAGGAAATCGAAACCCATTCATAGATCATCCAGAATACGCTTGTTTTATTGATTTTACTAAAATGTCGAAACAAAAAGCGAACTGTTATAATTCACTACTAGAAATAGAAAATGAACCTCGCATTCAACTAAATCTATCTGGTAAAACACTAGAAATAAATTCGGAAGAAGAAATTAGTGAAATATGTATTTACGATATAATGGGGCAACTTGTTTTGATAAAATCAAAAGGTTTTAATTCAAATTTTGTGGATTTGTCTAATTTGGGAATTGGAACATTTATTATAGACATTACTTCTGTCACAGAAAAAAAAATAAGAAAAAAAATATATTTGAATTAAAAAAGTTGGGATAGAAATTCATCTGGTGTTACCACTGAAATTTTACTGCCTTTGAAATCTTTTATATTTCTAGTAATAATAAAAGAAATTTCACTAAAAGTAGATGCTGCAATCATTTGTAATGCATCTTCAAAATCTTTTATAGTTGATTTAAGCCCTTTTTGGAGGATATCGAAGTCAACTGGTAAAATAGTGAATAAGTCTAATAATTCGAGAAGAATTTTTCGTAATTCTTTTTCGGCTATGTATTTTTTTAAAATGTAATGGGTCGTTGCAATACTGTGAGAAGAGGTGTAGATTTTGATTTTATTTTGAAGTGCTAATTCGAAAATTTGTTCTGCATAATTGCTATGTGGTTTTCTATCTCCTAAAAAATCAATAATAATGTTTGTGTCTAAAAATATAGATATCATAAATGCTTATTTTCTAAATAAGATCTTAATGCATCATCTGTATTGAAATCAGTTGGAATTTTGACAGAGCCTTTTAATGCACTTATTTTAGAAGAATTAATAGCTTGATGTTCATTAGTTGTTATTTTCTCTAAATATTTTTCAATAATATCGGATAAACTTCTGCCAGTTTCTTTGGCAAATAACTTTGCTTTTTCGATGGTTGATCTTTCTATTGTCAACGTTAATTTTGTATTCATGATACGTGTGTTTATTTCAAATATACGTATTAATTAAAAGTTGTAAAAATATATTTTATAAAAAAAGCCGTCTCTTACGAAACGGCTCCAAAGTCTTATGTCTTTTGTCTAAAAGTCTTTTATCTCAAAATACTACAAGTGAATTACTTCTCCATACGCAGCTGCAGCAGCTTCCATAATTGCCTCAGACATAGTAGGGTGTGGGTGTACGGTTTTAATTAAAGTTTCTCCTGTTACTTCTAACTTACGAATTGCTACAATTTCAGCAATCATTTCCGTAACGTTTGCTCCAATCATATGAGCACCTAAAAGTTCTCCATATTTTGCATCGAAGATTAATTTTACAAAACCATCTTTTGCTCCAGCTGCACTCGCTTTTCCGGATGCAGAGAATGGAAATTTACCAATTTTGATATCCAAACCTTTTTCACGTGCTGCCTTTTCTGTTAAACCTACAGAAGCAACTTCTGGTGAACAATATGTACAACCTGGGATATTTCCATAATCTAAAGGTTCTGGGTGGTGACCAGCAATCTGTTCCACACAAATAATTCCCTCCGCGGAAGCAACGTGTGCTAATGCTGGACCTGGCACGATATCTCCAATTGCATAATAACCAGGGATGTTTGTTTGGTAATACTCATTTACTAAAACACGACCTCTATCTGTTGCTATACCAACTTGCTCTAATCCTAAATTTTCAAGATTTGTTTCAATTCCTGCAGCAGATAATACGATATCACATTCAATTTTTTCTTCTCCTTTTGCTGTTTTGATCGTAACTACACAACCTGCTCCAGAAGTGTCAACAGACTCTACTGAAGAGTTTGTTAATACTTTAACACCTGATTTTTTGAAAGATTTTTCTAATTGTTTTGAAACTTCTTCATCCTCTACATTTGCAATGTTTCCAAGGAATTCAACAATAGTTACATCTGTCCCTAATGTATTGTAGAAATAAGCAAATTCTAAACCAATTGCACCAGAACCGATTACTACCATTTTTTTAGGTTGAGTAGGTAGTGTCATTGCCTCGCGGTAGCCAATTACTTTTTTACCATCTTGTGGAACATTTGGCAACTGACGTGAACGAGCTCCTGTTGCTAAAATAACTCCTTTATCAGCAGAATATTCAGTAACTGTACCGTCTTCCGCAGTAACAGCGACTTTTTTTCCAGGTAATACTTTACCTGTACCTTTTATAACATCAATTTTATTCTTTTTCATCAAGAATTGAATACCTGTACTCATTCCGTTAGCAACACCCCTACTACGAGCAATGATTGCATCGAAATCAGCTGAACCTCCTTCAACCTTGATTCCATAATCAGAAGCATGTGTCAAATATTCATACACATTTGCACTTTTTAATAATGCTTTTGTTGGGATACATCCCCAGTTTAAGCAAATACCTCCAAGAGATTCTCTTTCAATGATAGCAGTTTTTAATCCTAGTTGTGAAGCGCGAATAGCAGTCACATATCCTCCAGGCCCACTTCCGATAACTAATATGTCGTAATTCATAATGATTTCGATTTTGTTTTGTGGTGTGAAATTAATAAATATTTAGGAAAGTATTTTTGTCAATGATATTATTTTGAAATTCTCGAAGCATTTTTACCATTAAGAAATGGAGATTTATTTTGAATCAACAAACTGTTTTAGGTTAATTAAGTATTTCGCTTGGCTCACATAGTTTTGATTTTATCAGTAATTAATAAATTTAGGATGTTAAGTGTGTTATCGGTGAATTTAATTCCTCCTTAATGGTGAATAAACCAAAATAGACCAAAGGTCTCTCAATGCAACTAAATCAATCTCCATACATCCCTAAATTTCTCAATAAAATCTCAATGGTAAAAGAAAGTATTTAGGTCTCCAAATGCGAATAAACACATCACCAATTACCCCTCAATTCTTAAAAGGTGAAAATAAACTCTCTAATCTACAAGTCGAAAATTCTTATATTTACATATCAAAACCTCAACCATGATACATTATACACTTTCCACCGATAACCCTTCAGCACAATACATTCAAATTTCGATGCAATTTGAACCTACCAATGAAGTAGAGAGAATTCAATTGCCAGCATGGCGACCAGGTCGTTATGAACTTGGTAATTTTGCTAAAAATGTAAAGGGTTTCAAAGTATATAATGAAAAAGAAGAGGAATTGTTATTTCATAAAATAACGAAAGATTGCTGGGAGGTTCAAACGAATAATGCTACTATCATTCGTATAGTATATGGGTATTATGCGACTGATTTAAATGCAGGTTCTACTTTTTTATCGGATGAACAATTGTATGTCAATCCAGTAAATTGTTTTACTTACGTACTTGGAAGAGAGAAAGAGGGAATCATTCTAGATTTAAAAATACCTTCAGCATACGTGATTGCTTCTTCGTTAGAGATGGATCAACATACTTTGTTCGCAAAAGATTTTGATGAACTTGCAGATTCACCTTTTATTTGTTCAGATACTTTACAACACAACTCTTATAATGTAGGAGAGGTTTTGTTCCATGTTTGGTTTCAAGGTGAAGTAAAAGTAGATTGGGATAAACTACTACCAGACTTCACTGCATTTACAGAAAAACAAATAGAAAAATTTGGAAGTTTTCCTGTAGAAGAATATCATTTTTTGACACAAATTGTTCCTTTTAGAGCCTATCACGGGGTAGAACATAGTAGATCTACCGTTTTGTTGTTAGGTCCAAGTTACGCTGTTTTTAAAGATGCATATAAAGATTTGTTGGGTGTAAGTTCACATGAATTGTACCATACATGGAATGTGAAAGCAATCCGACCAATAGAACTATTTCCATATGATTTTTCAAAAGAGAATTATTCTGAATTAGGCTTTCTGTGTGAAGGTGTAACTACTTACATGGGGGATTTATTCTTATATAAAAGTGGTGTTTTTACTTTAAAAGAGTATTTCAATGAAATGAATGCGCAATTGCAAAAACATTTTGATAATCCAGCACGATTCAATTATTCGGTAGCACAATCTTCCTTTGATACGTGGTTAGATGGCTATGTTCCTGGAGCACCAAATCGAAAGGTTTCTATATACACAGAAGGTTGTTTGTTGTCTTTTGTGTTTGATGTGTTTATTATTCAAAATTCGGATGCTAAATATTCCTTAGATGATGTAATGAAACATTTATACGAAGATTTTTATCTAAAAAACAAAGGGGTTTCAGAGCAAGACTATATGAATGCAATAGCATTTTTTGCTGGCACAAGTGTTACTTCTATCTTTGAAAATTACGTGCATAATGTTACGGATTATACAGAATTACTTCAAAATGCATGCAACACCATCGGTTTAAAGATGGTGACTAAGACAAGTGATAAATTAAGTCAGTCTAAATTGGGAATCAAAACACTCCAACAAGGAAATTATTTCATTGTAAAATCGATTTATCCAAATTCTCCAGCAGATACATATGGTTTGATGCTTGAAGATGAAATATATGCTGTACAATCGATGGATCTGAATGGAAATTTAGATGCTTGGTTAGGTTATTTTAATCAAGACACTTTAGAGATTATGATTAAACGTAAAGGTGTTTTCATGAATAAGTCAATTTCATTTGACAAACAGGTGTATTATCCAGAATATTTTCTAGAAGTAAAAGAAGATATGACAGAAAAACAGAAAAAATATTTCGAAAGATGGTCAAACTAACTTCGGTTTGCTCTATTTTTACTTAAACTATCTCGTATTATGAACAAAGTATTTCGTTTGGCAATTTTTACTTTTCACATAGCAGTGTTCTCTTGTACACCTAAACCTGTGGTTGTAAAAAAAGATACTGGTCCTTCTTATACTACCGCTAAAGATAAAGGGGGAAGTGCTTATAGTACTTTACGAATAGGTAGTCAAACATGGATGGTAGAAAATTTGAAAACGGTTCGCTATTCGGATGTAGTTAAAATTAAAGATTTAATACTCACAGATTCTATTCGTACATTATTACCAAACGATAGTTCTATCTTGTATCGTGCAGATTCTCCAAAAGATACTCTTGCTTATTATTGGAAATATAAAGGAGGTCCATCAACGAATGATTTTGGAAAACTTTACACGTGGTATACTGTAACTAATAGAAACGTATGCCCACAAGGATTTCATGTGCCAACCGAAAGTGATTGGGAGAAATTAATTAATTTTTTAGGAGGACCTGAGATTGCAGGAGGTAAAATGAAAAGTATCGACTCTTCTATGTGGGAACTTCCTAATATTGGTGCTACTAATTCATCTTATTTTAATGCCGTTGGTGGTGGTTACAAAACGGAGTTCGGAACATTTATAGATCAATTGAAATTTGGACTATATTGGTCTGTAACAGAAGATTCTAAATTTACCGATTGTGCTATTGCATATGCTTTTTATGCAGGATCCATCAAGTCATTTAAGGTCTCTAAATCTAAAAAAGCAGCACTTTCTGTTCGTTGTGTATCCAATAAATAAAGAAAATCACCTACTAAAAATGGGCTATATCTAATCGATATAGCCCATTTTTTTATTATGGATAGAATTTTGAGTTTAATTAATGAGGTTCACATGACCGACTAATTGTTTTCTTAATTTACTTCCTGCAGACTCTTTATATTCAATTTTCCAAATATACGTGTCGGATGGACAAATTTTATTACCATAGGACCCATCCCAACCAATATCTTTATTGTGTGATTCAAATAGTAAAGTTCCCCATCGGTTAAATATATACATACTATAATTATCGGGAGAAATACCACCTCCAATAACTGGAACAAAACTATTATTAATTTCATCCATGTTTGGTGTAAATGAATTTGGTATATAGATAATAGGTTTTTCTATAATTGTTATCATCATGGTAGTATCGTCAGAACACTGAGCGTTGTAAGCAGTTAGTTTTACTACATAGATATTTGCAATTCCAGGAAAATCATGTGTTGGATTTTTATCCGTAGAAAATTTACTGTCATCATCAAAATTCCATTTGTAAGTAGTCGCATTTAACGAATTGTTACTAAAGACAATTTGTGTATTTATGATCGTTAAATCTGTTGTTGGAGTATAACTAAAAGATGCGATTGGCAAGGTTGGTTGCGGTTGTACTGTAATCGTATTGGAAGAAAAACAAAGTGTTGTATCTCGAACATAATACGTATAATTACCCGCTGGTTTAGACGAGAATTTTGGTGAATTTTGATAATTTAAATTATCTAAACTATAACTATAATTGTTTCCTGCGGGATTAACAACTGTTATTGTACCAGTTACTGAATCACAATTAGGTTGTTTTACGATTGCGAAAGGTTTACTTGGAGGGGAAGGTGGTGTCTTAATTGTAATTGAATTTGTATTGCTACATCCAGATAAATTTTTAGTTGTTAAAGTGTAGTTACCAGGGTTTAAATTAGTAAAAGAAGTGGTTGTTTGGAATGTAGTTCCATCGATAGAGTATGTGTAAAAACTGCCGATTGGACTTGTCACATTAATAAAACCTGTTGAAGAAATACAACTGGCATTTTTTAATGTGAATTTCGCATTACTTGGTGTAGATAAAATGGTGTCAATTTTGAAATTACTAGAATCTTTACATCCTCCCAAATCTTGAACGATAATTTTATAAGTAGTGTTTGCTGTAAGTGAATTAAACACTGTGGATACTTGAAAGTTTGTTCCATCGATACTGTAGGTGTAGTTTCCAAGTGGTGCTGAAACCTCAATTTTACCTGTAGTTGTAGTACAAGTTGGTTGCGTTAGATTTGCTTTCGGAGAAGCAGGTCCAGCAGGATTAATAATGGTTTGAATTTCATCATTAGAAGCACATCCTGATTCTATTACATGGATTTTAGAATAAACACCTTTGCCAAGATTACTAATTTCGTAGGTAGTTCCACTTGCTGCAAATGTAGAATTGATAGTTGAAGTATTATTTTTTACATAACTCAAAGAATAAGTATTACCATTCGTTAAACCAGAAATAGTTATACTACCATCCATCCCTCCACAGATTGTTGGGTCATTTTTGGAAGACGTAATCAAAATCCCACTTGGATCTATTAATGTTTGCGTTTCATCGTTGGAAGTACAACCCGCATTTGTTACATTGATTTTGGTATACGCACCTTTTCCAAGATTTGAAATATCGTATGTTGTCCCAGAGGCAGTAAAAGTGGAAGTGGTAGGAGTAGCAGCAGCATCCTTCACGTAACTCAGTGCGTAAATTTTACCATTGGTTAATCCAGAAAGTGTGATTTTTCCATCTG